>URNX01000005.1 GCA_900549415.1 uncultured bacterium
TTTCAAAACAAGGAGTTGAAAAAACGGACAAGGTGTATTAGAGTATTCCCCAACAAGGAATCTTTGCTCAGGATCGCAACGGCGCTCCTGATCGAACTGGACGAAAAGTGGCTTGCCAATGGGAAGGTCTATCTGAAAGGTTGACGGCTGAGATTCGGAGAATTTACAGAAAAAACGTTACGTAGCCGAAACTTCCCGGAAGATGATTTTTCATATTTGCCTCTCATGTCAAATGTTTTCTGTAATTATACTATAAAACCGCTTGAAAAGCAATATCTCGAATGTTATATTCCTTATTGAAAAGTCACCTTCTGGAGAATTTATGGGAGAAATCGCAGAAAAACTGAAAATCGGGAGCTTCACCCGCACCGACGCCGCGCATCTGCTGGATTATATTCTGACGGAAATTCCGCCGCGGCGGATTGCAGCCGCACACAGGCATCCGGAACCGCCGGAACAAGAGGGACTGGAAGTATACCCGCGCGATGTATTCGATATTCCGCTTTCGGGCGTCAAGCACATCCTCCGCGGAACCGGAAGGGAACGGTGCGAAGAAAATCTGCGGCCCGGTGAAGCACTCTTCACGCCGTCCGAATCCTGGAAACTTCCGCTCTGGGATTCCCCGCACGAGCTGTTCTGCCTGGTCTATTCCGCCGACTTCCTGCGCTGCACCTATGTTGACTGTTCCGTTCCGGATCCGGAAAAGCGGCGTCCGGTCTGCACGCATTTTTATCACACCGCCGCGGCTCCGACGCCCGCCCTCCGCAAACTTCTTCATCTGCTGGCGGAGGTTGACGATGAAACCGCAGCCGCAGACCTCGCGCGCGCCCTGTTCCGTCTGACGCGCAGTTTTTTGACCAACGACACACAGAGCCGTACCGGTAAAGCGGAGCGGACGTTTCAGGAGATCAGGCAGTACATGTCGGAAAACTTCAGTCTTCCCTTGACGCGCGAGGAAACCGCAGCCTATTTTCAGTTGAATCCCAACTATCTTTCGCGTCTGTTCCGCCAGCGTTCCGGCGACACGTTTTCCGGGCTTCTCCGTTCCATGCGCATGGAACACGCCGCGTTTCTTCTGCGCCGGACAGATCTTCTTATTGATGAGATCACTCTTCAATGCGGTTATCAGAGCACGCCGTTTTTCACCTCGGCCTTTCACCGCCACTTCGGTCTTCCCCCCGGCCAGTATCGGCTGAAATATAAAAATTGAAATCGCACTTTACTGCGGCCAGAGGGGGAAACCAATGTCATCCGAATCGGGCATGAACGCGAAATACAGAAAAGATACATGATCCACCCGCTTGGCGATATTGAAACTGCCGGCGTGACCGTCAACAAACAGAATGTTGTCGTAGCCGCCCGCATGACGCCCGGACGTCCATTTCTTCGCGACAGCCGGAAGATTGTAATCCCGGCTGTTGCGCGTCGCGGTATAGGAAAGGTTCAATTCGGAATCAATATTGCTTACGTCCCAGAGAGTTGCGGCTTTGGATGGCACTCTGCAGCGGGTTGCTTTCCGGAGTCCGTAACGGCTGCCGTTGCCGAACCGCTCGTTCCATGCAAGATTCGTGACAGGACGCTCCGAATGGAAAAACAAATCCTCATTTTTCGCCGCAGGGCAGATCGCCGGACTCGTCTTCGAAGCGCCGGAATCTATCGTCGGGAAACGTTTTCCGCTCGACAAATCCGGCCACAGGGAGACCAGCCAGCTGTTTTCATAATTCACATCAAAATTCCACACATCCGAGGTTGCCGGACACCAGTAATCCTCAAAATTCTGCGAGTATCCGGCTGCGGCGACCCCGATTTGCTTCAGATTCGAAAAACAGGAAGCCGCCTGCGCTTTCATCCGCGAGGAATTCAAAACCGGCAGCAGAACGCCCGCAAGGATCGCAATCACCGCCATCGTCAGCAAAAGTTCCAGAAGAGTGAATTTCATGATTTTTCCACAAAAATACCCGGCACGGGAAAAACGTTCAAACGGATTTTTCATGGATGCTGACCTTTTCTGCTTTGTACGAGGACTTTTCCTCAACTATAACACAGAAAAGGAATTTAGCAAACTCTTCCGCAAATTTTTCCGGGACAAAGACTTCTACTTCTATTCAATCACCTTTTTCAGGAATTCCGGAAACCGCTTTATGCGGCTTCCGGAATTTTCTTTTTTCAGTCCAGATCCACCCATTTCTTCCATTTCGGGCAGCCTCTGCTGTAAGTCCGCAAGCTCGAACGGCCCTGAAGCAGCCCGCAAGCGGCATCATAATTGTTTTCATGCTGATCCACTTCGATCATGTGCTGGACTTTGCCGTTGTACCTGATACTGCGAGTCTCCGCACTCCAGAACTGACAGGTTCCACAGCACTCCTTTACTTCTCTTCTTGCTCCGGTTGTAATCGTGAACGATGTTGTTGCCATAAAATCCTCCTGGCTTTTTTGTTTTTATGCCGATAAAAAGGCACGGAACCAATCCATGCCCATTGAAGGTTCCTGCAAAGCCGGAGGAACACAAGAAAGAGAAAACGTGTCAATTATACGGCACATTTCCTCAACTTCCGTTCTCCCTGAGCGAATTTGCAAGTTTTTCGACGGGACGGTAAAATTTACGCAAAAGACTGTTAATCGTGTTCTTTTGTTTTCGTTCCGCGCAGAAGCCTCCTCGTTTGGCATTTGGCGTTTACTATAACTTCAGGCACACGGTTTATCAAGTGTTTTCCGCAAAAAACCGCCGTTTTTGCAAAACCTTGCAATGAGCATTGGATGATTCTGATACAGCAATTTCCATGCCAGCATCTATTACGCATAAAAAAAATATATCATCACACAAAAAGAGGTTCATTTTTTGAACATCCGCGTCAATTATTCAACACTTGTTTCTGTCAGCGGCGCTCCGGAGCGGCCCCCGGAAAAAGCAGCGGGGGTATGCAGTATTTTCGACGATATGCGGAAGCGGTCATGCCGGACAAATGATGGAATTTCCGGCTGAAATAGTAAATGTCATCGAATCCAAGCGCACTCGCGATCTCTTTGACCGAATCCCGCGACTCGACCAGGAGCCGACAGCTTTTCTGCAAAAAAATCTCGTCGCGATATTCGCGGAAGGTCGTGTTCCCCGCTCCGCCATACCAGCAGCGGCGCAAACTTGAAACGGACATTCTCAACTCCGACGCAAGTGTTTCCAGATGAATATCTTTCGACAGGTTCTTTTCCAGATATTCCCGGATCCGCTTCAGCCGGACGTTCTCGGCGGCGCGCTCTTCCGGGCGGGCAAAACTGGATGCAATCAGCTCCCAGCAAAGCAGATCTCCCGTATCGCCATCCGTTTCCTGAATACGGTGCGAAGCGACGAACGCTTTCAAACGCGCCAATGCGGACTCAAAGCGGGGGGTTCTCACAAACGGGCGAACCGGAAAGGTGTCCGGCAGGAATGTATTCGTATTCAAAAGAGCCGTCTGGCAGCTGCCGGGGTAGATCAGATACAGCTCTTCCCAGCTTCCGCCTTCGCGGGGACCGTACAGCATCGGTTCCCCGGGCCATTGGAGCAGAACGGCAGGAGCAGTCACCGGATAGAGTTTTCCACGCAGAAGGTACGTGCCGCCCCCGCTCAGAATAAATGAAAAGTTGCATGTATCGAATGAAAAGTTTATACAATCTTTTTTCTCCGGAAGATAACCGATCGTTTCGATTTGCGGCAAGACAGGAAACTGTCTGGCAAACGGGGAAAGATGTTTTGTGCCTGATTTCATAAACTGTTGCTCCTTATGCGGAAATATAGCACAGAAAAAAGAATTCTCAAAGAAAATCGCCAAAAAGAAACGTTCGTCCATTTAATTGAAAATTTTGTCCATTGCGGAAAAACGCCTGCACGCTATATTATCCGCAGGGAACCGGGATGCAAACCGCCACAGCGTCCCGGCGGAAACTTCAACGAAAGGATTTTTTATGCTGAAAGTCGGGTTGATCGGATGCGGCAACATCAGCAGCATCTACCTGAAGAATGCACCGGTCTTTGCAAAGCAGATCATGGTCACATCGTGCGCCGATCTGTGCAGAGAATCTGCGGAAAACCGGGCCTCTCAATACGGAATCAAGGCATGCTCCGTGGAGGAGATCCTCGCAGATCCGGAAATCGCAGTCATCCTGAATCTCACAACTCCGCAGTCTCACGCTGAAATCAACCTGCGCGCACTTGAAGCGGGAAAACACGTTTACTGCGAAAAACCGTTCAGCCTCGACCGGGAGAGCGCCCAGAAAGTTCTGGCAAAAGCAAAAGAAAAAGGTCTGCGCACCGGCTGCGCGCCGGATACATTTCTCGGCGGCGGACACCAGCAGAGCCGCCGTCTCATTGATTCCGGCCTCATCGGGAAAGTCGTCGCCGGAACAGCATTCATGCTCTGCCACGGACACGAAAGCTGGCATCCGGCTCCCGGATTCTACTATCAGAAAGGCGGCGGACCGCTCTTTGACATGGGGCCGTATTACATCACCGCGCTCATCAACGTCCTCGGTCCGGTCCGCGAAGTCACCGCAATGACCACCCGTTCCACCGATCTGCGCAAAGGCACCAAGGTCAACGAAGGAAAAACCTTCCCCGTGAAAATCGACACCCATATTTCTGCGATTCTCCGTTTTGAACAAGGCGCGGTAATCTCCCTGACCACCAGTTTTGACGTCTGGAAGCACTCGATCAACTGCGCAATTGAATACTACGGAACCGAAGGAAGCCTCGCCGAACCCGACCCGAACTCATTCAGCGGAAACATCCGCTTCTTCCGCGCCGGCCTCACCTCAAACTGGAGCGACGCCGACAACGCATTCATCTACAACGACAACACCCGCATTCTCGGACTCGCCGATATGGCCGCAGCCATTAAGGAAAAGCGTCCGCACCGCGCATCCGGCGAACTGGCATACCATGTCCTTGATGTCATGTGTTCCATCCTCGACTCCGCGGAATCCGGAAAAACCGCAACGGTGCAAAGCACCTGCATCCGCCCGGAACCGCTGGATTCCGGACTCAAAGAAGGAGAAATCAAATGAAGGATACTGCCATGAAAAACTGTCTCATCTTCCGCGGCGGATGGTCCGGACACGACCCCGTCAGAACCTCGGATCTCATCGCGGAACGCCTCCGTTCAAAAGATGTTCACGTGGATATTTTCGATTCCATGGAATGCCTGACCGATCCGGAACTCAACAAAAAATATGACCTGATTGTTCCCGTCTGGACCATGGGAGCCATTTCCGGCGAAGCGGCAAAAGGGCTTCTGAACGCCGTCGCCAGCGGAACCGGCATCGGAGGATGGCACGGCGGAATGGGCGACGCCTTCCGGGAACATACAGACTACCAGTTCATGGTCGGCGGACAATGGGTTGCGCATCCGGGAAACGCCGTTGACTATGTCGTGAATATCGTGGAGCCTCAAAATCCGCTCCTCGCCGGAATCAGCGATTTCCCCGTTCACAGCGAACAGTATTACATGCACACCGATCCCGGCAATCATGTGCTCGCCACCACCCGTTTCAACGGAGAGCATGCTCCGTGGATCGACGGAACGGTCATGCCGGTTGTCTGGACACGTCATTACGGCAAAGGACGCGTCTTCTACTCTTCGCTTGGACACAACCTCGAAGATTTCGAACGGACTCCGCAGATCCTTGAAATTCTGCTCCGCGGGCTCTTCTGGGCAATGCGCTGAACCGGACTCCCGAACGGGAAAATCCGCGCCGTCTCCGAGGCGGCGCGGAAACACTCTCTCAAACAGGGAAACTATTATTTTTCCCGGAATTCCACGTGATCGATCCAGACATCGCCCGGGAAACTTTCCCGCTGGAGATGAAGCTGAATACGTTTGTTTTCAAGCTCCGGAGTCTTGAACTCAAATGTGTACTCTTTCCACTCCGGAGTCAGGGCAACCGTCTTCAACTGGTAAAGATGTTTGCCGAACTGCTGCTCAAAATCCAGATTCAGGCGCAACGGCTGCGGGGTATCCGCCTTCGCCCAGAGAGTCATGACAACCGTCTGATTCGAACGGGCGGGCATGTGGCGCGAAACAAGCGCGTTGACTTTGCCTTTTGCAGGTTCGCCCATTTTCAGGCTGTTCTTACCCTGCAGGAAATCGGAGGCCGCGGAAACATTCACCGCCTCCTGGTCGCCCCAACGCCCTTTCTGCCAGAACGGTTTCCAGGCTCCGGATTCAAATTCTCCGTCCGGGATCAGATTCTTTTTCAGATCGGCTTCCTCCAGACGTTCCACTTTCAGATTGCGGAACTTCAGCGTATTCTTCGGTCCGGGGTTCTGGTAAACACGGAACTCGCCGTTCCCCTTTCTGAAAAACTGATAATGCGTAAACGGCAGAAATTCTTTTTCCGGAACCTGCACAAGTCCGCAGACAAGAACCGGATCCGTTCCGCAGAATTCTCCGCTCAGCTTGTAAAAGCCGTCGGACTCCACGAGGAAACGGAAGAGCAGACTGTCGTAATCATGTCCGGGGTAATTCTGGGTGTAGACGCCCTCCGCGTTTTTCCAGACGCCTTCATGAGTGATTTTCGTTTCGACAGGCTGTGCCGCAAACGCCGCAACGGCGGCGAACATTCCGGTGCAGATGAGCATTTTTGTCTTCATTTCTGAATCTCCTTATTCTTTGTGTTGAAATCAATCAGTCCGAATTCGAGACGGTTGCAGTACGCCTGTTTCGAGTTAAAACAGGAACCGAACCGCTTTTTCTGCGAGTCGTTGACGATCATCTCAAAACCGATTTGACCGCAAGCCGGAAGCCCGGACGGGAACTCAAGACGGAACTTCCACTCCTTCGCATCGGAGACAACTTTCAGCTTGCAGTTTTTTCCCTTCCAGAAATCCCCCCAAAGCTGAAGCTGTTTGCCTTCCGGATCGCGCGGAGTGATGAACGCCCGCACCGTCGCAGCCGTATAAACTTCCGGATGAGCGCCGAACCGCATCGGATCGAAATCGAAAAACAGCTCGGCGGAATCGGTCTCCCACGCCGGACGCTTTCCGGAGACTCCGGCGTCGGTTGCATCGGGGACGGTTCCCTCGACGACCAGTTTTCCGTTTTCGCGGAACACGCGGCAGACGGCAGGGCCGGCGGGAACCGGAATTCCGGCGGAAACGTTCCCGCTCTCAACGACCCGGGCTTTCACCCGGGAAATGCGGGAATCGCAGCTGATGCGGATTTCCCCGGTCTCTCCGTTCGTGCCGCCAAACGCAACCGGAACGATAAGGGATAGTCTCTTTTCCGGTTCGATCCGGAACGCTGTAAGTTTCTTTGACACGACCGCGCCGCCGAGCCCGACAACGCCTTTCTGCGGATCGGAGGATTCATTTTTCAGTTCCAGCACGGCAAACTCGCCGAAATCGTTTTTGTAAATCCGCAGGAGCGGAACCGCGGCGACCGGATTCTCGACAAGCGGTTTCAGCGATTCCAGTTTCCGCAGGAATTCCCCGCGACTCATCGCTCCCTGCTCAAGATAGAACGGCTCGACTCCAACCGGAAGAATCCCGGCCTTGAGCGGATTGCCGAACATATCCAGAACCTCCAGCCCGCGCAGATCCATGCGGAGACCTTTTCTGTACCGGAAATTCCAGAGTGCGGCGATCAGTCTTCCGTCGCGCCGTTCAAATCCGTACAGAATGATTCCCTGATCGAACTTCCGTTTCAGGACAGGGCGCGCCCCCTCGAACAGGCGCGCCATGGCGTTGAAAACGACCGCGCTCTCGTTCGGGACCGTATCGAAAAGCGACGAACCGGGGAACTCCGGAACAAGCACGTTCCGGAATATCTGCCTGGAGGAAATAAACGGAGACTGTCCCACGCCCTCCCCGAGGTCGACCAGAAAACGCCATGCGCAATGGTACGCCTTCTGCTTCATCTCCGGCTTGCCGCGCTCCACATCATAGAGGTAATAAAGTTCCGTATTCCAAAGCGGAATATCAGCAACCGCGCGCACCTGTTTCCGGAAGTTTTCAATCGTCAAATCCGCAGGAACCGGTGAACCGAGTTCACGGCTTGAATAGGGATGGAATCCCGCAATGTCAATATTCTTGAACCCTCCAAGACGGATGCACTCATCCAGCCAGCCCGTCCCGTCCGCGCCGAAATCGCTGGTCAGACAGAACGCCGCGATCTTCGCCGCCGGATCCGCCTTGCGGATCGCCTTCACCGCGGACGCCAGATAGGTGTTGTAGTTTGCCGGCCAGAGATGAAGATTCGGCTCATTCAGAATTTCATACGCCTGAATCTTTCCCTTCAGGTGTTCCGCGACCGCCGAAACATATTTTTCCCAGAGTTCGAGCGGGGGCAGAATGACATGCTTCGCATTCCAGCCGCCCATGTCGGGTTCCTGACGCCTGCTGAGCTTGCGCACCCATTCCGGCTGCGGTTCATTCATCGACCAGCCGCGGAACGGCTCAACGAACTCGACGCGTCCAAGAACCGGAAGAAGCTCTATATTGTATTTTTTATAAACCGCCATCGAACGGTCGGTATGCGTGAAATCAAACTTGCCCTGCTCCGGCTCAACCGCCGACCACTGGGTTGCCGACATCCCGCCGTCGTGCTCGCGCATCAGACGCACACCGATCCGCGACAGCATCTCCGGAACGCGTTCAAACGGAGCGTTCCCCACCTGATACCCCGCGCGGAAAAGCTTCGGCGGAATTGCATAGTCGAGTCCTCCGCAACCCCCGACGCAGGGCTCCTTCATCAGATCAAGCGGACGCGCCGTATATTTGCCGACAACCGAATAGAAACCTTCGTAACAGCGGTCCGCGCCGTCTACGGCGACCCGCACCGAACCGTAACGGGTCAGAGGCACATCAAACGAAAAATTTTTCCCGCTCTCCGCATCCAGAACCACTTCAAACGGACGGCGGAAAAGCTCGGTTCCGGACAGGGAATCGAATCCGCGGACCGTCAAATTCCGGCGAACGGCTGATTTGCTCCGGTTGTAGACATTCAGAGTCAGTTTCGCATTCTTCTGTTCCTTCTCGTACAGACGGTCGGAAGAGGAAACGGAGGCTTCCAGCACCGTTTCCGGAACGGCCGCGGCTTTGGAGGTTTCATAGACAGCAAGATCATCCAGCCAGGTGGAGCCGCGCGGAACATTCTTCTCGTAATGTACTCCAGGCGGAATCTGAATGTGCCATTCCGTCCCGCTCTTCCCCGTGTTGAACGTGAAAGAATAATTTTTGTACGCTTTGTCAAGCGTCCACACCCGGGCATGAACATTCCAGGAGCTGTTGACGACGTTGTAAATGATCAACCGGATTTTTGCCCCGGGGGCATCGCTTTTTGCTTTGACGGAAACCGTGTAATCCGTCTCCGGTTTCAGCTGAAAAGATTTTGTGTGCAGTTCGTAGAATTCCCCGTTCGGGTTTTCGATTTTGAGTGCGCGTTTCCCGGATGCGGCATCCGTATCCGTTTTCAGCGGCAGGAATTTCAGCCCCGGATTCACTTCCGGTTCCAGAATCCGGACAATTGCAAAACCGTCCGTTCCCATTTCAAAGCCGGAATTGAAAACAAGATTTTCCGCAGCGCCGGCTGCCAGTGCGGAAAAGAAAAGTGCGGATAAGAGCCTCTTCATTTTTTCTCCTTGATCAGGGCCAATATGGATTTGAACCGTTTTCCATGACAAACGGCGCATAATAACGCATGCATTGTTCCGTCCAGTTCAACGCCTGCACTGCCTGATAGCTGTTCAGAAGCTGAACATGCCCGTCGACAAAAAGATTGTTGTCCGACCAGCCGGAATGGCGGCGGGCAAACGACGCGTAAACGACGGACAGAGAATGAACATCGAGAGTCGCCCTTGAGCGGTCGGCGTCATCCCGGCTCACACCAAAACCGTCGCGCGAATATTTCAGGACATCCCATACGGTTGTGGTTTTCGAAGGATATCTGCATTTCGGAATCAGCTTCCAGTTCGGCTGTCCGGCATAGCGGTACGTGATTTTGCCGTTCATCGCAAGATTGGTCATCTTGCGGGTCCTGTCGCTCCCGTTCGCCGAGGTGACAATGTCGTCCTGTCCGGCGGGACAGATGAACACGGTTTTGTCCGGAGCGCCGTTTTTCGGGAAATTCTTCCCCTGCGCATACGGCCAGAGCATCATAACCCAGTTGACATTGTTGTCGACATCAGGCATCATCTCGTCCAGGTACGCAGGAACATGATAGTCGCCGTTGTCCGATCCGTACATTGCAACACCAAACCCGATCTGCTTGAAATTTCCGGCGCAGCTGATCGCATTTGCCTTTGCTCTTGCCACATTCAGGGCGGGCAGAAGCATGCCGGCAAGGATTGCGATGATCGCAATTACCACGAGGAGCTCTATAAGGGTGAACCTGTTGGATTTGCTCCCACGGGCGGCACGATGCGCCGCCGAATTGTTTTTCATGACGTTTCCGGCCGTTTGTTCTGAAATCTCTTTTTTCATTATTTTCATTCCTCTGTTTATTGACATTCTAGCCGTTCTTTGCTATATTATACACGGAAAACTCAATAAAAACAATGGGAAAACAAGAAAAAAACTTGCGATTTTATGAAAACAGAAACCGATAAAAACGGCGTTCTTTTCAACACGGTCATGATCAGTTATGCGAACCAGCTGAATCTGGAACTTCATGAATCTTCGTTTGCGAATTTTGAATGCAATACCAGAAACAGCTACCCGTTCAACCGCCTCTTTGCCGTTTCATTCTCAAACGGAAAACCTTCGGTCGTCAGCAATTACGAAACCGGGGAACAGCTCGAAATGAAACCGGGACACCTCTATTTTTTCAGTTGCGGATTCCCGCTCGCATTCCATTTCAGAGAAGGAACGGGATTCTTTGCGTTTCATTTCAATCTGCGCTACTGCGCGTATCAGGACGTTTTTCTCTCCGAACGGTTCATGCGGGAACTCTACGATCCGGAATTCATCAAAGTGCTTGAAACCGAATTCAAAAACGCCTCCGACATTTCCGCCGCCTTTCTCATCAAAGGGCTTCTCTTTCAAAAAGTCTCCAAGATTTTCCCGAAAGAGAAACAGCTTTTCCGCGAAGACAGTTTCCACAAGTACCGCGAACTGTTCGAATACATTTCAAAACACGTCAGCGCGAAACTCACGGTCGCCGAACTCGCGGAAGTCTCCGGCATGACGCGCGACCTGCTCTCCAAAAACTTTTCGCGCGACATCGGCATTCCGTTGAAAAAATATCTCTCGAACATTCTCCTCTCCCGCGCGGAA
The DNA here is from genome assembly GCA_900549415.1 of uncultured bacterium. Taxonomy (GTDB): domain Bacteria; phylum Verrucomicrobiota; class Lentisphaeria; order Victivallales; family UBA1829; genus UBA1829. Next base: position 11,243 of record URNX01000005.1, read on the forward strand.
CTGCTCCTCCGCAACAAAGAACTCACCGTCCGTGAAATCGCGCGTCTGCTCGACTTCAACGACGAATATTACTTCTCCCATTTCTTCCGCCGCCAGACGGGGCTCGCTCCCGGACAGTACCGGAAGCAGCAGCTCGAAATGTTCAAGCAATGAGCGTGCCGGTCATGCAAACCGGACACGCTCCCCGGCTCTCAGAATCCGATTAACGGGATGAGCAAGCTCATCAATTTTCATTTCGCGCAGATTCAGAGTTCCTCCGAGCACTTCCAGAAGCGACTCATTTGCACTGCGCGAGAAAACGCCCCACGCGGCGCCGCAAGACCAGAAACAGCGGAAATCACCGGGAACCGCAGGCGCGAATTCCAGCCGCCCGGCGCTCAAGTCACAGCGGAAACCGGAAGCGGCAAGCAGAAGCGAATGCGCCGCCATGCTGCGGATATAGCTGCTGCCGCATTCACATTCATTCCACGGATTCCGGTTCGAGCCGTTGTGACGGTCCCGGACCGCTTTGACGATCCGGCGGGCAAGATCCGGCTTTCCGTGCTGAATCAGCTCCGCGGCAAACGCATACTCGAAACCGGGCATTGTCTCATCCGCATACGGAAGCGGCGCGTGCGGAATTTCGGGCGACTCCGCCTGCGAACAGATCATCGTTCCGCCCTCCCCCGCAAGCGCGAAAAGGCGGCATGCGTTGAAGCGGTCGCCGAAGTCGGGAACAAAATTCCGGCGGAAGATCGTCTCCAGCGCCGTTTTGCTCTTCTCCTCGTCGAACACGCGCGGAAGTCCGAGCAGGGAAGCGTGCCACTGTCCCTGCAACTGCGAAATCATCGTCCCGTGAACCAGCTGATAGCGAATTTCGCGACGTGCGGAATCCCAGTAGAATTCATCCAGCGTCGTCGGGTTGTCGATCTCACAGAGCCCCGCGTTCTGCGGAAGACCGTCCAGCGCTTCATGAGAATGATAATTGAGCTTCTGGATGAAATTCGTCCCATCGAAAAGTTCGCTGTTCAGACACGCGGTTCCGCGGTCGGCAATCCGTTTCCAGAGCGCGGCGGAGGCGGTGTCGCCGACGGCTTCCGCGAGTTCGGTTCCGGCGCGGAGCGCGGCAAGATACATGCCGGACAGCCAGCCGTTCGGACCGAACAGGTCAACATCGAGCGTATTGTGCTGGCGTCCGGTCAGGATTCCGCTCTGTTCCGGGTCCCAGAGGTCGCGGTTTTCCGGACTCCATGCGTATTCCAGAGCCTTGCGGATCGCGGGATAATGACGGTGCAGCCACGCGTCGTCGCCCGAAAGTTTCCACTCGCGGTACGCGCGGATGATGCAGCCGAACTGTCCGTCCGCCGCTCCGCGCGATCTCGAAAAACGCGGAAAACAGATACGCATCGGCATCTCGCCGGAGGGACGCACATTCCGCTCGAACTCAACAGTCCGCATCGCCCGTTCCAGTTCGGGGAAGAGATACGCAAGCGTGTATTCGTAGGAAAACACGTGGTTGCAGGAACCGGTGCACGAACCTCTGTCGACGCCGCTACCCTCATAGCAGAACGGGGTTCCGTCCGGTGCGCGCAGAACGGTCGTGGTTTTCAGAACCGACATGGCGGCTCCGGCGGCGTCGATGAACTCCGGCGGAAGTGTGGAATCGTAAAACGCGCGGCGGAAACGGTCGGTCTCCTCAAACAGACGGCCGAAGCCCGAAAGCATGTAACTTGCGGCGGATTCGGCGGATGCGAAACGCGCGGCATGAAGGTTCACAAACGGCCGATCCGAAATCCAGGAGTTGCGGTTCTCCGGAACGCGCCAGGCGAAGACAAAACGGAACTCCGTTTCCGCGCCCGCGGGAACTTTGCGTTCCGCGGCGACGAGCGCGTGACAGCGCAGATCCAGCACGCCGCCCGGAACGCTTTTCTCCCGGAACCGACGCGTCAGCCCCGTACCGTCGCGATGCGGAATCGGCGCGGCGGCGTGAAGCCGTTCAAAATAGAGGGAAAGCCCGTCGAAGAAATCGTGCGCCTCCATATTGACCTGAAGTGAGACGTTTTTCGCATCAGTCGCAATTGCGAACTCTCCGCGCGGCGCGTCTTTCAGCGATTCCTCCCCGGGACGCATCACGACGCCATGGTAAAAACCTGTCAGTGGTTCGTTCAGGCAGACCGGCTCCCAGAGGTTGTCCGCGACAAGAACGACGGTATAGGAGAGCTCCGATTCGCCATTGTTCTCCACGCGGATCCGGAACATCGCGCCGGGCAGCGAAGAATCGTATTCATTCAGAGGAATCAGCGGGTTGAAAGCGGTCAGCACGACTTTTCCGGGGAACGCCGGATCGGAGAGCTCCAGCTCAGCAACCGGGAATTCGCCCGTGAATTTTGCACGGCGGAAACGCGGCACGCCCGCGAGAGTCTCCATCGGAACGCCGAAACCGTAATTGCAGGGGTCGCCGTTGCGCGGTCCGCGGTAGGGTCCGGCAAGCATGCGGACATCTTCCACAACGCCGTTCCGGATTGCGCGGATCATAAAATGCGTTCCGCCGTTGAAGGTGTTTTTCGCCGGACGGTTCAGGAGTTCCCAATCGATAAACTCTCCCGAACCGTTGATCCAGACGCATCCCGTTCCGATTCCGCCGAGCGGGAAACGGATTTCCTTTGTATATTCGTTCTCATAAACAGGCATGGTGCTTGATTGCCTTTCGCAGTTTAACGCCAGTAGGGATTGCGGCCGTCAACATCTACATACGGACCCGCGTAACGCACGTAAAATGTATCGTTCGAAACTCTGATAAAATCCAAAGTCTGCGCATGACCGTCGACAAACAGATGATTGCTCATTCCCATATGCCGGGGAGCAAGATTGTTTATCACCTCAGCATGGTTGTGAGGATCCAAAATCCGGTCCCACGTGACAGCAGCAGAAGAACCTCTTGGAATCAGATAGGTATCCCACATAATCGATATTTCCGAAGGACGGCTGCAGCGGGTCATCAGTTTTTTATCCGGGATTCCGCCCGGCTGAAGTTTCTTATTCCAGCACAAATTGGTAATAGCCCAGTACTTGGAGTCGTTGTGCCAGTGAAAAGTATCCTGCGGATCTCCGGCGGGACACATGAGCGGCGATGTCACTTTCTCAGCCTGGCCGGGATAATCCTTGCCGACCAGATACGGCCAGATGCGGCCGTACCAGGCGTTCTCATCCTGATTTTCTCCGAAAAGCATATAATCATCATTTGCATTGGAATACATAATCGACGCCGTTCCGACCTGCTTGAACTGGTTCAGACAGCTGATCGCGTGTCCTTTTGCACGAGCCGAGTTCAAAGCAGGAAGAAGCATCCCGGCGAGGATAGCGATGATCGCAATCGTCACCAGGAGCTCTATAAGCGTAAACCTGCCGGATTTGCGCTTAAAATATGAAACAGGAGGTATGAAATATGAAATGGTTCTTCTGTTCGGAGTTTTCATCGTGTTGCCTGCCTTTCTTTTTTTACCGCCGCCGTCCGGAAGGAACGGCGGCGGTGTTTCCTTTACTTTTTGCCGATCCGTCCGAAATTCAGACGGTTCTTGTGATTGTCCGGACCGCCCGCCCAGGCTGAGGACTTCACTTTTTTGCCATTCGCAAAATCGGAGAAGATCAGGTCGAACGACGGCGGATTCTCCGGAGTTGCGCCGAGCAGTTTCCACGGTACCATGACGTGCGCGGTGTAGCCCGAAGCGTTCCGGTCAAGAGACCATTTCATATCCGCCGGTTTCATCTTCATATCAAGCAGCGCCGCCGGTTTGCCGTCCGCGGACGGCGGAACGAGGAACAGACGCGTCATGCCCGTTTCCGTATAGGCGGAGCGGTTGAGATTGCGGTCCGGCGCGGCGTCGAAGAAGAACTCCACGCAGTCTTCCCGCCACGGTTCCCCCGCCACGCGCGGAGTCGCGCTCGAATCCGTCACGCGGATGTCGAATGCAAATCCTTCCGGACTCAGCATCGGCGTGAACTCAGCAAAACCGCCGACCTTCACGGTCTCGCCCGAAAGAACTGTTTTATGCGCGGAAACGGAGAGTTTTTCCTTGTAGAGACGTCCGCCGTCGACCACGATGAGCGTAATCTCTTTCAGTTCTTTTCCGTTCAGCGGGAAATAAACCGTTTTTGCGGAATCCGCCGCGACCGTGAAGCTCCGTGTTCCCGGGAGCCCGGCGATTCGAGCCTGCATCGCACGCGGTTCGGGCGACATATTGCGGAACTCCACGGCAATGTGTTTCACCCCGTTCCGCATGGATTCCGCCGCACCGAGAACCCGGTACGGGGTCTTCATCCGGAAATCGACAGTTTCCAGTTTCTTCTTCAATTCGGAACCGAACAGATAGACCGGTTCTTCCGTAAGGCTGACCGTTTTTCCGTTCAGAGGATTTCCGAAAAGATCACACGCCATGACTCCGGCGGGGAGGTCGAATGAACATTCGCCGTCTTCGGTCAGCGCCCAGATCAGAGCGACTTCCTTTCCGTTGCGATCAAGGAAGACAAACGAGTTCAGCAGAGAGCTGATATCCGGTTTTGCAAGGAACCTTCCGCCTTCGAGGAAGCGTCCGAACGCATTGGAAGCGATGAAATGGGGACGCGGGACATAGTGCATCGCAAAGCGCGGCACATACCAGGAGTTGCGGTGTCCGGCGTCCCCCGCCTCCAGCCCGCGGGCCGCCATCGGAATTGAACCGACGAGCCCTCCGGCAAGATCGATCGCATAACGGCGGATCGCATTTCCGGCAGGCCAGCCGAGCCCGCAAAGAGCTCCGTTGTAGACTTTCTGAAGGTCGGTCAGGTAATAGATTTCATCCTGAAGAACGGGCGTTCCCGGACGGTACTTCGCGGCAAGTGCGTGGATACGCTCGATCTGCCGTTCCGCGCGGTTCGGCGCGGTATCCAGCGGAGCGTCGTATGGATGAAACGAGAGAATATCGAAATATTTGAATCCGCCCTGTGCTCCGATGGCGTCAATATACTCCTCTGTTTTGCCGTTGAAATCGCCTGTGGAGCAGATGCCGACAATTTGTGCCGCAGGATCGATCCTCTTGATGATTTCATGCGAAACTTTGAGATAGCGCATGTAATTCACCGGGTCGGGCATGACAAGATTCGGTTCGTTCATGACCTCATAGTAACGGATTTTCCCTTTGTAGCGGCTGGCAAGAGCGGAAACGAAATCGGTCCAGTCCTTCATGTCCGGCAGAACGCTCATCCAGTTGTTCCCCATGACAAAACCGTTCTTTTTCCCGTTTTTGCGGACGAACCAGTTTTTCCCGTGCGGACGGTCAATGTTGTAGACAATTGCCTCATTGCCCAGAACAAACATAAGATCGAGGTCGTTTTTCTCCGCGCATTCGACGAGCGTATCCAGCAGGAACCACTCAAATCTGCCTTTTTCCGGTTCAAGATCCAGCCATGAGACTGCGGAATCGTGCAGACGCAGAACACGAAATCCGGAAAGACGCATATTCCGGAAATGTTCGTCAATCGTCTCTTTCGCATTGCTTCGATACGTTGCCTTAAAATTCAGAGCATGTGTCGGACGGAGAATAAAATCCAATGTGCGGACTCTTCCCGCTCCGTTCACTCCGATGAAGAATCCGCCGTTGAACTTCGGCATTTTCCCGACGACGCCGTAATCGACCGGATAAACCTTTCCGCTGAAATCCGCCGTTTTCACCGTGCCCTCAAGCGAGAACGTGCCGAAACGGTCGGCGCGGAAATCCACATTTTTCTTCTGCGCGGAGTTCGCGGGAAGCGAAAATTTGAATTCGCCGATGTTGCTCTTCACATCCACATTCTGCGCCTTGTCCGTGTAGTTGACCGCGGCAAGTTCGGCGGTGTGTTTTCCGTTCAGAAGCACATGATCGTCCATCGAGAACGCCGCTTCAACCGGAGCGGCGGGCGCATACGGAGTCGGCTTGGAACCGACTTCAAACTGGACCGCATCCATCCAGATCATCGCGGGCATCTGCAATTCAAGCTGAAGCGTATAGCGGCGGGTCGGTTTTTTAACCTGTTTCGTCAGAGAATAGCGTTTCCATTCGGTCGAAAGCGTGACATAGTTGCCCGCGCCGCTCCAAGTCGCCGTGTCCTGAATATCCGGACGCGAAACATCCACATCCTGGTCAAGCAGATAGAGGAGAACTTCAACCGGCTTCTCCGCTTTCAGCCATACCGAGTACGTAACCGTCGAACCGGGTTCAAAATAATTTTCCGCAGACATGTACTGGACAAAAGCGTTCGCCTTGCGGTTGTCGATACGCAGGCTCTGTCTGCCATGCACCGCGGTGGCCGTGTCGAATGTGATTTCCGGCTGAAGCGAATCCGCCCGGTAGGAAACGTGAGTCATGACGGCGTGTCCCGCCATGCCCATTTCAAAGCTGGAGTTCACAACCGAATTTGCGCCGTCCGCCAGCAGAGCGGCGGCGCAGAATGCGGGAATCAGAAGTTTTTTCATCTTCAGTCCTCACTTTTTCGTGATGGTCCAGTTCCGGATATAGACTTTTCTTGCGCCGCCATCGGCAATCTTCATGCTGACTGCTCCTCGGGTACGCCCGAGACGGAAGACGGGGAACTCCTTCACGGACGGGGTCTTGACCGTAAACTTATACTGTTTCCATTCGGTCGTCGTCTGAAATCCGTTCATCTTCCAATAGTGCTTTTCTTTCTCATCGATCCAGCTGTTGACGCCCAGACTTACATTTCCCGGCGCGTCGGTCTTCAGCCATGCGGAAACTTCATATTCGGAATCCGCCGCGAACGGGAAGAAGGAGGAAAGAATCCATGCCTCGCGTCCGGCTTTTACATCATTTCCTACGGAAAGTGTGACGGCGTCTCCCTCTTCGATGAAATCCCCAACAGGCTCAAAGGAACGGGTTGCGAATTTGCTCCATCCGGCAGGCGTCCATGCGGCTGGTTCATTCAGAACGATTGTTGTGAGCGCGGCGGGATCGACTTTTTCAAGTTTGAAACCGGAAACGGTCATTACGTTTCCGCTTCCCGCCTCGTAGTTGTAGTTCAGCCCCAGCCACTTCTTTCCGGCAATGTCATTATTGAAAACAAATGCGCGGGCCTTTGCCGTTTTTCCCGGAAGAGCGATCTCATCCGCACAGTAGTTGACATTGTTGATCTGCCAGCGGAGCCGATCTTGTTTCCCGGGGGCGTTTTTCAGGGAGACGGTGAACGTCATATCATAAACGGCGTTTGCCTCCACAGGCAGAAGAAAACTGATGCCGTTGTCGTTCCGTCCCGCGACGGGACTGACTTCCACACCGTTTCCGACGATTTTCGTTCCCGCCCCGCGCGCCCAGAGGTTGTCCGTAACATCCGGAACGAGGGATTCTCCTGCGAACAGCGCCGCGGCGGCGACGCTCCAGCCTGCAATCAATGCTTTTTTCATGGAATGCTCCTTTTTCAAATTGACTTTCCTTGCGACATTGCTATATTATACACGAAGAAGCCCGTTTTCACAATGGAAAAACACGGCAGAAAGTTTGCAATTTCATGGAGACACATCAGAATTTATCCGGCATCGCCTACGGCAGTTCCGCAATGAGCTATGCGAATCAGCTCAATCTGGAACTGCATGAGTGTTCGTTTGCGAATTTCAACTGCACCGGACACAACCGGTACACCTACAACCGCATTTTCGCCGTTCAGAAAGTGACCGGAGACCCCTCGTTCGTCGGCAATTCCGAAACGGGACGGAAGATCGAGATGAAGCCCGGCTGCTTCTATTTTTCCAGTTGCGCGCTCCCGCTCTCTTTTGAATTCCGGAAAGGCACGGAGTTTTTCGCTTTTCATTTCAATGTTCTGCACTGCGCGTATCAGGATATTTTCCTTTCCGAAGCCATCCTGCGGGAACGGCACGATCCCGAGTTCGTCGAGCAGGTCGCCGCCGTTTTCCAGAGCAGCTCCGACCTCTCCGCCGCATTCCGCATCAAAGGACTCCTCTTTCTGAAAGTGGCGGAACTGTTTCCCTCTGACAAAAAACTTTTCCAGAAGGACTGTTTTGAAAAATACCGCAATCTGTTTGAACACATCGCGCATCACATCAGCGCCCGGCTCACCATCGACGACCTTGCGGAGATCGCCGGAATCCCGCGCGACCGCCTCTCTCGCAATTTTTCGCGCGACATCGGCATTCCGTTGAAAAAATATCTCTCGAACATCCTCCTCTCCCGCGCGGAACTGCTCCTCCGCAACAAAGAACTCACCGTCCGTGAAATCGCGCGTCTGCTGAACTTCAATGATGAATATTATTTCTCCCACTTCTTCCGCCGCCAGACGGGTCTCGCTCCCGGGCAGTACCGCAAGCAGCAGATTGAAATCTTCAAAAAGCAAGCGTAAATTGCTTCATTTGCAATAAATATTTTTATTCCATGTAAATATTACAATATTTACACCTCTCTTTTCAGAGAAAGGCGCGTTTCCTCCTTGTATCGTTCCTGAGAGCATTCTATATTACACAGGAAAAACAGGAGGCTGAAATGAAACAGCGAATCAGGATTGCACAAATCGGCATCGGACACAATCACGCGGCAGACAAGATGATTGCTCTGCGCAAACTCCCCGAACTCTTTGAAGTCGTCGGGTTCTCGGAAGACGATCCCCGATGGCTCAAAGAACGCGGCGGATTTGAAGCGTATCAAGGTCTGCCCCGCTTCAGCGAACAGGAACTGCTCAACCTCCCCGGTCTCGACGCCGTCGCCGTGGAAACAGACGGATTCGAGCTTGTCCCGACGGCGATGCGCTGTGCGGAACGCGGTCTGCACATTCACTGCGACAAACCCGGCGGAGAATCGCTGCCGGAATTCAAAAAGCTGCTCGGTCTCTGCTCCGCAAAAAAACTGGCGTTCCAGCAGGCGTATGTCTACCGCTACAATCCAGCAATCCGCTTCATCCTCGACGCGGTGAAAAAAGGCTGGCTCGGAAATCTTTTCGAAATCCATGCCGTCATGAGCCGTTACGACGGCGATAACACAGCATACCGCAAGTGGCTCGCGCAGTTCAAGGGCGGCGCGATGTACATCTTCGCCGGATACCTCATCGACCTCGTCGTCTCCATGCTCGGAAGACCGCAGAAGGTCACTCCGTTCATGAAACAGACACGCGGCGACGGACTTGTCGACAACGGACTCGCCGTGCTTGAATACGAACGCGCCACCGCAACGGTCCGCGTCTCCGTGGAGGAAGTCGACGGCATGAAACACCGTCGGCTCATCGTCTGCGGAACCGGCGGGACTGCTGAACTCTGCCCCATCGAAGCTCCGGCGAATCTCTATTACACCCAGCCCCTCCCCGTCCGTCTCACGCTGAAAAACGGAAACGAAGAGTACTCCGCCGGCACGCATGAAGTCGACTGCGGCGTTCTCGGCGACCGCTACACCGGGCAGCTGGAGGAGTTCGCGAAAATCGTCCGCGGCGAAACTGCAAATCCCTATCCGTACGAACACGAGCTGCTGGTTCATGAACTCCTGCTCGATGCGTGCGGATATGCAAAATAAAGGAAAATCATCATGAGGAAACTGAAAAACAGAACGGCCGCCGTTACGGGCGGCGGCGGATGCATCGGCTCCGAAATCTGCCGGAAACTCGCGGAACAGGGCGCAAATATCGCCGTCGTCGACATCCGCAGGGAAGTCGCGGACGCAACTGCGGATTCCATCCGCGCCGCCGGAGGAACCGCGGAGAGTTTCGTGGCGGACATCACAGACTACGCCGCCGTTGTCAAGCTCATGGATTCCATTGCGGAGCGCTTCGGCTCCGTCGACATTCTCGTCAACGTCGCCGGAGGTTCCGCCCGCGCGAAATGCAGAGAATTCAAAGACCAGGAAATAGAAGTCATGGAAGACGTGCTGAAAATGAATGTGCTCAGCGCGCTCTGCTGCACCCGCGCCGTCGTCAACCGCATGGTGGAGGCGAAATGGGGCAAGATCATCTTCATCGGCTCTTCGGTCGGAATCGGCGGGTTGCCGTACTGCACAGAATACGCGGCATCCAAAGGCGCGATCTTCTCCCTCACCCGCTCGCTTGCGATGGAGCTTGGACCGCACAATATCAATGTCAACTGCGTTTCGCCCGGCATCGTGCCGCGTCCGGAAGAGGAACGCTCACACGGCGAAGCGGCGGAACGGACCGCGCGCGAAAAAAGCTGGTCGACACGCATCGGCAAGCCCTCGGATATCGCAAACATGGTCGTCTATCTCTGCTCGCCGGAAGCGGAATATATCATCGGTCAGAATTTTGTCGTGGACGGCGGACGCACCCTCGGACTGAAAGGAAACTGAAATGAACATGCATGCAATGCTCGTCGATGAAAACCAGACGCTCCGCTGGAGCGAAGTTCCCGCACCTGCACCAAAAGAGAATGAAGCGCTTATTGAAGTTCATGCGGCGGCTCTGAACCGCGCAGACCTGCTCCAGCGCGCGGGAAAGTATCCGCCGCCTCCGGGATGGCCGGAATGGATGGGGCTCGAAGTCGCCGGAATCATTCTCCGCGCACCGCGGGGCGGACGCTGGCGGGCGGGCGACAAAGTCTGCGCTCTGCTCGGAGGCGGAGGCTATGCGGAAAAAGTTGCCGTCCCGCAAGACATGATTCTTCCCGTTCCCCGCGGATTCAGCTTTGAGGAGGCCGCCGCTATTCCCGAAGTTTTCGCGACCGCGTGGCTGAATCTGCATTATGAAGCGGAACTGAAAGCCGGAGAAACAATCTTCATCCAGGCTGGCGCAAGCGGACTCGGCACGGCGGCGATTCAGGTTGCAAAGCTCATGGGGGCCAAAGCCGTGACCAGCGCCGGAGCGGACGACAAACTCGAATTCGTGCGCAAACTCGGCGCGGATGACGCTGTCAACCGCAAAACAGAAAACCCCGGTGTGCTGTTCGACCGCAATGAAATCAATGTCGCGCTCGACTGCGTCGGAGGTTCCGTTCTCGGCGAAAACATCGGGAAAATGGCTGTCGGCGGAAGATGGATTCTGGTCTCGACGCTCGGCGGAGAGACGGCGGAAATCCCGCTGCGTCCGATTCTCAAACGTGCAATCACCCTCAAGGGAAGCACGCTCCGCAGCCGCACGAACGAGAAGAAAGCGCAGATTCTCGCCGATCTGGAACGCGTGCTCTGGCCGGCGTTCGAGTCGGGAAAAATCCGTCCGGTCATACAGAAAATTCTCCCCGTTCAGCAGGCGGAAGAAGCGCACGAGCTTCTGCGCGCCGGACGCGGAGTCGGGAAAATCGTGCTCACGGTCGGGAAAGCAACATAATATGCCGCCGCGCAAATACCGTCTTTATTTTCTGCTGTTCTGCGGGACAATGCTCTATTTTCTCGCGAACGTCCAGCGGGTTGCCATTCCGGGAACCGTGTTCAATCTGCTGCAGGAGCGACTGCAAGTCTCCGCTCCGTGGATTACCGGGCTCGGTTCGGCGTTCATGTACGTTTACGCGCTCAATCAGCTGGCTGTCGGGCTGCTGGTCGAGCGGTACGGCGGAGCGCGGGTGATCGTCTTCGGCGCGGCGGCGTTCTGCGCGGGCTCCCTGCTCTTTCCGTTTTCAGGTTCGCTCCCGATGCTCTACTTCAGCCGCGCGCTGACCGGGCTCGGCGCAAGCACGCTGTACCTCAGTTTAGTGCAGGAGACGATCCGCATGTTCCGGAACGGATACGCGGTTCTGCTCTCCATCATCATTATGATCGGCTACGCGGGAGGCATTGCGGCAAACGCGCCGTTCGCGCTCGGCGTGGAACGGTTCGGATTCGACGCCGTGCTTTATGCGGCGGGCGGTCTCGCCCTGCTCTTTTATCTGCTCTTTCTGCTGACCCGGGCAACGCTGAAACCGGTTCCGGTCCGGAAAGTCCCTCTCGACTTCCGATGTTTCGCCGAAGTCCTGAAGGTGCGCCACAACCGCGATCTTTTTGTATTCAGCGGAATCAACTTCGGACTCTACTACGTGCTCCAGACCGTCATCGGGAAAAAGTTTCTGGAAGACTGGTGCGGCATGGCATCCGGATCCGCCGCATGGGTGCTCTCCGCCATGGGAACGCTCTCCGCCGTCTCGGGGTTCCTGATCGCCGTTCTGAGCCGCATGACCGGCAACCGGAGACAGATTTTCTGCAGGATCGCGGGATGCGTCTGCATCGCCGCATTTCTGATTCTGACACTGCTTCTGCTCGCCGGAATCCGCACGCAGTGGATCGCCGCGGTGTTCTGCATGTTCGCCATGACCGCCAGCATGTCGACCGTCACGATTCCGCTTCTGCGTGAAACGAATCTTCCGGAACTGAGCGGGCCGGCGATCTGTTTCATGAATTTCAGTTTCTATCTCGCCGTGGCGTTTTTCGGAAATCTGACCGGATTCCTGATGAACGCATTTCCGCCCGAAGTGCGCAACGGCGCATTCGTCTACGGGCGAGCATCCTGGCTGACCGTCTTCGCGGTTCTCGCCGCCTTCGCCCTCCCCGTCTTCCGCTGCGCAATGCGGATGCGCGAAACCCGGGGCGTCATGTCTGCGGAGAGCGGACGCTGTCGCGGCGGATCAGCTTGTACGGAATGAGCGTGCGCCGCGGAAAGGGCTGTCCGCGGAGCCGCGCATCCAGCGCATCCGCGACCGCAGAAGCCAATGCCGTGTAATTCTGTGAAATCGCCGTCTGCGGCGGAATCGCATAACGCGAAAAAACCGTCCGTTCCGATGCGATCAGCGAAATATCCGCCGGAACCCGTTTTCCGAAAAGCGAAAGCGCGTATGCCGCCGCCATTCCGGCGTTTCCGCCCGGACAGAACAGAGCGTCGACTCCCGCCCGCAGCAGCTTTCCGACCTCCTCCACATAACCTTCATCCAAAGAGAAACGGAGAAGAGAATCGCTGACCGGCAGACCGAACTTCCGCAGAGCTTTGCGGATTCCGTCGCGGCGGATCTCCGTGTTGCCGATCCCCTCCTGACCATAGACAATGCACCCGATCCGGCGGCAGCCGCTCCCGTGAAGATGCGCGACGGCAAGCTCCATCGCCTGCTCTTCGTCGGAACGGACCGAGTAAATTTCGGACGCCCCCTTCGGCGCATCGCGGTCGACGATGATCAGCGGGGCGGCAAACTGCTCTTCCCAGTTTTGAAAAAGCGAACCGTCTGTTCCGATTCCGACCGCGCCGCAAAACTGAATTCTCGGAAGCTGATCGAGGTTGTCCAGCGGAAGAATTTCGATGCGGTAATCCCGGAGGGAGAGCTCATGGATGAGTTCGGAAGTCACCATTTCCACATAGCTCTGAATCGGATAGACCGCTTTGTACGGGCTGATGACCGCAATATTCCGCTGTTTGGCGGAAAGGCGCGGGCGGTAGCCGTTTTTCCGTGCGGCCGAAAAGACGCGCTCCCGCACATCGTCCTTCACATTCGGATGATGACTGAACACCCGCGACACGGTGGCGGTCGACACTCCCGCCAGTTTTGCAATTTCCTGAATTTTCGACATTGCGCCCGATGCAAAAAAGCGGACGCCTCCGCGAGGAAACGTCCGCCTTCCTTTTTAAATGAGCCGGAACAATCAGTTCTTGCTCTTGTTCATATTGTCGAGATCCTTCTGGACGAGTTCGACAACTTTCTCAAACTTCTTGACGTTCTGTTCATCGGCGGACATCAGGGTCTGGTGAGCTTCGAGGACGGTCTCGGCCCGTCCGGAGTTTTCCCCGGAGCCGGAAGCCCAGTCCTTGCCGGAGCTCTGACCCATATCGCCGTTGCGGAACTCGAACAGCTTCTTGAGACCGAGTCCCTGAAGAAGCGAGAGGTTCAGTTCGCCCGCGTTGTAGACATACATCGGGGCTCCGACCTTTTTTGCACGAAGACCAAGCATGGCGAGAATGCCCATGAACGTGCTGTCCATTCCGCCGCAGTTTGCCAGATTCAGAGAGATTTTCGAGAAAGCCGTGTTCTCCAAACTCTTCGCGAGATTGCGGAGCTGGGATGCGTGTTCAAAAGTTGCTCTGCCGTTGACGGTGATGAAATACGCATCACCGTCGTTTGAAATAATGATTTCCGTGCTCATGCCGGTTCCTTTCCTCTGTTACGCCTGTTTGCCGATCACGGCTTTGATTCTGCGGACGCCGCGGCTGGAGCTCTCCTCCTTGAGGATCTTGAAGCCGCCGAGTTCGCCCGTCGTCGCCGCGTGGGGACCGCCGCAGATTTCCTTGCTGAAGTCGCCCATCGTATACACCGTCACGCGGTCGCCGTACTTGTTGCCGAAGAGTCCGATCGCTCCGCTCTTGCGGGCGTCTTCCAGAGACATCTCCTCGCAGATCACAGGATCGTTCTTCGCGATCTCCTCGTTCACCAGACGCTCCACCTCAGCAATCTGTTCCGGAGTCATCTTGTCCGGATGCGAGAAGTCGAAACGCAGACGTTCCGCATTGATGTTTGAACCCTTCTGCGCCACATGGTCGCCGAGAACAAGGCGCAGCGCCTTGTGCAGCAGATGTGTGGCGGTATGCAGACGCGACGTTTCCAGCGAGTGGTCGGCGAGTCCGCCTTTGAATTTCTGCTCCGCACCCTGACGGGAGAGTTCCTGATGTTTGTGGAACGCCTCTTCGTAACCCTTCATGTCGACGGTGAAGCCTTTTTCCTTCGCCATATCGACCGTAAGCTCAATCGGGAAACCGTAGGTTTCATAGAGGAAGAAGGCATTCTTGCCGCTGACAACTTTGTTCTGGATGTGCGCGGGAACGCGGGAAATGAATTTTTCGAACTCGTGCTCGCCCTTCTCAAGAGTCTGCTTGAAAAGCGCCTCTTCGCGATCGAGTTCCTCAAGAATCATCGCCTGATTCTCTTTGAGTTCCGAATAAACTTCGCAGTAGTTGTTGATGACGACCTGCGCCATGCGGGAGGTGAACGGAACGGTCACGCCCGCCTGTTTCGCCTCGCGGATCGCACGGCGGATCAGACGGCGCAGAATGTACGCCTGGTCGACTTTGCCCGGAGTGATACCGTCGGCAAGGATGAAGGTCGCGGCGCGCATGTGCTCCACGACGATGCGTTCCGCGCGGGTGCGTTCCGCCGGAGCCGGAATTCCGCGGATCGCATCGAGTTCAGCGAAGAGCGGAGCAAAGATTTCCGTGTCGTAGCAGCTTGCCTTGCCCTGCAGAATCGCCGTGACGCGTTCAACGCCCATGCCGGTGTCGACATTGCGTTTTTCCATCGGGACGAACTTGCCTTCCGCGGTCTTCTTGTACTGCATGAAGACGTCGTTCCAGATTTCGACCCAGCGTTTATCCTTCGGATCAAAGACTTCGGGAACGGGCATGGGACCGGTCCAATAGAACATTTCGGTATCCGGGCCGCAGGGACCGGTCTGGCCGGCAGGTCCCCACCAGTTGTCCTCTTTCGGGAGCTTGGCAATACGCTTTTCGCTCACACCGAGAGAGCGCCAGAGATTGAACGCCTCTTCATCGAACGGCGCATTCTCGTCGCCTGCGAACACCGTGAAGGCCAGGCGGTCGACGGGGATGTTGAGCCAATCCTTGCCGGTGAGGAATTCAAAACTGTTCTTGATGGCGGTTTCCTTGAAGTAGTCGCCGAGCGACCAGTTGCCGAGCATTTCAAAGAAGGTGAGATGCACGGGATCGCCGACTTCATCGATATCGCCGGTGCGGATGCACTTCTGGACGTCGCAGAGACGCTTTCCGAGCGGGTGCGGAGCGCCGAGGAGATACGGCACAAGCGGGTGCATTCCGGCAGTCGTGAAGAGGACGGTCGGGTCGTTGTCAGGGATCAGCGGCGCGCTCTTGATTACGGCGTGCCCTTTGCTCTTGAAGAATTCGAGGAACTTCGATCTTAACTGATTCGCATTCATTTGAGTGTAAAACCTCCCTTTTCTGATTTCATCCGGGTAATATACATCCGGTTCCGCGTTTCGTAAACCTCTTTTTAAAAGAAAATACGGAAATTCTTCCAAATCGCTTTTTTTTCGCTTTCCCGCTTGATGTTTTGCCGTTTCCGTGCTAAATTAATATATTTTATGTTTTATACTTTTCGGGATGGAAGGACACACTTATGTCAGAAGACAGAGCACCGGACGCGCTGAAACTTTTCAGTTCGTCTCCGAAGGCCAGCCTCTACCGCTGGGGAAACGAAGGCGGTTATGAACGCTGGATCGCCTCAACCAAACAGACCCGTTCGATCTGCAACGACCCGCAGGTCGCCGGAATCCAGTACACCGATCAGCTCCGCGAAGCATGCGCGGAAATCCTCAAGATTTCCGGACTGCCCCTTGAGGAAACCTCCTCGGTCGTCATCAACATCCTGCGCGGAGGACTCAACTTCGGACTCCGCAACGCCCTGAACGACGCGTTCGGATGGACAAAACACACAACCTGCTTCATCAGCGCCCAGCGCGCCCGCGACAATGCCGACTCCGAAGAGTGGCATATCACCGAAAACGCCTACCGCAAGGTCTACTTCCCTCCGGAAGTCTCCCTCATCATCGGCGACGTCGTCGCAACCGGAACCAGCCTCCGTTATGCGCTTGAAGAACTCCTCCGCGCAGCGAAAGACGCCCGTTCCTCCATCCGCGACATCATCTTCTTCACCTTCGGCGGACACAATGCCGACGTCATTCTCCGCGAGATCGACGCCCGCTGCCGCGAGATCTTCCCGAACTACCGGCGCACCATCCTCATCTACCTGGAAGGCTGCTTTGAAGTTCCGGACACCACCGCGCCTCTCACGATCCGCCTCACAGGAACCGACCTGGTCCGCCGCGACGCAATCATGGCACCCGAATTTTCCGAATCCCAGTACGAAGACCCGGCCTTCCCGCTCGAACGCTGCGTCATCTACGACGCCGGCTCCCGCGCCTTCTGGGTTCGTGAATACGCCGCCGACGTCCGCGCCTACTGGGAACAGGTGCTCCACCTCGCCGAACGCGGAATCTCCTTCCGCGACTACCTTCAGGAGCGCTTCCCCGAACTCGACGTGAACCGCTACGGCGACATCTCCCTCAAGGAACTCGCCCTGCGCCAGATTGAACGAATCAAACCCTTCTTATATTAAAACAAAGGAAAGAGTATTATGTCGGAACACTGTGACTTTGAACAGACAACCGTCCCGGAACAGCAGCGAAGAGGATTCTGGAGCATGTTTGCCGTCATGCTCGGCTTCACCTTCTTCTCCGCCTCCATGTGGACCGGAGCAAACCTCGGAAGCGGACTCACCCTGACGAACTTCTGGATCGCGGTTCTCGCCGGAAACCTGATCCTCGGCGTCTACACCGCAATCCTCGCGTGGATGGCGGGCTCCACCGGACTCTCCATTCACCTGCTCTCCCGCTACGCCTTCGGACGTTTCGGGTCGGCGCTGCCCTCCCTCCTGCTCGCAATTACGCAGATCGGCTGGTTCGGCGTCGGCATCGCCATGTTCGCAGACCCCGTTCAGACCTTCCTCAAAGGCAGCGGATACAACTGCAACATCTGGATCCCGATCATCATCGCCGGCGTCCTCATGACCGCTTCCGCATACTGGGGAATCAAAGCCCTGACCATTGTCTCCGTCATTGCCGTTCCCGCGATCGCCATCGGCGGCGGATTCTCCGCAATCAAAGTTTTCGTGGACAATCCGGACGCCTGGAACACCCTGCACACCTTCACCCCGGATCAGGGCAAAGCGCTGACTCTCAGCGCGGCAATCGCCCTCACGGTCGGCTCCTTCATCTCCGGAGGGACCTGCACGCCGGACTTCGTCCGTTTCGCCAAAACCCGCAAGACCGCTGTCATCACAACCGCGATCGCATTCTTCGCCGGAAACACCCTGATGTTCCTCTTCGGCGCAGTCGGCGGAATGTTCTATGACACCAACGACATCTCCGTCGTCCTTGTCAAACAGGGACTCCTCATTCCCGGAATCATCGTCCTCGGTCTCAACATCTGGACCACGAACGACAATGCGCTCTACACCTCCGGACTCGGACTCTCCAACATCACCGGACTTCCGAAGCGCTACATTGTGCTCTTCAACGGTCTGCTCGGAACGGTTCTCGCACTGTACCTCTACAACAACTTCTGCGGCTACCTTTCGATGCTGAACACCTTCATTCCCCCCGTCGGCGCGGTCCTTGCGGCGGACTTCTTCGTCATCCGCAAGTGCGGCAAAAACTACGAACCGCTGGACGAACTGAAGAACGCTTCGAAGATCAGCTTTGCCGCCGTCATCGCCTGGGCGGCGGGCGGCGCCGTGGCGTTCTTCACGACGAACTGGGGCATCTCCGCCATCAACGGAATGCTCACCTCCGCAGTCGTCTATATCGTGCTGAAGAAACTCTTCCCGAAAGCGTAAGCACATTCTTCCATCATTCCCCGACGGACGGCGCTTCCACGCCGTCCGTTTTTTGTCTGTGGACAAACGATTCCCTGTCTTTCCCTGAAAATTTCATTTTTTTTCAAAAACAGATTTGCATTTAGCCGTTGACGGTGTAATTTTATACCAGTTTTTGTGATTCCGCCCGCCGGGTGACGGACGGTGCGAGCAAGTGCAGTGTCTCTGAAAATATATAAATAATTGATTCGTTTCTTATATGGAATGCATCTTTGATCTATACTATTCGAAGGAAAACAGTGCAAGACCTGCGGTTTTTATGACAATCCGGGCGAACAGTCATGTTCCTCCTGTCTCCGCGCAATCGTAAAAACACAACACAGAAACGCAAACAAACTGTATCCTGAGGGACAAACAGGGTCCATGACCCGGAAAAGAGAAAAATGAAGATTTACGTCGGAAACATGCCGTACGCAATGACGGAAGATGAACTCAGAAGCGTCTTTGAAGCTCACGGAAACGTCGCAAGCGCAAGCCTCGCCATCGACCGCGAAACCCGCAGACCCAGAGGTTTCGGATTCGTCGAAATGCCGGATGCCGCGGAAGCAAACGCCGCAATCGCCGCTCTCAACGGAACCGAACAGGGCGGACGCAAACTCGTCGTCAATGAAGCCCGGCCGAGAGAAGACCGTCCCCGCGGTCCCCGCTCCTTCGGCGGACGCGAGCGCGGCGGTTTCGGCAACCGCTCTTTCCGCGAATAATTCGCCGGATTCCTCATCCGCACAAAAGCCGTCCGGTCCGGACGGCTTTTTCCGTTTTGGCATTCACTCTGTTTTCCGGACGGAACTCCGGTATTCCCGCGGTGAACGCCCCGTTGCCTTGCCCACCAGTTTGCAAAAATAGCTCACATTCGCGAATCCCGCATGTTCTGCGACCTCCTTCACCGACATGTCGGTTTCCCGCAGAAGGGAAAGCGCATGCTGAAGCCGGAGGCGGTCGAGGTGCATCCCAGGGGTAAGTCCCATCGCCGCACGGAAATGCGCATTCAGCGTGGTCCGGTGAACGCCGAGTTTCCGCGCCAGAACTTCCACTGTCGCCCCGGGATCCCGCATGGATTCGTTCGCAAGGACAAGAAAGCGTTTCACAAGTCCTTCAGTGGGCTTGCTTTCATCGGTTCCCCCCGCGAGAGCAAGTATTTCCGCCGCAACCGAAAGAGCATGACGCTGGGCGTAAGGCGTATGTTTCCGCACCAGCATTTCCAGTTCAAGAAACAGATTCATCGGACACTCGCCCGAATAAACCGCCTCCCGCGGATAGCCGTACGCTTCAATAAACGCCTCGGCGGCGGAACCGTCAAGCGTAAACCAGCAATAACGCCACTCATGCCCCGGATCACAGGAACGATGACGATGATCCTCATGCGGCAGATGATGAAATGTCTCGCCCGCATGAAGAATCACCGTCCGGTCCGCAAGCTGGATCTCTCCCGCTCCCTGAATGCACCAGAAAAGCTGAACAAACGGCTTTTCCTCTTTCGGTTCGAACTCGCTCCAGCCGAATTCAGCTTCATTGTAACCGGCGGAACGGATATGCACCGGCATAGGAAGTTCCGGCAAAACATACGGATCCGGACGGCTTACGATTTTCCGCATAACAGCCCTCTTTCGTCAAATTCAGCACAGTTTCATCGTTTTTTGCATTGTCTTTTGACAATATAGCATTTATATTGAAAAAAGACAAACACGGAATCCAGCAAAAAGGAAAAATTTCATGAACAGAAAAGAAGAAGTGCGTCGTCTGCTTTCACTCTCAACCGAAGAACTGATCGCGGAGTCCAAAGGTCAACTCAAAGTCACGGAAACCCTCGATGAACTCTACGAGTATCTCGCCGAAGAGATGGTCGCCGAGTTCCGAAAGGCGGCAAAGGGCGCGAGAATCATCAACTTCATCATGCCGGTCGGTCCCACTCAGCCGTACCGCATCATGGCGGAAAAAATCAACCGCGAAAGCGTCTCGCTCAAAAATGTCCGCTTCTTCTTCATGGATGAATATGTGGATGATGAGCGCGACGAACTGATTCCGATCACCAGCCCGCTGAGCTTCCGCGGTCAGATCGGCGGCCTCTTCTTCGACCGCGTCCGACCGGAGCTGCTCATGCCGGAAGAGCAGATCATCTTTCCGCAGCCGCAGATTCTTCAGGACCTCCCGAAGATGATCGAAGACGCGGGCGGAATCGAAGTCTGCTTCGGCGGAATCGGCATTCACGGACACGTCGCCTTCAACGAGCCGGGCCCCGGCGTGGCGGAATCCGATCCGCGCATCCTCGAAATCAACGAATTCACGCGCACGATCGACTCCACTCGCCATAAGGGCGTCGGCGGAAACCTCGAAAACTTCCCGCGCCGCGCAATCACGCTCGGCATGAGACAGTGTCTCGGAGCGCGCCGGATGCTCCTCATGACCCGAAACGAATCCACTGAATTCCTCTGGGCAAACACGATTCTGCGCATCGCCGCCGCCGGACAGCCCGGCGACGACTACCCGGTCACCTACTGCCGCCGTCATTCCAACTGCGTCATCGCGACCGACCGCGCCACCGCGGCAGCCCCGAAATTCAACATCTGACGGGGTCTGTCATGAAATGCATCGACGCCCATGCGCATCTGGTCCACAATCACAAAGGGTTTCACGAACTCGCCGACTCCGGCGCGTTCGATGAAATCTGGCTCATGGATCTCTGCGGATACAACCTCGGCGGCATCCAGGTCGCGGAGACAAGCGAAATCCTCGACGCCGTGAAAGCGCATCCGGGCGTCGTCTTCGCTTTCGGACATCTTGACTTCTCCGGAGAAGTCGACCGAATCGACCGCCTGCGCGAACTGGGTTTCATCGGTCTGAAGCCCTACAAACCCGACACGAACTGGAACGACGAAAAGTTCTATCCTTACTATGAACGCGCGGAACAGCTCGGAATGCCGATCCTCTTTCATACAGGCATGGCGGTCGCCGCGGGAGCATGGCGCAAAACCCGCGCCCCCGGGCGAGGCTACGGTCCCGACGGAATGCGTCCCGCGTATCTCGCCGGCGTCAGCGAAGCCTTCCCCCGACTGAAAATCATCGGCGGTCACCTCGGCTACCCGTGGATGGAGGAGACTTTCCACAATCTCTACTACTGCCCGAACATCGTCCATGACGTCAGCGGATACCGCAACGCCATCCCTGAGCTTCTCGCAAACCTCGACCGAATGACGCACGACGGTTCCGGACGCTTCTTCAACCAGAAACTCCTTTTCGCAACCGACCAGTTCTACGGTCTTCCGGAAGAGAACGGACGCGCTCTGAAACTCAAACAGTTCTGGTCCCTTCTCTTTGAACTCATCGGCTCCGTCTACTACCGGTGGGGTTCCCCCGCTGAAACGGAAAAATTCTTCTACAAAAACGCACACGAATTCCGGCTCGGAATTCAAGGAGGCTACTGACATGAACATGAAAATCAAGGCGGGACTCATCGGATGCGATCTTTCTCTGCGCGCCGGCATGATCTTCCGCAACCGCACGCCCGGACAATTCGAATTCGTCGCGATCTGCGACCGCGATCCCGAAATGCTCCGCCGCTTTCACGAACAGCTCCCCGCAGAAAAATGCCGCGACTATTCCGATTACCGCGATCTTCTCCGCGACCCCGAAGTCAACACGGTATTCATCATGGTCCGCGATCAGTATCATGAAGAAATGGCCGTCGCCGCCCTCAACGAGGGAAAAACCGTCTTCCTTGAAAAACCGATGGCAATCTCCATCGAAGGCTGCGACAATATCCTCCGCGCCGCATACGAATCCGGTTCAAAGCTCTTTCTCGGACACAACATGCGCTACGCGCCATCCATACGGAAAATGAAGGAAATCATCGACTCCGGCATCATCGGAGACATCCAATGCGTCTGGGTGCGCCATTTCATCAACTACGGCAGCTGCTACTTCCGCCACTTCTGCGCGGAGCGGGAAACCTGCAACGGTCTCCTCCTCCAGAAAGGCGCACATGACATCGACGTCATCCACTGGCTGGCCGGCGGATACACGGCTCGCGTAACCGGAATGGGACGCCTCTCGGTCTACAACCGCACGAAAAAACGTCTCGCACCGGGGGAAAAGCCCGACCGGAAGATCTCCTTCTCTCAGGAATGCTGGCCGCCCCTGGATGTGACCGGACTCGCCCCGCACATCGACGTCGAAGACCACAGCATGATGCTCATGCAGCTCGACAACGGCGTCCAGGCTTCCTATGAACAGTGCATGTACGCTCCGGATTCCGAACGCAACTACACCTTCATCGGAACGCACGGACGCGTCGAAAACATCGGCGATTTCGGCAATTGCCAGATCCATGTCTGGACCACGCGCGGAAACCGCCGCGAACCCGATATCGTCTACAATCTCAAAGGCGGACGCGAAGAGCACGGAGGAGCCGACAGCCGCCTTCTCAACGCCTTCCGGCAGTTCGCGGCAAACGATGTCATTCCGGAAATTTCTCCGGTCGCCGCCAGGAATGCGGTCGCCGCCGGATGCCTTGCTCATCTCTCGATGCGGAACGGCAACATCCCGCAGGAAATCCCTCCCCTCCCGGAGGAATTGCTGCGCTATTTTGAAAACGGACAGAAACGCTGATCAAACCGGCGGCTCTCTCCGCCGGTCCCAGTTCGCGGGAGAACGCCCGCGCAGCCGCTTGTAGAAATGACTCATGGAGTAGATGTCGGGAAAGCGGGTCGCGCGGGCGATCTCTCCGATCGAGAGCATGGAATACTCCAGATAGCTCTCGATCAGTTCCGTCAGCAGACGGTCGATATAGCGCTTGGCCGAGCGATCCGGCAAGCCGGCCTTCGCACACTCTCCGGCAAAACGGTATTTCAGCTGGGACACCGTCAGATTAAGCTCCTCCGCGGCGACGCACACGTTCAGTTCGCGTCCGCGGGAATGGACGAGATCACGGAGCCGGGAGAGCAGCGGTGTTTCGTCCGCGGATTCCGGTGATGCCGCAGAGGTGCAGTCGAGAATGTTCATCAGCAGATATTCGAGCAGCCGGTTCCGTTCCAGCACGGGAAGCGGCGCGGCGATAAGACGCTCCGCCTCACCCCCGAGCCACCGGAAGAAAGGCAGTTCGCCGGAATACAGCAGAATATCTCCTTCCGGATTTCCTCCGGAAAAAGTGAACTTGAATGAACAGGTCTCCGTCCCCTCCCCGATGCGGGCGAAGCGGTGCGGAACAAGCGGCGGAATCAGGACGAACATTCCGTTTTTGAGTTCGACAGGCGCATCGTTCCGGTCGAACACGCGGGTTCCTCCGCCTCTGACAATGTATTCCATCTGCCAGTACGGATGCGTATGCACCTTGTCGACGAGCGGACGGTTCAAATCATGCGACCAGAACTTCAAGACCGGTTTTTCCATTTTTCCTCCGTGTTTCGGAAACAATACACGATGCGGCGAGGAAAATCAAGGGTCAGGATTTCTTTTCGCGGGAAGATTTTCCGAATGCCGCCGCGATCATCGTGATCGCCTCGAGCTGTTCCTCGGCCGACAGATTGGCGAACAGCTTCAGAAGCTGCTTTTCCATGAGGGAACGCGGTTCAGACTCGATGTCTCCGAAAAAATCAACGGAGAGCTCCGGAAACAGTTTGAACAGAGTGCTCAAGTTCATATTTCCAATGGCATATCTTCCGTTGAGATAATCGGAGATCGTACTCTGCGGCACGCCTGTTTTCCGGGCAAGCGCCCCCTGAGTTCCGGCTTTGGCAACCGCTTCGCGGATTGCATAGCGAATATCGTTTTCCGTCATAATCGGCTTTCTGGTTTTAATACTTCCTTATTAAAATAGTTTCTCAAGCTGTTTTTGCAAATTTTTTCTGAAAAAATATCGTTCCACACTTGATTTTACGTAATATACGATTAAATTAATCGTAATACAGAATAAAAGGCAATGAATTATGAGCAAGTTGAAAGAGCTTCGGGAAGCGCATGGGCTGAAACTTCGGGACATTGCAAAGATTTTGAAGATTTGTCCCGGAACGGTTGGGCGCATGGAGAAACTTGGCATAAAGAAACCGGAAACCGCTGTTCATTATGCAAAAGCGTTTCCGGGGCATTCCTGGATTGAGTTATTGGAAAAACCAGAAGAAAAAGAACAACAACTAAAGAAATAAATATGGCTAGAACGTATGTAACAACGAACATTGATCAGCCAAATGAAGATTGGCGAAAAGTCAAATGGTGGTACCGGATTGTTTCCTTTATTTTCTCTCTGGCGGCAACATTTCAAACAATCACAAGTGTGGAATTGAAGGATGGTGATGAGCTGTATGTATGTGTGACATTCCCACTTGCATTATTCATCGGATACAAAACCGGAGTCAAGGGAGGATGTATCGGGAATAGAATCCGTCTTGCCATTCATCCGAAATCAATCCGAATGAACAACCCGACAACAGATGATCTGATTCAAACGAAAATACATTGGCTTTTCCACCATGCATTCCTCGGAATTGCAATTGGTTCCATCTGTGGAAGCATACTCACCGTTTCTCTGATAGAATACTTCTTCAAATAAAAGTTAAGAAAGGCTGAAATCATGAAGAAAATATGCATTGCAAGTATTTGCCTCCTTCTTGCATGGCTCATTTTATCTCCCGGGGACGATGAAAAACATGCGAAACATACAGCATCTTTGATCGGACGCCTTGATGTCGTAAAAATCATTGCCGTAAAATGCACCATTGAGAAAGGCTGGACAACAGATCTTCTTGTGAAAGCTCAGGGAGAAGCGGATATCGGAGTTGATCTGACAAAGGCTAAAATACAAATCAAAGATAACACGGTTTATTTACAAATACCGGAACCCGACGGTTATTTTCCAAAATTAAACGAAAGCAATACGCAAATAATTTCTACGCACCGCATCGCTGGAGATGCTTTGAGAATGCCTGAACAGGAGATCTCTGCAAAACAGCCCGAACAGAAAAATCCGGAAGAAGGCAAGCTAAAAAAACTTTGGGAATGGACAAAAACGAAAGCGCATGACGCAAAAATAGCAGCAAAACAAGTTTCGGCAACCCAAATTCAAAAGAATGAACGCGAGTTATTTGATAAGGCCAAAGAACGAATTCAGGGAGAAATGCGCGAACTTGCCGAAAGAAACAGCAATATGGCAAAGCAGCCTATTCAAAATGTGCTCACTGCATTTTATAAAAATGCAGGCTATAAAGATGTCGTCATCTCTTGGCAACCTGCTTTGAAGAAATAACAAGCCTTGGAGATTTTAGAATGGATATGCAAGGACAGAACACCCAGCCGAAAGAAACAACAAAGCATTCACAATCTGAAGAAAAAGCGAATCAGCACAATGAAGCAAAAAAGAAACGCATATTAAGCCCTGTTTTGAAACTTATCGGGTTAGGAACTGAAGCAACAGCTACAGCATTCTTTGCAATGCTTCTTCCGTTCCTGCTTCCCGCTCTACTTGGTCTGGGAGTTTTAGGCGGTCTGTCCGTGGCAATCAAAGCACTCTGGCCTAAATCGATCCAACCAGAAATGGCAATCAGTCAAATCAGAGAAATTAAAGAATTTAAAGTCCTCAAACTTTGTCTTGAAGATGTGGTTACACAAAACTATCAAGACAGAGAATTCCAGTTTGTCGCTCGCGGAGATGCCGTTTACGGTGTTGAATTCGACAAAATCACCTGTACTGTAAAAGAAGAGAACAAAGAAAAAATTCTCATTGTAGAAGTTCCTTATCCCAAGCTTCTCAACAGCCGGATCAACTACGATAATGAAGAACGGCAGGGCAAAGGAATCGAAAACTGGAAATACGATAATAAAAATCTTCCTGACAAGGTTGCCCTGAAACTCACAAACGAACGCGGCATCAAAGCGGAAGCGGCTATTCGAAATCTGGCACTGAAAGCGGATTTTCAGATGCTCGCAAGAAAACAGACAATGGAACTTCTCAAAAGTTTGTTCAAAGGAGCAAAGCAGAAAGTTATTTTCCAATGGCAAAAGGAAAATATGGATTCGAAACCCTTCAACGTGCCTGAGAACAAATAATAGACGCCAGCCAAACCCGATGGAGAAATTATGGAAAACGAAACAACAAAGGGTTGTCCTTTCTGCGCAGAAAGAATCAATATCCGTGCGAAAAAATGCAGGTTCTGCGGAGAATTGCTGGATCCAACCGATCGCTTACTGGAAGAAGTTCATAAAGAATCACGGTTTGCTCAGGAACATTTGCCATATATCGGAACCTGACCTCTCAAGAGGTGATCCACCTATATTCTGTTAGCTCTATTTCTCGGACTTATTGGAATCCACAACTTCTATGCGGGATACATTGGTCGAGCATTGGCACAATTGTTTACAACCCTTTTTATCGCATGGCTTGCTTACCCTTTACTCTTAGGAGTTTTTATTTGGATCCTCGTTGAAATATGTGCAGTTGAAAAAGACGGAACCGGTATGTACTTCATGTAATACCACTCAACCGCCAACGCCCCCTCCATCCGCCGCCGCTTCCCTTCGGGGACGGCGGTTTTATTTGGCGGACGGGATGAAGCCGCAGAGCTCGGCGTAATGCTGCGAAAATTCACGCTCGGCACGAAGATAACGCTTCATCGAATTCTTCGGAAGCAGACGGCGACGCTGCTCCGCTGCCTTCCCCATCGGAAGCGATATCAGATCAAAAAGCTCACTCACGCCATGAAGAAGATTCACTTCCGTGTCACCGATCGAATCATCGACAAGACGGCTCTTCGCTATCGCAAGAGGTCCCGCAAACTGCTCTATTCCGCGCTCGTTTTTCGCCATCTCAATCGACGTCTCGGCGGAAATCTTCAGAAGCTCCAGAATCTTCCGGCAGGAAAAAAGAAGAGGCATGCACGGATCCTCCGTCTTCTTCACCGCCGCAGAAACCGGAGAATGTTCGCGGTAAATGAACGTCAGATTGTCGATCACAACATTCACAAGTGTCAGACCGATCGTGTAATATTTGAAACGCGCGGCGTCGTCAAACTTGTAAAGCTGGAGCTTGAAAAGCTCGGTCAGGGCGTTGTACGCCGTGTCGCAGCGCGCAAGACGCGCCGGCAGATTCGTGCCCGCAATCGGAACCTTCTTCACAGACGAACCCGACTCAAACGCAGTCATAATGCCGCGCTTCACCTTCTCAAGCATTCCGGGTGATTCTTTCTCCGCCATGATGATTCCTCCTATTTGTTCCGGGTATAGACTTTGCCGAACTCACGCATCACCAGCTGGAGGTCGTTCCACGCATCGCGCTTCGCCGCCTCGTAACGCAGCAGATACGCAGGGTGGAAAGTCGGCATGACCTTGATTCCGTGGTAATCCAGCCAGTGTCCGCGCAGACGGCTGATGCCGCCGCGTTTCATCAGCCCCTTCAACGCCACATTGCCCAGAAGGACAATCACCTTCGGCGAAACAAGCTGAATCTGGCGGTTCAGATACGGTACACACGAATCCATCTCATCATCCGACGGATTCCGGTTGCCCGGCGGACGGCATTTCACCACATTCGCAATGTAGACCTCCGAACGCTGGAACTGCATCGCCGCAATCATCTTCGAAAGAAGCTGTCCGGCCTTCCCGACGAACGGAATGCCCTGCGCATCCTCATCCGCACCGGGGCCTTCGCCGATAAACATCAGATCCGCATGCTCCGAGCCATCCGCAAAGACAACGCTGTGACGCGTCTCGCAGAGACGGCATGCGCGGCAGTTCGCTGTCGCCGCCTTGAGCTGATCCCAGTTCATGGATGCGATTTCCGCCAGATCGAGCGGAGAATATGCGCGTTCCGTCTGCGGCGGTTCCTCATGGAACGACGATTCCGGATAGCGGAAAGCGGGACGCGCGGGCGGAGGCGCGGAAACAGGAGCCGGACGCGGCGGCGGAGGCGGAGTCTGCGCGGGCGCGGCGTTCCGGTAGAACTCGACCAGATTGTCCCTGCTCACATATACCGTTCCGTTCGCCGACTGTTCCTGCCGGATGCACTGAATGATTTCGTCAAAAATATCCGCCATATCCTCTCCTGTTCTCGACACGGTGACAATGTATTCGTCTGTGCCTGAGATTTCAAGCGGGAAAGCAAGAAAAAAACAAAAAAAGTCTGACCGGACCGCGCGGCGGCGGAAGAAGTGCGGAGAGGGCAAAATCCTGGAGGGCAATCCGATTTCCGTTTCCGAGTTCCCCGCCGTCGGCGATCTCCGGTCCCGACACCCAATATATAGCGTCCTTTCCCGTCAATCTTCCATGAAAAACGAAAAAAATAAGAAAAATACTTTATTTTTGCGAGGGAGGGAGATTGCCCGGCAGATTTTTCAGACGCGGCAGCAGCGATTCTTCTTTATAATCGTCAAGTCCGGCAATGGCGGTGATAAAATTCAGATCGGGACCGACAACCGCTCCCGACGGCCAGACGGAATCAATCTCCAGCGACTTGCGGACCACAGCGAGCTGCTGTTTCTGAGAAGGCGGCATGCCGGAATCATCCGCATCCAGAAAAAGAAGTGTATAATTTTTCCCGACCGCTTCATGAAAAGCATTGTCCGCAAGGTACGCGGGAAGAACTTTTGAATGATAACAGAGAATAAGAAGTCGCCGCCCGGTCCGCTCTGCCTCCGCGGCGGCTTCCCCGAAATGCGCATGCCAGAACGGAGCGGGCGCGGGCTTCCAATCCGCCTCCGGACTCCGGGGCTGGGCAAAGCGGATCGCCTGAAGCACGCGCCCAATTCTTTCTTTTTTCATCTCCTGCAGCCGTTCGATAATCAGTTCCCGCACAGCCGGCTTCTGCACAAGCTGAATAGGAGTTCGGCCGCCTTTGGTCGGAATCGTCGGATCGGCGCCCTTCTTGAAAAGATAGCGGACAATATCCACATCAATGCTCCGGCAGATTGCCGCCTGTGCAAGCACGGGCATACCGCACTCCGGAACTTCATTGATCTTCCATCCGTTTTTGAGCAGGATATCATAGAATGCGCAGGCGATGGCAGGTCTTGTACTGGAATATATAATCACGGAGTGCGACAGATGTCCGGAAGCCATTGTGGTAGTCCGGATCTTGAAATCGAAGGCAGGCATTCTCCTCAGCAGCATCTCCAGCATTTCCGGATTCCGGGAAGCGACGCCAAGCTCCGGAACGGAATATTCAGGAGTCCATGTGACGTTTGCGCCGTAATCCAGCAGCAGTTCCGCCATAGGCACATAGCCGCTGAGGACTGCGAGCTGGAACATGTTCATTCCGTTTTCGTCCAGGAAATCAAGCTTTGCCCCCTTCTTCAAAGCGGACTCGGCAAGCCCAAGATCCTTGTTCCGGATCGCCCGGAAAAGCTCTCCCTGTGCAATATCCGAAGGCGCGACGGCATGAGCATAACCGTACCGCGTCAGCAACTCCACGCAGGCCTTCCGGTCATTGCGCACCGCATCAAGATACGGAGTCGCTCCGCTTTGGTCCTTCATCCTTGCAAATGCGGAACCGGAAAGCAGAAGAGTTCGCAGGACCTCCGCCTTTCCGCATTGTGCAGCAATATGCACCGGGGAACGCCCCAGCCCGTCGGTTACTTCCGTATTGCATCCGGCGTTGAGCAGTTCCTCCGCGAACTGCCAGAACATCCCGTTCTCCCGCATGTGCGGGAGATAAGCTCCCGGCACACGCTTCAACACTCGAAGCAGAATGGAGGAGCCGTCGTAAAAATCAATATTATCCGCTCCGTTCAGAACAAAGGAGCGGAGAGTTTTCTGACAGCTTGCTTCCTGGCGGACATCTGTAAACGGCTGTTTCAAGACAGTGCCAAGCCCCGCATTGACATCCGCGCCGGCTTTGGCAAGAGCCGGAAGCAACAGACCGCCCGGCTCAAGAAGACCGCTGAGAACAAGTCCGGAAAGGGAGCGGACCTCTCCGTAGAAATCTGCAAACGAAACATCAGGGTCCAAATCACGGTTCCGCAGGCTTTCTTCGATACTTTTTCCAAACTTGGCATCTTCGGAATTATATTCAAATACCTTTTTCCGCTTTTGAAGATACGTCTCGATCTTCTTCCGTAGCTCGGCAGAGACCGCAGGATGCACGACCTCCTGCATCCGCAATTCCCGCTGGGTCAGCTGCTCCGAAAGTCTCCGTTCCCGCGATTCAAACATCGACAGACGCTCCGAACAGAACGGGATTTCCGGATGTTCCTTCAGAAACTCGACGATCCGGGAACATTCATCCCGGCGTTTCTCCAAAGTCCGGATCCCGCTCTCCATGAAGTCCGAAGCGGAAAAACGGACAGGCGGAACCTTTTTCGGAACCGGAACAGGAACAGAAGAAGGAGAAGACGCCGAAGCCAGCACCGAAATTCCCTGCGAAGGCACGGGCGACTTCATCCACAGCACAAAAAACAGAACCGCAACTCCGAACATGCAGCAGGCAAGCGCAGTTACGCTCAGAACCAGCGGAGAAAAAATTCCGGCAAACGGAGAACGCCCCTTCATGACCTCTTCCGTCATGCGAAGAAGCTCGCTTGCATTGTGCGGACGCTCCTCCGGCTCCTTGCGCATCATGCGGTCGATCAGACGCACAAAGTTCGCCGAAAGATCGGGACGCAGACCGGCCAGCGAGGGCGGAATGTCATGAATCACCTTCATCATCGTTTCGACCGGAGTACCGCCATCGAACGGAATGCGTCCGCTCGCAAGATGATACAGCGTCGCACCGAGCGAATAGATATCGGAGCGGACGTCGACGTCGTGGGCGTTGCGGCACTGCTCCGGACTCGAATAGGCAGGCGTGCCGAAGACGGAACGTTCCATTGTCAGAGTCAGATTCCCGAGCGTGGCGAACGGACCCGCTTTTGCAATGCCGAGATCCATCAGCTTCAGGACTCCGTCGCGCGTCCGCATGATGTTGCACGGCTTGATGTCCCGGTGGACGATTCCGCGGCGTCCCAGGACGTTGAGCGCGGACGCCATCTCCCGGAGAATTTCCAGAAGCTCCCGTTCGGAAAGCTGGCGGCGCGCGGCGTAACGCTCCAGATTCTCTCCGTCGATGTACTCCATGACAATAAAGAGATAACCCGTCTTGTCGTCGCAGCCGATATCGAAAACCTTCACGATGTTCGGATGCACGAGCGAACAGGTCAGACGCGCCTCGCGGAAAAAACGCTTGCGCGAAAGATCGGAACTCTCCTCGGGCAGCTTCATCAGTTTCAGTGCGCGCGGGGCGCCCAGCAGGAGATGTTCCGCACGGTAGACTTCCGCCATTCCGCCGCTGCCAAGAAAACGGACAATGCGGTATTTGTCGAAAAAGTCGCCCGGCGAAAGCAGATGATCCGGAACCGTATCGCTTTTATCCAAGACCTGAAATGCGGAACCGCATTCCGTGCAGATGTGCGGAGCGGAAGCGTCCGCAGAGGCGAACTGGCGGGCATGACAGTCCGGGCAGAACGTCACCAGCCGCAGAGCTTTCTGTTCAATTTCCGCGCCGCAATGGGGACAGACCGTGCATCCGGTCCGGAACGAAGCCGTTTTGAATTCAAATTCCCGAATGCAGACGGGACAGATCGCAGTGTAGTGACTCATGATTTTTCCGGCGGGATCTTGTCCCCGGAATCCGCCTTCTCTTCAAATCCGGCAAGCCCTTTCCGGAGCTGTTCGGCAAACGAGCGGTCGGCAAGAAGATGCTCATAACGCTTCCGGCAGAGTTCACAGCCGCGCAGATGAAGACGGATGCGCAGACGAAACCAGAAACTCCCGGTGGAATTGAACAGATGTTCGATTTCAAAATCCTCAAAGTGTCTCATCTTTCACCTCAGAGTTTCTCCAGCTGGCGCACAACTCTCCGGAGCTGATCGAGCGTGCGGCTTTTGTTGATGTAGACCGCATTGACCGTAATGCCGAGTTCGCTTGCGACCTTTGCGGGCGGCTCGTTGCGCAGAACATAACGCTCGAACGAGAGCCACGAAAGCGGCTCCATATCCGACTGCATCACCCGGATGGCCTCGGTCAGAAGATAGTTGTGCCACTCAGCATCCCACTTTTCGTCGAACGCGCAGTCGATCAGCTTCATGCACGCGGCATCGTCCGCGACGTCGCCGCGTTTCCGGATGATCGCGAAGGTGCAGTTGCGGACGATCGTGCGCAGATAGGTCCGGAAGCGTCCTTTCGAACGGTCGTAGCGGAATGTTTTCGAAGCTTTGAAGAAGTTGACCAGGACATCCTGCACGAGTTCGCCGCGTTCAAGAACGGTCAGCCCCCACGATCTCCCGCAGACGCGGATCAGCGGAGAATACATTTCCGCAAACCGGTTCCATGAAATTTCATCGCCTTCGGTAATCTTTTCCAGCATTGTTAAACTTGTTGTAAACGACATAACATCTCCCGATTCAGTAAAAAAAATCCTTTTAAATTTATTCTCTTTCACTCGATTTTCAAGCGTAAAATTTCAAAAAACAAGAAAATTTACTTATGGTCTGGGCGCCGCAAGTCCGCGCAGACGCAGAATCCGCAGAGCTTTGTAATCCCCGCCGCGCACCGCACGCTGAAGCCACTCTTCACCGCGGGTCAGACTCCGCGTCACGCCGCGTCCCTCCAGATAGCGCAGACCAAGCTCGCACTGCGCCGAAGGCTCCCCCTTCTGCGCCGCCTGCGTCAGCCAGTAGACCGCCGCAGAATCATCCTTGATCAGATCGCCGCGTCCCGTTTCATACATCCGTGCAAGCGCATGCTGCGCCGGAGCATATCCCTGCTTTGCGGCAAGAAAAAAGAGACGCGAAGCCTCATGTTCATCCTTTTCAAAACCGATTCCGTCGAGACGGAATTCCCCCATGCGGAAGAGCGCCTGAACATTCCCCTGCTCCGCCGCACGTCTGTACCACGGGAGCGCGGAAAGAAGATCCGGCTTCCCGCCCGCCGTCCCCGCCGCAAGGAACTCCGCATATTTGTACTGAGATTTCGCATTGCCGCGCTCCGCCGCCAGACGGTACAGGTTCACCGCTTTCGGCATATCCGGGGAGACCGCGCGCCCGTATTCATAACAGAACGCCAGTTTGCCCAGAGCCTCCGCGTCGCCGCTCTTCGCCGCACGGCGGAGAAGCACAATCATGCCGTCCGGATCGGGCTTCGTGCCGAGTCCGCCGTACTTGCAGTCGGCAAGCATCCGCAGCGCTTCCGGAGGCGGATCCTTCCGTGCTGTCATGCGGGTCAGAACGCGGACCGCGTCCGGAAGTTCCTCCGGTTTGTTCCGCTGGAGAAGGAAACGGGCATATTCGAGTTCGGCTGGAACGAATTCCTCTTCCGCCAGAGATTTCAGCAAAGTCAAACCGTATTCGGGCATCGGAGCAACAGCGGCGTGTTTGTGCGCAGGATCGGCGGGAAGCCCCGTAATCGTCACTCCGGCGACATGCAGACGCGCCATCTTCACACCCGCATCCGCCGCTTTCCGGAACCATTCGACAGCTTCGTACAGATTGCGGTCCGTCCCCTCCCCTTTCAGGAGACAGACTCCGAGGTTGTACATACCCTCCGGAACGCCCGCCTCCGCCGCCTTGCGATACCAGTATGCCGCAACAGTCCGGTCTGCATGACGCGACGGCGTTCCGTGGAAGTATTCATCTGCAAGCTTCAGCATGGACTCCGCCTCCCCGCCGAGCGCGGCCTTCCGGAGAGAGTCGGCTTCCTGCGCGGCAAGCAGACAGAAAAGAGAGCAGAAAATCAGGAAAACAATGCGTTTCATTGAGTGCGCTCCGCAAGCTCCTGCATCTGCGCCAGAGCTTCGTCGCGGAGAAGCAGAAGCTCCGCGAGACGCGCCCGCTCGCGCCGTGCTGCTGCGTGCCCCGGTTCCGTCGCAGGAAGACCGCGTCCGGAAAAAAGCGAAAGGTAAAGATCAAGCGTTTCAGTTTCATCCGCATCAACCGGATAGAAGAAATCACGAACCAGCATCCGGATCGGACGGAACAGCGAGCCGCGTCCGGAAAAAGCCTCCTTGAAGAGAGTGCCGGGCATGGGTTCGCGCAGGAAAAAGCGGTAGCCGTTCAGACGGATCTTTTCGTAGTCGCGCAAAGAATTCATCAAGGCGCAGCGAAAAACATTTTCCGACGGAAACGGTTCGGCGAGAAAACGTTCCAGCACTGTGCGGAACTCTTTCCGGCGGGCAGCGGGAAGTTGATGCGCGCCAAGTTTCCGTGCGGAATCCGCACAGACCGCAAGATAAAGGACATCGGCGGCATCCGAGTTCAGCATCATCCGGGTGTGAGCACAGAGAACGGCGAAAAATTTCAGCGCCTTCCCGTATTCACGCTCCTCCGCGGCGGTTTGAATGCCGCGCTGAAGAATCTGATGGAAATCGGAAAACACTCCGGCGGCGGAATCGGCTCCGTAAAAGGGAAGCTCCGTGCCGCGAATCAGCACGCGAAGATTCTCCGCCAGCTCTGGAGAATCCGGATTCTCATTCAATCTGTCGTGAAGCGTCTGAAACAGAGGAAGGCGGGGCGACGGCTTTGCGGAAACGGTCTGCGCAACCATCGGCGCAACCGTGCGGAGACGTCTGCGGAGCGCATAGGAATCCGTTTTCCAGGTTT
Source organism: uncultured bacterium (assembly GCA_900549415.1). Taxonomy (GTDB): domain Bacteria; phylum Verrucomicrobiota; class Lentisphaeria; order Victivallales; family UBA1829; genus UBA1829. Next base: position 46,142 of record URNX01000005.1, read on the forward strand.
CCCCATAGCGTCCGCCCGATGGATCCTTCGAGCGGGTCGCAAAATCGACGCAATCTTTTGCAATCAGAAAAACGACGATGAGAAGACACAGGCGCAGAAGATATTTCCGGGTTCTTCCGCGTCTGGAATCAAGAGCGTCGGTTCTTCGAATCTCCGGCAGCATCCTGCGGCTCCTTCTCCATTATGGTTTGAGCGTCTATGACTTCCGCTTCAATCGTATCGTCATCGCAGTGCGGCACGGCGCGTTCCGGTTCCGGTGCGCGGTTCCGGAGCGGGGCGTAAATGAAACTCCGCGCCAGTCCGAGACGCCCCGTCAGCCAGAGCACAATGAGTATCACCGCCACAACCGGGAAGCAGCAGATAATCAGCGCCAGTGTGACGAGAAGCCGGAAAATGAATGCGAGCGGATTGTTCATCTCACACCCCTCTCGTGCGTGGACGGCGCGGACGGCGCCGCGGCGGCTTGCGGTTCGGGTCGCCCTTCGGCCAGAACTGCTCGAAGTCTCCGCAATGCGCATGAACCGTGTTGTGGATCACAGCAAGTTCGCGTGCGTGGGAATAGCCGGGATGCGCTTTGAGACGCTCGCGGTTCTCCTTCGTTTCATTCAGGAACTTCGGCTGAAGCAGAAGTGTGCGGACCGCGGCCGCGACTGCACGCTTGGTCGGCGAACGCGGATAGAGCGCACGGTTGATCGCGTGCTTGAGCTCCTCCTCTATCCCCGGATGATAGCCGATGAGACGTCCTTTGTTCACAAACTGTTTCTCCGCAAACGGGAGCACGATCAGCGACATGGCGAGCGAGATGCTTTCCCGGTATTCGCCCTTGCGGATGCGCTCGTTCCGGACGCTCCAGAGCTCGCGCATGTGCGCAGTGTCCGGATCATCCCAGCGCGCATTGATGGAAGGCAGGAAGTATTCGAGAAAACCGTACTCATGGAACGTCGCCAGAACAAGGTCGCCGTAGGGACTCTTCAGGATTTTTTCCAGTTCCAGCGTCATGCGGGAATCGGAGGCCAGTCGGATCAGCGGCATGGTCGAGCGCACAGCTTTCTCGGTCTCCGGCTCCATGCGGAAGCCGTACTGACCGACCAGTTTCAGCGCCCGGAGGATGCGGACGGGATCCTCCTCCAGACGCGTCACAGGGTCGCCGATGATGCGGACGATTCCGTCGCGGATATCGTCGAGTCCGTGTCCGGTGTAGTCATAAATCCGGTCGTTGACAGGATCGTAGAAGAGCGCATTGACCGTGAAGTCTCTGCGCTGGGCGTCCTCCTGAACGGTTCCGAATTCGTTGTCGCGGAAGATCATGTTTTCGGGAGCGGCGGCGCGCTTGGCGGGATTCATCTTTTCCGGAGCGGGAGCGTTGTGCTCGGGCTTCTTGCGGAAGGTGCTGATTTCCAGAATCTCCTTGCCGTGATAGAGATGAACCAGACGGAAGCGGCGGCCGATGATCATACAGCGCTGCTTTTTGAAAACCTTTTTCACCTCTTCGGGCGTGGCGGATGTGGAAATGTCATAATCCTTAGGCTGCCGATCCAGCAGAAAATCGCGGACGGCGCCGCCCACGATGTAGGCTTCATAACCCGCATTCTGAAGAGCGGCGACAATATCCGTTACGTACTTTTCAATCTTTGGCTTGATGGTCATTGTCTGAAAGGCTTGGTGATGATGGTGTCAACGCCGTCAAGCGAGGGATCGCGGTCGGGATAATCCGCGTTGCAGTGCAGACCGCGGCTCTCCTTGCGGGACATGGCGGAGTCGATGATGAGCTCCGCAACGGTCGTGATGTTGCGCAGTTCCACAAGCTCCTTGGTGATGTGGAAATCCCAGTAATACTTGTCGATCTCTTCGCGGATGTTCGTCACGCGGCGTTTGGCGCGCTCCAGACGTTTGTTCGTGCGGACAATGCCGACATAGTCCCACATGAAGCGGCGGATCTCGTCCCAGTTGTGCGCAAGGACAACCTGTTCATCCGAGTCTGTGGCGTTTCCGCGCGACCAATCGGGAATAACGCCGTTCGGACGCGTCGCTTTGAGTTCGGAGGCGTGCTCCATGATGTGCTTCGCGGCAAAATCGGGAACGACAAGAGCTTCGAGCAGGCTGTTGCTCGCCAGACGGTTCGCGCCGTGGAGTCCGGTGCAGCCGCTCTCGCCGACCACGTAGAGTCCGGGAATGCCGGTGTAACCGTTGATGTCGGTCTTGACGCCGCCGCAGCTGTAGTGCGCCGCAGGAACAACGGGAATCGGCTGCCTGGACATGTCGATTCCGGCTTCCATGCACTGCGCAAAAATCTTCGGAAAGCGCTTTTCAAGGAACGCACGGTCCAGCATCGTCATATCGAGATAGGCGCAGTGGAGTCCGCGCACTTTAAGTTCGTTGTCAATCGCGCGGGCAACGACGTCGCGCGGAGCAAGGCTCGCCATTTCATGATATTTTTCCATGAACGTAACAAGCTTTCCGGAGGAATCTTTCACCTTGAGGATACCGCCCTCGCCGCGCAGAGCTTCGCTGATGAGGAAGGAGTTGACCTTCGGATGATACAGCAGGGTCGGGTGAAACTGGAGAAACTCCATGTTCGCGATCGGCGCATGGGCGCGGTAACACATGGCAACTCCGCTTCCGCACGCGGCGTCCGAATTGCTTGTATAGAGGTAGACCTTTCCGCAGCCGCCGGTCGCGACGGTCACCGTGTCGGAAACGATGGTTTTGACAAATCCGGTTTCCACGTCGAGCACATACGCACCCAGACAGTGGTTTTCGCCCATCCAGCCGAGACGCCACGAGGTGATGAGGTCGATCGCGGAATGGTTTTCGAGAATGTCGATTTTATCGTTCGCGCGGGCGGCGGCGAGCAGAGTGTTGTGAACCGCTTCGCCCGTGATGTCGCCGGCATGAATGACGCGGCGCTTGTGGTGTCCGCCTTCGCGGCCGAGGTGAAACTCGTCGCGCTTCTTCTCTTCGTTGTTCTCGCCGATTTCACCGCGGGTGGTGAAATGAGTTCCGAGATCCATCAGCCATTGAATCTTCTCCGGTCCGGCCTCCACGATTCCGCGGACGTTGACCGCATTGCAGAGGTGATCGCCCGCCGCGAGAGTATCGGCAATATGCTCGTCAAAGGTGTCCCCCTTGTCCAGCACGCACGCGATACCGCCCTGCGCGAGACGGGAGTTGCAGATTTCCGCCTTGCCTTTACAGACAACGCAGATGCGTCCGTTCGATTTTTCCGCGAGCATCAGCGCGGCGGAAAGACCGGCGACGCCTCCGCCGATGATCAGATGATCGTATTGAATGGTTTTGTCTTTCACAGTCAGACTCCTCGTGTTCGACAGAGCTGACGAATAGACAGCGTATCCGCTGCCGATTCTTCAACTCTATCAAAGGTTCATACGCTCCGGCGGCAAATCCGCCGAATGCGGTAAGATACACGCACTTTTCATTAATTTCTAATCAAAAAAGAAAAAAGAACGTTTTTTTTGAAACTGCCCTTGACAACGACATGTTTATGATGTATTATATCTTCGCAAACCAGGAGAACTGAATATGGCGACTGTCATGCCGGAATACATGCGGGTGCGGAAGTACCTTTACAATCTGATCAGCAAATGCGACGGAAGCGATCTGCGCATTCCGCCGGAGAACGAGCTGACCCGGATCTTCGGCGTCAGCCGCGTCACCGTGCGCGGCGCCATACGCGGACTCGTCAAAGACAATCTGCTCATCACCCGCCGCGGACTCGGCACGTTCATCAACCCGGACGCGCAGCTCCGCCACAGCATCCAGTTCCCCACAATCGCCGTACTGAAAGGCGACGGACGCCACGTTTTCGCCGCGAGCGATCCGCGGATTTCCATCGCCGCAAAACAGACCGCGGTCAATGAAGAACAGGTGTTCATCCCCAACTCCGACGCTCCCGAACGCCTGTTGGAGATCCTGCAGAACAACATCGCCGGCGTCATCTGGAGCACTCCGAACCCCTCCGCGCGGCCTTATCTTGATGCGATTCACAAAACAGGCACACCGCTGCTGATTCTCGGAAACGGATTCGAAAATGAATTCGACTCCATCCGCGACGCCAAAGCGGAACGCGGAATCCAGCTTGCAGACTATGTCACCGAGCACGGACACAAACACATTCTGTATCTGCACAATTACGACTCCGATCACATTGACCGACCGGACGATCCGGCGACCACCGCAGGAACCCTTGCCCGGCGCCTCTTCGAACTGACCGGAGAAACTTTTGACGGCTTCATGCCCCTCTCTGATTTCGAACGGATGCTGAGCACCTCCGGTCTCGGGAAGTACACGCTCCTTTACTCCGATGCGGGCAATGTCCGCCCCGTCATGGATATTCTCAAAAAAAATGCGGTGCGCGTTCCGGAAAACGTCTCTTACCTCTGCGCATGGAAGCCGGCGCAGATTTTCTTCCCCGGACTCACTCCCGCCTATATCGACTGCGACACCGATGAGATCAACTGCATCAACGACTGGATTCTGAAAAAAATCATCGGACACGGCGATGAGCCGTTCCTGCGGACACCGCGCTCCACAATTCATGACGGAGACACCGTTAAAAACATAAACAGTTAAAATCAACAACAAAGAAAGGGCTGGAAAATGAAAGTGCTTCTCAAACGATTCTTAGGAAAGACCGGAAAACATCCGCCTGCCAGGAAAATGAATTTTACGCTTATAGAACTCCTGGTCGTAATTGCAATTATTGCCATCCTTGCCGGGATGCTCCTGCCTGCGCTGAACTCGGCACGGGAAAAGGGATATGACATCTCATGCAAGGCAAATTTGAAGACCATCGGGCTCGCCTCCGCCGGATACAACGGCGACAACGATGACTGGGTCGTTCCCTCGGCCACGAATGATCTCTGGGGCGACGGAAGCACCTACGATCCCGCCGGACGCTGGACCGGCAAACTCGTCCCCTACGGAGCAAAACACGGGAAAAACGCCGCAGAATGCATTGATGTAAAGAAAACTTCGTCGTTCCGCTGTCCGGCCTATTCAAACTGGAGAACTGCCGAAGGAAGCAACGCATGCTACTACATATCCACAGCTTCCGCTTATGTCGGCAACCGTTATCTCATGGGCAGATCCGGCGGATTCCCGATGCACAAAATCACAAAACTTGCTTCCGCTTCAAAAACCATTCTTGCGGCGGACTCCCTGCAGAAATTCGGTGAAATCGAATCCGTCTTGACCTTCTACTACCGTCACGGCGGCGGAGATCCGCGAGCAATCAATGACACGGCGAATTTCAACTACCTATCCGGATTCACCGGTATTCCGGGAAGCGCAAACGTCGCCTATGCGGACGGGCATGTCGCAACCTACGGGTTCAAAGCCAATTACAACCCCAATCCGCTCTACGATGTGCAAAACCGCGGATTCCTGAACAACGACTGGCACAACGGCGGCGCAAGCGTCGACGAATAAGACTCTCTTTGCAAAAATAAGGATCATACATGAGAAACATCACAAAACTGCTGGCTCCGTCCATGCTTCTGCTCGCAGGAAGTCTGCATGCGGAAAACCTCTTCTACAACGGCTCCTTTGAACTCGGGAAATGCGGATATTCCATCCTGCGCAACTTCCGGCCGAAAGTCAACCCGAAGCTCGAAACCAATCTGCCCGTTCTCGACCGCTCGACCAAAACGGAAGGTGAATTCTCCCTGCGGATCGACAACCCGCATCAGGAGGGATACACGCTCGAATGCCGCGAGTTCAACCTTCCTGCGAATGCAACAGTCAACATCTCTTTTTACGCAAAGACCGACGGAGGCGGCGACATTCAGCCGCGCACCGAATTCCGCGCTCCGCACATTCCGATCAACGTCGTTCACAGATCTTTCCATCTGAGCAAAGAGTGGAAAAAGTATTCCTACACTATCAAGACGGAAAAGAATCAGAGCGGAAGCTATATCATCCGTTTCATCCGTCCGGCGAACCAGCCGGGAAGCGTCTGGCTTGACGACATCCGCATTTCGCTTGCCGGAGAGAACGACGAGTTCAAGGGAATCGAAGCGGGATATGAAGTCGACAGGATTCTGTATGATCTCGGCGACGCCGTCCACGCCAAACTCTTTGTCCGCAACACCTCCGGAAAACCGTTCGCGGCAAAAATTCCGGTCCGGACGGTCGACGACTACTTCAAGACAACGAAAACCGTCTTTGAAGCGGACGTCAGGCTCGCCCCGGGTGAACGCAGGGAGTTTCCGTTTACGTACAAGACCGACCGCATCGGCGCGTTCTCTCTGAAATCCGACCTTCCCGGCATCCGCGAATATCAGGGCAACGTCTCCGTTGTGGGCAAGTATGTTCCGCGCAAACTCGACCCCGCGCATGACGCCGTCGTCGGCTTCAACGGAGGAACCGATACGCGTCTGCTGAAGAATATGGAGAAGGTCTATCCCGCAGTCAACGTAAACCCGGAGGAGCGACTTGCCCTGCTCTCGCGTCTCGGCGTGCGCCTTCTCCGCTCGCACGATACGGGATACACCATCGGCAGCTGGTACATCTTTGAACCGGAAAAGGGGAAATACAACACCGACAAGCTGGACTTCGATCTTCCGCTGTACCGGAAATACAACATTGAAATGCTCGCCGTTCCTCTGAACTCCGACTTTGTCAAACGCAAATACGGCTGGCAAACCTATAAGTTCGGCAACTGGCTGCTCCCGCTTTGCGAAGAGGCGAAAATCGGCAGAAACGAACTTCATTATCCGCCGAAAGATGAATTCCGCCGCTTCATCCGCGAATATGCAAAACGCGTAAAAGGCAAAATCCGTCTCTTCGAACTCTTCAACGAAGCGCAGTTCTGCATGGATATCAACCGCTACATGGAATACCTTAAAATCGCAAGCGAAGAGCTGCGCAAGGAGATTCCGGATGCTTACATCATCGCCTTCTGCTCCACCAGCGACAAGGGCGACAGCATCAGCGATTTCGTTGAGAAGGGCCTGAAGAGCGGCGGAGACAAATACTGCGACGCCATCAGTTTTCATCCCTATCTCACCCCGCAGATCAGCTCACCCAGCCCTGCGGATGAACAGATTGAAGGTTTTCAGAAAACAATCCGTCCGATGACCAAAGCCAAACTCTGGAACACCGAGCTCTACTATCTCGCCGCGGCGGATTTCTCAGACGGCTACACCTCTTCGGTCTATCAGCCGCACCACGCGGCGGCCCGCTTCCTGATCGACCTCGGCGAAGGCGTGGAACAGAGCTGTCCCGCACACCTCGACGGAATCTGGAAGAAAGACATGAGTGCAAACTTCAAGACCGGAAACGGTTCCCGGGGATACGACGGAACGTTCAACGCCATCGGCATCGCCTACAACCCGCTCGCACGCTTCTTCGAAGGAGCAAAGCCGGCGGGGAAAATCCGCTATCCGAACGGCGTCATCTGCTACATATACACCCGCGACGGACGTGAAATCGCCGCAATCTGGAACTACGGTTCCCGCCGCGATCTCTCCGCCGATTTCTCCGGCTTCGCCGTCATGGACATGTTCGGCAACCCGCTTCAGTCCGGCGAGCACCGCCTCACCGCAGCGCCGTTCTACCTCCAGCCGAAAGACGGAGCAAGGAGTTTCGGCGATACGCTGAAAAAACTCAGCATCAAAATGGAACGGAATCTCATCGCCAGCCCGGCCGCGCGTCTCGTCGAAGACAAAAACGGCAACACGGATCTGTTCGTCACGATCCACAACACGGGGAACCGCGCGATCGAAGGCAAAGCCGGACTCGGCGGACGTTTCAAGGCGCCGGACGGCATTCAGGACTTCCGCATCGAGGCGAACAAAGCCGCCGTTCTCCGTTTCCGCGTGAAGGTAAAGGACGCCAAAGCGAAAAACATCCTGCGTCTCTTTGCCGATGGAAAGCTCGTCCGGTTCCCGCTCGAAACGATCGCCGTTCCCGCGGCAGAAGCCGGAACTGAACTGAGCGTAAGCCGCGGGGATTCGACTCCCTTCACCTTCAAAATCGGGCGGACGGAAAAAGAGACCCGCGTCACGGTCGGCGTCAGGGATTCCACCGATTCCGGCGCACCCGGCGGCCGTCCGGTCTGGGAGCAGGACTGTGTGGAACTCTTCTTCGACCGCGCGCCGTTCACCTCCGCACTGGAGCATCCGGAGAAGCACACGAAAAACGTGTTCCGCCTGTTCGTTCTCCCTCGGCAGAAAAAGATCCATTACATGAATCATGACGGGAAGATCTCCATCATTGATCTTCCGCTTGAAATCAAAACGGAAAAGAGCGGATACAGCCTCGCGCTTTCCATTCCGGAAAATCTGCTTCCGCTGAACAGCGGCGCAATCGGATTTGAAATCAAAATCGACGATGCGGGACCTTCCGGGAAAACTCTCCGCGAATCGTGCTGGGCCAACGGTTCCGCTCCGTTCCGCAACCGTCTTGCATTCGGAATCATCAACTTCAAATAAACAAAAAGGAGCAGACACAATGAAACACAAACTGATTCTTTCCGCACTCTTCTGCGGAGCCGCACTCTTCGCGGAAACACCCGTCGAATTCAAGGTTCAGCCGCAGATGGAATGGAAGAAGCTCGATAACGGCGAATATGCCGTCGAGCGCACCGCCGACCTGAAGCACAATGCGCATCTCATGCTGATCATGCCGGAGCTCAAGCCCGAAACCTTCTACGCAATCGAGTGGGAAGCCAAGGGTGAAAACGTCGAGAACAACGGCATGGTCCAGTACATGCTCGCCATGGAACAAACCGTTTACCCGCAGTTCATGGTCGGCAAGGACTGGAATCTGAACCGCCGTTACTTCCATACCGGCAAAAACAGTTCCGGCCGCCTCTCCATCTATGTCCGTCCGCCGTTCGCCCAGAAACTCCAGATCCGCAACATCAAACTCGCCGAACTTGCCAAAGCGGATTACGAGAACGGGTTCACGCAGGATTTCGAAAATGAGAACACGCTCCCCGGGTTCTGGATCCGTTCCTGGAAACAGAAGGAATTCGCCGCCGACATTGTGAAATCCGATTTCATCAACGGCGACAAAAGCATGAAGCTGACGCTCAAGGGAATGGATTCCGCGTCAATTCAGTCCGCCGTTTTCCCGATGGTCCCCGGAGCAAAATACAAGATCTCGTTCTGGGCAAAAGGCTCCGGAAACGGCACGATGCTCTTCATCTTCAACGCCTTCAATGACGGAGTCACCCAGACGCCTCCGCAGAACATCATCCGCAGAGACTGCGCGCTCGAAACCGAGTGGAAGGAATACGCTTTTGAGATCGTCTACCCGACCGATCTGAAAAAGTTCGCCTCCGCCGCTGTCCCGATGGCAAATCTTGCATTTTCAACGCGGATTCCCGAAATTCTGATCGACGACGTCAAGGTGGAACTCATAAAATAAACCGTCCCTTTTCAAGCCCGCAAGCACAAATGCGGGCTTGATTTTTTTTTGCGAATGATTATATTAAGAGGGAACCTTTAACTATGGAGTTCTCCATGACTTCTCTGCTTCCGAAATCTTTTGAATGGGTCGCCCGCCTCAAAAAATACGAGGGCAACCCGATCCTCCGTCCGAACGCGAATTCCTGCGCAAAAGACGCCGTTTTCAATCCGGCGGCAACCGTCAAGGACGGCAAAGTTCACATGCTCTGCCGCTGCATCGACTTCAGCCGCGAGGCCGCCACGAAGAACAACTGGAGCGTCTCCACATTCGGCTGGGCGACCAGCGAAGACGGCTTCAATTTCACCATGTCTCCCGAACCGGTTCCCGAATTCAATCCCGGACCCGATTCCCCGTTTCAGGGCGGATTTGAAGACCCGCGTCTGGTGAAAATCGGCGATGAGTGGCTGCTCACCTACACAGGAGTCTACCGCGAACCCTCCGGGCGCTTCAATGTCATGACTCCGGGACTCGCCGCGCTTTCCAAAGACCTGGTTCACTGGGAATTTCTCGGCGAAATTCTCCCCTCGCGCGCGATCGCGGTCACTCCGGAGAAAATCAACGGAAAATACTGGGCGTACTACGACAACTGGTGTCTCCGCCTCGCCTGGTCGGAAGATCTCCGCACCTGGCATCTTCTCGACGAGCCCGCGCTGACGCAGCGTCCGGGCAAGTTCGACGAATGTCTCTGCGAATCCGTAGCAGCCCCGCTCATTTCCGACGACGGCATTCTCCTGCTCTACAACGGAGACGCCGGAGAACGGCGCGCGGAGGAGCTTGCCCGCACCGCCTCGCCGCATTATCTTCCGCTTCATCCGAAAATGTTCTACAGCATCGGCTGGGCGCTGTTCGACCGCAACGATCCGACGCGTCTCATCGCCCGCTGCGACGAACCCGTGATTGTTCCGGATCATCTCTATGAATTCTACGGAGTTGCAGACTTCACCTGCTTCGCCTCCGGTCTTGTTGAATTCAAGGGAAAACACATTCTGTACTACGGCTGCGCCGACATGCGCATCTCCGCCGCTTACGCGGAATAATCCGCCGCCTGCACTTCGCGCCGAGAAGGCGCCGAAACTGCAATCTGTTTACGCAAACAGCGCGTCTCTGAAAAATGCTCCGGAGACGCGCTGTTCTTAATTTTATTTTATCAAATTTCAGAGTTCAAACGTGCGGGTGCAGCGTCCGCCGATCTTCTCCGCCGGCTTGCCGGGAAGAACGAGATCCGCCGAGCAGCCGTCCGGAATCTGAATTTCGCACACAACCGACTTTCCGTCGCGTCTCCATTCAACCCGGAGCTCGCCGTACGGGGTGTCATGCGACATCTTCACATGCGAAAGCTGCGGAACAAAGTTCGGTTTCAGCGTGAAATGTTTGAATCCCGGCGTTTCGAAACTCGGCTCCGCGCCGCCGAGATACTGATACATCCAGGCGGAAATATCGCCGTACATGATATGGTTCTGCGACGAACAGCCGTTCCAGTGTTCCCAGAGTGTCGTTGCGCCGCATTTCACCCAGTAACCCCAACCCGGGAACTCCGGCTGCGTGATGAGCCGGAACGCATCCTCCGCATAGCCGTAATCCGAAAGGACGCGCGGAACATACTTCGCGCCGAGAATGCCGAAATCGGCCTTGTGCGAATTCGCGCGGACCAGTTCCGCAAGTTTCTTTGCGGTCAGCTCCTGATCCTTCTCCGCGAGACCGAAGAAAAGCGGCGCGGCGAGCGCGGTCATGACTCCGGTCGAGTAGGTGCCGTCGCCATTGTAGAACTTCTCATTGAAACTCTTCCTGATTGCGGCGGCGAGCTCAGTGTAACGCTTTGCATCCTCCTCTTTGCCGAACAGGGCGGCGAACTTGGCGAGACGCACCGTATCGCTGTAGTAATAGCCGGTGGAGGTGACTTCAACCGGAACTATTCCGGAATTGTTCCAGTGGCACCAGTCGCCAAGACCGAAACGGACGATGTTGTTCTCGGACATGCCGCGGCAATATTCGACGTAACGCTTCATGTTGCCGTAGAGTTCGCGGGCGAGCGAATCGTCCCCGTAGAAGCGGTAAACCTGCCAGCAGCCTTCAAACAAAAGGCTGTCCCACGCGGGACCGCTGCCCCAGTTGAATCCCCATCCGCCCGAGGGAGCAATGCCGGGAAGCTGTCCGCTGACGCGCTGAGTATCGGCAAGCAGACGCATGAAATGAGTGTACGCGCCGTGTCCGTCCCGGTTCCAGAGTCCGGTCTCGCAGGCGATGTTCGCATCGCCTGTCCAGCCGTTCTTCTCGCGGTGCGGACAGTCGGTCGGAATGCCGGTGAAGTTGGAAAGATAACTCTGCATGGTGATCTGCTGCAGACGGTTCAGCGTGGCGTCGGAAGATTCGAACTCGCCGACTTTGCGGAAGGAGTTGTGAACAAACTGCGCCTTGATGGAACGGAGTTTCGTATCTTTGTTCCAGATTGAGACAAGCACATAGCGGAAACCGTGATAGGTGAATCGCGGACGGAAGCGTTCGACGCCCTCGCCTTTGAGCGTATAGGTATCGGTCTGGAAGCCGTCCTTTTTGATGAACATGCCGATCTCCTCCTGGGTAATATTTCCATTTGCCCGGATCTGTTCCGCATATTCGAGCTTGACGGTTTCGCCGCGCACGCCTTCGACTTCGATTTCGCACCAGCCGGTAAGGTTGGTTCCGAAATCGTAAACGGTCTGATAGGAGAAAATAAACTTTTCGCCGACCGGTTCGTATTCGCGCATGACTTTGCAGGGTTCGAGATCTTCTTTAACGATCAGACCGCCCGGCGGATTGCACTGCACGGCGGATTTCCAGCCGGAGTCGTCGAAGTCGGGATCGGCGAATCCGGGAATTTCGAACCGCGCGTCATAATGTTCGCCGTTGCGGAGCGCATCGAAGCGGATCGGGCTTTCGTGGAAGCGCCATGAGGTATCCGATTTCGCGAGGAGTTTTCCGTCGGCGACGATATCGCAGAGGAGTTTCGGCCAGTCGCGCCACGGAGCCTTGTCGAAGCTCCAGGTTTCGGTCGTATGACAGTTGTACCATCCGTTTCCGAGGAGCACCGCCACCGCGTTTTTGCCCGGCCTGAGCAGTCCGGTCACATCGTATTCGATATACGAATCGCGTTTTTCATATTGCGTAACGACCGGCGCGAGCACGCGGTCGTCGGCCTTCTGTCCATTGACATAGAGTTCATGCCATCCGAGTCCGCAGAGAAACACCGTTGCTTTTTCCGGGGCTTTGTCACAGACAAATGTTTTGCGCAAATAAGGCGCCGCGCCGACCCAGTCCGCCGGAGCACACATCGTCTTTCCGTCGTTAATCCAGTATCCGTTCCATTCGCGAGTCATGATAAATTCCTTTTTTGAAGTTGATTCGATTAACATAATCTTCAAAAAGGAAAAAGCAAAGGGGAAATAATTTTTTTCATAGTTTTTTCATTTCTCCTTTTACTTTTAGAGATTATGGAGTATAATACCGGTAGCAAGGAGTTTTATATGCGTTATCTCTACGACAAAACAGAAAAAATTATTCTGGAATACGATTCCGAATTATTCGAACACCCGCACCTCTCTACGGGAAACAAAGTAATCTCCGCCCGGAAGGGCGACGCCATCGGACCTCTGCACCCGGGGCATTATCTGATTTACGAGAACACCGGAGCTTCGGAAAAACGAATCCGCTACCTCGGAATCGCCCCGGATCATGCGGTCATTCTTCAGCTCTCCGTCGCGGCGTTCTCCGCGGACAACTTCGACAGCGTCGCCCATGCGAAACGCGTCCCCGTCAACTACTGCGTCGCACCCGACCAGCTCAACGATTCCACTTTCCGCGGATTCGAACAGGACTACGGCGACACAGTCTACCCCTTCTTCGGAGGCGCCGAAACATCTCTTCCGGAAGAGCGCATCGCCGAACGGCTGCGGCAGCTCAACGCATGGTTCCAGTCCAAAGGACTCTCCCAGCTGCGCGGATTCGCGACCGACAATCCCACGCCCGCCCTCTTCCGCGCGATGAAGGAAAACGGTCTCTCCATTCTTCAGCTCCTCAACCGGCAGGGGATGCCTTCCCAGCCGTTCTATGCGTGCGAAGAGGATATTCACCGTCCCGGAGTCCGCGCCCCCGAGGGCGAGCCGAATGTGCTTGAAATGCCGTTCGCGACCGCCGCAATCAACGGCGACGACTATGCGCTTGTTCCCGCGCACTTCCTGCGCTGGAACCGCACCGTCGAATCCGGAGCATATCCGGAACGCTTCCGCAACTTTGTGATCGACTGTCTCCGCGCCGCCGAATTCAAGCGCAAACCCTTCTTTCTCTCCGCGGGATTTGAACTCGGACGCACCTACGGCGTCCGGTCGATGACCAAGCACAACCGCCGCGGAATGGCGCTCATCCTCGATCTCGCAAAAAAACTGCCGATCATCTTCGCAAACGGACGCGACGTCGCCGCCTACTACGAAAAATTCTGTCCGGCTTCTCCGGAAATCGTCATGACCCAGCGCGACTACTTCGTCGGTTCGCGCATTATGAACAAACCCGTCAACGCAGGCCCCTCGATCTGCATGGAGATGTTCGATTACAAGGCGGTGTTCTCTCATCTCAACCCGCTGCCGTCGGTTCATTATGATTACATCGAAGCGGCAGCCAACAACCCGAACCACGCCGATGAAGACCGCGCGAACATCCGCGTGGAACTGAACGGCAAAAACGCGCAGATCTCCGTTGCCGCACCGCTCCCGCGCAAGACGCCGATCGCCTTCTGGGACGCCCGTCCGGTCCGGATCGACAAACCGGGAATTTCCGCCTATTATCCGCCGATTCTGGACGACCGCCGCTCCCACTGCGTCATTGTCCTCCCGGTCGGATTCGCCGGCGATGTTCACGTTCAGCTGGAGCAGCTCTCCACTCCCTCCCCCGCCGAATTCAACGGCGTCGGAAACAACCTGTGGAAAGTTCAGACCATCGGAACGCATCCGCACCGCCAGTGCTATCTCTATCCGGACACGCCGCTTCTTGCACCGCTCACCATCCGGTTCACCGCACCGAAGAAGTGTAAAATCGACTCGCAGGAACGTCCGCTTGGAGATTTCCAGCGCGGCGAAACAGTTGTTCTTGAATTCGGACCGCGCCGTTCCTACTACCGCTTCTATGGACTGCTTCCGGAAGAGGTCCGCCCTGCCCCGGACGCAATTTCCGCAATTGAGTTCGCCGCCTCGGAATTCCGCGCGTTTGCGGATCATGCCGATTCAGAACTTCAGCGCATTCACACCAAAGACGACGCCCGTTTCGCCGCGCAGATTCCGTCAAACGAAACGACCGTCTATGAAATCGACTGTTTCGGGAATTATCCGTTCGGGGAACTGGTTTCCGCCGTCCCGTACGACCGTGTAGTCCGTTCTGCGAACGAAAAACTTTCGGTTCTTGCGCGCGGCAGCGGAATTTCTGTCGGCAACGGCAAATCCTTCTGGATTCACCCGCACGCCCTCCGGATTTCGATAAACGGACTCGACACGCTTACCGGAACGACCGTGAACTTTTATCTGGCGAATGCTGTTCCGCGCTGGACGCCCGGCTCCTTCCGCTACCGGGTTCAGATCAAATCCGGCGATGCGGTCGTTCACCCGGCGGTCTCATGGAGCTGTCCGCGCGGCGACGAAGAAAACAAACTTCAGAAGTTCTCCGTTCCGCGGGAAAAGATTGTAAACGGAAGTGTGGAAATCACACTTGCCTCCGAGCAGGTTGCTGTTCCGGACGACTGGTTCGCCGACAACTGCTTCCCCGCCCTGCTGGAACGCCTTGTGGTAACGGAAGAGTGAAAATTAAAAAGAAAGATCATTCTTTCCTTTGGTTCAATACCCTTGCAAATCTAACGTTAAAAATTAGATTTACAAGGGTTTATTTGTCTTAAACATTTGCAAATATAACTTTCAATATTATATTTACAAGGTTTTATCCATTATAATCCTTGCAATTATAATATTCGATGTTATATTTACAAGAAATAAAAAGGAGGGGCTACCATGATTTCACGCCAAATGTCCAGCCAAATTCTTGAGGCGGCAACACAGTATCCTGCAGTTGCCGTCACCGGACCAAGACAATCCGGGAAAACAACTCTCTGCAGAGAACTGTTCCCGCACTATGCTTATGTCAATCTCGAAAAGCCGGATGTAAGACAATTTGCGGCTGAAGACCCCAACGGTTTTCTTGCCCAGTTTTCAAAACCGGTCATACTGGATGAAGTCCAGCGGGTTCCTGAACTTTTCAGTTACATTATGCCGCTCGTGGATGAACATAAAAAAATGGGAGAATTCATCCTTTCCGGCTCTCAAAATTTTCACCTGCAGGAAGCAATCAGCCAGTCGCTCGCCGGACGCTGCTCCACGCTGCGGCTTCTGCCGCTCTCCTACCGGGAAATCTGCGGGAAAAGCAACCATGATCTTTTCCGTCTGGCGGAAGAAACGCCTGATGCTCCGGGATCTCCGGCAAATCCATTTGAACACATTTTCCGCGGCGGCTATCCTCCCATCTACGACAGGAACATCAAGCCAACCAATTGGTATGCACAATATACTCAAAGTTATTTGGAACGGGATGTCCGCCAACTTGTCAATGTAGGGAATCTTGAAACATTTGAACGCTTCCTGCGTCTGACAGCGGGAAGAAGCGGACAGATTCTCAATATGGATTCACTGGCATGCGACGTCGGCATTTCTCCGGTTACCGTCAAACGCTGGATTTCCCTTCTTGCGGCAAGCTATATCATATTCCTGCTGAAACCGCACGCCCGGAATTTCAATAAAAGGCTGATAAAAACGCCCAAGCTCTATTTTTATGATACAGGGCTGCTCTGCTATCTTTTGAACATCCGTTCCGTCGAAGATCTGGAGCTGCACAGTCAGCGCGGGGCAATTTTTGAAACATACATCATATCGGAACTGTTCAAATCCGCATTCAACATGGGAATCGAACCGCCAATGTATTACTGGCGGGATTCTCAAGGGCACGAAGTCGACCTCATTATTGAAAACGGAGAAAAACTTTACCCTGTTGAAATCAAATCGGCACAAACCGTCTCCGGAGCCATGTTCAGCGGGTTGAACTACTGGTGCGGACTGGCTCAAAACCGGGGAGGCATGCTGATTTACGGCGGAAACGAATCCTACACCCGCAATGGATTCCAAGTTCGCGCCTGGTCCGTAATTTAAAAATCATCCGGAGACTTTTTCAGGAAGTCTCCGGATGAAAAACGATCTTACGCCTTCCAGAAGAGACGGAAGGTGAAGCGGTAGACACCGCCGGAAATACGGTACTTCGGAAGCGTATCGGGACCGCAGCTCTCGGTGCCGACGCCGCGCTGAAGAAGATCAAGATTCAGATAAATCCTGCCGCTCTCCTTCAGCTCGTGACGATGCATTGCCGACTGCTTCGCACGGGCGCTGTAACGCGAAATCGAAAATTCCATGACAGACTCCGGAACAATCGCCAGACGATGCGCGCCGTCCGATACAATCAGTTCGCGGACATCCGTTCGGTTGCCCGATTCCTGCGGCATGATGTAAGTCTCTTCCATCGCGTCGACCGTGGTATTGTAACGTCCGACCGGATATCCGGCACAGCGGTCACGGTAGTTCTCCTGCGGACCGCGTCCCCAGTACTCAACATCCGTAAATGACTGCGGAAGCTCAAGAACGATTCCGATGCGCGGAAGATCCGTCAGGCTCTGCGCATATTCCATCACATTCTCAAAACGGAACGAACCATCCGCTTCAGGGACAATCGTCAGAGTATGAACCGCCAGCTCGCCATACCGGGAAACGACAACCGTTTTCCCCGTTTCGCGGCAAACCTTGCGCTCCGTGCAATTGAGATCAAAAAGACCTTCGGAAAGCCAGATGTTTCCGGCGCTGTTGCCGAAGTTCATTTTACCGAAACGATGACGGCGGCAATCGTTGTCCGTCGTGGCGCGCCAGGTGTTCAGCGCGGCTTCCGTCTCAATGCGGGCGGAACCGTCGGAGAGAGACAGAACGCCGTTCTCCGCAACCTCAAGCGTGCCGGGGCGCACCGCTTCCGGTTCGGGAAGCAGACGGCTCTGATACGGAACCGCAAACTCCTCCCAGCCGAGTTCGTGTCCAGCCGGAGCCCACGCGTTCGCGGCCTTCAGGCGGAGTGAAACGAGAAGACGGCATTCGTCACCGATGCGCAGATCCGACGGGCGGCTGTACGGAATCGTCAGAACCGCCGTGTTTTTCCTGTTGAGCGTGAACAGGTCATGCGCGGCATACGCAGTGAAATCCGGAATAGCGAAATCGGAATCCAGATGCGGCACTGCCAGTGTTCCGGTCTGCGCCGCGCGTCCATTGACCGTGAGAGTCCAGACGACCTCGCAGTCGTCCAGCGAAGTGAACCAGCGGCGGTTGCGGATCTGAATGCGCCCGCAGTTGAGATCAACCGCAGAGAATTCAGCGGGAGCGGCAAGTTTTTTGAATTCATACAGTCCGGGATGCGGAATGCGGTCGGGGGAGACTAGACCGTCGCAGACGAAATTGAAGTCGTTCGGCTGATCCCCGAAGTCGCCTCCGTAAGCAAAGAACTCCCTGCCGTCTGCGCCGCGTTTGTAAATTCCGTGGTCGCACCACTCCCAGATAAATCCGCCCTGGAGACCGTGATAATGACGGAAGGCGTCAAAGTATTCTTTCAGACAACCGTTGCTGTTGCCCATGGCATGCGAATACTCGCAGCAGATCAGCGGACGGTCGTCCTCCGTCTGCGTGCGCGCCCAGTTGATGATGGAGTCAATCTGCGGGTACATCGGGGCGATGATATCCGTAATGCCGCGGTTCAGATTCGGCGCCCAGCCGCCGCGGTCGGGAGAATAGATAGCGCGTTCGCAGTGAAGCGGACGCGAGGGGTCGGCTTCGCGGATCCAGCCGGCGAGCGCGGCGTGGTTGGCGCCGTAACCGGATTCATTGCCGAGAGACCAGACGACAACCGACGGGTGGTTGCGGTCGCGCGTCACCAGGTGAATCACACGGTCAAGATAGGATTCGCCCCAGCTCGGATTGGAGCACATGTCGTAAAAGAAGCCGTGGTTTTCAATGTTCGCTTCATCGAAAACGTAAAAACCGAGCTCGTCGCAGAGATCATAGAATTCCGGGGCGTCGGGATAGTGACTTGTGCGGATGGCATTGACGTTGAACTGCTTCATGAGAATCAGGTCGCGGCGCATGGATTCAATGCTGAGTGTGCGCCCGGTACGCGGATCGTGTTCGTGGCGGTTCACGCCCTGAATCAGAACCGGTTTCCCGTTAATCAGCAGCTCGCGCCGGCGGACTTCCACGCGGCGGAAACCGATTTTGATTGCGGAGGATTCCATCACTCCGCGTTCCTGATTGCGCAGCGTCACGGTCAGCGTGTAGCGGTACGGGTCTTCCGCGTTCCACGCATGAATTGCGGGAAGCTTCGCCTCAAGATAGCCAAACAGGCGCGCGGGGTCTTTGGCGTTGAAGTACACACCCTCGCTGAGCTTGTGTCCGACGTCGGTGGTTGCCTTCCAGACTTCACAGCCCACAGCGTCGAGCAGACGCAGATCAAAGAACCAGCCCTCCTGCGGACGGTTTACGCAGTACTCGACCATGCCGTTGTTGCCCTCGGAGAACGCGCCTTTCAGCGGTTTGAGACGGGCGATCAGTTCGAGTTTCAGCAGACCGTTCTCCAAAGAGTCGTCAAGCGTGGAAGTGACGCAGATATCCTCAATCCGGTTCACGGGACGCGAAAGAAGCGTGACATTGCGGACGATTCCGGCGTGCCACCACTGGTCCTGGTCTTCCACATACGCGGCATCGCTGTACTGAATGACGAAGACGGAAATTTTGTTTTCGCCTTCAACGAGCTTTTCCGTAATGTCGAACTCGGATGCGCCGCGAGAATCCTTGCTGAATCCGGCGAGCGCGCCGTTGACAAATGCGTAAAACAGGTTTTCCACGCCGTCGAAACGCAGAACCGTGCGGCGTCCGCGCCACGATTCGGGAAGCGTGAACGTGCGGCGGTAAACCGCCGCAGGGTTGCGGTCGAGCGGAACGGACGGCGGATAATCCGGGAACGGCATGTTGATGTTGGTGTAATGCGGATATCCGTATCCCTGCATATCCCAGCAGCCGGGAACGGCGATGCGGTCCCACTGCGAATCATCAGCATCCGGACGGAACTCATCCGTCACCAGATCGGGATTCTCAAACCATTTGAAGCGCCACTCGCCGTTCAGCGTCATGGAGTACGGATTCTCTCCGCCCGCAAGTGCCTCCGCTTCGGTTGCATAAGTATGGAAAAACGCACGCGGAGCAAGGCGTCCCGCGCCGACCGTTTCCGGCGACTGCCGGAGAAGTTTACTGAAATCCTGCATAAAGAACTCCTGTTGTTTGCGATACATCTACTATAGTCCGCCGGAGCAGTTTGCGCAATCAGCAAAAAACGTATTTCAATATTCATTTTCAACAGATACGGCTTGCAATATTTCCGGAATGTTCTATATTAAAAAAGAAAAATGAAACAATACAAAAACGGTGAATCAATTGACAAAACAGGCAATCGAGACAAAATGCTGCGTCCGGGGATTCGATGCGAAAGAACTGGTTGCACTCCCCTTCTACGTCTGTTCCGTTGGACGCAAGGAGCTTCCCGCGGACAGCTACAGCATATCCACGGAGATTCATAACAATTTCGTGGAACTCTGCTGGAGCGAATCGGGAATGGGGGAAATCGACTTCTACGGACGCAAGTTCAAGCTGGAGGCGGGTGACGTTTTCTATTTTCTTCCCGGGGAAGCGCATGTGATGCGCGGGCTCTCCGAACGCTGGAAGTCCCGCTGGCTCTGCTTCGAGGGTCCCCTCGCAGTCGCCACGTTCATGGCTTACGGACTGGAGCGCGTCTCGCATGCGGCGGCGTTTCCCGAAGAACTCTTTGCGGAACTGGAGCGGGATATCTACGTGCGCGATCCGGTCTGCATTGCGCGGCTTTCCGGGATTCTCATTCAGATTCTTTCGGAACTGGTGATTCCGCCCGCGCAGAATTCCAAAAACATATTCGAACGCTGTGTCGACTACATCCGGGCGAACTGCTCCGATCCGGAACTTTCGGTCAAGACACTCTGCGACCGGTTCGGAATTCCGGAAACCACGCTTCAGCTTTATTTCCGTCGGAACAGACTCATTTCACCCGGACATTTCATCATGCAGCTGAGGATGCAGCTGGCAAACAGCTTCCTGCGCGGAAGCTCTCTTCCGATCGCGGAAGTCGCGCGCAGATGCGGGTTCCGCAGTCCGTCAAGCTTTGCACGCTTCGTCCGGTCGCGCACAAAAAAATCCCCGCAGGAGCTTCGCGCCGGAGAGACGGGAAACTGACTGCGGGGAGATTCAGGAGTTCTTCAGAACTCAGTCACGGTCATCGCACTTGTCCGTGCCGCGGTTCGGGCAGGTCGCGCATTTGTCCTTGACTTTCGACTGCGTGTTGAGCGCCTCCTTGAACAGCGGGCTCGCGGCGGCGTTGCGGAAATCCGAGCCGGAGAACAGCTGGTGTTTCAGCGCATGATGCTCTTTGAACGGAGCCTGTTCCAGAATCCAGCGGACTGCGGAAGCACAGGCGGGAATATCGTTGTTCAGAGCGGCGATCCGGGAATAAAGCTTCAGATCGGACGCGCTCATTTTTTCAACGGCAAAAGGCTTGCAGAGCTCTTCCGACTTTGCCTTGTCGCCGATACGGGCGTACGCAAGCGCGACGCAGAGAACCGCTCCCGGTTTCGCGTCTTTCAAATTGACTTTGGAAAACAGATCGACGGCCTCGCGGTTCTTGTCCAGATTAAGCAGGGTAATTCCGTAGGAGACCGCATTCGCGGAGGTCGGGGCGAGCTCGTAGACACGCTTGTCGACGGCTTCCGCTTTCGCAAAAAGTCCGTTCTGATAATAGAACGCGCGAAGCTGGCGACCGAGACGCGCAGCAGTCGCGGGATCCTTTTCTCCGGCAAACGATTTCTCGCGGCGGAGCGTAATCTTCAGCTGCGAATACGCACGTTTCAGACGGATGTCGTCCGATGCTTTGACCTCTTCCGCGAAGAGCGTCATGGCTTTTGCGAAATCACCCTTCCGGACACAGTCGACGGCGGGGCTTTTCAGCGGGGCGGGTCCATGGGCGAATCCCGACACGGCAAGAGCCAGCAGGACGGCGGCGGAGAACAGTTTCATTCTCATTTTTTGTTCCTTTCGTTATGTGAATAAGGTTGTTTCAGATGTTCAGATGTCCTCTGGGCATTCCGGAAAAGCAAAGCGTTTTCCGGCGGAATCCGCGGGTCGGAAGCAAGCATCTCCGCAAGTTTCCGTTCCGCTGCATCCAGAGACGCTCCGCACAGGGATTTCAGAATCACCCGGACGGGCGCGGTTCGCGGGAAATCATTCTGCGGAACTGGCGGAAGAGTGCGCAGTGTTTCCACCAGAGTTGCAAATCCGCGCTCCGTCACCGGCATTCCGCAGAGCAGATACTCCAGCGGAGCCCGGAGCGACGGCAAGCCTGCGGCAAGCGACGGCAGGACATTCGCCCGGGGTGTTCCGGAAGCACCGCAGTCGTCCGCATAAAATCCGACGAACGAACCTGTGCGGCTCTGGTCAGTCACAAAGCGGCAGAGCTCCAAAGCGAACACCTCAGGCGCAAGCGATTCACGGTCCAGCAGAAGACGTTCCCGCTTCATAAGAACCTGTGGAAGCGCGGAGAGATACGCCCGCGCCTCCGCGCCGCGTCCCGAAGTCCGGAGCAGAAAGACCAGACGGCGGGCATAAAGCACCTGAACCACTGTGTCTTTCGGTGCATATTCAAGCAGGAGATCCCGGAATTCGTTCAGACGTCCGCATCGCGGAGCGAGCTCTTCCAGAGTACGGAAAACCGTCAGTTCACGCACGCCCCGTTTCCAAACTCCGGCAAGCAGAGAAAACGCCTCGCCCGAACGTCCGGCACCATCCAGCAGAACCGTCAGGAGCAGGTCGTGCGGAAGCGAATCGCCAAGCAGAGCGCGATCCTCGTTCAAAGTCTCAATCCATTCCTCCCGCGCGGAAGGAGAATCGGCATACACGCAATTCAAATCGCGCAGAATCCGCAGATCAGGAAGTTTGACCTGCTCCTGTTTCAGGAAAAGATCGTAAACCTCGCCCGCAAGCGTCCGCGCCGTGTCCGTTTCGCCGCCGGCCATATGCAGACACGCGGCAAGGGTCAGTGCGTGCATGGAATCGGGGAAACGTTTCAGGATGGCGTCCGCGTAACGGCGCTTCAATTTCAATGCAAAGGAATTCAGCGGCCAGTCAACGGAAGCGTCGCGGGTTTTCAGAGAATCCCCGATGCGTTCCAGCGCGGAACTCAAGACGGGCGACGGCTCGAACCGGAGTCCTCCAACCAGTTTCAGCCAGAACGCGGCGCGGCGTTCCGGTTTCATGGAATCAAAATGAGATTTCACCTTTTCTGCCGCGGCATCCGGTGCAAACGTGCGCAGCTCCTCCGCAAAGGCGGCGGCAGGAGCAATCCGCGGAACAACCGGACGCGGCTTTCCCGTCGGGCGTCCGCTCTGCAGAACGACGATACGCCGCAGGAGCGGACTCCAAACCGCTTTCCGTGCGGACGGCGAAGCTGTGCGCGAAAACGTTTTCACTTCCGCCTGAAGTTCCGGAAACAGAACCGCCTGATTCGCAAACGATGCAATCCGCGGAAGCAGTCTCTTTGCGAATTCAGCAGAGTAATTCCCGCGCGCGGCAGTGAGACGCAGAGCTTTCCAGTTCATGCGTCCGGCTTCGCGGTAGTTTCCCTGCGCCTCCAGCACTTCCGCGTAACGGAAAAGAAGCGCGGGATCATCAGGCGAAAGACTCAGCAGTTCACGGCAAATCCGCGCGGAATCCATGAGATGTCCGCTGTCGAGCAGGATTTCCGTCAGGGCGAAAAGATTCTGATGCGAACCGTCTGCGGAATCCGCGCTTCCGGCACAGCGTTCCGCCGCGCTGAAATTTCCCGATTCAATCAGACTCTGCACGAGAGCACGGGAGAGCGCGGGGGAACAGGTTTCGTTCAGACCAAGCAGAATCCGCGCATAACGGAGCGCCTCCGCACGGTCGCTCCGCGCAACGCTGTCCTCGAAAAGTCCGCGCAGCAGCAGAACCCGGCGTTCCGGAGCAACCGCAAGCTGACGGAGCTGAAGTTTCCGCCAGAGCGCGGAATCGCCCAGCTCTTCAGCAAAATCTTCGGCGAGACGGTAGTAGAAGAGTTCGCCGGGCGCAGACTCAAGACGCGTCAGAACGGCTTTCAATCCCTGTTTCAGGGCGGGTTTCGGAGCGTTCAGATTCAAAAGCCCGTCCGCCATCACGCCGAACAAATCCGGTGGAAGCGAGGGATCCGCAATCTGCGTCAGGAAGAAACGGAGCGCATCCGCCCCCTTCCCTGAGGCTTTTTCCGCATTTGCGCGAAGCAGATAAAGCTCAATCCGGTCGGGTGCAAGCTTCAGACATTCGGAATAAAGTTCCGCCGCCTTCGCATATTCGCCGAGCAGAGCAAAGACTCCGGCGGAATATTCGAGCGCGGACGCTCGATCCTTTGCATTCCCGAGCAATTCCGAAACAGAGCGTTCCGCAAGCGCACGGTCGCGGCTTTCCACGGCAATCGCGGTCAGCTGCTGAAGAAATGATTCGCGTTCCGCCGGATATTTTTCCTTCAAAGTCTCCAGCAAAGCGGCGGCCTCGCGCCAGCGTTTGAACTCCAGAAGGAACGCGAGACGCATCCGCTCATCCGCCGGATCGTGCAGATAGCGAAGCACATCATCCTGCCGTCCCGCCGCCGCAAGAGCGCGGCAATAGAAGAGTTTCCGGCGCGGAGTCTCCGGCGCATGTTTCAGTTCCGTAAGAAGTTTGTCCGGCGATTTCTCTTTTACGGCGAGCGCAATCACCCGATCCGCCGCCTGACGCGAGCGCATTTCATTTGCGGATTCGCGCCAGATACGCATCCAGAGGGCGCGCGCCTCCCGTGCATTTCCCGAGCTTTCCAGGAGCATGGCGGAACGCAGAAGAGCCTCTTCGCTTCCGTTCCGTCGGTAAATCTGCAATGCGGAAGGAATATCGCCGAGCTGTTCACAGAGATCAGCGGCTTTCATGGAAAGCCCGCGGGGAAGATTCTCTTCTGCAAACTTTTTCAGAAGCGCAAGCGCCGCCTCCGGCTCCCCCTTGCGGCGGAGAAGTTCCACCTCCATGAAGCGCGCCCGCCAGCGGAATTCTCCGCCTGCCGTCTCCGCTTTTTTCAATGCGGCGGAAGCGGCGGAATAGAGCGCGGCGGATTCCGCGGAAACGCTCAAAGCAAACAGAATTTCCGGATTCGTTTCCTTTGCAATGCGCATTTCGAACAGATGCAGAGCTTCCGCACGGTTTCCTGCGAGCAGTTCCAGACGGACTGCCGCATTCAGCCAGAAGAGATTCGGATCATCCGCCATCATTTTCCGTGTGCGGCGGCGCATCAGCTCCGTCTTTCCGCATTTTTCGGCGAGACGCAGCAGACGCGGCGCAAAGCGAGCATCGGCGGGAACATTCTCCAAAAGTTTCAGAGCTTCTGCGGAACGTCCCGAATCCTCCAGTTCATTCAGAAGGAGTTCCAGCCGATCCGGATCGGGATTCTTTTTCCACTTTTCCAGCAGAGCGGGAAGCGTTCCGGCGGAACGGGCATCCTCAAGCTGAACAGCCAGTTCAAACCGGTCCGCGCTCTGACCGGACAACGGCAGAAGCACAGCAAAGCAAAGCACAAGCGCGGAACGGCGGAACGGAAGACGGCGAAGCAGAATCTGAAGCAGCATCAGAATCACAAAACCAAACCCGAAAAGCGGGCGCAGATGCAGGAAATTTTCGTGCTCCGCCGGAACCGGAACAAGCGCAGAACGGCGATTGAGCTCCTCCGCAAACGCGCGGTTCGCTTCAGGCGAGCCCGTGTACGGAGCATCTGCAGAGAGGAACCGCACGGATTCGGAGTTAGAGAAATCAGGTTCTTCCGAAACGCTCAGACTGTATGCTCCGGCGGCGAGACCGGAAGCGCGGAAATGGAATGCGCCGTCCGAACCGCGCACTAGACGCATCCGCTCGGCTCCGCCGCCGGAACGGAGTTCCGCAAACAATTCCGGATGCTCGCTGGAGCTGTCGATCCGGATGTGAATATCGCGGTTCATGGAAAGAGAACGGAAATCGAAGCGACGCAGTTTCACCGGATCCGGAAGTGCACGCGCAAGTCCGGCAAGCATCCCCGTCCACGCAGGATCTGCGGAAAGATTCCGCACCCACGGCCCCGACAGTTCAGATGCAATCACAGCAGCAGTTCCGAGTCCGCATGAACGGAACGCCGCAAGCGGAAGTCCGCCGCCTCGCAGAAATTCGACTGAGCCCGGCATAAACTCCGTTTCCGAAACGCCGGATACCGTCAAGTTCTCCGGGAGTCTCTCCGTAAACGGCACGGAAACGCCACGTTCCACACGGAAAACGCCCTCACGGTACGGCGGCAGAGCTTCGCGTCCGGATTGACGGAAGTTCAGTTCCGGCAAAGCAAAACGGCTCGCGGCATTGTAGAAGCGCCCTCCGCCCAGCAGAGCTAAACGCGCAAGAAAATCGCTCTGTCCGGGACCGACCATGACAGTGGATACAGTGATGTCGCTCTGCGCCATCCGGCGGAGAAGTCCATCAAAATCTCCGCGCTCCACACCGCCGTCGGTCAGAATCAGCACATGTTTCAGACGCGTATCGACGTTGCGGAGTGCGTAAAACGCCTCTTCCACGGCGGGAAGAATAACGGTTCCGCCGCCGGCATTCAGACGGTTCAGCGCACGACGGAGCTCCAGATGATTCGAAGCGCTCTGCATCGGCGCGGCCCAGCGGCGGCGTCCGTGAAATTCGACAATGCCGGCCATGTCGCAGTCCCGCAGTTTGTCCAGCGCAAGACGCGCCGTCTCGCGGGCAAGAGCCAGACGCGTTCCGCTCATGCTGCCCGAAGTGTCGATAATGATGACAAGCGCGGTTGTCGGCGTCCGTTCCAGAGCTTTTCCCGACGGACGCAGCGGAAGAATTTTCTCAAATTCTGCGGGGACGCTCCCCGGAGCAAAGAGCGGAGAACGTCCGGTAAACAGGAGGAGTCCGGTTCCGCGTTCCGCAAGGTGCGCGACCTCCGCAAGTTCTTTGCGCGAAAGCTGATTCACGCCGTTTTCACCGAAAATCAGAAGCGGGTACGAAGCGAAAACGGAATCTGCCGTCCGCTGCGCCACGCTCAAACGACTGGCGAACATCCGGTTCAGCGCGGCGGCATCCTCCTCCGGACGCGGCGAAATCAGCAGAGCCCGCAAGGGTGCATCCACACGGAGCGGATGCGAACCGGCGCGTCTGCCGTTGATTTCCGCAATCAGCTCACGCTCCCCCGCTCCCGAAAGAGAAAACGGAAGAGTGAAACTCTGTACGCCGGATGAAAACTTCCGTTCCATGCGCGCCAGCTCCGCTCCAGATTCATCGCGGAGCACCAGACGGAGCGGAGCGGGATGCGGCAGAAAGAGTGAAAATTCCACTTCTGCAGTCTCTCCGGTTCCGATATGCAAAGGTGCGGAGATTCTGCAAAGCACCGGATCCTGTGGCGCTGCAGAAGGTGTAAAATGAGCGAAAACCGGAATTCCGCGCCGAGCCAGAGCATCTACCTCACGCGCAATCGAACCGGAACGTTCCGAAAAACCGGAAAACAGATGAATCACTCCGCCCTTCTGAAGCGCGGCTCCCGCCTCTGACAGCGCATGAGCCGGAGAACCATGAAATGGAACTGTACGCAAATCCGGAAAACGCCGTTTCAGTTCAGAGAAGTCCGGAACCGTTCCTTCTTCATAAAGAATCACGCACTCCGGTCCGCGTTCCGTCAGCCGGAGCACCGGACCCGATGCGGCGAGAATCAGCAACAGCAGAACCGCACTCTGACAGAGCCGCACGCCACGCCGCAGGAAAAACGGAAGAAGCGCCAGCGGAAGGAGAATCAGAAACCATATCGAGGTAAAAAAAAGAGCCATGTCACACCGTCTTTCGTTTGCTCCAGAGCAGAATATCCGCAAGTGCGGCGAGCAAAGCCGCGACGAACAGAATCCAGCTCAGACGGGACGCGCCGCGCGGGGGGAGTCCCGGTTCTGTATCCGGAATCCGCGCAAACTGTTCGTTTTCGTAAAATCCGTAAATTCCGGAAGCGGTCAACAGGGAATAAATCCGTTCCGCTTCCGCTTCATCCGTGCCGTTGCCAGAAGAGAGAATCAGCGTTGCGGATTCCCGGTTCGTCAACTGAACGCCTGGCAGAAGCGCAAGGCGTTTCAGAAGAGTTTCCGATGCGTGTTTCACATGCAGTTTCAAAGGAGACGCAACGGGGAAAGTCGCGTCCCCTGTTTTCTGGAACACCGCTCCCGCAGGCAGACGCGGAGGAGGAAGCGAATCCAGCCAGACGACAACGCCGTTTTCTCCAGCCAGCCGTCCGGCAAGAGCCAGCACGCCGTCGCGGTCGACTGGAAGAAGCGGAACATTCTGTTCCGCAAACGGCAAATTCTTCTGCAGAAAAACTCCCGAACCGGAAAGCAGAAGAACGGAGGTGCGGGAAGGATCCAGTTTCGCGACCAGCCGCTCCGCCGTCTTCCGCGCATCCGGCGCACAGACAACCACCGTGCGCGGGGCCTCCGGACGCACCACCAGCACAGGATCGGTTAAAGCAAAAATCAGTGCAAGAAGCGCAAGCAGCGGCGCAAGCAGACTTTTCCATCGCGAAAAAACTCCGGACAGAATCCGCCGCAGCGGAGAAACCCGTTCATCAAGCCAAAGCATGACGGAAGGAACAACGCGGCCTTCTCCATGCGCCCGGAGGAACTGCATCGCAAGCAAAGCGAGAACCGCAACGGCTCCGGCGACCGAAGCGGACAGGAAAGAGAGTTCCTGCGCTATCATGCGAACACCTCCGGACAAAGTTTCGTCCGGCACTGATGGATCAGCTCCGGAACGGAAAGCGTGCAGTCAAACACCTGATATCCTCCGCCGCTCCGCTCCGCAAAACGGGTCAGCAGCGACTCAAAATGTTCCAGCCGTTCCATGTAACGCGCAACACAGTCCGAAGAAACCGCAACTTCCGTTCCGCTCTCCGAATCAATCAGACGGAAGCCGGAATAGTCCCCCGGGTTCAGCTCCTCTTTGCGGTTCCGGATACGGAGCGGCGTGAATCCGGCGGAGTGTTTCAAATACTGTTCCAGCCGTGCAAGACCTTCCGGCACAAGGAAATCGGAAACAACCCAGCTGTGCGCCCCGGCGGGAAGACGCAGAGGAAACAGCGATTTTTCCGCCGGAGCATGGAAACACTCCATCAGAAATGCACTCAGCGCCGAGGCGGAAGCGGAGCCGGCGGAAAACACGGCGGAATGTGTTCCGCAGCAGACCGTTACAGGGTCGCCGCCGGAAAGCAGAACTGCGCCGAGAAAAAACGCAATCCGCCACGCCGTCCCCCCCCGTTCCGGAGCACAGCGGACTGAACGCGTCCCATCCAGAACGATCAGATGCTTCGTGCGCGGAAAATTCCGGAAACGGCGCAGGAGCAGACGGCGCGTGCGGCGGAAGATATTCCAGTCGATTCTCCGCAGGTCATCACCCGGCGTATAGGCGCGGTAATCCTGAAATTCAGAACTGTCCCCGGGGAACAGCGAGCGGTGAGCGCCCGAAGAGAACGGGATGCCTCTGCGCTCCGGCGGAACGGCGCAAAGCTGCGCCGCCTCCAGAAGTTCCGCGGGAAACAGTTCACCTGCAGTCATTTCTGAAACTCTCCGAGGATTTTTGTGAGAAGCGAATCCGGCGTCTGTTTCTCCATCCGCGCCTCAAACGAAAGTGCAATGCGGTGACGCAGAACGGGGAGCGCGGCGCGGAAGACGTCGCCTGCGCCGATCGCGGTACGCCCGTCGAGAAGCGCATAAACCTTCGCCATCAGAATCAGCCCCTGCGCAGCGCGCGGTCCCGCTCCGCGCTGAATCTGCGAACGACACGAGGCGGGGCAGAACTCCGACTCCGGCTGAGTCGCCATCACAAGGCGGACTGCAACGCGTTTCGCGCTCTCCTCCGCAAGAACCGAACGGACGGTCCGGCGCATGGCGAGGACATCGGCGGCGGAGCAGACCGCATTCACGCGCTCTTCGTGCGCGGAAGTGGTGAGATCAAGAATACGGAAATATTCCTCCTCTTTCGGATATCCGATTTCAAGTTTGACAAGGAAGCGGTCAAGCTCCGTCTCCGGCAGCGGATAGGTTCCCTCCTGCTCCACGGGATTCTGTGTGGCAATCACGGTGAACGGTTCGGGAATGCGCATGGTGGAGCCGCCGACGGTGACCTGATGCTCCTGCATTGCCTCAAGCAGAGCGGACTGCGTGCGCGGGGTCGCACGGTTGATCTCATCCGCAAGAATGAAGTTCGTTAGCAGCGGCCCCGGACGGAACACCAGCGAGGTTCCGCCGCGCCCGTCCTCCTGAAGCTGCATCGAACCGGTAATGTCGGCGGGCATCAGGTCGGGCGTGAACTGGATGCGCGAAAATTCGAGCGAAAGCGCTGCCGCGAGGCTTCGCGCAAGCAGAGTCTTGCCCAGTCCGGGGACTCCCTCCAGAAGCACATGTCCGTCCGCCGCAACCGAAGCGAGAAGATCCGTGACAATCTCATCGTGTCCGACGAACACGCGGGTCAGTTCATTCTTCAGGAGATTGAAGGTTTTCTGAAACTGCCGGACCGGTTCCGGCGCCGATAATGTCTGCATCATATTCCTGTTCCTTTATTTTCCACTGATTCAGATTCTGTAAGACGCCGCTGCTCCAGTCTCAGGCGTGCTGGCATGACGCGTCGGAAACCGCGCGGCTCACGCACGGCGGAAACCGGAGAAGACACCGGACGCCGTTCCGCAGCTCCGGATGAAGAGGAGACGGAGGAGGTCAGATCCGCCCCCGCGCCGAGTCTTCCGGAGACGACATCGGGAAGCGGAACCGCCGGCAGCGCGGATGCCGCGCCGCGCGATTTTTTCGCGCCCGTATCTCCGCCGCGCCCGTCTCCGGGATCATCACCGTGTCCCTCCTTGTCGGAGAGCTCGCGTCCGGCGGGCTTGGCTCCGTCAGAAAGCAGAGGCTGAACGCCTCCGCGTGAAAATTCTTTTCCGCGGCGCACTTCGCGGCGTTTCCGGCGCTGTTCCGAACGGGAACGGGCTCCCGAAGAAAGCCCGGCGGTCATGCCGGAATTTTCTCCGCCTTCACCGCCCTCCGAACCGCCGTTTCCGGAAGATTCCCCGCCGGAAGAACCCGATGTTTTTTCAGGCAGAGACTGAGAAACTGCTTCTTCCGGTTCACCACGTCCGCCACTCTGTCCGGCGGCATCAGCGGAGGCGTTTCCCGGACGTTGAGCGATGTTTGCCGCCAAGCCGGTTCTGCGGTTTCCGGAGCCTTCGCCGCCGGCCGGAATTCCCGTACCCGGCAGAGCTGCTGCGCCGGAAGAAAACTCAGAGTGCCCTCCATCTCCGGTTTCACACTTCGCATTCGCAGCGGCAGAAGCGGACGCCTTCCGTTCAGCTGTCCGCTGTTTTCCGTTTTGCAGAACGGAGGTCTGCTCCGCCGGATACGGCAAGCTGGTCAAAAACAAAGAAAAGAGAAGCGGAATGAAAAGACGTTTCCAGCGAAGACACCGGAACGGGAAACGGATACGCGGACTTTCCAGCTGTTCCAGCCCAAGCCGGACTGCATAAGCGGCAAATTCCCCATCCGCGCTCCGCTCCGTCAGCTCCAGAGCGGTTGCGGCAAGCGACTGCGTGTTTGTCATGCGGTCCGCCTCCGCCGCGCATTCCGCCCAAGACGGCATCGCGCGAAAAAAGGACACGGCGAATCCGGCACAGAAAATACAGGGAAGGACAAGCAGGATCTCCATACTCAGACCGAAGAAACGGACAAGCAGCACCGCCGGGAGCAGAACCCATGCGGCAGGCGTCAGCGCATCCGTCAACGCGGCGGGCAGACGCGACAAAACCAGTCTCCGCCGAATGACGGAGAGTCTGGCATACAACATTTTTTCTGATTCCCGCTGCATTGTTCATTGCGGAAAACATCTTTCAGAGCTGGCGTCTTTACAATACAGCGCTTCCGGCAAAAATGCAAGCGGAGAAAAGAACTTTTCCGGATGTTTTTCAAGACTAATTTAGCTACAACTAATTTAAAGATTTTAATTCTGCAATGAATTTATTTTTGAAAAATTTATGCTAGGCTTCAATGCTTAACGTGAAAAAACATGCAGATAATCTTTTTTATAAAGAAAAATACGAACCTTACTTTACTTTTAAATTAGAAGAGGCTAATTTAAACGCGCAAGAAAGAACGAATACAAGGTGTCTGAATGACGGGAAAGAAAAAAACGGCGGGATTTTTCCGGAGAAGGAATTTCACGCTTATAGAGCTCATGATCACTCTAGCCATCATCATTCTGCTGGCGGCGATGCTCGGTCCGCTCCTCCACCGGGGACGCGCAAGGGCGCAGTACATCGCATGCGCCAGCAATCTGAAACAGATTTCCCTGGCATATCTGCAATACATCAACGACTATCAGAATGTGCCTTGCAAAAACATCCTCGGACGCGAACAGCACATGTCGTACCGCCTCCCGTACGGCTACGACGACGGACGCGGCGGCGGTCCCGAATGCTACGGGTTCCCGTCGGCGGTGCATCCGTACATGTCGAGTTCAGCAAAAATCTGGCGCTGCCCTTCCATGGAACAGCGCATTAAGGTTTCCTACCCGTCCAACAACAATATGCTCAATGAAATCGGCAAAGCCACAACCTATGTTACAGTCGGAGAAGGTGTGAATCAGAAACGCTACTCTCTGACAGTCAAAAACCTCCATGTGCGCGCCGTCGGAAGCATCGCAATTCTCACGGAAAACAACTTCCGCCTGGGAGCGTTCAAAACCGGTGTTTACGATCAGCAGGATACCAGAGGCGACGCGGCGCCGAACATTCCGGACGAACGCATCTTCGTACACAGTCTGGGCGGTCCGGTCCGCTTCTCCGGGTCTCAAACCTCCCTCCTCATGACTGCCGACGGAAGCGTCATCGTCACCGGAGCGTGGGGAAAATGGAAAACAGGACAGTGGAGCGGTTCGCTCCTTTGAGATAAAACCGAAACGGAAAAGGAATACGGAAAACAGATTTTCGGACATGGGAACCGCAGGCTGCTGGCGCCGCTCAACGGTTCCGACAAAACAGGAAGTCAGCGCCGCAACATGCGGTGCTTCACATTAAAACCATTGCAAAAACTATAAGGAGATCAAGCGATGGCAACACAACTCATGACAGCCATGAACGGCGGCGTTCAGGCTGTTACCCCGGCTCCGAAAGCTCAGATCATCTATCTGGATTTCGACGGAGCGCAAACACGTTACGAAGGTGAACTCGCACAGTTCGATGTCACCGTGAACGACTCCGGTCTTTCCGCGGCGCAGATTGCGGAAATCACCGAAAAACTCAATGCCGAATACGCCGGACAGAACGTCGTTTTCGTCACGGAACAACCCCTCTCCGGTGATTACTCCACCATCTACGTCGGCAAAACCGCCGACATCGAACAGAGCGGTCTTGCCGAAACCATCGACGCCGGCAACCTGAACCCCAACGACAAGGCGTTCGTCAACCTCGATTCCTCCGCTTCCTCGGAACAGATCATCAATACCATCAGCCACGAAGTCGGCCACATCGTCTTCGGTGTCAACCACGGCGGCGAAGGTCTCGACGCCTACGGCGCGCGCAATGACATCTACAACGGCGCCAGCTCCACCGGTCTCACCATCAACGACAAGTGGTATGTCAACGACACAAAAGTCTATTCATCCAGATTCGGCTCCGCTCCCGATATCGGCACTGCGACGCTCGACAGCGCACATGTCACCGAAGACGGCTCTCTCTACGTTTCCTCCGGCGGAACCGCAACGAACATCACCGCCGATGAGTACTCCACACTCGTCTTCTACGTTGCTCCCGACACTGTCTTTGAAGGGACCTCCAACGGCGTAGCGTTCTCCCTCCGCAACGGCGTGCTCTCCGGCTACATCAACAACGGCGGAAGCGCAACCGCGGCAGTCAACATCCAGAGCGGCGGAACCGCGACCGACATCACCTGCATCAACGGCTGGGTCCGCGTCTCCTCCGGCGGCATGCTCACCAGCAGCTACATCTCTTCCGGCGGACGCTTCTCCCTCCTCGGCGGCGACGCCAAAGATGTTATCGTGGAAAAAGGCGCGCGGTTCATGCTCACCGTTGCCGACACCACGAACATTGACATCACCAGCGGCGGAAGCCAGCTCCGCGTCAAGGACGGCGTTCTCTCCAACCACGTCACCGAAGGCGCCACCAGCAGCTGGATCTACGCCATCAACGGCGGAATGCTGCGCGACATCACGGCGAACGCCCAGACCTGGATCGGCGTTTCCGGTGCATACACCGAGCGCGTGACCCTCAACACGGCGGGTGCGCGTTTCGACCTCCGTTCCGGCGGAACCGCAACCGAAACCGTCATCAACAAGGGCGGCTCCATGTCCGTTTCCAACTCCCTCACGACCGCGAACAAGACGACGGTCAATATGGGAGGAATCATGAGCGTCGTCTCCAGACCCAACGATCCGAATGACATGATCATCCGCGACACCTACGTCATGAGCGGCGGACGCGTCTCCGTCGGCATCGGAACCGTCACCGGCGAGCTCCACATGGAAGAGGGTGCAAACGTCTCCTTCACCAACAAGGTCAACTTCGACTTCGACCTCACGATCAGAACCACCGAAGACGTTGCGCTCATTAACAACTACGGAATCATCTCCAGCGGCGAAAAAGCAACCTACTCCATCCTGATCAAGGCCGATCAGAGCAAAGGCTCCTACAACCTCGCCGACGGGGCCTCCGGCTTCGCCAACAGCGTCACGGTCAAAGTGAACGGCGAAGCGATCGGCAAAGTCCTCACGGTCTCCAGCAGCACCTCTTCCGACTTCTTCCGCATCGGCAAGATGAAGTACACGCTGACCAACAACGGCGGCGATCTCGACTTCACAATCCGCAAGGCCAAAGTGCGTCAGGACTTCGACGGCGACGGCATCAGCGACATCATCTTCCAGAAAAACGACGATCATCAGGTCGGCTACTGGATGAACGGAACCACCGACTGGCAGGGCAACGGTCAGCCGCAGCCGTCTGACTGGGTTATCGCCGGCGGCTACGACATGAACGGCGATGAAAAAGCCGACCTCGTCATGATCGGCAACACTGAAGTCAACGGCGTCAAAGGCGCGTACATCGGCTACTACGAAGGCGGCGTCACCGATGCGGCTTCCTGGAAGAACATCGGCTACCTCACCAACAGCGACAACATCCAGTGGAACATCAAAGTCGGCAACATCACCGGCAATGAAGGCAAAAACTCCATCATCTGGCACGCGGCGGAACTCGGCGCACTCGGAATCTGGTCCGACGGAACCGACAGCTGGGTCTCCCTCGGCACCGGATTCGACAGCAACTGGACCATGCTCGGAGTCGGCGATTTCAACGGCGACGGCAAAGAGGACGTTCTCTTCTCCTATGCCGACGGCTTCTACACGACCGACATCGACGGCAACTTCCAGTCCCTCGGCTCCGCGGGAAGCGGATGGAGCGTCGCGGCAATCGGAGACTTCTCCGGCGACGACAAGGACGACCTGATTCTCTTCAACCAGGAGACCGACTCCGTCATGAAGTTTGAAAACGGAAGCGCGGAAAAGTGGTCTTCCCTCGGTCAGCTCGATCCCTCCGACTGGACAATCGTCGGCGCGGGCGACTACGACGGCGACAGCCGTGCAGACCTGCTGGTCCGCCAGAACTCCACCGGCTCGCTCGGTTACTACGAAGGCGGCGACTTCAACAAGTGGCACGCCATCGGCAACGGCGTCGATTCGCAGTGGACGGTTCTCGCATAACACCAACCATCTCCCGATTCCTCCGCCGGTTCCTCTCCCTCCGGCGGGGAAATCTTTTTTGAATCATGAAAAAGAAATTATTCTTAACAGTACTTTTCTCCGGAGCTCTGCTCCTTCTCTTCATCCGCTTCCGCAGCGAGATGCCCGACCGCGAAAAAGTCGCATCCGCTCAGGACAGCGAAGAAGCCGTTCAGCTTCTCCGCATCCTCGACAAAGCGTGGAACGAAGGCAACGAAAAACAGTTCATGAACTGCTGGGAAAATCCGCCTTCCGGCAATCAGGAGCTCGCCCGTTTCCGCCAGATGTTCGGCAACAGCAGTGAACGCGTCCCGCTCGAAGTCCAGATCGTCACCTGCTCCCCGAATGAAAAGGGCGTCTATTACGCCGACGCCATGTTCCCCGGAAGCAGCGTCCCCGTCCGCGCACATATCCGCGAAACGGAAAACGGAAAGAAGCTAATCCGTCTGGAGGACTGACTTTTTTTCAGAAACATTTGTAAAAATCTCTTGATTTTTTCAATATCCTGTCTATATTGCACAATATCACGGAAAACGTTTCGTTTTATTGTTATCATCAGAGAGGAGGAGGGAATCATGAAAAACATCACGGTCATCGGATGCGGAATTGCCGGATTCACTGCAGCCAAATCCCTGCGTGCAAAAATGCCGGATGCGGAAATCGTCCTCCTCGATTCCGGCATGCACGGACTCTATTCGCGGATCCGTCTCCCCGAAGTTCTGGCGGGATCTCTGCCGGAGGAAAAACTCGTGCTTGCCTCTCCCGAATCAATCCGTGCTCTCGGGATTGATTTCCGTCCCGCCTCCAGCGCTGCCGCAATCCATCCGGAGCAAAAACGAGTCGAACTCTCTGATTCACAAACACTTGCATACGACACGCTGATTCTTGCGACCGGAGCGGACGCCGCCCTGCCCCCGATTCAGGGTGCGGAACCGGATATGACGCTCCGCTCTCTCGAAGATGTTCAGCGCATTCTCCGGCAGATGCCTGGCACGAAATCCGCAACCGTCATCGGCGGCGGACTGCTCGGACTCGAAGCCGCATACGCGCTGCTTCAGCGCGGACTGAAAGTCACGATCATCGAAATGCAGCCGCGTCTTCTCCCGCGCCAGCTCTCCGAAGCGGAATCCACGATTCTGAGCAGAAAATTTGATGAACTCGGCTACCGCGTCTTCACCGGACGCTCCACGCAATCGCTTGTCCCCGTTGACGGCGGCTGGAAGATTCGTCTGGATGACGGAACGGAATTTGAAACGGGACTCGTCCTCATTTCCGCCGGCATCCGTCCCCGCTCGGATCTGGCAAAGGCGGCCGGAGCGGAAACCGACCGCGGAATTGTTGTCGATGACCGTTTCGCGACCTCGCTTCCGGATGTGTATGCCATCGGCGACTGCGCGCAGTTTGAAGGCAAAGTCAACGGGCTCTGGGCGGCGGCAAAAGATCAGGGAACCGCGCTGGCGGCAATCCTCGCAGGGGAACAGGAAAAATTCATCTCTCCGGTTTACGAACCATCTCTCAAGATTCCGGGGATAAAATTGAAAGAGATCAGAATGGCGGTTCATGCATGACAATCCGACTTCACAGACGTAAAAACTATTCCGAAATCACCGTGGAAAACGGGGTTGTGAACTTCCCCCGCGAACAAGTGGAGCTGAAAGACGTCAAACAGTTCAGCGTGGATCACCGCGCATTCACCTGCACAACGGCGGTGATTCTCTTCATCCTCGGCTCGCTCGCGTGTCTCTGGTACATGCCCGCCTACATCATTCTGGTCGCCGGATGCATTTTCATCTGGCTCAAAGTCGAATTCTCACGGTATGTGGAACTGAAAATCGTGTTCAAGGACGGAAAAGTGAAGCGGATGCTCTCCTCCTCCATCACCGAACGCGTCGCGCTGTACCGTCTTTACGACCGGCTTGCCGCGGCGCTGCGGAAATTCAACGAAAGCGCAAAATGAAAACCGTCAATCTGAAAGCCGCAGTCAAGCCGCGTCCGGCGAAAAAAGTCTCACCGAAAGCGAAGCTGATCCAGCAGTCCGGAAGCGCTCCGTACATTGTGTACGGCGATGAAATCCGCGTCATGCTTGTCACCCCCTCCGCGGGCGGCGGCTGGATTCTCCCGAAAGGCAACATCGCCAAGCGCATGGATACGCTCAAATCCGCGGCGAAAGAGGCATTCGAAGAGGCCGGAGTGGTCGGAGAATGCGAAAACAATGTGCTCGGCGTCATCAACTTCAGCAAAACGGCTTCCGGCATTGCATCCGCCCGCATCTATCCGCTTGCAATCCAACGGATTCTGCCGCGCTGGGAAGAGGAAGGGACACGCTCGCGCCGTCTGTTCCTCATCGACCGAGCAATCCGCATCATGAAAACCGAAGAGTCCGCCGAGGTGCTCCGCAACCTCAAGACTCTGATTCTTTCCCGCATGGAGACTCAGCATGGGCATGGAAATTGAACGCAAGTTCCTTCTGAACGACGATTCCTGGCGTAAAAACGTCACTCAATCCACGGTTTTCAAACAGCGCTATCTGCCGCTCTCCGGCGGCGCCGCCTACGTCTCCGGACGCGTCCGGATCGCAGGCGAAAAAGCGTTCCTCACGCTCAAAAGTGCGGCAAAAGGATTCTCCCGGAACGAATTCGAATACGAAATTCCCGTTGCAGACGCCGAACAGATGCTCAACCTTTTCTGCGTCGGCGGAGCTATCGACAAGGTGCGCCATATCGTCGTTTATCAGGGATTCCGCTGGGAAATCGACGAATTCCGCGGGGAGAACACAGGACTCTTCATTGCGGAAATTGAACTCGAATCCGAAACACAGTCCTTCCCGCGTCCCGAATGGCTCGGGAAAGAAGTGACCGGCGACCACCGCTACGCCAATTCTCAGCTTGCGCGCACGCCGTATTCGCAGTGGAAAAAATAAATCGGGGAATCTCTATTTCCATTCCAGCACAAGCGGAAACACCCGTGCGGAATCCCGGTTGACCACAACGCCGTTCCGCCCCGGACGGCGATCCAGAAAACAGCCGGAATGCGGCTCAACCGTTTCCGCAAACGTTTTTTCATCCACCCAGAACGGCGTCTTGAGAATCCGGAAAAGCTCCGCCTGTTCACGGGAATTTTCCCATGCCGGCAGAGCCGCACCGAGCCGAGACGCCGCCGATTGCGCCGATTCGCAATTCATCATCACCGGAATCAGCGAATAACGTTTCCCGTTGATCTCATACGCCATATTCCTCAGCCTGCCGCCGCTGTTGTCCAGATACGCATCAAGCACCCGGAGCTGCTGCCGCAGACGCATCGCGGATTCCCCCGCAACGCTCCGTTCGTACAGATGCTCGGCGCTCCCGCGCTCCATCTTCGCATCATGAAACAGGAAAAATTCGCGCGGCGGACGCAGAAGCAGCGTTCCGAATGATGTTACGGAACTGCCCGAAACAAACAGGCGTTCCAGATCCAGTGTGCTCAGCGGATCAAGCTCCGCAACCGGATTGCCGAAACAGTTCAGCGACCGGAGCTCCGTCAGATTCTTCAGCGGCAAAAGGTCGGCAACTCGGTTTCCGCAAAGCGAAAGATCGGTCAGCATCCGGCATTGAGCCAGCGGAACCAGCGAAAGAACCCGGTTGTCCGAGGCATCCAGCACCGTCAATTGCGTCATGTTCCGGAGCGGCGCGAGGTCGGAAACGCGATTGCCTTCCAGATAAAGCGCCCTCAGACCCGCCGTCTCCGCAAGCGAAGCAAGCGATTCGACACGGTTGTACGCCAGATTCAAAACCTCCAGCGGCATTCCTTCGAGAGCGGAAATATCCCCGATGGAATTGCCCGTCAAATTCAGATTCCGGAGCGGCAGGCCATGAAGAACCTGAATATCGGAAATACGGTTGTTCGACAGATTCAGAACCTCCAGCGGCATTTTGTGAAGCGGAAGGACGGAGGTAATCTCATTGAACTGCGCCGAAAGCGACTTCAGCGGCATTCCCAGCAGCGGACGCAGCTCGCGTATGCGGTTCCGGCTTATGTCAAGCGTCTCAAGTTTCATTCCGGCGAGCGGAGCAAGCGATTCAATTCCGCAGCCACGCAGAGTCAGATGTTTCAGATTCAGCTTCCGCAGGAACTCGATGTTTGCGGCAGGCGTCCGGTTCAGAACAAGCGTCTCAAGCGGCAAGGAGGCAAGCGGAGACGGATCGGGAATGCGGCAGTCGCGCAGAACCAGCACACGCAGACGCCCTCCCCGCAGTGGCTCAAAACTTTGCGGCCGGGCATTCAGCAGAGTCAGTCCGCTGACCGGAATTCCCTTCAGCGCGGAAAGGTCGCGCACCGAATCTCCGGAAGCAAGCAGGTGAAATCCACCGTATTCCAAATTGAAACGGATCTGCGCCCCCTTCCAGTTCTTCCGAAGCAATTCTTCCCACTGCGGAATACGCGAACGGTACACTTGAAGCAGACGCGCCGTGCGCAGACCGTCCGCCGCACGCTTGCGTCGCTCCGGAGAAGTCGCCGACTCCTCCGCTTCGTTGAACAGCTCCTCCGCCGCGGCAAAGCTGCCTTTGCGCAGAAGCTGTTCCGCAATATCCAGAATATCCGCACGGATCGACGCTCCGAGCGTCATAAGTTTAACGCTCTGCACCGTTGCGGCGCACTTGCTGAACGAGAGCGCCGCCGGAATCATCCGCCCCGGCAGAGCGCTGACGCGGCGCGGTTCGACAAATCGCAGAACCTCTTTGCCCTGCACACTCATTTTCAGAGCAGTTCCTTCCGGCTCGGATGTGACAATGACATCAACTTTCCACGCCTCGCCGACGGGCGGATGCGCCACTTTTGCCTCAGCGAGCAGCTCCTCGCTGTGTCCGCGGTGAAGAGTCACATACGCATTCTGCAGAGGATAAAGGGTGAAGACATAACCGTCGTTGAACCCTGTGTTGTTGAGTGTCATCTGCACTGCAGCGCCGGGGACGGCGTCATCGACAGCGAACTCGGTCATCATACGCAAATCGTTGGAACGCAAAGAACTTGAGAACAGCATATCAAGCGGATACGCCATTGCGAAAACGCGGATTCCCTCCGCAGCCGGCTTCACATAGCGCCGCACCTGCGAAGCCGCAAGAGTCGTCCTGTGATTCAGCTGGAACTTCCAGCGGTCGGAAAAATCGGGCTCCGTGAAATCGTCGGAGAATTTGAGCTTCCATTCCCGGAGATTTTCGCGGCGAATGCGCGATTCTAGTCCGCTGAACGCCCGTTCCGCCGCGATCCGCGCCTGCTCGGAACGTCCGAACACCTGCTCGCTGAGCGCCCGTGTGTAAAGATGAATTGCGACGAATGTCAGCACGATTCCGATCGTGAGAACGATTGAGAAAACGACATAAATCTGAATCCGGTTCCGCTTCAGCCAAAGCAGGAAACGGGTGGAAAGCCCCGCGTTTTCCGCAACCGTTGCAAAACCGTTCTGATAAGCGATGATATCTTCACGGAGCGCCTGCACGCTCGGATAGCGTCGTTCAGGCGAAAGCGCCATTGCGCGCAGCACGATGAATTCCAGCGGAGCCGGCACGCGGCGCCCGTCCTTCAGCGCCAGCGGCGTGATGCCTCCGGTCGTGACGTTCTGAAGAATCTCTTCCATCGTGCGTCCCTCGTAGGGAGTATGCAAAGCGATGAGAGTATAAAGGATTGCGCCGAGGGAATAAATATCGGTCCATCGTCCGCGCCGACTGTTCTGTCCGGAGGCCTGTTCGGGGGCCATATACTCCGGCGTGCCGCGGATGACGCCGTCCATCGTGACGCCGACGGACGCGGAGAGGTTCGGAAACGCGGGGACATCCGGTTCCACATCGCCAACCCGCCGGGCGATACCCCAGTCGAGCACCAGCACTTCACCGTACTCTCCGACCTGAATGTTGTCTGGTTTGAGATCGAGATGAATGATTCCGCGCGAGTGTGCGAATGCAATCGCATCGCACACTTTGAGGAAGATTTCGAGTCTGGCATGAAGCGGGAACCGTTTCTGCAGTCCGGGATCGTCTTTTCTCAACCCGTCGATAATCTGTTCGAGAGAGAGTCCGTGAACCAGCTTCATGGTAAAATAGGGAACGCCGCTCCGTCCTCTTCCGATGTCATGAACGGGAACGATATTGGGATGTTCGAGAGATGCGGTGATTCGAGCCTCTTCGAGGAAGCGGAGCTGTTTTTCCGGTGAAGCGTCCTTAGAAATAGCCATCGCGATGCTTCGTCCGACATTGAGGTCATCGGTCTGCAGAACGATTTTCATTCCGCCTGAACCGATCACATTCCGGTTATGATAGCGTTCATTTGGCGAAGCAGTAATCCGTTCCGCCGGAATTTTCCGAGTATCGCTTCCGATTGTCTGAGTTTTTCCCGGGTCGAAATCCTTCATTCTCACTCCTGTTCAACGGGATATATCATACATTCAGATACGGCCAAATACAAGCATGAAAAAATTTTTCCGGCGAAAAAAAATGATTGGATATCTGGAAAGGAGCCGGAGTTTTTCCTCCGGCTCTTGTGTTCTACGTTCAGCGACGATTTCTTTCAGCTTGCCGCGATTCGCGGTTCTGGGAAGTGTTTTCATAAGACTTATACATCCCATCTTTCCCTCCTGGAATGATGCATTCATCAAGAGAACGTCCAGTGTTGTCATATTCGACATCATAGCCGAACAAAAGATCCGAAGCCGGATTTTGCGGGTCGAAAACTGGAAGCCCCTGCGCTTTCAACTGCCCATCTCGACCGACCTTGCGAGCAATAAGACCATGCTGCGGCAAGTCCTGATTTCCCTGCTGCGGAGCAGCAAAGAAGCCAAACCAGTTCATTCCGCCGTGTTTGTTCTTTTTATAGGCGCGGGGGTAGCGGAGCATTTCTACCGGAATCTGAGTTTTGCAATACAAATCAGCCCGGCTGAGGAATCTGGCGACCTCATTCTGAAAATCCTCCGGAACACTTGCTCGTTTCGTTGGCTTCCAGGCATGGAAAATTGCTTCACCGAATTCATTGACAGCAGAAATTTCAGAAACGACACAATGTCCGAGCCCGAACGGTTTTCCACCACCAAAGCGCAAATCACAGGAAAGGGTAAGCAGAAGAAGAGCA
The DNA here is from genome assembly GCA_900549415.1 of uncultured bacterium. Classification (GTDB taxonomy): domain Bacteria; phylum Verrucomicrobiota; class Lentisphaeria; order Victivallales; family UBA1829; genus UBA1829. The sequence goes on from URNX01000005.1 coordinate 88,747, forward strand.
AGCTCTTTCCTGGAAAGTCCACGGAATGCAATCCGCAAAGAACCTTCCTGATTTTCCTTTAAGAGCTCTTTTCTGCAAGTCATTTTGGCGACATTATATTCAATAATGTCTTTTCCATTGTTCGAATAAACCGGTTGAACTTCGTAGCGCCACGGGGCATCATTGCCATGGTCAGTAGTTGTTCGATAGACCTTATAGCCACGAGGGAGATCACTGATCGAAATCTGGTCGTAATCATCATTCGTTACATAGAATGCCATGCACCCCGAATGCGGAGCTCCGCTAACCGGCATGAGATTCCAGAACGTTTGTGCATTTTTGAACACCAGGTTTTCCGGACGGATCCTTGCCGCAAATGCATTGTATGCGGTTTCCTTCAAAGGAATTGAACCGAAAAGATCGGAAACAATATCAACTTTTCCGTCATTTTGCAAATAATCCGGGAGCATGTGCGGAATAACGGCTTTCAATTTTTCTAAAAAATTGACTCCGCGACGTCCCCAACGTGCCCACTGAATGGATTTTACATGACGAGACTCCTTGATACCTTTCCTCGGATCAACAGGTTCAAGCCAGACAAGGTCGCCTCGCTGCAAAGTCTTTTTTACACCAGTGCGGTTGCGCCCCTCAAAATCATTTTTCAGGCTCTCCGGCAACTCTATTTCCTCCGTCTCATCCGGGCGGAAAGCTCCCTCGCTGTCATTGTCTGTAACATCAACTTTTTTTCCGCTGACTTTGACTCGCCACGGGTGAGCTGCATCTGATTTCATTTTCCAACTCCGCGGCATGTCAGGAGAATCAATCCAAAGCTCTGTATGATCATCCTTCGCTTGTTGTGTGAATTTTTTCAGGACTTTTGCAAAATCTTGTTTATAATCCCGACCATTGCAGACTCGCAGGAGCTCACGTGTTTTGACTAGATGAGCTTCTCCGAAACGGACGGCGAACGGTTTGGTTGAAACAACCTCTGCAAGGTAAAGAGACTCTTTATCAAGCTGCAAGTCCCGTCCCTGACAAAGCCAGAGGTTCTCATCAACATAATCAAGAGCACTTCCGCTGATAATAGCCATCAGTGAACGCAGAGAACCTCGAACGGAAGATGCTGGAACAATAACATCATTTCCGATTTTCAATGCTGCTTTATCCCGCTGTTCTTGAGATCGCTTTTCATCCGATTGCACCGAACACAGAGGAGAAAGATTCCGGAGTTTAATATTCAAAACACCCGTCAAACGTTCTTTCTCAACTTCATCAATCGTCAACGGTGTTGGAGCATGGCGTTCCGGGGCTGTCAGCGGGAACGGAATAAACGTGTAAGGATTGTGAAACCCATACCCAATTTCAGATGCAGGCAATGCTGTCCGGTTGTTATTAGGAACAGGTGCACGTCCTTTTCCGCCAAATTTATTAGATGCAGGTTGTGCTGGACGCGGCAGACCAGCGTTGCCGGAACCACTGGCAAGAAGAGCTTTCGCTTTCGCCAGAAGTTCCTCGGCAACCGGACGATATTCTTCTTTGAACTTTTTGCCATTCATCCACGACTCAAAGTCCCTAACTTTACGCGCATCAATTTGCCGGTTCACAATTGCCGAACGAAAATTTTTGATAGTGGGATGTTCTGCGTCTGCCATGATTATTCCCCTTTCGCAATTTTAGCAAATTCAAGTTCTGTCGGGTTGGAACGGACATTGCATTCCCGTATTTTCAAACAGCCCGAAGCTTTCGATGATCCGATCCGAATCAAGCCGAGGTCTAGAGCCCGAAGAGTCTGGGCAAGCCAGCGCAATTCGCTTTCTGAAGGCTTTTCTATTGAAATCTGCATCGAAAATGCAAGTTTTCCAGTCGGGTCAATCAACACTTTACAGGAGAAAAATTTACCGTCATTCGTTCCTCCGGTAAAACGGTCAATAACGACATGCGGACGATATTGAATATCCGTTCCCCAAATTACAGGTTGTTCCGAGTATGCGTCTGTAAAATGGATTCGACCTCTACACTCACAAGTCCCAAACAAATCGTGGATTTCATCATCCGGCATTGCTTGAACATCTTTTTTATCTCCGCATTTCAAATAGTTTTCCACACTATCGGAAAGCTGAATGCCCTCTCGCGCAGCCAGACGCGACATCCAGGCTTTGAAAATACCACGGAATGTAGAACCGGGAATCATCCAATAGAGCTGACCATCACCCTTCCGGGAGGAAACTGGAGTCATATCGTTACCTTCCGCACAAAGCAGATCCTGACCTTCTGCAAGCCCAAATTTCAAATCGACTGAAAAACAGTCGCTATTCTCCGTTTGCTGAAGCGCTACACGAGTTGCAACCTCTTTCTTCTCTGCATACAGCAGATCCAGCCATGCTGCAGCATCTTCCGGTTTTGCAAGATCGAATTTCCGCATCTGGAATGAACGATCCTGCAGCAGACAGCGTCCGCATCCGCTCCGGCCGTTTCCGCCAATCAGCAAACCTTCTGCAAAATATCCGGCAAGCACATGGATAATATCCATATCTTCCTGTTCATCCTTTTCTCCGCGATCGCCCAGCAGAGTAAAAAACAGGTTTGCTTTCAAGCCTGCTGCAGTTCGTTCAACAGAGAAGAGACCTTTATTTTCAGTCGAAACACTGCCGGTGTGACGGCAAATCTTATTATGCATTGTCTCTTCCAAACTCTTCGGGAATTCCGTATCGTAGAAATGAAACAGACTTTCCTGCCGATCTATGTTTTTGTTTAGAGCTTTGCCGAAATAATACTCCACCATTTCAGCAAAGCGGGCATCCTGAGAGATTTTTGCCCGCAGGATTCCTGCGACACTCGTCCCGCGCAAAACAGGCATTCCCTTCCCGTTTCGCTCAATTGAGGTCATATTGCCGTTTTTAGAGCCGCTTCCGATAGAAAATCCTTCCGGGAAAACAACCGGAAGCTCTACGGCATATGCAATTTCGTAATTTTCAGATTTCATTATTTATCCTCCCCGTTTCTGAGATCATGCCACACGCGCAGCATTTCAACGATTTCGTCTTTCGGACGCTTGAACTGATTCTCTTTCAGTTCATGATATATCGGGTCCCAAAGCTTCCAGATTTTTTCCGGACGATAGAGTCGCTGTTCCTCCAAAAATTCCATGGCTTTTTTCTCGGATATCTGAGCGGCCCGATACAAACGCGCAATTTGGCTGGAACTCAACTTGGTTCCATTTATGCTGTGGAGTTTATAGGCGGCAAAAACGGGACTGTTTGAGTTGCATTCGAATTTTTTATGCCTCGCTTTTTCTGCAACAACATTCTCACACAACTCCGTTGCGAACATGGGATGCGGCAGAACAAAGCCGTAACCCGCCGCGCGATCTGTCCCAAGACCGATTCGAATTTTTTCCGAGAGATTCGAAAGAGGTTCTTTCAACAGGAAGACCGCCCCCGGAAGAATCACACGTTTTGCCTGTACACGTCCGGTCCCATTGATCTGTTTGTCAAGTTTAAGATTATTCCAGCCGAAAAGGACGGAAGTCATTGCGGATTCTTTTTCAAGCTCACCCCAACTTGCCTCACGCAGGACTTCTCTAAGAATTTCCGCCGAAGAAGCGTCTTTTTTATTCTCAAAGACGATCGGAGTCTGAACGATAAAAAGGCGATTCTTCAGCTTTTTCACCTGCGGATATTCCGTTTCCAGATTATCATAAAGAGTCCATGGTTCTGCTGCAAGTTTGCCGAATCCCTGCGTTGTTTTTGCTTTGCCGAAACTGACATAAGCGCCATCCTTCAGGAGTACCAGCAATTTGTCTGCAGCTTCCTCCGGAAGAATAACCATTCCGGAAAAGCATTTGGCACAGATACTTTCCATCGAGTAGAGATTGTCGCTTTTCTCGCCTTTCTGCTTATTGGAAGCAGATTTTTCATCCGTTTGTCCGCCATTGACAACTCCATGAGCTCGATAGTTTCGCGAGATGGAGCTGCTGCGCAGCAAGTGAACTTTCCCGTCTTTTTCAAATGCCAGGACACCGTCAACACCTTTCATGGAGATTCCGGCAGACTGCTCCTGCCAATGGTACTCCTGTTCAGGAATGAATTCATCTGGAATCATCAGATCTCCATAAAGATATTTCTCATTTTCCTGACGGAGTTTGCTAATTTTGTGGGTATTGGAGATATAGACAGGGAAAAGGGCTTCTCCGTTTTCGGGTACAGGAAGAAGAGGACCACAGCGAAATTCCGGATTTTCCCAACACGCAGAAGCTAGACCTTTATCTGTCTTGGAAAGCAGAGCTAAAAGGGTACCGGTTACAGCTGTTCCTGCAATAACGAATCCACTCGAAATAACATTGTTCATCCCAACAGGATGAGTCGGCAGACAAAGAGGTGCTTCTGCACGGAATGTCAGCTTCAAAGCTTTATAACAGCCTGAAAACGATTTTTCAGATTTGTCCTCTGCGGCAGCAATTGCATTCTCCGGTGGAACTGGAGCGGAAATTGCCTGAGCAAGCAGTTTTCCCGGTGTTTCTTTTTCATGTTCCCGAATAGAGATTCTGCAGGCTCCGGCTCCTCTGGTTCGACCTCCGCCAACAGCAAAAACGTTCATGAATGCAAGGCGAATGACCGCAAGAACTGCGGGAGAGTCGGTGTCGCATTGAACAAGACCTGTAAGAACTGTTCCGGCGGCAAGAGCCTCGGATGTTCGGAGTGAACCATCGTCAGCTCTTCCGGTTTCTGCATCAATTGCTGTGCGGGTAATGGTCAATGTCGCGGCGTCTTGCGGAGCAACAGCATCACTGATATGCAAAATTCCGGAAATCCCGGCCGCCGTTTTACTTTCTCCTCGTCCAAACAAATAGTCGCAGAACTGTTCTGCATCGGAACGGAGCGGCCGGAGAAGGCGGTACAGATTTTCCCTCATTACGCCTTTGAGATGAGATGCCGGAATAATCGGGGCTCCATGTTCTCCGCGCGGAAGAAGAGCATTGAGCAATTCATTGCCGAGTCCGCTTGCAGGTTCCGCATCAGCAAGCAGCTTAAGTTCAAAATGATAAACAGCCATGATTAGTTCTCCTCTCCAGACATAGCAATCGTCGGTTTTTCCATACGGACTTCCTCCTGAATACGGAGCAGAATGTCAATAATAGACGTTTTTTGAATGTTTCCATCTACCGACCAGCCTTTGCCGTATTCTTCTTCGACACCAGGAATCGGCTCTTTCAGATAATCATAGAGCCATCTGTAGTTTTTCCCAAGACGTGCATAAAACGCACAGCGACGGTCTTTAGATGCATAAAGTGCCGGATGAATCTGATACTGAATCGTTGCAGGAATCCCCAGTTCGCTGGCATTGATATCAAGCTCGTTTTGCGATGATTCCAAAGATGTCCCGCGTATTTTCCTGTACATAGGTTCAAGCTTTTCGAACTCTTCAAGCGAATACGGACGGGAGGTCAGCTCAACCTTCTTTTCCTTTCCATCAACGTATTCTGTAAATATAAACTCTCTCTGTCTGCGGGCTGCAGGAGAATCCAGGAGTCCCTCTGTAATGGATTCCCAGTCAAAACAGGCGGGAGAGCAACCAGAGGTATCCTTCTTTTGCTTTTTCAATTCCCGCCCATGAGTCTTGGCGCTTGCAAGGAGTTCTTCTGCATAGTCCAATGCGCTGTGAAGCGGAAACTTGCAGGGAGCATAAAGAATTCCTCCACTGATGCTGAGTGCCCCGTTTGTTCCGACCCAAAGCTCTTTTGAACGCTTACTGAACTCGGTGAACTTCTCCATCACGGTCTTAACAAAAAGTACCGCATACGAGCAGTGAACAAGAACCGAAACATCATCTCCGCCGATAATCAAAGGACGCAGAGGAAGAACATCGTTGTGGTTTGATTTTACATACTCTTGAACAACTGCTTTCATCCCTTCCAAAGCGGCATCTCGAGTACACTCATCCAAAGACCGACTCATTTTGGGAAGCCATTCACGCCATTCTTTAGCATTCGTTTCAGGGTGCCGTCTTTGAAATTCCAGAAACTGAAGTCCCATGTCATTGCCATCCATGCGCACAACAGCCCAGCGGTTGCGAGAGCCAAGAGCGCAAGCTGTGTCATAGCCGTCTCGATCATCCGGATCCGGGTTATAAAAGAATTCAAACTTTTCGTTCTTGAATTCTTTCCGCAATTCTTCCAGGAATTCGCGTTCTACCGGGCTTTCCTTCCCGTGCTGCGATGCAATAGCGATTCGTTTCTGAATAAGCGGGTGAACGCCTTCCGTTGTCGGATAAAGTCCGGATTCGCTGCAGGGCTGACCTTCCAAAGAATCTGGCTGCCAGCAGAATGTCTCCCGGATTTCCCGCGCAGCAGTACTGTAAACGTCACTGTATCCAAAACGAATTGTCAATCCGAATTCCCGTGCTTTTTTAACGAGTTCACGTTTCAGATTTTGGAGATCGTCCTCACTGGAGCAGACAAATGCCCCTTTTCCTCCGCCGGAATAAATAAGGTCGATTCCCAGCTGCTTAGCCAGATCCACAACTTCTTTTCGGTCAAAGTTATCAATTTGCCGGCTTCCGCCAATACAACATTTCAATCTTGGGACCTGAAAAATGTATTGCTGAATACCTTTCAGATCGTAGCACAGAAAAATGCTCATTACCTGCTCCTTTGTTATATGTATTTTATTCGATTCCATCCGCAGCCGAACGCACTGAAACGTCCCAAGCTGACATATGGAAGGTATTTTATGATTTCTCTGTACGGGGAAAAGTCTCCTTCATACAACATCTCCCCTACAAAACCGTCCAACTTCATCGTCTGACCTGTACGCCCGCTCGTCCGGTTTGCCGCATAAACACCTCCGTCAAGACAAGTGCTCAGGATTTCGACGGACTGCTGTTTCAGCGCATGTAAATCCCATTTTTCTTTGAGATCCCCGGTTCCGTAGAGGTTGTCAAGCTCCAAGATCCGGTCCAGGAGGCGGGCAAATAACGCTCGAAAAGGAATATCTTCCAGCCAAATTTGTCCTTGACTTTTCAATCGGCTGCAGGGCGCTAAGAAATGAACCAGCAGACGTTCACTTGGCTCCGGATCCGCGATTTCAAGACTGGCTTCATTCACCTTTTCAAAATGGCAAATTTGATTGTTTTTCCCAAGTCCCATGTAAGACATGACTTCCACCACACGTTCAAAAAATGCGGAATAATTCGCCGCACAGCCAAACAGCAGAATCTGAAGAAGAAAACTGCGTCTGTCCGGACGGGAATAAAATCCGTGCATGACGAATGGTCGCGCAAGGTCCAGATTCCGGCTCTCCTGGCTCTCATCTTTTTGCGGCATAAAAATGCGGCGGTAAAGAGCCACCTGGTTTTCCAGGCCGGGAACACAGGCATCACGTGCAATCACCTGTGCCAACGCATAGCCGAATGCTCCGCGGAATGTAATGGTCGGAATATCATGGTGCAAATCAAGACCATGCGGAGAGGAAAACTCATAGATCTGCTGTTTTATTTCAAACATGAATTCTCCCATTCCATCCGTAAAACCCGCCAGTGAATAATATCTTCCCGCTCAAGTTCGCTTTTCAACGACGGACGAAGCCCGTTCTGCAATTCTGCGCTGAGAATCCAGCAGACAGAAAAACTCTCTCCGTACAATTGCGGAAATCCCATTTCATCAATAGAAAGAGCCGGACGCTCCATTTTTGGACTAAGATCAAAACCGGTCAGTTCATTGACCGTCTGCAGAGTGTTGGAATGACCCCAGAAAGATTTCCAGTTTCCGGCCGCAAGCATGTTCCGGAGATTCTCCAATGTCTCCGGAACAATATGAACCGGGCGCCGAATCAAATTCAACGGAAACGAATTGCCGATCAGGAATTTCATTATCATTTCTCCTCACTGTTTTACTGTTCACTTAGAGAAAGACGCAAACTCCTGTTTTTTCCGGTTTCAAATCCACGGTTTTATGATTTTTTCTCGCCGGGATAAACGGTTCCAACCGAGAAGTTGAACAAGCGTGACGGCAGTATTTGCAGACCGACTTTTCCGCAGAATGCCGCAATTTTTTTATTCGCGGTAATTCGATCTCTCAGATGAATTCTCTTGTTGTTGCTGGTATCGGCCTCCACCAATGTTACCAACGCGCATCTGCCAAGAGATCCTCCAAAGAAATCTCGCAAATTCATCAGTTTCTGTATATGATCCTGTTTTATCTGTCCCGCTTTACATTCAAGAATCACCAGCTGAAATCCGTCTGTGTAGACTACGTCAAATTCCTGCAAGGTTTCATAATTTCCGGACTTGCTAATTTCGAGTCCAATGCGAACTGCTTGCGGAGATGCAGAGTGCCGACGAATTAAATTGCCGACATAGTGTTCGAACCAACCACCAGCCAGAAATTTTGCCTGTTGCTGCCAGCTTGATTCAGTTGCCGTATATTCATTCCAGAGAGGTTTCCAAGATTGTATATGCTTTTTGCTCATATTTTCAGAAAGTTCTGCGAGAAACTGCTGGAACGAATCTTTCGGATTTTGTGTTTTTTTGCCATTTTTTTGAATACAGCTGGCAAACTTTTCCTGTGATCTTTGAATAACCGTTACATTCTGATACATCAGATCCAGAAGTTTCTCACTCGGCTCTGAAATATCTTCATTTGAGATTTCCATCCCGCAGAGAGCAATAAAATCTTTCAGTTCAATCTTCTCTTCCAGCTCTGTTTCGGAATAATCTTTCAGCCACAGCATTTTCCGCCCGATGCTGTCCAAATAGAATGGCGCCAGCCAAGGACGCTTGTTGCCGAGGAGCAGTGCTATAAACGACATCGGCTTCGTCCCGCCAGTAATATTGAATGCGGACGGAGCTTCTTCTTTATTTGTATCATCCAGAATTTCTGAAATACTTTCATTCAAAAGTCGAAAAGATACGGCAGCATTTTCTGCACCAATCAGACGAACTTCTGCAGAAATTTGCCGGTCTTGCAATGCTTTCACAACATAATTTGCAGAATATTCCGTCTTTTTTGTTGCAAGAAGATAGTGGTGTACCCACGGTTGAAATTGAATTGCGGACAAAAATATCGGAATGGTTTGTTCACCCATAAGATGATAAACTTTTTTTACGTCAAGCATAAGCGCCTCCTATATTTTTTACTAATCTAGCAGTTGTTTTTGTTTTTTCAACCGTAAAAAAACAAAGAAATTCATTTTTTTACGGTTCTTCAATGAAATCTGATTTTTTTGATGGAAGTAGCGGAATTTTTTCTGTTTTCTGTCTTTTCTATGGTGTAAGCGCGAAAGAGCATTCCGGCAGGTGCTTGAAACGCTGATACATCTACGCTGAAACATAAAGTTTTGCGTATTCAAAAAATGAAACTGAAAGGATTTGTATTATGATGAACTCTCGCACGAACCGTTTGAACTGGGCTGCCGGAAAAGTTATCAACCTTCATTATACGGACATCTGCAACTACCGCTGCCGTTTCTGCCATTCCCGTTTCGGCACTACTCCGCTGCGCTTTGAAGACTGGAAACGCATTATCGCCAACATCGTCGAATCAGCCCCGGTGAAACGATTCAACCTCGCCGGAGGAGAACCGATGGCGGCTCCGTATGTGCAGAAAATGATCGATTGCATCCACGCCCTCGGAATCGACTGTTCGATCATCACCAACGGCTCTCTCCTCACGCCCGATTTCATCCGGCGCAATGCCGGACGCCTTTCCATGATCGGAATCAGCATGGATGCTTTTTGCAAAGAGGACAATATCCGTCTCGGACGTGTCGACGGCGCGGGAAGAACTCTTGCCACAGAACGCCTCGCCGAGCTTGCCGATTGTATTCATTCCGCAGGAATGCGCCTCAAAATCAACACCGTCGTAAACGCAGTAAACGTCAACCGCGATTTCTCACCGGTCATCCGCAAGATTCAGCCGGACCGTTGGAAACTGCTCCGGGTGCTTCATTTCGACCACATCAACGACAGCGCCGACGACCTCATGATTTCCGACCGCCAGTTTCAGGATTTCGTTGCCCGCCACACGGATCTGAACCCGGTTGTGGAAAACACAGAGGATATCGTCAGCGCATACATCGTTATCAACCCGGTTGGAAGACTGATCGACAATTCTTCGGGAACCATGCGTGCCGGAGAATCGCTGCTCGATCACAGTTTTGCCGATGAATTCCGGAAAATCGCTTTCAACGAGGCCGCCTACGCAAAACGTTATTAACCGCTTCGGCGCCGGTTTCCGGAAGATGAACGATTTCCACATCGGAAACATCTGATATCCGGCAAAACAGAACACTGTCCGGTGCCTGAACTGCTGCATCAAGCTGCTGCTTCAGTTGTGCGCAAGCCTGCGAATCAATATCGCAAAGCCAGACAGACTTCTGAATCCGGTGCCCGTAGTGTCTCAACCGTTTTGTAACAATCCGTAAAGTGGAAGCCTCCGTAACATCATAGAAAAATAAATACATGGCACACCTTTTCAGCGGGCCGGAAGAAAACTTCCGAGGTCCGGACGATCACTTTCCTGTTCAATCCCCTGATAAATAAGTTCAGCAAAATGTTTCATAAGTTCTCGGATACTGTTATATTGACGCGAATAACAAAGAGTCAATGCATGTTCGAATTCCTTCTCAAAAGAATCCATCGTTTCCGGACGCAGGTTTACCGCGTTTTTTGCCGACTGAAAATCAGAAGCTTTCCAAGTACGCTTTGCGACAAGTTTCAAAATCAGGTTATCGCAGAAAATCGCCCGGAAAGGTTCCAGAAGATCGTAAGGCAAACCGCCGCCGTAACGGGCAGGTTCATGAAGGATTCCGCATTGACGGTCGAGTCCATGCGTTTCGCAAAGTTCCGCAAAAAGAGCGGCGGTTTTCCCGTAGCAAAATGAAAGCAGAGCATTCAGCCGATCAGGAGACGGATAACGGCGACGCCCGTTCCACACCCAGCCGCGCGGCATAAAATGGGAAAATGCGGAGTAATAGGTTCGGGCGGCAAGACCTTCAAATCCAAGCAATTCTGGAAGATCTGCAGCAATTTCAACCTGTTCCCGGCAAGCCTGAAGTTCTTTGCGCAAATTCTTGTATTCAGGAAAGGACTTCCGTTCGAAAAGACGGCGCAGCTCAACAAGTTCGCTCCGGATTTTTACAGCGACAAATTCCTTCGCCCATTCCAGCCGCCGTTCCGGATTCAGAACAAGGGCATATTGCTTAAGACGGCGCTTCATATTGGAAGGATAGCAGGGTTCAAGCCGGCCGAGAAAATGGCCATATGCAGAAAAATATACGATCCGGATTCCTTCTTTCAGACACGCTTTGATTGCCTGAGTTGTTATCTGAGCGTTTCCATAAACAAGAATCTGTTTGATGCATCCGAGCGGATAAGCATACGGCGTTGCATCCGGTTCTGTTAGAACGAGTTGTTCGTTGTTCAAAGACAGGCGGCACATAGATTTTTGCAGAAGAATTGTCTCCATAAATTTACAGCTCCTCATTTTTTGCTGTTTTTGGTGTTTTTTGAGTTCAAAAATGCAGAAAAATGCGCAAAAATTTTTCTGCACTTTTACAACATACTTACAATCAAACACTAAGGAGTGTATATTTCAAGCAAAGTGCAGAAGATTTTTAAAATTTTCTATTTTTTTCTGTTTTTCGCTTGATTTTCTGCAAAACGGGTGTATAAGTATCTACAGTTCAAGCGGATTCGCACCCGCCTGTTGAACTTTTGCCCCGCTTCAAGGGGATTGCGACC
>URNX01000006.1 GCA_900549415.1 uncultured bacterium
TGTCCTCCTTGTAGATGGTGAGCTGTGGCATTTTCCGATTTTTGAAAGTGACATTCACCTCGTCACCGGCGTTCAGGGGGATGGCTCTATAGAAAAGTATTATAAGACTTTTTTTACGATGATGATTGGCTACAAATATGATGATGCAACGGATACTCCTGCCTCCGGAAATGCAGACAATGGTTGGAATAACAACGCAAAGAAAATTAAATTTCTTGATCCTACTGCGGATTACGCAAATAACAAGGGATATTTAGACCCATGGGGGAAGCCTTACAGTATTGTGTACCGACTGGATGGTGAAATAAAGAATACTTTCAACTTGTATAATAACAGCAATGTTGAAGAAGTTAAGCTTCTGACGCCGATTGCTGTCTATACCAGCGAAGGAAACTTCAAGGAAAAAACAATAAAAAACCATTTTAAAGAGACCCGTTTTGCAACTTCGTGGAACGGTGTTATTACGACAAAATAAAAGGAAAGACAAAAATGAAAAAGCAGAATTTCACCCTTACAGAGCTCCTCGTGGTAATTTCCATCATTGCCATCCTCGCAGGTCTCACAATGCCGGCTTTGAACAAGGCTCGGTCGAGCGCTATGGCAACGGCATGCGCTAGTAATTTGAAGCAGGTAGGTGCAGTGTTTATGCTCTATGCAAATGACTATTCCGATTTGTTGCCTCCCGCAGATTGCGACAAGAGTGAAATAGGAACTGATAGCACAAAAGGAAATCCGTGGTATAATGGTCTTGAGGAGAAAAAATATTTTTCCAATGTAAAAGACATGGAAGAGCGAACGGTTGTAAATTGTCCGATGACTAGAGGTACACCAAAGGATCGGAATTCGTATGGCGTGCCTGTTGGAGCTGCAGAAGAAGGTGTGCCTATCAAAGTCTCGAACTCTGAAACTGGATTTACTGCACGTTCCAGACTTGATATGGATGCAAAAACAAATTTTCTTGCTGCTGATTCAACTCAGACCTCTCCGTTGAAGTCGGGAAAAGAATCGTATGCAATTCGTCAGAAAGACAGCGCAAAGAGCAAGGCATTTGAGCCGGACAGCAATGGTAAAAATGCAATTGCTTTGAGACATGCTAATCGAGTAAATATGGTTATGCTTGATGGTCGAGTTGACACTTGCGACTTAAACAAAGTCAAGAAAAGTTTCAAAGATACTTTTGAATATGCGGTGACTGATGATTCTGCAAAGGATTCTGCGGAAAAACTTTAATAATCCGCGATAAGTGCGACTTCTTCCGCCGTTCCAGTCTGCAAAGAAGTGGAACGGCGGTTTTGTTTTAAAATTTCGGGAGAGTTCGTTTCTCGTATTTTAGCGCAGAATGGAAATAGGCTTGTTCAAGGGGGAATCACCACTTGCCGAGCTCGGAACCGAGATTGTCCAAGTGGGATGTGTCGTTCCAAGTGAGCAGCTGCCACGTACCGTCTTCAAAATGAATCACTTTGGAATAACTGGCGTTGCTGGTCTTCGGGCGGCGGGGGAAGGGGATGTTTTCCGCATTCAGAATGTGTTTGAGGATCATGCCTAATGCGGCTCCATGAGAGACAATCGCGATCCGTCCGCCGGAATGACGCGCGGCCAGAAGGTCGATCGCATCGGATACGCGGCGCTGAAATGCGGATCGGGATTCGCCGCCGGTGACGGTCATTGTCAGAGAATCATGAACAAATCCCTCGAATTCGCCGGGGAAAAGAGTCAGAATGTCCGCAATCCGGCGTCCCTGCCATTCCCCTAAGTGCCACTCGCGGAACTCCGGCGACGGGATGACGTCGAGTTTGTGCGGTTCGGCTACGATTCGGGCGGTGTGCATGGCTCGGGAGAGGTCACTGGCGTAAACGGCGTCAAGCGGAATGTCGCGCAGACGCTCTGCGAGACGTCCGGCCTGGCGGATTCCGGTCGCATTCAGCTCGACGTCGAGCTGTCCCTGGACGGTTCCTGCGGCGTTGGCGACGGTTTCACCGTGGCGGATCAAAATGATTTCTGTGGACTGCATGTTTTTTCAAAAAAAGCGCGTCCGTTTTCAGGAAACGGACGCGCTTGAGAGGCAATGTTATTTGTCGAGTCCGAGAACGCGCATGGTGGAGAGGGCGATCATCAGCTCTTCGTTGGTGGGCATGACGATTGCTTTCCATGCGGAGTCATCGGTGGAGATGACGCCTTTTTTGCCGAAGCAATGGTTGTTCTTCTCGTTGTCGATGCGGATGTTGAGGGCGGAGAGACCTTCCATGATGCGCTGGCGGATGGGGAGGGAGTATTCGCCGATGCCGCCGGTGAAGACGAGGGCGTCCGCGCCGCCGAGGAGGACGTAGTATGCGCCGATGTACTTGATGACGCGGCGGACAAACATCTTGATTGCGAGTTCAGCCTGTGCGTTGCCGTCGGCCGCGGCGTTCATCATGTCGCGCATGTCTCCGCTGTTGATTCCGCCGATGCCGTAGAGACCGGACTGCTTGTTGAGGATCTTGTCGACTTCTTCGCGGGAGTGTCCGAGTTCGATGAGGCGGAGAACGGCGGCGGGGTCGAGGTCGCCGGAACGGGTTCCCATCATGAGACCTTCAAGCGGGGTGAGTCCCATTGTGGTGTCGATGACTTTGCCGTTTTTGACTGCTGCCATGGAGCAGCCGTTGCCGAGGTGGCAGGTGATGATGGTGGTGTCTTCGAGCTTCTTTCCGAGGAATTCGGCGGAGGAGAGGGTCACATAGTGATGGCTGGTTCCGTGGAAGCCGTATTTGCGGATGCCGTATTTTTTGTAGTAGTCATAGGGAATGGCATAGAGGTATGCTTCCGGGGGCATGGTCTGGTGGAACTGGGTATCGAAAACGCCGACATTGGGGACTCCGGGGAAGTCCTTTTCACAGGCTTCGATGCCGGTGAGGTTCGCGGGGTTGTGAAGCGGTCCGAGGGGGAAGCATTCACGGATGATGTCTTTGACTTCCGGCGTGATTTTGACCGGCTGGGTGACTTTTTCGCCGCCGTGGAGGACGCGGTGACCGATTGCGGAGACTTCGGAGAGGCTCTTGATGACGCCGACTTCAGGATCGACGAGCATTTTGCGGACTTCAGAGAGCGCTTCGCCGTGGTTGGTGATATGGAGGGGAACCTCTTTCTTGAAGCCGTCGGGACGCTTGTAGATTAGATTGGGGGTATCGCTTCCGATACGTTCGACCTGTCCGTTTGCGAGAACTTCATTTTTTCCGCCTTCCATATTGAAAAGCGTGTACTTGAGGGAGGAGCTGCCGGCATTGACTACCAGAATTTTCATGTTCTACTTTCCTTTGTTATTGAGAAACAATCATTCTGTAATATACCATGCTTCCGGAGGAGTGACAAGCGGGGATTTGAAAAATAAGTGTTTTTTTTCTTTGTTTTGCGGGATGATTTTTTGCAATTGAGGTGTATAGTACGAGGGTAAAGAAAACTGTTTACGGAAGGAAGGTACGAGAATGAATCTGATAGTCAATCCGAGAACCCTTTCGGGAACGATTGCCGTTCCCGGCTCAAAATCCCACACGATCCGCGCCGTTGCGCTGGCGATGATGGCGGACGGTGTTTCCCGGATCCATGCGCCGCTGGTTTCGGCGGATACGCTTGCGGCGGTGCGCGCGGCGAAGGCGCTGGGAGCGACCGTCGACCGCGGAACCGATGCGGTCTGGACGGTTACGGGAACCGGCGGAGATCTGCATCAGCCGGCAGACGTGATCGACATGGCGAATTCCGGAACTTCCATTAAAATTTTTGCGGGTCTCGCGGCGCTGCGCCCGTTCCCC
This sequence comes from uncultured bacterium, assembly GCA_900549415.1. Classification (GTDB taxonomy): domain Bacteria; phylum Verrucomicrobiota; class Lentisphaeria; order Victivallales; family UBA1829; genus UBA1829. The sequence goes on from URNX01000006.1 coordinate 3,786, forward strand.
GTGTCGTTCGACGGCGACGAGTCGCTGCGTTCACGTCCGATGGCACATCTGCTTTCCGCGCTGGAGAAACTCGGAGTGAAGACGGAGGCGTCGTTCGGGCGGTGTCCGTTCACGGTCGAGGGACCGATGACAAACGGGAAAACGCTGGTCAACGGAGAGTCGTCGCAGTATGTGACGGCAATTCTGCTTTCGGCTCCGTTTGCGGAGCAGGACACGGTGGTCGAGGTGGAAAATCTGAACGAAAAACCGTATGTGGAAATTACGCTCGGCTGGATGAAACGGGTCGGCCTGAACTTTACTGCGTCGGAGGACTTGACGCATTTTGAAATACCGGGCAAGCAGAGCATCCGCCCGTTTGATGTGACGATTCCGGCGGATTTTTCAACTGCAACATTTCCGCTTGTGGCGTCGGCCGTGACCGGCTGCGAGCTTCAGATCCGCAATCTTGATTTTAATGATCTGCAGGGTGACAAGGCGGTGTTTTCACTCATGGAGCGCATGGGCATGAAGATCATCCGCGACGGCAATGTCACAACGGTGCGCCGCGACGGTCCGCTCGTTGCCGCCGAACTCGATTTGAACGCTACGCCCGATGCACTGCCTGCGATTGCCGTCGCCGCCGCGTTTGCGAAGGGAACGACGCGCATTTACAATGTCGCCCAGGCGCGTATCAAGGAGACGGATCGGATTGCCTGCATGACGCGCGAACTGCGCCGTTTCGGTGTGCGCATCGAAGAGGAGCCGGACGGCATGATCATTCATGCCGGAACGGAAGTTCACGGCGCGGCGTGCCGCAGCTACAAGGATCACCGGATCGCGATGGCTCTTGCAATTGCCGGACTCGGCGCGGTCGGTGAGACGATCATCCGCGACGCGGAGTGTGTGAACGTGACGTATCCGCGTTTCATCGATGATTTCAATGCGCTCGGCGCGCGTTTCCGCGTGTTCTGAGAGAGGAGTTGTACAAGATGCAGGTGAAAGAAGAGTTTTACGGAGACGGAATGCCGCAGATTCATTTTGCTGGGGGACTTGTCCGGATGGATTTTGCGACGTTTCAGCCGGATCCGGGGGGAAAGGAACCGAAGCCGGAGAAAAATTTCCGTCTGGTGATGAACATGCAGTCGTTTCTATCCACTTTCGACACGATGAAGAAACTGGCGGAGCGGATGGTTGAAATCGGGGTTCTGAAGCGGAATCTGACCGAGAAAGTGGATGACTGAAAATGGCGACTATGATACCAGTCGAATGCGATCTGACCCGGCGCCCGATGTCGGAGCAGATCGTTTTTGAAGCAATCCGGAAGGGGCTTTCCGATGAGTGGTACGTATTCCATTCCTTCGACTATGTGACGCGGGATCTGAACCGGAAACGCTGGGACGGCGAGATTGATTTCCTGCTGTACCATCCGAAAAAGGGAATGCTCGTGATTGAGGTCAAAGGCGGAGCGATTTCATACCGTCACGGACAATGGTATCAGGAAGGGCGCCCGATCGACCCCGTGGAACAGGCAAAACGGAACAAGTATGCGGTGATGCGTCTGCTGCAGGAATCGCTGCAGCGGGAATTTCCGATGAAATTTGCGCACTGCGTCTGCTTCCCCTCCTGCGGATACGGCGAAGTGTGGCCGGCTGAGGCGCAGGATATTGTGCTGACCGGAACCGGATTGCCGTATATCGAAAAGTTTGCGACGCGTCTGCTGGATGATGCGCAGATGCCCCCGAACCTCTCCGGTGCGGTTACTCCGGAGGAGATTTTGCGAGTGCTGTCGCCGGTTTTTGAATACGGGAAACGGCTTTCGGAGCGGATCGGAATTGAGGAGAAGCAGTTTTTCCTTCTCACGGAACAGCAATGCGCGCTTCTGGACGCTCTGGAAAATTTCCCGCGTCTGCTGGTGAAAGGCTGTGCCGGATCGGGCAAGACTGTTATGGCTGTGAAGAAGGCGGAGCGTCTGGCGGCGGACGGAGCGAATGTGCTGCTGCTCTGTTTCAACCAGCTGCTTGCGAAACATCTGAAACAGGCCGTGAAAAAAAGTCGGACGATCAAAGCCGCCGCGTTTTTTGAATTCTGCATCGAACTGCTGAAGATTCCGGAATCGCAGGTCGGCAAATACCGCAGCAATCCGCGTCTTTATTCGGAGGTTCTGCCGAATCTGCTGAAGACGTATCTTCAGAGAACCGATTTTTATTACGATGCGCTCGTTGTCGACGAAGGACAGGATTTTGCGCCTGAGGCGTGGGAGGTGATCACCATGCTGATTCCGGAAGGTGCGCCCTGCTATATTTTCTACGATCCGGATCAGAATATTTTCACGAAAGAATTGAAACTGCCGGATTTCGGACTGCCTCCGGTTCTGCTGACGAAAAACTGCCGCAACACCAGAAAGATTTATGAAATGCTGAAGCCGTATCAGACCACGGCGTCGACCATCATGGATTCGGCTCCGGAGGGGGCGGATGTGCATGTGCTGCATGGCGACTGCCGCGCCCTGCTGGAGCAGGAGCTGGAGCGGCTGGTTATGACGGAAGGCGTTCCGCTTCAGGATATTGTGATTCTTGGCGGGCATTCGCTGGTGCATACGAGCATCGGGGAAAACCATGATGTCGGGCGGTTTCATATCGTGGAGCGCGCGCCGGAGATCGGCGCAATGGAGGTTTCGTATTTCACCTACATGAAGTACAAGGGGTGCGAATCGAAAGTCGTGATCCTGCTTGATGTGGATGAAAACGATGAACGCTGGAAGAACAAGCACGGCATTTATACCGCCATGAGCCGGGCGATGCATCAGCTGATCATTCTGCATAAATAACAGTTCTGCATAAAAAACGACGCCGCATCCGAGGAGAAACGGATGCGGCACTTTTATTTTGCGGGAGGCTGTCAGACGGTGCGCAGCCAGAGAGTCATGGAGACGTCTCCGCGGTTCTGCCAGAGAGCATACGGAATGGCATGGAATTCCGTTTCCGTGCGTTCGGGACGCGCGGCGCTGTAGAGCGTGTCCGTCTCAGGGAGCGTTTCGCGGATGGCTTTTCCGGTGATGCCGGGAACGTCGAGGAGTCCTTTGAGCGGTTCCAGACGGAAGGTCTGGTCACCGGGAATGAGAAGCTGCGAGAGCAGTTTCCCGTTATCGACGCTTTCAAGGCAGTAGACGACCGGACCGCGCGAAAGAGCAATTTTTCCGGCGTCCTCTTCCACGAGCGGGTTTGCCCGGACGAGCTCGACGGGCATGTCAAAGTCGAGAACGACTTCGTCGCCCGGTTTCCATGTGCGCTTGAGAACAAGGAATCCTTTTTTGAGTTCTCCCTGCATGGAGGCGGTGTACTTGCGGCACCAGCCTGGAATGCGGAATTCGAGGGCGACCGGGGGTTCGGGAGCGGAGAGAACGCGGAAGACAACGTGTCCGTCGAACGGGTAGCCGCCGGTTACTTCAAATTTGAATTCGCCGTCGTCGAGAGCGACAGTTCCGTTTGCCGCGACGGGGATGGCGATGCGGAGGGCGTCGCCGGATTTCGAGTAGGCGAAAGATGCGATCTGCGGGATGAAACGGCAGAAGCTTGTCGGGCAGCAGGAGCATCCGAACCAGGGCTGGCGTGTGCGGGTCATGTTGTGTCCGGAGCTTGGCGGGCAGTTGTCGGCGATGACAATCGGGTTGGCGTAGAAGAATTCCGTTCCGCTGAGGGAGATTCCGCTGATTGCGCCGTTGCAGAGTCCGAGTTCCATGACATCCGCGTATTTGGAATCACCGGTCAGATTCAGCATGCGTTCGGAGAAGAGAACGAGCGCCATTGCTGCACAGGATTCTGCGTAGGCGGTTGTGTTCGGGAGGTTGTAGGGATAGGAGAAGCTTTCATCGTGCGGGTTGCTTCCGATGCCGCCGGTGACGAACATTTTGCTTTTTGTGACGCTGTTCCAGAGGCGTTCGCAGGCGTCGAGGAGGGACTTGTCATCAGTTCGGAGCGCGACGTCCGCCATGCCGGAGTAGAGATAGAGTGCGCGGACGGCGTGTCCGACTGCTTCGGTCTGTTCGCGGACGGGCTTATGCGCCTGATAATAATCGAGGGGCCATGCCTGGCGTTTCAGCTGTTTGATCTCTTCTGCGAAATAGTTCGGCTCGGTTCCGCGTTCATCGACAAAATACTTGGCGAGGTCGAGATACTTTTTGTTTCCGGTCGCGTCGGCGAGTTTGCAGAGAGCCAGTTCAATCTCTTCGTGTCCGGGGTATCCGCGGAGCTGTCCGGGCTCGCGTCCGAAGACGCTGGCAATGTAGTCGGCATAGCGGCACATGCAGTCGAGGAAGTTGCGCTTGCCGGTCGCCTGCCAGTGCGCGACGGCGGCTTCCATGAGGTGTCCGGCGCAGTAGAGTTCGTGGTATTCGTGGAGGTTTTTCCAGCGCATGTCGGGGGCGACGACCGTGAAGAAGATGTTCAGATAGCCGTCCGGCCGCTGGGCGGAGCAGACGAGATCCACATATTCGTCGAGCTCTTTTTCGCGTTCGGGATCGGGGTTGAGGATGAGGTCGTACGCCATGCCTTCGAGAACTTTGGCGACGTCGGAATCCCAGAAGAAATGGGGATGATTCGGCATGCCCTTCTTCCAGTCGAGACGGAATGCCTCAAGACGGGTTGTTTCATGGCATTTGCGGACGTTCGCCGGGAGCGTGTTCGTGTGGTTGGCTGCGATGCGCGGTGCGAAATAGGCGTCGTTCAGACGTACTTCACCGATTTTTGAATTCTGATAGGCGTTCATTCCAAGACTCCTTTTGTTGGGGAAACTTTGCTCCTTTTATTATACACCGGCTTGCAAAAAAATGACAGGGGTGTAAAGTAATAGAAAAAGAGGAGAAATCTGACATGTCTGATATTCCAACTCCGCATTTTCTTTCCGCCGGACGTTTTGTTTCGCGCGGACACGGCCGTCATCCGGTGCGGACGATTGACTCTCTGGAATTGATTATTGTTCTGAGCGGACGGCTGGATATATTCGAGGAGGAGCGGGAGTTCCATGTTGAAGCGGGGGAGCGGCTGTTTCTGCTTCCGTTCCGCCGTCATGGCGGGCTCGCCGCATACGAGCCGGAACTTTCATTTTTCTGGATGCATGCAGCGTTTGAAAAGAGGGAGGATTATGCATGTTTCGCCCTGGAGGAGCCGTGCGCTCCGATTGCATCGCCGGAATTCGCCGGGGCGTATCTGCAGCTCCTGCTCGGAGAACAGAGACGCGGGATGCTGGAGGGGGAGGGGACGGCGCGGGAGAACCTGGATGCGCTCTCGGCGATTCTGCTGCGCGAAGCTCTGCGGACACGAGCGGGAGGCGTCGGAAGAAGCACGCTGACCGATGCGGCGAACCAGTATATCCGGATTCATTTTGACGAGGCGTTGACGACTTCGGAGATCGCTGCGCACCTGCAGTGTCATCCGGATTACCTGAGCCGGCTCTATTCGCAGGTGTGCGGGTGTACCGTCGGGGATGCGATCCGCCGCGAACGGATCCGCAAGGCATGCGAAATGCTGGAACGGTCGAACGCGCCGGTCAAGCAGATCGCATACGAGGCGGGATACGGCGATGTTTCCTATTTCCGCAAACAGTTTTTCCGTGAATGCGCCATGACGCCGAAGGAGTACAGAAACCTCCGTCGGCGCGGGCATGTGAACACGGAGTGACGGATCAGTCCCTGTTGTATTTGAGGACGAAATCGACGATCGGCTGCGGATTTTCGAGGCAGTGCGGGTGATGCTTTGCACCGGGCTTGTAGATGACCTCGATGTGTCCGCCCAGTTCGCGGTAACGCTTTTCGACGATCATCGTGTTCTCGTCGGCGGGAACGACTTCATCGGCGTCGCCGCAGAGATGCAGAATCGGGATTCCGGCGTCGGCGAGCGGCTTGAGGTTGTCGAGCGGGTTCTTGTCGTAAGCCATCGCCTGTTCTTCGGTGAAGTTCCAGGCTTTGAGACAGTTCTTCCAGCTCTGTTCGTCGCCGGGGCCGTGACCTTTTGCGCCGGGCCAGCTCTTGAAGTCGCAGACCGGATTGTCAAGATAGAGACAGCTTACCTTGTCAGTGTTCTTGACCGCCCAGTTGTAGACGTCGAGCCCGCCGCGGCTGTAGCCGACGGGAACGCATTTTTTATTGAATCCGAGCGAGGTCAGGAAGTTGTAGAGCATGTCGAAGCGTCGGTTGGATTCCGCGGAGCCGTAAAGTTCGGTGACGTCGATGTGCGCGACGTACCATCCGCGGTCGAGCAGAGCCCAGTCGGCGTTCGGGAATGCTCCGAAGAAGCGGGCGCGCCAGAACCAGCGTTTTTTCGGGTCGGGCGTGACGTTCGGTTTGACGAGCTTGCAGGGGATGCCTTCAAGCTTGAAGTTGAGACATTCGTATCCGTACCAGTCGGAGACGTGTCCGGGGAAGTCCGTGCGGAAGCCGTTGATGTTAACTTCGAGCGAGCGCGCGGCGAGAATCTTCTTCAGAAATTCCGCGACGATATCCGCCTGCGCCGAGCGTCCCTCCGCGTTGTAATGGTAACCATCCTTCGCGCTGTATTCCGGATGCTCCGCCATCGGAGTGTAGAGGTCGAGAACGGGTACATGGAGCTCCTTCATGATTTCTTCCGCGATGCGGTTGCGGTGAAGAACCATTTCATTGAGTTCCGCTAATTTTTCCGGTTCGTTTTTGACTGTGATCGGCGTGGAATTGCGCCAGGTGAGGCGTGCGCGGGTGTTCTGGCGCAGGAAGAGAACAAGCTCTTTCAGGCGTTCGCGGTAGAACTCATCCGAGTAGGGCGTTCCGTGGAGGCCGTTGTTGATGCAGATCAGGTCGACCGGATAATCCGCGAGAGCAAGCTGAAGCTCGCGGTAGAATCCCGGGTCGCCGACGATTTTTGAGGAGGAGAAGGCCGCGACGGTTGCGATGCCTTTCAGTCTGTCCGAGACGTCGAAGCGGTGACCGGCGACAATGGAGTCGCCGATCAGCAGCACGCGCGGCAGAGTGTTGTCATCCGTGTCGCACCAGTAGTGTTGCGACCATTCAATTTTTTCTCGATCCAGCATTGTGTAATCCCTTTTTTTATTTTTTGGGTTGAGGCGGGCGTTTTTGTCGCGGAAGCCGTTTTCCCCTGAGAAAAGAGGGCGGTTCCGGCGGAGAAAAGGAGGGCGGTGAGCAGAAGTAAAAATTTATTCATTGCAAATCGCTCTTTTCATCGTATCTTTCTGTTGTCCGGCAGAATCATGCGCATGACATAATTCTTGCGGAGGTTGTCCTTTGAATCCCACGGGAAACTCGGTTCGCGGGCGGTGACGGGAAGACGGTTGAGCGTTTCTTCCGGAAGATCCTCGAACTTGCGGTTCTGGGCAATCAGCAGAATGCGCTGTCCCGGTTTTTCCCTGCGGAGTTTTTCCAGCTCTTCCTCGTCTTCAATGACGGCGATTTCCGTTTTCCGGTTCAGATAGTATATGGCGTCCCGCGGTTCGGATTGATAGAAGTAGATATTCTCATCCGGCACGCGCATCTGTTCGGCGCGGAGCATCATCTGGCGGAATGTATAGCGGATCGTGCGGAACTGGGAGGCGGTGGGGATGACATAGACGAACACCACGAGCAGGGAAACGTAGATGGAGAAAATGGACTTCGCAAGCTTCACATCCGGCAGAATTTCCGTAAACGGCGGTTCGCTGCGCAGATGAAACAGGAACATTCCGAGAATGAACACGGCGGCAAGCGCCGCGACAATGGACTGCGGGACGAGGCGCAGCAGAAACTTGTATGCGGGGGGGACGATTTCCGGGAAGAGCGTCAGCACGATTCCGGCGAGCACGCAGAGAAGCAGTGCGATTGCCGGAAGCGAGCGGAACAGCAGAAGCAGAACCTGTTTGATCTTTTCCATCTGACGGTCGAAGGATTCGCGGGAGAGGTAGAGCGCCATCAGAATGGCGCAGAACGGAACCGCGGGGAGGATGTAGTACGGACGGCGTGAGCCGGAAATGGAGAAGAAGAGAAAAATCGCAATCAGGGTCCAGCAGAGCCAGCGTTCCGCCTCCTGGAACTGTTTGCGTCTGCGGAAGGCGTCGATGACTGCAAGGATCATGAACGGGCTCCAGGGGAGAAGCAGGCGCGGCAGATGAATGAAGTATGCATAGAACGGTTCGTCGTCGTGGTCGAACGGAGCGAAGAAGCGGATGATGTTTTCGCGCAGGGCGAGTGCGATTCCGCTGGTTTTGAGCGTGCCGTCGGCGTCGATGAGTTCCTGTGTTTCCGGTGCGACAGCCGGAGCGATGAGTTTGGAGAGTTCGAACGGAATCATGTAGACTCCGATTCCGATGAGGAGCGCAAGCACGGACTTCCAGTTCAAATGGAAGAGAACTTTTTTCGCGAGGAGCATGTCCACGCCCGCGGCGAGGAGGGGAACCGCAATTGCGGCCATTCCCTTCGCGTGCGCGCCGATGAAGCAGAGCAGGAAGAAGCCGAGATATCCGGGGAAGCTTTTTGTTTTCCGGAAGGCGAGATACCATGCGATTGCGCCGGTCGAGAACGCAAGATTCGCCATATCGGCTTCGGCGAGGCGTCCCCACCAGGCGAAGGAGTAGCAGGTCAGGAAAAGCCAGCCGGAGAGACGCGCGATCTCCGCGTTCCAGAGGCGTTTGGCAATGGAAACGGTCGCCATGAGCGCTGCGGCCGCCGCGAGCACGCTCGGGAGGCGGGCGAGAAACTCATTGACGGTTTTGCCGTTGAAGAGCGAGGTCAGCACGATGAACCAGTAGGTCAGCAGCGGCTTGTCGTAATAGGGTTCGAAGTTGATGGTCGGATGAAGGAAATCGTTCGTGAGGAACATTTCACGGACGACTTCGAGCCAGCGGGATTCGGAGCCTTTGACCGGCTCGACGCCGAGATTCCCGATCAGCAGAAGCGCGGCGCAAAGCCACAGCGGGAGCCAGAACAGAAGTTTTTTCTGTTTGCCGTTCAGCCCCGGTTTTTCCGGTTCGGGAGCGCTTTCGGGCTGTACGGGAGTCTGGCGGGCGGGACGGTTGAACTTCATGCCAGAACCTCTTTGATTGCGGAGACGACATCATCCTGATCTTTTTCCGTCATGGAGGGGAAGAGCGGGATGGAGCAGATGCGGTCGGAGTTCCATTCGGTGTTGGGGAGCATGCCGGGCTTGCAGCCCATCTGCTCTCGGTAGAACTTCTGGAGGTGCGTGCAGCGGAAGTGCAGCCCTGTGCCGATGTTTTTCTCTTTCAATGCGGCCATGAATTCGTCGCGGTTGAGTTTGCCCTTGACGACGCGGACGACGAAGAGATGCCACGCGTGTTTGAAATCGTAAGCGGGATCGGCGAGCGGCTGGATCTCCTCGACATCTTTGAGCAGTTCGCGGTAGCGGAGGGCAAGCGCGGTGCGGCGGGCGTTGATTTCCTCGATTCGCGCGAGCTGACCGAGCGCAAGGACTGCCTGCATGTCGGGCATGTTGTACTTGTAGCCCGGTTCGACGACCTGCGCCTGCGGGGAGCGTCCGTGCGTGAGGCGGTCGTAAGCGTCGACGCCGAGACCGTGGAATTTGAGGCTGCGGCAGCGTTTGCCGAGTTCTTCTTCATCGGTGACGAGCATTCCGCCTTCGCCGGTTGTGATGTTCTTGATGGGGTGGAACGAGAACATTGCGGTTCCGGCGGAGCCGATGAGTTTGCCTTTGTAACGGGTCCCGAGCGCGTGCGCGGCGTCTTCCACAAGACGGATTCCGTGTTTCTTCGCAATGGCGCGGAGCGGATCAAGATCGGCGCTGGCTCCGGCGAAGTGGACGGGGACGATCAGTTTTGTGCGCGGCGTGATGTGCGCTTCGACCTCTTCGGGATCGACCATCAGGGTGTCTTTGTTGACGTCGACGAAGACCGGTTTTGCACCGGCGAGGACGGTGAGGTTGATCATGGAGACCCAGGTCATGGAGGGGGTGATTACCTCGTCGCCGGGTCCGATTCCGAGTGCGTGGAGGAGAACTTCCATCACGCCTGTTTCGGAGGTCATGGAGACGGCGTCGTCCGCCCCGAGATAAGCTTTGAAATCGGATTCAAACTGTGCGACTTTCGGACCGGTGGTGATCCAGCCGGAGCGCAGAACATCCGCGACAGCCTGAATATCGGATTCTTTCAGATCGGGTTTGGAAAAGGGAAGGAACGTGTCTCTCATGACAAAAACTCCTTGTTAATATTCCTGATTTGTTTCCGGGTTGACGAGGCGGAACTGTTCCATGTGCATGGTCGGATCGGCGCGGAAGGAGAGTTCCTTGCCGTACTTTTCCTCCAGTTCGCTGAGCAGTTCGGCGTCGTCGTTTTTCAGCCGTTCGAGAATGGTCGGGTGCATGATGACGCGAACCGACATTTTGCGGGTGCGGCGTTTGAGCAGCTCTTTGAGGCGCCGCTGAATTTCAACGCTCATGCTGACCGGCGACTTGACGCGTCCGGAGCCGTTGCAGTACGGGCACGGGTCGTAGACGGCGTCTTTGGCGCTTTCGTGCTCGCGCTGACGGGTCATTTCCATCAGTCCGAACTTGCTGATGGGGAGCAGACGTGTCTTGGCGCGGTCGGGCTGAACATAGGTCGCCATTGCGCGCTGAACGGCGTCGCGGTCCCGCTGGGTGCGCATATCGATGAAGTCGATGACGACGAGTCCTCCGACGTTGCGGAGGCGGACCTGGCGGGCGATTTCCTCGGCGGCTTCAAGGTTTGTGCGGAGAATGTTTTCGGGCTGGTCTTTCGCATTTTTGTTTTTGCCGGAGTTGACGTCGACGGCGACGAGCGCTTCGGTTTCGTCAATGCAGATGTAGCCACCGCTCGGGAGCTGGACGACTCGGTTGAAGACGGTTGCAACCTGTTCGGCGACTTTGTAGCGTTCGAAGACTGGCTGCGCGCGGTTGCTGAGAGTGATGCGCGTGTCGTAGCAGCCGAATTCGGCGAAATCCGCTTTCAGTTTTTTCGCGGCGTCGGGATCGTCGACAACGATTTCGTCAATGTCGTCGGTGAGGAAGTCGCGGACGGTGCGTTCGAGCAGATTGGGTTCGCGGTAGACGATAGCGGGCGCGTTTTTCTCTTCGAGTGCGGCGCTTGCGGATTCCCAGATTTTGAGGAGCATGCTGAGATCCTTTTCAAAATCTTCGGCTTTGTGTCCTTCGCCGATGGTCCGGCAGATGAGCCCCATGCCTTCGGGAACGTCGAGCTTTGCGAGAATCTTACGGAGACGGTCGCGCTCCTTTCGGTCGTCGATGCGCGAAGAGAGTCCGATGTGGTCGGAGTAGGGCAGAAGAACGAGATAGCGTCCGGGAATTGTGATATTCGTCGAGAGACGCGCGCCTTTGGTTCCGATTGGCCCCTTGACGATCTGAACGAGGAGTTCGGAGTTTTCGGGGAACATCTTCGGAATGTCGGCAACGGTGATTTTCCCGCTGTGGAGTTTTGTTTCGAACTCTTTGAGGCGCTGCGCCTTGTTGGTGCGTCCGACGAGTCCGCGGATGCGGTCGGCGACTTTGCTGAGGACGGATGTTTTCTTGCGCCGTTTTGCGGTTGGCTCTTCTCCGGATTCGGCTTCGGCGTGGCGGATGTCGTCGAGCATGTCATAGGAGGCGGGGAGCATGTCCTTGTAATGCAGGAATCCGTTTTTGACGGCGCCGATATCGACGAAGGCTGCTTCGAGTTTCTTTTCGAGATGCGTGATGCGCCCGAGGTAGATGGACCCGGCGACAAGCTCGTCCTCGTCGCGCCGTTCGATCTCATACTCTTCGAGCCTTCCGTTCCGCAGGAGAGCGAAACGTGTTTCGAGCTCTTCGCAGTTCAGTATGATCTGTTTTTTGTTTTTCATGAATTGGTTTTCTTTTCCTGTGGAGTGTTTTTGGGCTCCGGCGGCGGAGGACCGTCGAAGACCTGTCTGACGGCTTCCGGGTTGTTGAAGCCGCGGAGGAAATCGGCGGCGTTCATTTCGCGGGAGCCTTCCGGGATGACGCGGACGAGTTCGAGTGCGCCCTGTCCGCAGGCGACGATCCATTTTTTATCGCAGGCGAGTGTGGTTCCGGGCGAGCCGGATTCGGGGAGAACGCGGGCTTCGGTGATTTTGATGGACATGAGTCCGTTCTTTCCGTTGATGCGGAAAGTGGAAGCCGGCCATGGGTAGTACGCGCGCACCTTGCGTTCGAGCAGTCCGGCGGGTTCATCCCAGTGAACCGAACCGTCGGATTTGTGGATCTTCCGGGTTAAAGTGGCGTCCGGTTCGTTCTGCGGAACCGGCTGAAGCCCTTCGGCGATGCGGTCGATGATTCCCGCAATGTTCCGTGAGCCGAGCTCGGAGAGAGCAATCTCAAGGGTCTGCGTGTTCATCGAAGGCGGAACGTCCATGGTCACGACAGAGTAGACCGGCCCGGTGTCCAGTCCTTTGTCCATGCGCATGAAGGTGATTCCGTTTACTTTGTCACCGGAGAGAATGGAGGTTGCAAGCGGGGAGGCTCCGCGGTATTTCGGCAGGATGGAACCGTGAACGTTCAGGCATCCCAGACGCGGGAAGTTCAGAAGTTTTTCGCGCAGGAGCTGACCGAAGGAGACCACGACGACGAGATCGGGCACAAGTTCGTTCATCAGCTGCATGAATTCATCGGAACTGACCGATTCGACTCTGCGGCAGGGAATTCCGACCGCGTCGGCGAATCCTCCAAGCGGGGTCGGTTTAGGCAGACGCTTTCTTCCGGACGGCTTATCCGGCTGGGTGCCGACTCCGACCAGTTCGATATTTTCCGCCTTGTTCAGCGCGTCGAGAAAAGGAACCGCGAACGCGCCCGATCCCAGAAAGTAGACTTTTATTTTATTTTTCTGCATAAATTGCAACCGCACTCCGTAACAGCTTCAGTATGTAGGAGCTTAATCTACCACACTTTCTTACATTTGGCAAATCGCGGAAGCGAAAATATTCAAGAAATGATGAAAGTATAATGTTTTTTACCGCTCTTTCCGGTATTCCCGCGGTGATTTCCCCGTATGGCGCGTGAATGCTTTGGAAAAAGCAAACGCATTGGAGTACCCCGTCTGCGCCGCGATTTCATCCAGTTTGGCGTCGGTGCGGAGAAGCATTTCAGAGGCAAATTGAAAGCGGATTTCGTCGATCAGTTCCCCGGGGGAGCGTCCGCACTGTTCCTTGACCCGCTGATAGAGCAGGGAGACGGACATGTTGAGTCTGCGCGCCAGTTCGTCAACCGTCCATTTGTGCGCGGGGGAGGATTCCACAAGCTCGATCATCCGCCGGATGCGTCCCGCCAGATGCGGCGCCTTGAGCTCCCTCTGGAGACAGTCGTTCAGCAGTTCTGCAATGTGCTGCATCTCGGCCGGAGCGGATTTCTCTATCTGGAAGCGGACGAACAGGTTTATCAGCGCTTCGATCTCTTCTGCGTAGAGCGACGGAGTGACCGTCTGTTCCCAGCCTGGTCGCGGAGTGAAGGAGAAATAGGTGTGGCGGAAGATGCCTTCACGCACAACACAGCGCCTGTTTGTATCGGAGCACATGAACAGGGACGTTCCCGGCGGGGCGGTGAAGCGTTTGCCGGGGATTTCAAATTCCACAGTTCCCTCATGAATCAGCCAAAGCGTCCAGTGCCGCCGTTCGCTTCCGCCGGTCCGCACCATTTCATACGGTGCGCGGATCGCGGCGGTTCCTCCGCAGAGGATCCCGAAAGGCGCCAGATATTTTTCCGCTTCAGGACAGGCAGTGCTGCGGATTTGCAGAAATCCCTGATGTTTCATGGAATTGGATATGTTTTTTGTAGATTTGGACATGTTATTCCTCCCGGCTTTGTGCTATATTATAGCGTGAGAAAAACATAAATGCAAGGACGAGCCATGTTTCTTTTTGAAAAAAAATCTTTCCGCATCACCGCTGCCGGCGTGGAGCCGGACGCGCTGGAACTGATCGAAACCTGCAATGGAGCGTTTCGTTCCTTCCGCATCGTCAACCGCGGCGATAAGCCCTGCCGTATCCGCGAAGCGGTTGTTCTGAGCCTCCCGCATACGTTTCCCGCCGATACCCGCATTTACGGCGAGGGCTTCAACATGCTTTCGCAATACTGGGGAACGCTGGAGGAGATCGAATCGACGGCCTACACCGACCGCGACCATTACCGTCTGCCGGTTTGCAAAGGATTTTTCACCTGCTACAATCTGCTTCATCTTTTCCCTTCGGCAGGTTCTCCTGTGCTTGGCGGCTTTTCTTCCTGCCGGCGGTTCACAAATGAAATCCGGTTCAACCGCGAGCGCATTGAGTTCGCCGTCGACTGCGAAGGAACTGAAATCCCCGCGCATGGCTCTCTTGAGCTGGAAGAGCTTTATCTTTCCCGGACGGGCGGACGCGAGGAACAGCTTGCGGAGTTTGCCGCGCGTCTTGCCGCGAATCATCCGCCGCTGCCGTATTCCGAACCTGTCACCGGCTGGTGCTCATGGTACTGCTATGGCCCGGAGGTCACGGAGTCCGATATTCTCCGCAGCGCGGGATTGATGAAAGCAAAATTCCCCGAATTGCGTTTTATTCAGATCGACGACGGTTATCAGGCGCATATGGGGGACTGGCTGATTCCGCATCCGAACTTTCCGTCGGGCGTCGCGCCGCTCTGCCGCAGAATTGCGGAGCTCGGGCTGGAGTCGGCGATCTGGGTCGCGCCGTTCATAGCGGAGGAGAATTCGGAGCTGTTCCGGAAACATCCGGACTGGTTTGTGATGGATGAGTCCGGTGCGCCGCTGCGTTCCGACCGCTGCTCTTTCGGCGGCTGGCGATGCGCTCCCTGGTATATGCTCGACGCCTCCGTTCCCGCCGCGTGCGATTATCTCCGCACGGTTTTCCGGACGATGCGGCGTGAGTGGAACTGCCGTTATTTCAAACTGGATGCGACGGTCTGGGGCTGTCTTCCGTTTGGTGTCCGGCATGACCGCTCCCTGACGCGTGCCGAAGCGTTCCGCCGCGGGATGGAGGCTCTGACGGAGGGGGCTGGAGCCGGAGCTCTCATTCTCGGCTGCAACGCTCCGATGTGGCCTTCGCTCGGAACCTGTTCGGCAATGCGGGTTACTGGTGATATTTCCCGCACCTGGAAGCACTTCAAGACTCTTGCCCGCGAATGTTTTTCGCGCAACTGGCAGAACGGGAAGCTGTGGATCAACGATCCTGACTGTCTGGTGCTGGAGAATCTGTCCAAAACGGTGGTCGGCCCCGGCGGTGAACTGGTGGATGTTCCGCAGAGTTCGCTTTCGGAAAACGAGTTTTCCTTTCACCGCGCGCACATTCTTGCATCCGGCGGAATGCTGCTTTCGAGCGATATCCCGGAGCAGGTGTCGGCGGAATCGGCGGCGGTGATCCGCAAACTCGTTTCAATGTACGGGCGGACGGCGGCGTTTTCCGATCCAGGGTTCCGTCACGGCACGATTCCGCATCCGGAAGGAACCCTGCACTGTTATTTCAACTGGAATGATTCTGGCCGGATGTATGCGTTCCCGCCTTCCGGAGTTTGGACGGATTTCTGGACGGGAGAGGCGGTCTGCGGAGATGCCCTGACTTTGCCGCCGCGCAGCGCCCGTGTGATTCTGGTGCGCGGCTGACGCTCAGCGCTGTCTGCTTTCCCATTCGGTGAAGGTGATGCACTCCGCGCCGAGGTTGCGCATGTCGAGAATATTCGCCGCGGCGACGGCTTCGGTCTTTGCGCTGCAGGCGTCGGTGATGACGCTGACCGCATAGTCCAGCGAAAGCGCGTCGTTGACGGTTGCGCGGATGCAGTTCGGGTACTGCGTTCCGCTGACGAGGACGCGTTCAACGCCGAGCCGTTTCAGCATGAGATCAAGACTGGTCTGGAAAAATGCGCTGTAGCGCGGTTTGATGACGGTCTTTTCACCCGCTTCCGGCGTGAGTTCCTTGATGATTTCAGCTCCGAGGGTGCCGGGGACGACGAACGGCGTGCGGCGGAAGTCTGCAAGGCGTGCGCGCTCCACGGTGAGCCCGTCCGCGCTGTAGGAGCGGATGACATGGAAAACAGGAATCTCATGTTTCCTGCAGGATTCCCGCAGTTTGCGGATGACGGGAACGGTTGCCTCCGCGCCTGCGACATGAACGGGCGTTCCCGGGTGTACAAAATCGTTCTGCATGTCAATGATGAGAAGCGCCTGCGCTGTTTTCTGTTCGTTCATACGAATCCTCTTTTCTTAAAATGAAAGCCGTCTCTCTGCGGGGAAGCGGAGAAACGGCCGGTTTCGGAAGAATTATTTTTTCTTCCCTTTTTCCTCCTCTTTCGGACGGAAGGAGGGAACCTTTTTGATCATGGTGATGACCTGCTCCGCGGAGATGAGCTTCGTGCACTCGAAATGACGGTCGGTGCCTTTGTGACGCGGACACCAGAGAAAATCGTAGTGGTCGAAGTCGATGCGCATGTCGTTCCAGCAGGAGTGGCAGGTGTGATAGTTGATGACGCGGTAGGGCGTGGCGAATTCGTTGGTCGGGTGCGTGAAGCCGGAGATCATGATGACCGGGACTTTGCATCCCCAGGCGAGCCAGCTGAGCCCGGAGCTGAGACCGATGAAGAAGTCGGCGTCCTTGATGAGGTCGATCCGTTCCTGAAGGGGCAGCTGACCGGTGAAATCTTCAACGCCGTAGGGAATATGGTTCCAGTTCAGCCCGGTGCCGTGGACGCGGTCGCGGTCGATGCAGAGCACGCGGTATCCGTTGTCCTTGAGAAATTTGACGACTTCATACCAGCCGTAGGGGTTGTTCCAGTATTTCGCCTGGCTGGAGCTCTGGGCGGCGATGCAGACATATTTTTCCTTGATTTTGCGCGGAGCGGAGAGGTCGAAGCGCGGGGGCTCGTCGGCGGGATCGACGCCGAGGATGTAGCCGGCGGTGCGGTGGAGTCCGATGTAGCGGAAGTCGATCGGCTGATGGTCGACGTCGCCGCGGAAGAAGAGCCCCATGTAGTAGCAGGCGTAGGGCTTGTAGTTCTTGGTCTCTTCGGGCGCGATGAAGGTGATGTTCGGATACTGCTTTTTGACGACTTCGGCAATCCACGGGGTCATGACGCAGACGAGTTTGCACTGGTGTTTGAGCTGGAAGCGTTCCACATAGCTGAACCAGCCGATGGAGTCGCCGATGGTTCCGACGGGGAGCTGAATCATGACTTCGCGGTCCTTCGCGTCGAAATCGTGCGTGAAAATCGGTTCTTTTCCGCCCTTGTCGTGAATGATGAGACGGAAGCGGATGAAGAATTTTTTGACGCTGGTGACATAGGCTCCGGGGACGGTGTCCTGGCTGAAGAGAATGATTCCGGTGTCGATGTCGGTGAAGGTCACATGGTACTCTTTCCCGTTGTGCGGGAAGAGGATGCGGATGCCGTCGTTGAAGTCGAATTTGATGCCTTCAACTGCGTCCTGCGTGGGGATCTGGGGGATTTCTCCGTAGATGGAGGGCTGTTTGGGCTGTTCTTTCTGCGGCTGAGCCGGAGCGGGGGGCGTCGGCTGGGCGGCGGATTGCGCGGATACAAAAATATCATTCTGCACATTCAGATTCTGTGCATTGGGCGTAATGGTGAAATCGTTCATAAAGATCTTTTCTCCTGACTGATTGTTCCCGGTTACTATATTGCCTTTCCGGATATAGTCAAATAGAAAAGACTAATTTTTTGTTGTTTTTTCAATTTTTTTTTCAGAGGTTCCACTTAACCACGGAGTGATACTCAAACGCTTCGAGTTTCCGGAAGAGCGCTTCGGGTTCAGTTTCCGCAATCATCATCTCTTTCTGTTCACGGCGGAGGAAGCCTTCCTCGCACATGCGTTCCATCCAGAGAATCAACGGATCGAAAAAGCCGTTGATGTTCATGACGGCGACGGGACGGGGATTGAGATCAAGGGTCTGGAGCGACATGGCTTCGACGAGCTCATCCGCTGTTCCGAGTCCGCCGGGCAGGGCGATCAGCGCATCGGATTCCTCCATGAACATGCGTTTGCGTGTTGCCATGTCGGGAACGACGCGGTATTCGGTCAGCGCAGGATTGCCGACGATTTTATGGAGCTGTTCCGTGATGATTCCGAGGACTTTTCCGCCGTGTTCGAGGCAGCTTTCCGCGACGGCGCCCATGGTTCCGCAGTTGCTTCCGCCGTAGACGAGGCGGATGTTGTGCTTTGCCAGATATTCGCCGAGCTTTCGCGCGTTTTGAACATAGATTTCAGATTTTCCCGGATTGGAGCCGCAGTAGACGCAGACGGATTGAATTTTCATGGAATCACCTTTTCAGAAAAAACGCGGAGCCGGGCGAGCCGGTTCCGCGTGTGTAAAACAGAGATGAACTCTTATTTGTCGCTGAGAGCAACAACGCCCGGGAGAGCCTTTCCTTCGAGGAATTCGAGGGAAGCGCCGCCGCCGGTGGAGATGTGGGACATCTTGTCCGCGAGTCCGCTCTTGTTGACAGCCGCAACGGAGTCGCCGCCGCCGATGATGGAAACGCCGCCGTTTGCCTTGACTTCTGCAACAGCCGCGCAGACGCCGAAGGTGCCCTTGTTGAATTTCTCCATTTCGAAGCATCCCATCGGGCCGTTCCAGACAACCGTCTTGGCGTCCTTGATGGCCTTGCTGTAGAGCTCAACGGTTTTCGGACCGATATCGAGACCCATCCAGCCTTCCGGAATGTCGTCGCCGACAATCTGGGTGTTGGCGTTGGCGTCGAACTTGTCCGCGGCGACGTTGTCGACCGGGAGGAGGAAGTTCACGCCGAGCTCTTTCGCCTTGGCGATCATGTCTTTGGCATATTCGAGCTGGTCGTTTTCGCAGAGGGAGTTTCCGACGTTGTGACCCTGAGCCTTGAGGAAGGTGTAAGCCATGCCGCCGCCGATGATCAGGGTGTTGACCTTGGTCAGGAGGTTGCTGACAACGGCGAGTTTGTCGGAGACTTTGGCGCCGCCGAGGATGGCGACGAAGGGACGAACCGGGTGTTCAACGGCGTTGCCGAGAAACGCGATTTCCTTTTCCATCAGGAAGCCGGCAACGGAGGTGCCGATGTACTTGGTGATGACGGCGGTGGAAGCGTGGGCGCGGTGGGCGGTTCCGAACGCATCGTTGCAGTAGATGTCGCCGTAGGAAGCGAGCTTCTTTGCGAGTTCTTTCTGCTGTTCCTTGAGAGCGGCTTTTGCGGCCTTGAACTCTTCATCGGACTGACCGTCTTTCTGTTTCAGCTTGGCCTGCTCTTCTTTGTGGTAGCGGGTGTTCTCAAGCATGAGGATTTCGCCCGGCTTGAGAGCCTTGACCTGGTCGTCGGCGGTGGCGCAGTCCGGAGCGAACGCAACCGGCTTGCCGAGAAGGTTGGAGAGGTAGTCGGCGACGATCTTGAGGGAGGTGTCGGGGGTGATGCCCTTTTCATCGGGGCGACCCATGTGGCTCATGAGAACGAGGCTTCCGCCCTGTTCGAGAACGTATTTGATGGAGGGGAGAGCGCCCTTGATGCGGGTGTCGTCCTTGATGACTCCGTCTTTGACCGGCACATTGAAGTCGACGCGCATGACAACGCGTTTGCCTTTGAGATCAACGTCGCGAAGAGTTTTCTTGTCCATGATCAGAATTCCTTAAAGAAAAAGTTTGGAAATAAAAAAGGGCGGGCGTTCAAGAGTCGCCCGCCCTTTCAAAATGCTGTTGTCAGTCAAGCAATGAACTTACTTGGCGATGACGCGAACCATTTCGAGGACCTTGTTGGAGTATCCCCATTCGTTGTCGTACCAGGAGCAGACTTTGACGAAGGTCGGGTCGAGCTGGATGCCGGCCTTGACGTCGAAGATGGAGGTGCGGGCGTCGCCGCGGAAGTCGGTGGAGACAACGGCTTCATCGGTGTAGCCGAGGATGCCCTTGAGTTCGCCTTCGGAAGCTTCCTTCATAGCGGCGCAGATTTCCTCGTAGGAGGCTTCTTTGTTGAGCTCGACGGTGAGGTCAACGAAGGAGACGTCGGAGGTCGGGACGCGGACGGACATGCCGGTGAGCTTGCCGTTGAGTTCCGGGAGAACCTTGCCGACAGCCTTTGCAGCGCCGGTGGAGGAGGGGATCATGTTCTCGAGGATGCCGCGGCCGCCTCTCCAGTCCTTCTTGGAGGGACCGTCAACGGTCTTCTGGGTAGCGGTTGCAGCGTGGATGGTGGTCATGAGGCCGCGCTTGATGCCGAACTTGTCGTTGAGGACCTTGGAGATCGGGGCGAGGCAGTTCGTGGTGCAGGAAGCGTTGGAGATGATGTCCTGGCCGGCATAGGTCTTGTGGTTGACGCCATAGACGAACATCGGGGTTGCATCCTTGGAAGGAGCGGACATGATAACTTTCTTTGCGCCGGCAGTGATGTGCTGACGTGCAAGCTCGTCCTTCAGGAAGAGGCCGGTGGATTCGACGACAACGTCGGCGCCGACTTCGTTCCACTTGAGCTGGGTGGGATCCTTTTCAGCGGTGAGGCGGATCTTCTGGCCGTCGACGATCATGTAGTTGCCTTCAACTTTGATGTCGTGGTTGAAGATGCCGTGGACGGAGTCGTACTTCAGCATGTAAGCGAGGTACTCGGGATCGAGAAGGTCGTTGATTCCGACGATTTCGATGTCCTTGGAGAAGTTTTCCACTGCAGCGCGGAAAACCATGCGGCCGATTCTTCCGAATCCGTTAATTCCAACTTTGATAGCCATTTTTTTTCCTTCCTTCTTGTTTAAAGGTTAAATAGCCGAATACTTTTCTTTGTCCGGTAATATATCATCCGCTTGCCGGTTTGTCAATGCGGATTTTCAGATTTTATACGCTTTTCCTTGCCGGATTAATTGAAATTTCTCCTCTCTTCCGGTTTGTTTCTGCAATTCAGGGAATTTTTCTGCTTCCCGGTATCACAGTTTTTTTGAGAAAATTTTTCCGCGGCGCTTTTTATTCTGTATTTCTCCTGTATATTTCTCCTGAACACAGGAGAGTTTACGATGTTTGAAACCAGATTATACAGCTCGCTCGTCAAAGTCATGCAGCGCACGGCTCCGACGGAGGGAATGGCTCTGAATTCCGCGACGGTGCTGCGCGGCGAAGTTTTCTCGTTCCAGGTCGCTTACCGGGCGGATCATGAGGATGAAATCATTTCCGTCAAACCCGTTTCCAGACTGCGCGATATCCAGATCCGCTCCGTGGAATGCGTTCCCGTGCGCAGTCTCGGATGTGCGAAACCGGATCCCGATTCCCTGCTCAAAGAGCCGGGGCTGATGCCCGATATTCTCGGCGATCCGCCGACTCCGTTCATCGTTCCGCAGCACCTCTGGCGTTCCCTGTGGGTCACCGTGCGCGTTCCCGCAAAAACAAATCTCCGGGAATGCGAAATTTCTCTGGAGTTCAAAACAAAAGAGAACGGAACTGTCCGGACGGAACCGCTGAAACTGGAAATCCTCCCCGCAGCTCTGCCGCCGCAGAAGCTCATCCATACAGAATGGTTTCATACCGACTGTCTGGCGAGCTACTACGGCGTGGAAGTGTTCAGCGAGGAGTACTGGTACCTGGTTGAAACGTTTCTGCGCAATGCCGTGGATCACGGCATCAACATGGTGCTGACTCCGGTATTCACTCCGCCGCTCGATACGCAAGTCGGACAGGAACGTCCGACCGTTCAGCTGGTCGGGGTCCGGGTTACGGAAAACGGTTACGAATTTGATTTCGACAAACTCGCGCGCTGGATTGCTCTTGCTCAGGCTGCCGGAATCAAATATTTTGAAATTTCACACCTTGCGACACAGTGGGGCGCGGAAAAAACGCCGAAGATTATGGCGGATGTCAACGGGGAAGAGAAGCGGATTTTCGGCTGGGACGTCCGCTCGGATTCTCCGAAATACCGCAAATTCCTTGCCGCCTTTCTGCCGGAACTCGTCGACTTTCTCTCTGTCGCAGGCGTGGCGGAAAACTGCTGGTTCCACACGTCCGACGAACCGGAGGGCAAACATCTGGAGAGCTATTGCAAAATCGCGGAGCTCATCCGCAAGTATACGCCCGGATTCAAACACATCGACGCGCTTTCCGAAGTCGAATTTTACGAGAAGGGCGTCGTCGAAATTCCGGTCTCGTGCATCGACCGCACGATGAATTTCATCCGCGCCGGCGTGAAGAATCCGTGGACCTATTACTGCTGCTGTCCGGCGAACGGTTACACAAGCCGTTTCATTCATCTTCCCTCCGCGGTGACGCGTGCGCTCGGCATTCAGCTTTTCCGCTATGGAATTGCCGGATTCCTGCACTGGGGATTCAATTTCTACTTCTCGCGTCTTTCCCGCAGACTTATCGATCCGTTCCAGGTGGTCGACGCAGATTACGGGTTCCCGGACGGCGACTCTTTCATCGTCTATCCCGGCCCCGAGTGCGAACCGCTGGATTCGATCCGCAACGAACTGATGCGCGAAGCTCTTCAGGATCAGCGCGCTCTGGAACTGCTCGCGCGTCTGACCTCCCGCGAGGAGGCTTGCGCCGTGCTCGACCGTGCGTGCGGCGGAACCCTGACTTTCACGGAATTCCCCCGCACCGAATCCGCTCTTTGCGCCGTCCGCTCCGCCGTCAACGACGCCATCCGGGACGCGCTGAAGTAAGGGAAAATGCTGTTTTAATCTTTTCTGTTCCGGTTCCGGTATTCCGCGGGCGGCATGTCGAAATGACGTTTGAAGGCGCGGTAGAAACTCTCGATGTTCTGGAATCCGGCGTCGGTGCAGATCTGCCGGATGTCTGTCTCCGTGCTGCTCAGGGCGAAGGCGGCCCGCTCCAGACGCGTGTTCAGATGAAACTGGTAGGGGGTGACGCCGAACTCTTTTTTGAACAGACTGTTGAGATACGCCGGACTGTATCCGGCGCGGCGGCAGATATTTTTCCAGTTTGTGTAAATGCAGTCGGGATGTGCGAGCAGGTCGCGGGTTTCCAGAAGGTTGTGATGCGATATCTCCGTTTCTCCGCCTCGCGAACTGCTGCGGAGGAGGTTCCATTCGATCGCGGAGAAAAGATAGTTCCGGAGTTCCGCGAGATGACGTCCTTCGGAAAAGGCGTCGAGAGCCTCCTCCACGAACGGATCGAGTCCGGATTTGTTCACCCATGCGCCGATGTGCGGGAGGGGATGTTTCGCCGGATCATATCCGGAAAATGCGATCAGCAGGGCGCGGTAGGGATGCTTGTCCGGGAAATCGTGAATGGTTTCCATCCCTTCGGATTGCGCGAAAAGCGCGCCGCGCCGGTAAGTTTTTCCCTCGTAGAAGACGACGCCCCCGAGCAGAAGTTCCGCATAGAGACATCCTTTCGGGATGATGGTTGAATTGAAATCGCGGTCGCGCGGCGCACGAAAATAATAAACGATGTCGAGTTTCAGTTCATCCATGTGAAAGGGCGCTCCGGTTGAATGGTTGAATTTGCCAGCGGGATAATATAATTCGGGAGCCGGAGAAAATCAATGTCGCTTCGTGAAAAATGTTTTCGGCGCTTTTCTTTAACAGTTATTTATATTTTTCTCCTCAAATAGTAGTTTTTGTCAATAGACAATTTCGCGTTTATGGTGTATAATTATAGAAGACAATCGAAACAACGGAGATGCGGAAAATGCTTCTCTTAAACTCAATATGGAAAGGAAATCAGGAAAGAATAATATTTCGCGCATGAACTGCAGAAACACAGGACATTGCTTTTTGTCAATAACGGATTCCGGAAGCTTGCTCTGCTGACGGAATGAGCGGAAACAACAAATCCGTTTTTCGGAAAACTTTTCCGGACGGACAGAACGAAAAGGATAGGGAAATACGATGAACAGAAGAACGTTTGAGCGACGCATTCTTGCAGGCATAACCCGCAAGCTGCATAGAAAATTCACGCTTGTAGAGCTCCTCGTGGTAATTGCCGTCATTGCAATTCTTGCCGGAATGCTGCTGCCCGCGCTGAACAAGGCGAGAGAAAAGGCTTTCGGAATCAAGTGTGTGAACAACAAGAAACAGTGCGGAACCGGCTTCGCTATGTATGCAAATGACAACAATGATTACGTTGTCCTGCTGGATGCGGGCGACAACCGGGTTCTGCATCCGACGGAAAACACGATCTGGTATGAGACGATTATCGAGTCCAAATGGAAAGGTTACAGCAGAACGGGAATGTTTGAAGGTCCGCTCTATATCAAAAACTGGGATGTCGCGTTCTGCCCTTCCGGAGAGATCAGTCTGACAACTTTCGGACACGACCGGAAATATACCTGTTACGGCGCGAATACGAACGGCGGCGACTGGGAGCCCGCAGGAGCCGGACCTGGAAAACCTGTCGTCTTTCAACAGGGAAGAGTTCCGCTTTGCAAAAAGAATCTTCCTTCATGGATTACAGAACTTCCATTTCTGGGAGACGGTTATAAACCTTCTGAAGAGAAAAAGAACAATTGGACGATCAGTCATGGAGATTCCGGAGCGCCTTTGGCGGTCCGCCATGCGGGAAGCACAAATTTCCTGATGCCGGACGGTTCCGTCAGCAATGTCGGAGTCGGCGGTCTTTACAAATTCGGATTCCAGACAAACCACAAACAGTTTTGAGCATTAAAAAAGGAGATTGACTTATGCTGAAACAGTTTTTCATCGCCGCCGCGCTCGGTCTGAGCGGACTGGCAGCCGTTTCTGGCTTTGAACCGGCTCCGGTTTACACCCCCGAGAATTTTTCCAAAGAATACCGGGATGCAATGAGGAAGGAGATTCCGGCGTTCCTGCAGAAGACGGAGAAAAGTCTGAAGGCTTTGAATGCGGATTTTGCAAAGGCTCCGGCTTCGGAAATTCAGAAGGAGCGTTTTGCCAAACGCATGGAGATTGCGGAGAAACTGCTGGCACTCATGAAAAAAGACGCAGGTTCGGAGAATCCGGATGCTCCGCTCTTTCTGGAGCGGGAACGGAATGACATGAACAGTTTTCTCGCCTATTTCAAACAGGAGATCCGTCTTGCCAAACGCATGGCCGCAATGAAGGAAACCGTATTTGACCTCTCGCAGTTCGGTGCCAAAGGCGACGGAGTTGCGAACAATTACGCCGCGTTTGAAAAGATCAAACAGGAGATTGCGAAAACGCGCGGGAAAGTTCTTGTAAAGGTTCCGAAAGGCATTTACTACATTCATCCGGGAAAGGATGCTCCGCATATTCAGATCAACGAAATGAAGAATGTCACATTTGACGGTGGAAACGAGGCAGTTCTTCTGTTCGGCAATTCGGGCAATCACTGTTCCGGAATTCAAATTTTTGATTCGGAAAATGTCACATTCCGCGGTTTGACTTTGGAATACAAAGGCAAGCTTTATGCACAGGGAACGATTGTTTCGGTCGATCCGGCGACGTCAAGCGTAGTCTTGAAGATGGAACCGGATTCTCCGCTTCCGTATCTGAAGCAGGTGACGATGGCGTTTGATTCGAACGGGAAAATGGTGAAAGCCGCCAGCGACAAGTTCTTTCATAAAGTGGAAAAACTGGCGGATGGAACCTGCAAGGCGCAGATCGGTCATGCGCTGAACGGCAAAATGGAAGGTCTGAAGCCCGGTGTCGTGCTGGTGATTCCAAACCGTCTTTCTGGCGCGGCGTTCGGCATCTCTGGAGGAAAATTCTGCTCGGCGGAAAATATTACGGTTCTCAACTCTATCGGACTGGCGTTTGCCTCTTCCAACAGCATGTCTCCTTCCTTTGTAAACTGCACGGTGAAACCGCGGAAAGGAGAATTTCTCTCCTCCAATGCGGATGCTCTTTTCAATTGGCGTCCGGTGGAAATCGGCGTTTTTGCGAAAAACTGCAATTTCCGCAATATGAGCGATGACTGTTTCAACACGCTCGCTCCGGGTGTTGCTCTTGCAGAAATCCGTGACGGTAAACTGTTGCCGGACAACACGAACCGCGACGCCGGAACAAATCTTCTGCTTGTTTCGCCTTATACCGGAGAAATCAAAATGCAGACGACCGTTGTCAGAAACGGAACAGCAAAGTTCAAGGACGGTGTAACCGGTGAACTGACATTGAAACATCCGATTCCGAACAACATCGTCACCTACGCGAACCAGAACCAGGCGGTCGCGACGGAAAGAGAGCGCCAGGAGCACTTTATCGGCACGAAAAAGCTCCGGAATGAGCCGGATATGTTTTTTGAGCCGAACCACTGCGGACTCGGAACCGTGCTGGTCAATTATACGGCCGGGAACAACCGCAACAACGGCATTACAATTCATGCCTCCAACGTTCTGATTGAAAACTGCAAACTCGAGAACACCGGCTGCGGAATCAATATAACGGCAATGCTGAACTGGAAAGAAGGTCCGGCTCCATACAATGTCACCGTGCGCAATGCAAAATTTACCGATTGCGTATTCGGTATCCAGAGCGTCTATCTTTCCACTCTCGGCAAAACGCTTGATATGCGTTCCATTCGGGAAATCACAGTGGAAAATGCCGACTTCTCAAGAATGGTGATGGCCGGACTCCGCATCAACAACGTCGATGGCGGAGTTTTCAAGAACCTCGTGTTCAAGGATATGAACCGCGCGGTTATGATTGACAATTCCGGCAATCTGAATTTTTCGGACTGCAAGTTCGGCGATTCGGAACTGACCCTGAGCGACTTGAAGCTGGAACGCGCTTCCGAAGATTCCATCGAAGGCATTTACTGATTGTTCCAGTCAACATCCGCCCGGAGTTTTCCCTCCGGGCATTCTGAAAGACGATCCCCTATGAAAGAATATTCCGCGCCATCCCGTATTCTCTCTCTTTCCGGAACCTGGAAGCTTTCCGCCGACGGCGTGAAGGAAATTCCCTCCAAAGTCCCCGGAGACGTGCTCGACGACCTCCGTTCCGCAGGCTTGATTAAAGATCCCTGTTACCGCATGGATTATCTGGACTGCGTCTGGTGCGGAGAGAAGGAGTGGATCTGCCGCAAAATCTTCCGCGGCAGTTTCCCCGCGGGTGAAATGCATGACCTCGTGTTCGACGGTCTCTCCTATGTTGCGGAAATTGAACTCAACGGCAAACACCTTGCCACGCACAAAACGATGATGCGCGGTCTCCGCATCCCTGTCGCGGGAATCCTGCGCGACAACGCGGAAAACGAACTCGTCGTCCGTCTGAAAGCGTTCAACAAGGAGGAATTGAACACCCCCGTCATCTCCTTCTGGAGCGACTGGAGCGAGGGCGTTTATGACTCCCGTTTTGCCGCCATGCGCGGCGCGGGACGCAAAGCCCACTATTCCTACGGCTGGGACTGGACGCACGGTCTGCCGTCTTGCGGAATCTGGCGGGATGTCCGCGTCGAATCGTTCGCGGTCGCCCGTCCGGAAAAAATCTTTGCGGAAACATCGCCGGACGGACGCGTTCGTCTTTCGTTTCAGCTGCACACGGAACTGGAAGATATTCTCGACTGTCGCGCCGCATTGGAGATTCGGGAAAAAGAGACGGGAAAGCCGGTCTTTTCCGCCGCGTATCCGGTCAAGCTCGGTCCCGGCGAGACGGAATATATGTTTGACGCGCAGGTGGATTCGCCGGAACTCTGGTATCCGGCCGGATACGGGAAACAGGCGCTTTACGAGCTGCGGCTGCAGATTTTCTCCGGCATGCGGGAGGTCGCGTCGTTCCGTCACCGCTTCGCTTTCCGTTCGTTTGAGATTGAAGAGAAGCGTTTCACGGAGAAGCAGGGACTTTTTCAGTTCCGTGTCAATGGCATTCCCGTGTTCGCGAACGGCGGCAACTGGGTTCCTCCCGACATGCTCCCCGGGACCGTGGGGAGGGAGCGTCTGCGGCATCTGATCGCGCTTGCGGCGGAGTGCGGATACAACTATCTGCGCGTCTGGGGCGGCGGTTATTATGAATCCGATGATTTTTATGACCTCTGTGATGAAGCCGGCATCATGGTCTGGCAGGATTTCATGTTCGGCGGACCGGAAGTTCCGGAATTTGATCCTGTGTTCCGTGCGGAGTGCCGCCGCGAGGCGGAAGAGGTCGTGTGCCGCCTTCGCCGTCATCCCTGCATCTGTGTCTGGTGCGGATCCAATGAAACGGACGAGTTCTATCTGGTTGATCGGAATTGCAAACGGGAGCGTCCGGGCGGATATTATTACGGCTGGACGCTTCTGCACCGCGACTTCCCGGAAATCGTCCGCCGGCTGGTTCCGGATGCGGTCTATATCCCGTCGTGTCCGTTCATGGGCATGGCCGCGCCCGCCGGGACGGAGAACAATGCGCACGGATTCGGAACCTGTCACACGCAGTGGCTTCCGCAGTTCTCGTCGGACGAGGCGTTTGACCGGACGGTGATTCCGACGTTCATGAACGAGTTCTACGGAATGTGTCCGGTTCCAGCCTCTTCCGTAAAGCGTTTTCTGCTTCCGGAAGACCTGGACTGTTACTGCAATCCCGTTTTCTCCGCGCATAACATGCTGGAAGTTCAGCGCAACGATGAATGGGGACAGATCTTCCGTCATCTGTGTTTTCATGATCCGCGCCGCCGGTTCGATGTTCCGCTTGCGGAGCTCCTGCGCGGGTTTGAAATCTGCGCGGAAGAGCTCATGACCCGCTATCTCGCCCTGTTGCGCCGCAACCGGAAATACTGCGGAGGAGCAGGCTACTGGCAGTTCAACAGCGCGTATCCGATGATCAATTGCGACATCGTCGATTACTACGGTCTTCCGAAGGCTTCGTATTACGCCGTGAAGCGCGCCTCGGTCCGGACCGCTCCGGTTTTGGCTGTCTATGACGACCGGTTCGATGTTTACATGGTCAACAATTCCGCCGTTTCAGCGACCGGAGCGCTTCACGCCGCGCTGAAGGATTTTTACGGCAATACGCTTGCGGAAGAGCGGAAAACGGTTTCTCTTGAGCCGGAATGTTCGAAAAAAATTTTCTCGGTTCCGCGCGGTTCCGCCGTTCCTTGCGGTTCGTTTGTATGGGCGGAGTGGCGCGGAGAAAACGGAAACTCTGCGGAGACGCACCGTTTCTTCCGCGATCCGCGTGAACTGCGCCTGCCTGAAGCGGAAGTGGCAATTCGCCGTCTGACTGAAAATGAAGTTGTTTTGCGTTCAAACCGTTTTGCCCGCCGCGTTTCTGTGACGCCATACGATACGGCGTGCTATCCATCGGACAACTTTTTTGATCTGTATCCGGGCGTGGAAAAGCGGATTGCATTTTCCTCTCCTCTGCGCGAATCTGTCGTCCTGCAATACGAGAACTGCGCCGGACGTTCCCCCTATGTGACCGGAATGCGGAAAACGCAGAATCCGGAGGATGATTTCTGGGAGATTGAGCTTTACAATCCGGGGAGGGATGGGCGTTCTGTTTCCGTTTCTGTCGAATGCGAAAACTGCGATTTTGAGTGCGCCTCCGAACTCTTCATTCCGGCGGAGGGAACCGCGCTCTTTTCGATCCGTCTGCGTTCCGCGCTTTTCCGCGAATATCCGTTCTCGGTCCCGGTGACTTTGCATTTCGGTGAAACGGTTCTTCTTGAGACGTTTTCGCGCATCAGTCTTGAACCTGTGCTGCATCACGGCGTGCTGAATCTGCGGAACGCATGGGAAAAGCCGCTTCCGCTTCCGCGTCTGGAATACCGCGCAAAATATCCGGACGGAACGGATTTCGTTTCGGTCATGCCGGGAACCGTTCTGCGGAAAGGGGAACGCCGCAGGTTCGATTTCGATGTTCCGGAAAGCATTCTTCCCGATAGCGCGGTTTTGAGCGGAGGAGATTCGCCGATCGCTTTTTTTGAATCAAAGTATTCTCCGGAAAACTGGTGGAGCTGTTTGAATACGCGTCCGTTTGACGGCGGAGACTTTCCGCTCGTTCCCGCGGGTGCGCCCCTTTCCGGCTGCCGGATCAGGGCAAACGAGCATGCGCAGTTTCTTTCACCGATGCCGGAAAGCCGGGCGGAGCTGTGTCTGTTCTGGGAGAAAGGCGAAGATCTGATCCGCATGACTTTGTACGTTCGCGGCATTCCGTACAGCCAGCCCTATGAAGGGGAGCGAGTCTGGCGTGCGACTTGCATTGAACTTCTGATCGGAACAGCAGATAAACGGAACTGGCGTGATTTATCGCTTGCGCTGACGGAAGCCGGACCGCAGATATGTCTCCGCCGTTCCTCAGGAAAAGATTGCCGGGGGCTTGTTCCTCGGGACGCCGCTTCTCTTGAAGTTCTCCGGAGCGGGGAGCATGATCTGATGACGTATCGTCTGGAGCTCCATCCCTCGCTTCTTGGAATGCCGGAACTTTCGTCTGCAAAGGAGTTCCGTTTCGGCATGGCGCTGCGGTATCCGGACAAAAACGCCCTGCAGATTTACAAGGGCATCAATTACGGGAACGGGCTGCGCGAGGCGGGGCTGGCAACGATGAACAGACGTTTGGAAGAAACAATCCACTGATGGACTGGCAGAAAGGAGTACGGAAATGAAACTGTCGTTTGAAGTGAGTTATTTTGATCCGTCGGGAAAAATCCGTTTTTCGGCGGTGCGTGAAGGCTGGGCGGAAGAGAATGGAATTTGGCGCAATCCGGAACTCGGATTGGCGTTTGCTTTCCGTCTGGACCCCGAGCGCCGATCTTACGTTCGAAGGACCGAAAAGCTGAAGCGGGATACCGCGGTCATCAAGCGTATGACCGACGACACCGCCGCGCTTGCTTCAACGCAGAAAGCCTTCCTGGATGATTTCACCCTTCATAACAGCGGTGCTGTTGCGGAAAGCGTCTATTCGAACGGCGTTCATGTTTTTGTCAACTACGGAGACGATGCGGTTGTTCTGCCTTGCGGAATGCGTGTTCCCGCCCGCGACATTGCGGTGAAACCGTAAAAACTGCACACTTCCGGGGGAGCGCATCCTCCGGAAGAACTTCAAACAAAAAACGGAGCATGGAGCCAAAGGAATGGAAGAATCCAGATTTCAGCATATTTTGAACCGGATCGGCCTGATCTGTTTCCTGATTTTTTTCGGGATTTCAACAGTCATGGTCATTCGCAACAGCTCGCGGAGCGGCGGACTTTTTCCCTCGGATGTCAAACGGCTGACATTTGCGCACTGGCAGCTTGAAGATGGTTTTCGCGAAGGGTATGCGGATGCGATCCGTGTTTACGAAAAGCTGAAAGCCGATCAGGGAATCAATGTTAAAGTCGTTCAGACCGCCGTTCCGTCGCGCGGCTACGCGCAATGGTTTCTGACGCAGCTGATCGGCGGCGACTGCGCGGATGTGATTGAGCTTTCGGGAAGCCAGGAACTTCAGAACCAGTATTTTCTGCCGCTTTCCAAATATCTGGCGGAAGAGAACCCGTACAACCGCGGGACTCCGCTTGAGGGGATGGCGTGGCGCGATACTTTTGCAGATGACATGGCGGACGCTTCGGCGTTCCGAAAAACGCAAAGGATATCGATCTTGCAATCGACTTCCTGAAGTTCATCACTTCCTATAAAATTTCCCAGCTGACGATGATCCGTCACTGCAAATGGGGCTCTCCGCTGAAACGCGTCGATTACCGCGAGGCGTTCGGTCCGGAGATTTCCTCCATGTGTCATTGTCCGGGCAAGGCGGATATGACCCCGGCGCAGATCGAGGAAGCGGTCGCTCTTCTGGAGAAATGCCGTCCTTACGAAGGCGCCGGCCATACCGGAATTCCGATGCTGACCCATATCGGCGGGAGGACGGAAAAAGATATGCTCCTTGTCCTGGAAGATCTGATTATCAATCAGCCGGAGAATCCGGAAAAGGAGTTCTGGAATGCGTTTCTCGGCAAGCGGAATCAGATTTCCAATGACCTGGATGAAGCCATTGTTTCCGAAAAACGCACTCTGCATGAACTGGACGCCATGCGGACGGCGTTCGCAATCGGTGAACTCGGCGCGGTTTCCTCCGAGGAGCGGGAGGCCTGCAATACGCGTTACAAGCTGAATCAGGAAGGGCTCATTTCGAGATTCAAAAACCTTGAAGATCTGCAGAATCTGCAAAAAGACATTTTCAAGCTGAAGGAGATTCGTTGAACTGCACGGACCGCTTCAATCTTTCTTTATCCCGGAAGCCTTTTCGAGCCGCGCTTTCAGTTCCGGCTGAATCGGGCGCGGCTGAGCGGGATACCAGATCTGCGTGTTCAGAAAATCTTTGATCTCCGGATTCTCCGTGTGAATTCCGTAAAATTCCAGAATCGCATCGGCAAGATTTTTTGCCATCTGCGGTGAATAAGGTTTGACGGATTCAGTGTAACGCCGCATCCGCTCCCGGCGCTCGAGTTCCCGTTTGTCCTGCGTTTCGGGCATGTTCTTGAGTTCGCCGAGAGCCTTCTGCGCATATTGAAACTCTTTTTCCGTGTGATTTTTCACTTGTTCAATCAGAAAGTCGAACTGAGCTGCGGTGCGGGGAAACGCGAACGCAAAATGATAGGCAAACTGAAGATTGTCCCGTTCACCTTTCGGTTCAAACGGCTGATAGACGAGTTCCAGATAATCCGGAGCATGTTTCTTCCCCTTGACGAGAGTCCACTTTTCAAATGCCGGATTCCAGTGGCGGATCAAATGGGCGTCGCGGGTCAGCATCGTGATGACCCAGAGATATTTACGTGAACGTTTTTCGTCGTTTGGAAGTTGTGGATAAATGTCCAGCGGACCGCGTTTCTGGAGATATTCTTCAAACTGGAACGGATAGATCCGGAAGACCGCTTTTTCGATTTTTCCTGCCCAGCATCCGCCGGTT
Organism: uncultured bacterium; assembly: GCA_900549415.1. Taxonomy (GTDB): domain Bacteria; phylum Verrucomicrobiota; class Lentisphaeria; order Victivallales; family UBA1829; genus UBA1829. Next base: position 36,466 of record URNX01000006.1, read on the forward strand.
TCGGTAATATACTGATGCATCTGCCCCTGGGTAAGAAACATATTTTCCAATTCCGTTTTCTGGTGCAGCATGGCCTCCCGGTGTTCCGGTTTCGCGAGAGATCCGAGCCCCATGTAACCTTCCATGGTATAGATGACGGTGAGCTGGATTTCCTCTTTGGGTTTGAATGTCATATCCCAGAGAAAAAGATTGGAGAATTTTTTCTGAGAGTCGTATGGAATGTAGCGGACCGGGAAAAGTTTTTCCTTTGTTCCGGCGGCGAAGCCGAAGCGTCCGATGAGTTCCGTCTGATGAATGCTGTCCGCTTGGGGAACCCAGACTGCGCCGCTCAGCGGAAATCCGACTTGAATGGTCACTTCCTTGTCAGAAAGGTTCCGGAGCTTGAAGGTGCAATGAAATTTCATCGGGTCCAGATTGCGGCAGGTGGCGTCCACCGGATAATTTCCGCGCATGGGGAGCATGACAACTTCTTCTTCCACCATCTGGATTTTATCCGTGGAATCCATGACAACTGTCCGGCCGTTGCCGCGGAAAATTCCGGCGTTGGCAAATGCGGAAATGGAGACGGCAAACAGAATAAACAGAAGCAATGATTTCATAACGGTTCTCCTTTTATTCATTACTATATTTCATGATTTTCAATTTACAAGTTTAAAAATGAAAAAGCCCGGACGAATCCGGGCTTGAAAGTGCGATTCGGGGAACCGGATCAGAGATCCTGACCGACGGTCCAGCGGACGAACTTCTTGACAACCAGCTTCGGAGCAAGCTTCGCGAGGCAGGTCTTGTCGTCGTGGATCCAGGGCTGACGCATAAGGCAGACCTCGGAGTACCACTTGTTCAATTTGCCGCCAAGGATCTTTTCGATCATGTTCGCCGGTTTGCCCTGGAGCTGAGCGGCGGCGATCTCTTTTTCCTTGTTGATGCGGTCAGCCGGGATGTCCTCGGGGACGATGTATTCCGGGCTGAATGCAGCGATGTGCATGCAGACGTCCTTGAGGAGCGCGGCGTCATCGGAGCCTTCGGCCTCGATCATGATGCCGATGCGGCCTTCGCCGTGCATGTATGTCGCAACCGCGGGAGCCTCGAAACGGAGGGCGCGGCGGAGAACCATCTTTTCACCGAATTTGACGAAGAGCTCGCCGAGCTTTTCGTTTTCGATTTCCTGCGCTTTGGCGGTGACATCGCCTTCGCCGGAGGTTCCGGCGAGAACGCGGGCTGCGGCTTCCTTGACGTAGTCATAGAACTTTTCGTTCTTGGCAACGAAGTCGGTTTCGCAGAGAACTTCGATCATGACAGCCTTGTTGCCGTCGACTGCAGCGTAGATTTTGCCTTCTTTGGTGGCTTTGTCTGCGCGCTTTTCGGCCTTCGCCATTCCGGATTTTCTCAGGAATTCGACTGCGGCTTCCATATCGCCGTTGGTCTCGGTGAGAGCCTTTTTGCAATCCATCATGCCCGCGTCGGTTTTGTCGCGGAGCTCTTTAACCATTGCAGCTGTGATAGCGGCCATTTTCAGCCTCCTTATTTAGCTTCTTCAGCCGCGGGAGCGGCAGCTTCGGCTGCGGGAGCGGCTTTTTTCTTTGCAGCTTTCTTGTCGTCAGCGGCGCCTTCGGCGTCAGCTTTCTTCGGAGCGCGACGGGTTGCGGGGCGCTTTGCACCGCCCTTGGCGGCCGGGCGCTTCTTCGGAGCAGCGGCATCGGCTTTCGCCTTTTCAGCCTTGGCGGCTTCCGCTTTCGCGCGCTCTTCCGCAGCGTGCTTTCCATAGACTTCGAGAGCATCCTTGATGGCCTCGAGGAAGGTGTCCATGATGACTTTGATGGACTTGACAGCATCGTCGTTGGCGGCGATGGGGTAGTCGATGTTTTCCGGATCGCCGTTGGTGTCAACGATAGCAACGATCGGAATGTTGAGCTTCTGGGCTTCCTTGACAGCGTTGTAGTTGTGGCAGACGTCGATGACAACGAGGACGTCCGGGAGACGCTTCATGGAAGCGATGCCGTCGAGGTCGCGATGGAGCTTTTCCGCCTGACGGGTGAGGGTTACGATCTCTTTCTTCTTGAGTCCGGAAGCTGCTTCGTCGCCGACGATGGCGTCGATTTCCTGCATTCTCTTGATGGACTTGCGGATGGTGACGTTGTTGGTGAGGATACCGCCCATCCAGCGTTCGGAGACGTAGTTCATATTGGTTGCTTCAGCAGCATCCTTGACGATCTGCTGAGCCTGGCGTTTCGTGCCGACGAAGAGAATATTTCCGCCGTTCATGACGACGCGCTGCAGGAAATTGCAGGCATCTGCGATCTGGTGAATGGTCTTGGTGAGGTCGATGATGGAAATACCGTTCTTGGAACCGTAGACGAACTCTTTCATTTTGGGGTTCCAGCGTTTTGTCTGATGACCGAAATGACATCCGGCTTCGAGCAGATCTTTTACTGAGATCGGCATCTGATACTCTCTTTCTTCTTTTACGACGCTTTGCTCCGGCTCATTCCTTAGTTTTTTATAGAGCCGTGAAGACGTCTGTTTTATGAGTGTTCCGAAAAGACTCCGGGTTGATTCATGGAGCACGGACAGCAACACGCCGTCCCTTTTTCGGATACATAAAACATAAATATAGCATCAGAATGCGAAAAAGCAAGCGGTTTTTTGCAATTAATTCTGTTTTTCCGGTTCAACTCATGCCGCCGAAGACGGCCTGTCCGATACAGACGGAAGACTGGTCGGGAGAGGTTTTTTCATGCGTGTAAACATCAAAACCGCGGCGCTGCAGCTCGGTTCGGGTCAGGCGGGTGAGCGCCCGGTTCAGAAATACGGAACCTGAAAGAACGACGGTGTTCCGTCCGCTGCGTTCGCGCCCCAGCTCCGCCATGTCGCCCAGGGCGCGGGCAACCGAAAGAAAGAACGCATACAGCAGATCGCCTGTGCTGAAGCCCGCCATCCAGGAGGGATCCTGAAGCGAGCGGACGGTATCCGTCCAGTTTACGACCGTCAGCCCGTCATCTTCATGCACTTCATATGCGAAACGGGGGAGAAGTGTTTCCGCTTTCACCGCATCCGCGCCGCGCCAGATTGCGGCGTCCATGCGGACGAGCACCTGCGTATCGTAGGTGCGTGCGGAGGGCTTTTCGCGAATGGCCGCCGCGACAGCTTCGAAGAGTGGGAGTGCGGCGTGTGTGCGGATACGATCCTGTTTTTCGCGCTCCGCAAGCGAGGCGGAATACGATTCCGGAGTAAGGGCTAGTTTCCGCAGGAGTGCTTCGGAGGGCGGCAGTTTTTTCTGTTCGAGTGCACTGAGCAGAATTTCCGCGGGGGAGGGAAGGGCGCTGCTGTCTTCCGGCGGTTCGGGGATTCTCAGCGGGGAAAATGTGGCGAGGCGGCGGAAGGCGGACGGAGTGATGTCCATCATTTCCGCTCCCCAGATTGCGCCGTCGGGCCCGTATGCGCCGCCGTCGAGGATCAGCGCAAGCGATTCAGGAAGGGCGTGTTCCGCCATGCATGCAAGAGCATTCGCATGATGCCGCTGTGCCGTGGCGAGGGGGAGCGAACAGCGTTCGGCGAAGCGGAGGGCTTCCGCGGCGGAAAGCGTGTTGATGTCCATGTCGCAGACCAGAATGTCGGGAACCTGCGCATAGAGCATCAGAAGGCGTTCGCCGACGAGCGAGAGTGCGCGGGCGTCACAGTCGGTTAGAATTGAACCCATCTGCTGGGAAACCGCGATGTTGTTGCGGTAGCCCAGCGCGACGGCGGAGGCGCGGTCCGAGCCGAGCGCGAGCACAACCCGCCGCAGTGAACGGTTCAGCTTCAGCGGAGTCGGACAGATTCCGCGCGAGCGGCGGCGGACCAGAACTTTGCCGTCTTCTTCGAGTTGAACCGAGGAGCCGCCGTTCTGCCAGATTTTCAGATCGTGCGTGAGAATATAATCGGAATACTGCGCGTTCGCGAAAAAGTCGGAGTCGCCGCCCGCATCATCGGGATCGACCGGTTTCGGACCGCCGACGAATGCGAATGCGTCGAACTGCCCCTGCAGCGATTCGGGCGTGGGACGGCTTTCGAAGAGCAGACGCAGCATCGCGGTCGGCGCCATGGCGAGACCGAGCGTTTCGGGAAAGTCGGGACAGAACAAGTCCGGATCGAGCGGGGCGTCTTCGCGTCTCCGGAGGATCACGACCGGTGCGGCCGGCGAGGAGAGCATCTGTTCCTCCAGTTCGGAGCAGATGCAGTAGCGGCGGGCAACTTCAAGGTCGCGCACCATGATGGAGACGGGTTTGTCGAGTACGTTCTTGCGTCTCCGCAGTTCCGCCACGGCGTCGCGGTTGAGCGCATCGCAGAGAGTGATGAAGCCGTCGTAAGTTTTGACGGAGATAATTCCGCCTTTCTGGATCTTGTCGCAGGCGGTTTCGAGCGGGGAATAGGAGTCGGCAATCTCCCCGGTGCGGGTCATGAGCAGGGCGCTGGGGCCGCAGACGGGACAGGTCTGGTTCGGGTTTCCGGAATGTTCCGCCTTCTCCTCTTCCGCGCACTCTTTGCAGGGCGGAAACGCCATGAACGCGGAGTTGCGGCGGTTGAACGGAGCCATCGTGGCAATGGAATAGCGCGGACCGCAGTTGCGGCACGAGACGAACGGATAGTGATAGAAGCGCGATTCGGGATCGAGCATCTTGCGTACGCAGTCGGGACACGGCGCCTTGTCCGCCTCCATGCCGTCGCCGATGATGGCGGGGCCGAGCAGTTTGAACGGTGCGGGGCCTTCGGGGGGATCGGGCGGCGCGACATCCCTCTGAACCAGGCTGATTGCGGTCAGGTGGAATGCCCGCGGAAGTTTTGCGGGGAGGGCGCGGAGAAATTCCGTGATGACGTCTTCCTCGCCGGAGAGCCGCAGTCTTGCGCCGTCCGGGGTAGCCGCGACCCAGCCGCCGAGTTTTGCCTCGGCCGCCATTTTCCAGATGAACGGGCGGAACGCCGGAGCGTTCACATGTCCTTTCAAATCAACTGTTATGATCCTGCGCATAGCCGCACCTGTCATGGTTATTTATATCCGCTACAATGTAGCGCAAAAATTCAATCTTTCCAGTGCTGAAATGCAGAAAATCGGGAAATATTCGCATTTTTTGATTGATTTTTTGCATTTTGACGGTACATTTCCCGAAAACAGGAGATTTTTTATGAGAAAAGCAGAAGTGATCCGCACGACGAAAGAGACCGACATCGCCATAGCCATCAACCTTGACGGAGAGGGGAACTCACGCGTTTTTACGGGCATTCCGTTCATGGATCACATGCTCACGCTTTTCGCAAAACACGGCAAGTTCGACCTCGATGTTCAGGTCAAAGGCGATCTGGAAATCGACTGCCACCACACGATGGAGGATACCGGGCTCGCGCTCGGAAAAGCGATTGCCGACGCGCTTGGCGACAAGGCGGGAATCACGCGTTACGGACACATCATCCTGCCGATGGACGAGGTGCTCGCCCTTGTTGCGCTCGACCTTTCCGGACGTCCCTATCTGGTTTACGACGCGCCCGCGCCGGCGCAGTACATCCGCGAGCTTGATGTTGCTCTGTTCGGCGAGTTCTTCCGTGCACTTTCCAATACCTGCGGAATGAATCTTCACATCAAAATTCTGAATCCGGGCGAGACGCATCACACATTCGAAGCTGTGTTCAAGGCGTTCGGACGCGCCCTCTGCACGGCTGTTACGGTTGATCCGCGCGTGAAGGGCGTTCCCTCGACCAAAGGTTCCCTGTAAGATTTTTGCGGGGAGAACCGCCGCGACAAGCGGTTCTCCCGCTTTTTTTGGCAAAAAACGCATTCCGGGAAATTTTCCCCTTGATTTTCTTCCGCAATGATGCTATGTTGCTTTCGAACTGATGAGAACTGATCTGTTTTGAGGAAAAATGAGAAAATATCTGAACCTTGTTTTGTGTGCGCTTGCCGCACTGTCCCTGTCTGCACTTACCGCATGTTTCACTCCCGGCAACTATGAAAAAACGTTCCCCGAACTTGTCCAGCACTTTGCGCAGAACGGAATCAAAGTTTCCGCTGTGACGGGGCTTGTCACGAACCTTGCACAGGCGGAAGCCGCGTATGCGTTCCGCATCGGCGAACGTGAAGTCGGGATCTACAAGTACAATCTCGAACGCAAAAAACAGCTGCACCGCTATCAGCTTGTCGAAGATTCCGGTGTGCTCTATATCAACGGTAAAAAATTCAAAGCGCTCCGGAACGGGTGTTTCGTCATGATTGATTATGATACGCATCCGGATCAGGAGAAAATCGTCAAGGCGTTTGAATCGTTTTAGTGACAGTAAGACCGGGCGAGGGTTTAGACCCGGTCGGCCATAACTCGCAAAAGAAGAGAAGGGAGTATCTTATGGCAGAGAAGAAGACCGCACGCGCAGCAAAGAAGACTGCGCCCGCCGCAGTCGTGAAGAAAACCGCGAAGACTGCGAAGACCGCGACAAAGAAGACCGCCGCCAAAAAAACGGAACCCGCAAAAAAGTATGTCTACCTGTTCGGAAAAGGAATCTCCGAGGGACGCGCAGACATGAAGGAACTGCTTGGCGGAAAAGGCGCCAACCTCGCTGAAATGGCGAATCTGGAACTTCCGGTTCCCGCCGGATTCACCATCACCACCGAATGCTGCGTCGATTATTTCCGTGAGAACAGAATTCCCGCAACGCTTGAAGCGGAAGTGCTTGCCGCTCTCAAAAAAGTGGAAAAGGTCATGGGTATGGAGTTCGGTTCCGCAGCCAATCCGCTGCTCGTCTCCTGCCGCTCCGGCGCGCGTTCCTCCATGCCCGGAATGATGGAGACCGTTCTCAACGTCGGGCTTTCCTCCAAGACCATTCCCGGACTCATCAAGAAGACGAAGAACGAACGGTTCGTTTACGACGCCTACCGCCGTCTCATCATGATGTACTCCGACGTCGTCATGGAGAAAGCGGAGGGCATTGAGCCGGAAGAGGGCAAAGGCATCCGCAAGCTTCTTGATGAAAAACTCGAAGCTCTCAAAAACAAAAAAGGCTACAAATCCGATACTGATCTCAAAGTCGCCGACCTCAAGAAGCTCTGCGAAGATTTCAAAAAGACCGTCAAGCAGGTTCTGAAAAAAGAGTTCCCGGATGATGCCATGCAGCAGCTCTGGGGCGGAATCATGGCGGTGTTCAAAAGCTGGAACGGCAAAAAAGCGGTTTCCTACCGCCGCATCGAAGGCATCCCGGACGACTGGGGTACCGCCGTCAACGTTCAGTCGATGGTTTTCGGAAACATGGGCGAATCCTCCGCAACCGGCGTGGCGTTCACCCGCGACCCGGCGACCGGCGACAACAAATTCTACGGTGAATGGCTTGTCAACGCCCAGGGCGAGGATGTCGTTGCCGGAACCCGCACGCCGAATCCGCTCAATGATGAAACGAAGAACGAGCAGAACAAATCCCTGCCTTCGATGCAGGAACTGCTCCCCGAAATCTACGAGCAGCTCTTCGATATCCGCAACCGACTCGAACAGCACTATCATGACATGCTGGACATTGAGTTCACCATTCAGGAAAAGAAACTCTACATGCTCCAGTGCCGCGTCGGCAAACGCACCGGAACCGCTGCGCTCAATATGGCAATGGACATGCTCAAAGAGAAGCTGATTGACGAGAAGACCGCTGTCATGCGTCTTTCCCCCTCGCAGCTCGATGAACTCCTGCATCCGATTCTTGATCCGAAAGCCGAGAAAAAGGCGGAAATCGTGGTCAAGGGGCTTCCCGCCGGACCGGGCGGAGCGGTCGGACGGATCGTCTTCACCTCCGAAGAGGCAATGGCTCTCGCCGCAAAAAAGATCCCCTGCATCCTCGTTCGAGAGGAAACCAATCCGGAAGACGTCGAGGGCATGCGCGCGGCAAGCGGCATCCTGACCGCCCGCGGCGGCATGACCAGCCATGCCGCACTCGTCTGCCGCGGATGGGGCAAATGCTGCATCGTCGGTGCCGGCGAACTCGCGATCTCCGAAAGCAAAAAGACCGTCAAGGTTGGTAAATTCTCCTTCAAAGAAGGCGATATTCTGAGCCTGAACGGAACCCGCGGCTATGTCTATGCAGGCAAGGTTGAAACAATGGACTCGAGCGAAAATCCGCGTTTCCAGAAGTTCATGAAGCTTGCCGACAAGTACCGCGTTCTCGGCGTCCGCACAAATGCCGATACCGCGGCGGATGCGGAAACCGCCCGTGCATTCGGCGCGGAAGGCATCGGGCTCTTCCGTATCGAGCACATGTTCTACGGCAAGGACTGCGAAGCTCCGCTGTTCGCTCTGCGCAAAATGATTCTCTGCTCCTCCGAAGCCGAGCGTGTCGCCGCTCTGAAAGAGCTTTTCCCGTTCATGAAGAAGGACATCAAGGCGACGATGAGCGCGATGAAGGGACTTCCCGTCACGATCCGCCTGATGGATCCGCCGCTGCATGAATTCATTCCGAAAAGCGCGGACAAGATTGAGGAGCTCGCGGGAAGCCTCGGCATCTCCGTTGACGAAATTCAGAAACGCGCCGCCGCGCTCCATGAAACGAACCCGATGATGGGATTCCGCGGAGTGCGTCTCGGCATCATCAACCCCGCGATTACGGAAACGCAGGTACGCGCGATTTTTGAATGCGCCGCCGAACTCGGCAAAGAGGAAGGTGTGAAGTGCAAACCGGAAATCATGATCCCCGTCACCTGCGATGCGCGTGAAATCAAAAATCAGAAGGAGATCGTCTCCCGCGTCGCGGAGGAGGTCAAAAAGAAATTCAAACTCAAAAACTTCGATTATATGGTTGGAACCATGATCGAAATCCCGCGCGCCGCGCTTCTCGCCGCGGAACTTGCGGAAGAGGCGGAATTCTTCTCCTTCGGAACAAACGACCTGACCCAGATGACGTTCGGCTTCAGCCGCGACGACATCGGCGGTTTCCTCGGAAGCTATCTGGACAAGAAGATTCTGGCCGCCGATCCGTTCCAGACGATCGACCAGGACGGTGTCGGTCTGCTGATTGACTTTGCCGTCAGCGCCGGCCGCGCGGTTCGTCCCGGACTCAAGATCGGCATCTGCGGAGAGCAGGGCGGTGAAGCGAAATCCGTGGAGTTCTGCCACCGGATGGGGCTGAGCTATGTTTCCTGCAGTCCGTTCCGCGTTCCGATTGCCCGCCTTGCCGCCGCGCAGGCAGCAATCAAGCTGGATGTAAAGAAATAATTCCGCACGCCAAGCAATCTGTACGCCGCATGGATCAGAAATTCCATGCGGCGTTTTTTTGTTCTCCGGTTGAAAAAAACGGAAAGAACGTGTATTTTAAAGGATTGTATTACGCGAGGTGCTCCATGACGTTCAACAAACGGATTCTGATCAAACCGGCAATCATCCTGCTTGCCGCTCTGCTTGCGCTCGGGTACTCTCTCCGGAAGGAACGCACGGACGACCCGGTTCCGGAAATCGCGGAAATGAAACGTCTGCTCCGGGACGCCGCCCCGGGTGACGCGTCGCTGATGAAACATTACACTTCCGCAGACTCCGCGCTCTTCCGCCGGAAACTCTACGCGGAGGCGCGCCGGCTCAACGGCATCATGCGGAAAGCGGAAAAGAAAACCTCCGCAATTCCCGCGCACTTCTTCGATTTCTCCGATTACATGTCCTACATCGGCGAACGCAGTTTTGACCGTGCGCTCGAGGTTCTCGACAAAATCCGGAACACGCCCGGACTTCCCCCGCGGGTTTATGGCGCCGTGCTCGGTGAACGCGTCCGCTGCATCGCGGAACTGCGCGGGACAGACGCCGCCGTTTCGGAATTCGACAAACTCGCCGCCGGCGCTTCCGTTCCCGTGCTAGCCCCGGCGTACAATACGTTCATCAACATTCTCTACACGCACAAGTGGACGGCGGAGGCTTTCCGGCGGACGGTTGAAGCCGGAGACCGCATCCCGGTTCGTGCGGGAGAGGTCTCGTTCTTCACGCGTCTCGGCGCAGACCTTGTCCGCAACGGCGAAGGCGAACCGCGTCTTGCCGCGCTTCTTCCGCCGGACAAACGCATTGCTGATTATACCGCCGCGCTCCTCGGCATGGCGGATACCCTCGCCGCGCGGGGGGAAAGCGTAAAAGCGGATGCTCTGCTCACCCGCTGCCTCGCCCGTCCGGAGCTCCCGGAAAAACTCAAACAGATTGTCCGGATGAAACTCAATATCATCCGGGAAAAGAAAAAGGAAACGGTGAAATGAACCCGATTGTCGAAAAAGATCTCCGTCACTTCTGGCGTCCCGCAACCCAGATGAAAGATTATGAAAATTTTGAACCGCTGCTCGTTGATTCCGCCCGCGGCTCGCGTCTGTTCCTCCGTGACGGACGCGTTCTTGTCGACGGTATCAGCTCCTGGTGGTGCAAGAGTCTGGGGCATTCACATCCCGCCGTGCGCAAGGCGTTTGTCGATCAGGTGATGAAGTTCGAACATGTCATCATGGCGAACTGCGTTGCGGAACCAGTTGCGGAGCTCTGCGCGACGCTTGCGGAGCTTTTGCCGCCGCTCGACCGCGTGTTCATTGCGGAAAACGGCAGCGTTTCCGTGGAAGTCGCGCTGAAAATGAGCATGCAGTATCATGCGCAGACCGGGCATCCGGAGAAGATTCATTACGCCGGACTCCGCAACGGATATCACGGCGAAACGGTTCTCACGATGGGCGTCGGCGACTGCGAAATCTATTCCAAGCCGTTTGAACACCTCGTTCCCCCGATGCACAAGCTCGAACCAATTCCGTACCGCACCGGCCCCGATGCCGCCGACTGGGACGCCATGCCCGATGCGGAGTGGAAACAGGTTGAAGATGCTCTTGCCCCGCTCGCTCCGACTCTTGCCGCGATCACCTTTGAACCGGTCATTCAGGGCGCCGGCGGAATGCGCGTCTATTCCCCCGACTTCCTCCGCCGTCTGCGCAAGTGGGCGACTGCGAACAATGTTCTGCTGATTGCCGATGAAATTTTCACCGGTTTCGGACGCACCGGAAAATGGTTCGCCTGCGACTGGGCGGGAATCCGTCCGGATTTCATGACGCTTTCCAAAGGTCTCACCTCCGGTTTCGCTCCGATGGCGGTCGTCATGACTTCGTCCAAAGTTTTCGACGCCTTCTATGCGGATTACTCTACCGGACGCACCTTCATGCACTCGACGACGTACTCCGGTTACGCACCCGGCGCAGCCGCTGCGCTCGCAGTGATTCAGACCCTGAAAGAGGAGAAAATTGTGGATTCCGTTGCAAAGCGTGCACCGGAACTCCGGGCCAGAATGCAGCGTGTCGCCGATGAAACCGGAGCTCTTACGAATCTGCGCGGAGTCGGTTTCGCGGTCGCCGCGGATATCGTCGATCCCGCAACCGGAAAACCCTTCCCGAAGGAAAAACGGGTTGGATTTGATTTCTTCAAACGTGTGGTGAACCACGGCGTTCTGCTGCGTCCGATCGGCGACAGCTTCTATTTCCTGCCGCCGCTGAATACGCCGGATGATCTTCTTGACCAGATGACCGAAGGTTCCATTGCCGCGCTGAAGGAGACTTTGAGCGCTCTCTGAGGCGCGCCGGAGGGTTCAGTCCTGCGCGAGTGAATTCGCGGAGGGCTGAATCAGCAGTTCTTTCAGCGAACGTTTTTCGCGCGGCGTTTCAAGAAAATCACAGAAATAAGAAGTTGAGGCGATTCCGATCTGAACCGGGCAGAATCCGATGACGGGGAAGCGGAGCGCCTCCATGACCGGCAGCGAGGGCGAGGCGTTCACGAGAATCTGACCGCGCGTATTCATGTCAAGCCCGTGCTTGAGACAGACTTCGCAGAAGCCGAGCGCAACATAATCATCCGTAATCCAGAAGAACGTTCCGTTTTCAATATCCTCAAACAGTTCTGTCGCGAGACGGCGTCCGGTGTCGATAGCCGTATGTACATGAGAGAAGTTTTCAATATCAATTTGCCGCATTCCCGGAAAAATTTCCGCTTCCATATCGGAAACATGATAGGCCGGTTCTGTGACGATGCGGATCACTTTCGGCGGATTTTTGCGTTCGATGAATTTGCGGGAGAGATCAATGAGTTTCCGGAAATCGTAGCGGCTGACGCAGAGCTTGCGGTTCGGCTGAATTTCCATCGGCGCATTTACGAGCATGAGCGGAGCGGGATTGTTGGCAACGGTAAGCTCTTTTGCCATGGAGTTCCCGCCCATGATTCCGCAGACGCGGTCGCCGAAGACATGAAGGTGAGCCGAGGTCATCTCTTCGCGGAACAGTGGATGCCCGAGGTATCCGCGCGAGGCGAGTGTCTGGAGAATCGCGCTGAGCCGGAGTTCAAAAAAAACGCTGATTTGAGAGTGAAAATGAAAATGCGGAATCAGGATTACTCGGTTGAATGTGCTGAGTGTATCCAGTGTATCGCGGTTGGCGACATAGATTCCGGATGCGGATTTGCAGGAGAGGATACCGTTGTTTTCGAGCAGGGAAACGGCCTTGCGGACCGTGATGATGGAAACGCCGTATTGTTCGCAAAGGTCTTTCAGCGTACAGAAGAAATCCCCGTTTTTGAGTTTCCTGACAATGATGTCGGCTCCGATTTTATCGGCGAGGATTCGGTACATAGGTTTAAAAGATTTGCTGTTCGGCACGGTTCCGCCTTCCATTAAGCTGTTTTCACAGATAATCCGAAAATTGAAACAATAAAGTTGTTTCAATAATTCGGAAGAGCGAATGAATACTGTAGCACACCAAACTTATTTTTCAAGCCGAATCCAGGAAAACCTGCTGAATTGTAAAGGAAAACCGAACCGCAAGGTCATGAACTGTCCATCAATTTGAAAAAGATAAAGCTTCTCTTGAGCAGTTGAGCGTGTGTTGCCTGAACTGCGTTTCCGGAACGGGGTTGCCGACAGAATTTTTCACCTGAAAACGGTTTACTTTGAACCGGTCGTTCAAAAGGAGGAAACATGGCAACAGCTGAACATCTGAAAAAGCTCATGGAGCTTTGTGAAAAGTATGAACTCGAAGGACTGCGCACGGTGGAGAAGTACACGCTTGAGGAACTCGCGCAGATCTACAACGGAGCGGGTCCGGATTCATGGATTCCGGCGGCGCGGGATGTACTGACAGCGCTGATGGAGCTCTTCGAACCGGTCGTTCTGATCCACGACGTGCAGTTCTCTGAATCGGACGCGCTGCACGAGACGTTCGAGCGCACGGTTGACGTCTGGAAACAGAACTGCAAAAAGATTTTCGACGCGGAATATCCGCTTTGGACGTGGCGTCAGCTTTCGGCATCGTACCGCCGCCGTCGGGCGTACTGGTACGGCGTCATGCAGGCTGGAAATCTCGCAATTTCCACGCATGCGGCGTTCAAGGCGTGGACCGCGGCGCACAAGGTTTGACCCGCGCGGAGCGCGGAAAACAAAGGAGACAGGATGAAAACTCTTCTTGAGAGGATTGCGGATCTTCTTCCGGTGCTGACACTCGGAGCGCTGGGCGGGATATCCCGTGCAATCATGAGCCGGAAAAAAGATGAACCGATCACACTCTGGGGCGTGCTGCAGGAGATCATCGTCGCGATTTTTGCGGGGATTGTGGTACACCTGCTGCTCTCCGAAACCGGCCTCTGGGAGAGTGTCAAAACGGCGTCGGTCGCGCTGGCGGGCTACTCGAGCCGGAGCGTTCTTGCGCTGCTCCAGACGTGTTTCCTTGCAAACGTCAAAAACATCACAAAGGGAGATGACAAATGAAACGGATTTACATCGGACTGCTCGGTCTTCTGCTGACCGGGTGCACATCCACGGCGAACAAGATGACGCAGAGCGCGTCGGGCAAAAATCTGAATCTGGACGGGTATGTGATGGTCGGCGACGTGGAAGCGTCGAACGCCGAAACGGGGACTCCGCAGGGTCGGTTGATCATCGGGCGCGTGACGTACAAATCGCGCCGCGTGGGCATTCCGGCGGATCAGAAGGTTCCGACGACGGGCTATTTCAAGTCGACGGAGACGGAATCGCTTTTCGGAACGCGCGACAAGATCATCGAGTTTGACTTCACCGCGGGCAGCGACGCTGAAGCGGAGAAAGCTCTGGCGCGTCTGGAAGCTCTCCGCAAGGAAGCCGCTGCAGGGAAAGATTAAGATAACCGGCAGGCTGAGCCGCAAGTCATTTTGTTTGTCTGCAGCGCTGTATTGAAAAAAAGTTCACAGAGTTACATACAGAAAGCGGAACTAAAAATTTTCCAGGTGGAATGACGGATTGTTTTCTGAACTCAAAAATGTGTGGATTTGGTGCCAAAGGAGGGACTCGAACCCTCATGCTGTCGCCAGCGCCAGATTTTGAGTCTAGTGCGTCTGCCATTCCGCCACTTTGGCGCACAATAAAAAGGATGGAGCCAGCTCTCGGATTTGAACCGAGGACCTACGCATTACAAGTGCGTAGCTCTACCCCTGAGCTAAGCTGGCATTGAGTCATGATGCTTTATAACATATCCCGCTTTCTGAAAAATACAAGCTCGTTTCTTAAAAAAATCCGATATTTTCCGCAGGACGTTGTCTGACACTTAAAAAAGTTGCAAAAAAAATTCATTTCAGCACTTTTATTTTTCAATTTTAAGGTTATTATAAGGGGTATAAGGAGTCCGGCTCGTCCGGACGTTGATATAGTCGTAACCCAAGACCCGAATCCGCAAGCGGACAAAGGGATTTTTTTACGGCAGATAACGGAAAAATGATCATGAGTTCCGTACTCATTCAATAGGCTTGACCCGTCACCACGCGGTTCGGTCCCGCTGAACGTACTGTCTCGCGCATCGCTCCGTCTCTGCCGGGAGCGAAGGAGCAGAATATGGAAATGTTGAACTTTTCGGCGGCTGGCGGAATTTACCGTGCCGCCGTCAAGGGCGTTCGGACAAATCCGCCTGGCTCCGCAGCCCGTTCCTCCCGATCCGGATTCTTCAAGAAGGCTCTGCTCAATGGATAAAAAATCACTGCGCAGAGAATATTTGAAACTCAGGGCGGATATCCCCCCGGAAAAGCGAAATGCGGCAGATTCCGCAATCGCCCGGAAGGTGGAGGAGCTGCCGGAATTCCGGAACGCCGC
The DNA here is from genome assembly GCA_900549415.1 of uncultured bacterium. Lineage (GTDB taxonomy): Bacteria > Verrucomicrobiota > Lentisphaeria > Victivallales > UBA1829 > UBA1829. Next base: position 51,559 of record URNX01000006.1, read on the forward strand.
ACTCGTCGCAGGATATGTGACGGACGGCACCGAACCCGATGTGCTTCCCATCATCCGTTCCGCTCTGAAAAAAGGTCGCCGTGCCTGTTTGCCAAAATGGAACGGAAACGAATATATCCTCTCTTTTGTGGATCTGGCGGATCTCGATTCCCTTGCTCCCGGAAAATGGGGGTTGCTCGAACCGGTTTCCTCCCGTCCCCTGAGCGGATCTATTCCGGCTGAAAACGTGCTGTATCTGGTTCCCGGTGTGGCGTTCGATGACAAGCTCAACCGTCTCGGACGCGGCGGGGGAATTTATGACAGAATCCTGAAGGAAAGAGGACGCGCTGCGGCACTCGGCGTCTTCTATGAATGTCAGCAGTGCCCTGTGCTGCCGGTGGAACTCCATGACGTACCGCTTGATCTGGTCGTTACGGAATCCGCTGTCCGGCGCTGTAAAAACGACGCTTCCGCGCAGAAGCCGCAGGCTCCGGCGGAGGCGGAAACAATGAAATGATGAGGAAAATTCAATGACTGCTGTATGGATTATCGCCGCCGCTCTCGCAGGCGGATGCATCATCGGCTACCTTGTTTGCGTCGCGGTTGCAAAAGCAACCGGGTCGCGCGTGGCGGCTGAAAATGAGAAACTCAAACGCGACGCGCAGAAGGAGGCCGATCAGATCCTCCGCGAAGCCCGCGTAACCGCAAAGGCGGATGTCGTAAAACTCAAAGAGGCGTTCGAGGATGAGATCCGCGACCGCCGCCGCGAGCAGCTCTCCGCGGAGAAGCGTCTCGCTCAGAAAGAGGAAAACATCACCCGCAAAGAAGATTCTCTCGACGCCAAGGTTCGCAATCTCGAAAAGAAGGAGCACGATCTCGAAGCCGCGAAGGAGCGTCTGGCAAACAAGGATGAGGAACTCAAAAAGCTGATTGCCAACCAGGTCACCGAGCTCGAACGGATTTCCGGAATGGATCGTGAGACCGCGAAGGGGCTGATTCTCGAAAAACTCAAAGGCGAAGTTGAAAATGAATGCGGAATTCTGATCCGCAACACGCTCGACGAGGCTAAGCAGCGCGCCGAACGCGAATCGCAGAAACTGATGATTTCCGCAATCCAGCGTTATGCCGGCGACTGCACCTACGAGCGCACAACCGCCACAATCCCGCTGCCGAACGATGAGATGAAGGGACGCATCATCGGCCGTGAAGGCCGCAACATCCGCGCGCTCGAAGCGGCGACCGGAGTCAACATTCTGATCGACGACACCCCCGAGGCTGTCGTTATCTCCTGCTTCGATCCGATCCGCAAGGAGACCGCGCGCCGTCTGCTCGAAAAACTGATTTCCGACGGACGTATTCACCCGACCCGCATTGAGGAACTTGTCAAGAAGATCCGCAAGGAAATCGACGACGAACTCTTTGAATACGGTGAAAAGGCGGTTCTCGACGCTTCCGTTCAGGGCGTGCCGAAGGCGCTTCTGCCGCTGCTCGGACGGCTCCACTTCCGCTTCAGTTTCTCGCAGAATGTGCTGAAACACTCCATTGAAACAGCCGCGTTCATGGGCGCTATTGCCGCGGAACTCGGACTTGATGAGCAGAAAGCCCGCCGCATCGGTCTTTTCCACGATATCGGCAAGGCCGTTGACCACGAAGTCGAGGGAACGCACGCCGCAATCGGCGCGGATATCCTCCGCAAATACAATGAGGCGAAGGATGTCATCAACGCCGTCGCCGCCCACCACGGTGAAGTCGAGGGAACTTCGGTTTATGCGGCGCTTACGAACGCCTGCGACGCGCTCAGCGCTTCCCGTCCGGGAGCCCGGAGCGAGACAACCGAACTTTATCTCAAGCGTCTGGAACAGCTGGAGACGATTGCAAACGACTTCCCCGGTGTGGAATCGTGCTTCGCGCTTCAGGCCGGACGCGAAATCCGCGTGGTTGTCCAGCCCGAAAAAATCAATGAAAACCAGGCTCAGGTGATGGCGCGCGACATCTGCGGACGCATCGAAAAAGAGATGAACTATCCCGGTCAGATCAAGGTCACGATCATCCGCGAAACCCGCTCTGTGGAGTACGCGAAATGACCTTTTCCGATTATGTGAACCGCTTCAACGCTTATGTGGATACTTTCCGCGCGGCGGACGGTTCACTTGTCGACGCCATGCAGTGCAAACTGGATCACACCTTCGACGTGGTCCGGTTTGCGGAGCTTATCGAAGAGAGCGGTCAGTTCAATGCGGACGACCGCTTTCTTGCTTCCCTCTGCGCGCTGTTTCATGATGTTGCGCGGTTCGAGCAGGTGAAGCGTTTCAATACCTACAACGACGCGCTTTCCAAGTTTGACCACGGCTATGAAGGCGTGCGTGTTCTTTTCGCGCAGGATTTTCTCAAGGAACTTTCCCCGAAGCAGCGGATCATCATTGCCGCGGCGGTTGAATTTCACAACAAAATCGCGATTCCGGAAGGCGTGCTCGACCCGTATGCGCTCAAATTCGCGCGTCTGACCCGTGATGCGGACAAGCTCGCAATCCTCGATCTTGTTCTGCGTTATTTTTCGGGCGAGCTGGAGATTCATGATGAATCTCTCATCAGTCTCAGCCAGAACGCCGGGACGGAGGTTTCGCGGGAGATTATCGACGCCGTGCTTGCGGGACGCTCTGCGTCGTACCGCATGATCCGCAACGAAAACGACTTCAAAACGTGTCTCTTCGGCTGGGTCAACGACATTTATTTCACGGAATCGTGCCGGATTCTGAAGGAACGGAATTTCTACGGAAGACTCCGCGCATTTCTGCCTGCCGACCCTGTATTCGACGAGATTTTAACCGCGACTGCTCAATGTCTCTCATGCCGCTGCTCGAAGTAACAGATTTGAGGAAATATTATCCCGTTCCGCCCGAACATCTGTTCGGAAAGGCTCGGTCCGTCAAAGCTGTGGACGGCGTTTCGTTTCAGCTGGAACGCGGTGAAACGCTTGGTCTTGTCGGCGAATCCGGCTGCGGGAAAAGCACGCTCGGACGCGCTCTCGTGCGGCTCGAAGACCCGACTTCCGGTTCGGTTTTACTGAACGGAACCGATCTCTGTGCGCTCCGCGGAGAGAAGCTGCGGAAGATGCGCGGACGTTTTCAGATGATTTTTCAGGATCCTTACGGTTCTCTCAACCCGCGCATGACGATCGGTGCGGCGCTCGATGAACCGCTGCGTCTGCACACAAAACAGAATGCGGAGGAGCGCGCGGAATCGGTTGCGCATCTCATGCGGATGGTGGGGCTGAACCCGGAACTTGCGGGACGGCATCCTCATCAGTTCAGCGGCGGACAGCGCCAGCGTATCGGAATCGCGCGCGCGCTGGCAGTGAATCCGGAATTCATTGTTGCGGATGAACCTGTTTCCGCGCTTGACGTCAGCGTTCAGGCGCAGATTGTGAATCTGCTTCAGGAACTTCAGGAAAAGACAAAATTCGCCATGCTGTTTATTGCGCATGACCTCGCGGTGGTGGAGCACATCAGCGCGAGAATCATGGTGATGTATCTCGGAAAAGTCGTGGAATCCGCGCCCGCGCGGGAGCTTTGCGCGAATCCGGGACATCCCTATACGCAGGCTCTGCTTTCCGCAGTTCCGACGCTCGACCCGAACCGGAAAAAACGTATCATTCTGACCGGAGACGTTCCCTCTCCGCTGAATCCGCCGCACGGCTGCCGCTTTCATCCGCGCTGTCCGTTCGCGCGTCCGGTCTGTGCGGAAAAAGAACCGGAACTGACCGCTTCCGCATCGAATCCTGCGCACTTCTGTGCCTGCCATTTTGCATTTGGGAAACAGTGAAAAACGCGCTTTTCATCTTCTGGCTTGCAATGCTTTCCGTTTGTGCGGACGATTTTTACATTTGGCAGCGGGACTGGAACGACCGTGTCCGCGAGGCGGTCCGCACCGAACGCGCGGCGGAGCAGTTCTATTTTCTTGAGGGCGAACTGACGGCAGCGCGTTTTCCGCACGGGTTTGCGGAAAAAAAACTGACGCGCGGCATGATCCCCGTTTACCGCATTCACACAAGCGCCCTGCGTTTTTCTTCTGAGGAGATTGCGGGAAAAATTTTTGATGCGCGCTTCCCCGAAATCCAGCTTGATCTGGATTGTCCGGAACGGATATTCGCGCGTTACACGGAGCTCGTCCGTGCGCTGAAAGCGAAGGGCGTGAAACGCATTTCCGCGACCGTCCTTCCGGTTCATCTGAAACTGAAAGAGTTTCCGGAATTTGCGAAAAACGTTGATTTTTATGTGCTGCAGATGCACGGGCTGGACTTTCGCAAAGGTGCGGCGCTGATGCGGATGTCCACGGTTGCGGAATCGCTGGAGCGGGCGGAGAAACTGAATCTGCCTTACAAAGTTGCCCTGCCGTGCTATGCGTACGAGCTGTTTTTCCGCGATGGACGCCTTGTTTCGCTGAATGCTGAGCAGGGCAGGGCGCATCGCGGCGGGAAGCGTACCGTGCTTTCTGCGGAACCGGAGGAACTTGCGGAGTGCGTGCGGAAAATCCGGAAGCTGAACCGCGGAATCATCTGGTTCCGGCTTCCGGTGCGCGGTGACAGGCTCTGTCTGGATCGTCCGTCGCTTCAGAAAATCATGGATGGGGAAAAAATCGAAAAAAAAATAGAATTCCGCTGGAAAAAATCAAAAAACGGACTACAGATACTCTATGTGAAGAACATCGCCATGCTTGGCGCGGAGCGTGTCGCTCTGCGTTTTTCCCGCGGGAATTTTCTGGCGGATGATTACGGTTTTTTCGGCGGATTTCAGCCGGAGGCCGGTCATGCCTTCGGACTTTTCCCGGAGAGCCTGACGGGACCTGCGCCGCTGCCGGGCGAAGAATCCGCCGCGATGTGGCTTCGTTCAAACGATGAACCGCCAAAATTGAAAGTTGAATTTCCGGAATGAAAGTTCTGATTTTTATTTTTTCCCTGCTTGCACCCGCGCTTTTTGCCTGCGGTCCTTTTTTCCCGAACACGTGGTTTTTTAATAATTTTGAGAATTTGGACGGAGGGTATCTTTATGCGAATTTTGCAAAAGAACTCGAACTGATGCGTCTGGAGGCGAAAGCGGAATGGGATAAGCCGGAATCGCGTCTGCATTCACTCTCCCGTCTCGCTCCGCCGCGTCCGAAACGCTCCATGCGCGATGCGGAGAAAATGGATTTCCTGCGTCTGGTTCCCGGCGGCAATGCGGAGGCATATCTGAAACTGGCGTTTGACGAGGCGCGCGCGGGCAAGGCTCCGGATTGGAGCGCTGTTCCGGATCTGCCGGAACAGCTGCGTCTTTTCCTGCGCGGCTGGGAGATTGTGCGTTCGAGCGATCCGGAAAAAACTGTCGCCGCACCGGAGGAGTGGTTGAAGCTCGCCAATGATCCGCAGAATGCGCCCGACCGCACGGTATGGGCGTGCTACATGCTCGGCAACCTCGCGGCGTCGCAGGGCGATGAAGCAGGACGCCGCAAGTGGCATGAACTTTGCCGCAAACGTGTCAGGGAGGGGTATTCCGATTCTGCCGGACTCGGTTTTGCAACGCTGAAGCAGGAGCTGCGCGGACGCAAAAAGGATGGGCGTGTTCTTGCTGCCCTCTACCGCTATTATCTTGAACCGGACATTCGGAACCTGGAGGAGCTTTATTATGTTGTCAAGCAGGAAATCGCGGCGTATGAAGCGTGGGTTGAGATTCCGGAACTGCGGGAGCTTTACGCCGCATTCTGGATGACTTCCGCCGGATATTATGTCAAGCCGGAATTTCTGGACAGGGTGGAGAAAAAGAACATCAAGCTCACGAACTCCGCCCGCATGGCCTGTCTCGCGTGGCAGGCCGGAAAACCGGAGCTGTGCGAACGCTGGCTGAAACAGATCAAAAAAGAGGATGTTTTGAGCGACTGGCTTTATGCCAATCTTGCGCGTGCGAGGGGCGACCGCGACGCCGAACTCCGCTATCTGCGCAGCTGGATGAAGCGGATTGACGAATCCGGCGTCCGTTTTGTTTCGACGAACCCGGCGGAGGAAGGGGCGATGCTCGGTTTCGAGTCCCATTTCGAACAGCCGCCGCAGGAGACCGGACGCGCCTTTTCCGCGGAACGGAAGAGCGTGATGCTGCGGATCGGCGGAATTCAAGTGGAAAAAGGCGACCTGGAACAGGCGCTTTTCTGCTTTCTCAAGGCGAACAGCACACTCGACGCCGCGCAGATCGCGGAACACATGATGACGACGGAGGATTTGCTGCGCTATGTTTCCGCGTTTTCCGCAACGCGCTTCCGGACGCTGAAGCCGGAGCAGTTCAAGGTTCTGGAAGACATCGTGTCGCGCCGTCTGATCCGCGAGGGACGCTTTGAGGATGCTCTCGCCATTCTGCGTCCGACATCGCTCCGGGCGTCGCTGCTGCGTCTCTACATGAGCGAACTTGGCGAATCGCTTGATCCGTCGCTTTCATCCGATCTGCGGAGTCTGCATCTGTACAATGCCGCGCGTGTGATGTACTGGAAGGGAATGGAGCTGCAGGGATCGGTGACCGCGCCCGATTTCGCATTTTTTGGCGGCAATTACATGACCGATCCGAACCATCGTTTTCTTTACCGCGACCAGGCTCTGGAGATGATTTGGCAGGCGTCGCGTCTTGCTCAGGACAAGGGGCTGAAAGCGCTGATTCTTTATTCAGGCGGCGTTTATTCGGTGCGTGCGTACCCTCATGGCGATCAGAAAACCGCCGACCTTTTCTACAAGCGTCTTGTGCGGGAATGCCGCTTTCTTCCGCTTGCCGTTTACTGCGATAAAAAACGGTGGTTCGACCCCGGACATGTTGAGCTTCCGGCAATTTACACGATCGCTCCGGTGGAATCGTTGAGCGAAGTGCACAAGATGCTCCGCTCCTCCGTTTCGCACGACCAGGTCCCGACGATGCCGCGGGCGTTGATGGACCCGCGCTGAAGCGTGGATCCGCAATCAGAAATCCTGCTTTTCAGGCTCCGTTCCGCATCAGACCGGTTCGCAGAAGCCGAGCAGATCGTCGACGTTCGCTGTAGCGAGACATTCGACCGTATCGGCGGCGCCATAATAGATTTTGACTTCTCCGGAGTCCTCGAGAATCATTCCGCCGGGGAATATGACTTCGCCGCGGAACCCTTTGCACTCATATTCCGCTTCCGGGGCGATGAGCGGAGTGCGTCCCATGCCGATGACCTTCGAGGGATCGTTCAGATCCAGAAGCATGAGCCCTGCATAATAGACCTTGTGCCAGTTGCTGTGCCAGGCGGGAAGTTCACGTTCCACGAATTTGACGCCGTGGAATGTCGTGAGCCATCCGCGCGGTGTTTTGACCGGAGGTGCGGCGGGGCCGATCTTGGCGTTCGCGAACGGAACGCGCTCGCCGCCGAGAACCAGTTTTGTGTTGCCCCAGTAGCAGAGGTCGGGGGAATCGGAACTCCAGATATCGAATTTTTCTCCGGCTCCGCGGCTGTAAATCGGGAAGGGACGCTCCAGACGGAAGTATTTCCCGTTGATTTTTTCGGGGAAAATGACCATGTTGCGGTTGTCGGGCGCGGAAAGAGATTTGATTTCAAAGTGTTCAAAATCATCCGTTGTTGCAACGCCGCCGCGCAGACCGTGCCGGGTATCGACCGCAAAGCACATGACGACTTGGCCGTCGACGACCGTGAGGCGCGGATCGTATGCGCGGATGATTTCATCGTCCGCAAGCTGGAAGACTGGCTTTGGACCGGGCGTCCAGTGAATGCCGTCGTCACTGAGAGCAATTCCGATATTGGTCTTGACCGGATGCTCTTTGATGCGGAACTCCTCTTCGTCGAGTCCGTAGTCGTTGCGGAAACACATGACGTACTTGCCCTGATACTTGCAGATTCCAGCGTTGAAAATCAGCACTGCCTTGTAGGGAATATCCTTTGCCGAGAGAATGGGATTCCCTTCATACCGTTTCAAAAAATCCGGTGTGACCATGTTATGCTCCTTTTGCTGAATAATGGTTCTTTCATCATACTTCATTTTTCAGGAAAAGCAACGTTTTTAAGGTTGTTTCTCTTGAAACATTTTGAAACACGGACTATATTTCCCGATGAAAAGAGGAGGAAAAATGGCGACTGTGCGGCAGATTGCAAAACTTGCGGATGTTTCGCCCGCAACCGTTTCGCGCGTGCTCAACAATTACGAACATGTGCGTCCGGACGTTCGCGCACGGGTGATCCGCGCCGCCCGCGAACTCGGCGGGTTCCGAGACAGCCGGAATATCGCCGTGCTTATCGCGTCGGACGCCGCGTTCTGGTCCTATTCCGGAATCATGCTTTCGGCGCTTCTGGCGGAGCTCAGGAAACGCGGATATCACGAAATCATCGTCACTGAAAACTCCGCGAATCTTCTGCACGAACATCTTCTGGACGGCGCGATTTCCATGCTTCTCCACGATGGAATCGAACGGGTGTGGGACGAGAAGCAGGCGATTCCGCTGATCTGCATCAACGCGTGCCCGCGCCATATCAGCGGAATCTATTCGGTGTTCAGCAACGACCGGCAGGGAGTGTGGCTTGCGCTGGATCATCTGCACGGGCTCGGGCATATCCGGATTGCCTACCTTGCCAACGAACCGCGCCGGATGCTGGACAACAGCAACAGCGGACGGCGCCTGGAGGCTTACCGGCAGTGGATGGAGGCGCACGGCTGCCAGCCGGTTGTCGTGCAGACGCTGGAGCAGCTCGACGATGCAATCCGCCGTGAAAAGCTGACGGCTGTTTTTTCGGTCGGCGAGATGAACGGGCTTCTGACCTGGTCGCACCTCCGGAATGCCGGCTGGCGGATTCCGGAAGAACTTTCGCTGGTCTGTTTCAGGAATCCCTCGATTGTGCTCGAGGGGCTGCCGGAACTGACGTCGATTGAACAGAATTATTCCCGGATGGCGTTAAGAGTTGTTGACCAGCTGGAGCGTCTGATTGCGGGGAAGCGGATTGCCGATCTGGAAATCAGTTACCGTTTCAATCCGGGCGGAACAACCGCTCCGCCGGCGCGGTGATTACTTCAGATTTTCCTTTATGCGGCTTGCGAGACGGAAGCGGAGCGGAGTTGTTCCCGTGTATTTTTTGAAAACGCGGAAAAAGAAGATTTCACTCTCGAATCCAGTTTTCCATACGATTTCCTTGATTGCCAGATCGGTTCTTGTAAGGAGATATTTTGCGCGGCTGATGCGGCGGAGGCTGATATACTGTTTCGGGGGAATGGCGTAGATTTTGCGGAAGCGTGCGGAAAATTCCGCCCTGCGGAGTCCGGCCAGTTTTTCCAGCTCGCTGATGCGGATTTCCTGGCCGAGATGTTCATCAATATATTCGAGAATGCGCGGGAAGTTTGCATTTGTTGCGAGCGTTTCCGGAGCGTTTTTCATACGCTCGATGAACGGGAGAATCAGTTTTGTCAGCTCGTGACGAACCTCTTCTGCTTCATAGATGCTTGAACTGCGGGTAATCAGGTCATGAAATTTTCGGAAGAGTGCAAAATCTTCCGCCGCATTGACGGGTATGGCTGCCGGGCGGATGAAACGGGAGAGCTTTTCCAGTTTTGAGGAGTGAAAATGAATCCAGCCGTGATCCGACGGTTCGATTCCCTCGAACCGGAATGGAATGACCGGGGGAATGATGTAGCGAAAGCCCGGAACGATCGGATAGACTTCCGCGGAATACAAAAGATTGAATTTCCCCCGTGTCGGGAAATACAGACGGAAATGGGCGTCTCCGGAAAACATTCGTCCGCCTTCCCATTCGATTCTGTTCTGAGTTGAACCTGTTGTTACGTAGTTCAGGTCAAGAGTGCCGCAGAAACTGCTCCATTCATTTTTCAGCTGCCCGTACTTATCCATGATAAAATCTCCGGAAAAAGACAATTTGTTTAGTTGTTTTTACAATAACACCATTGACGAAACAATGCAAATGTGGTATAATAAATACAAGAAAAAAATCAGGAAGAACAGAAAAAACAAAAAAGGAAGGTATGCAATTATGAAAACACATTGGTTCACCAAGTTTCCCCCATCACGTATGCGCAAATCCATGAGATTCTCCCTTATAGAGCTGCTTGTGGTAGTTGCGATTATAGCAATCCTTGCGGGCATGCTTTTGCCTGCACTGAATGCGGCGCGGTCGAAGGCGCATCAGATTTCGTGCCTGAACAACTGCAAGAGCATTGCGCTTGCCATGAACGGTTATGCGGATTCCAATGACGACTGGATTCCGCCGGCGGCAATTGACGCAAGCGATTATTCCACTTACTGGCCGTTCCGCCTGGAGCCGTATGGACTGGGCGTGAAAAAAAAGGTGGAAGACCAGAAAAAATATACCGCATCACAGCTTCGCTGTCCGGGAAATCCGGTTCATAATACAACCAGCAGCATCGGCGAATATGCGGTGAATGTGTGGGTCAGCGGAAACCCGAACGGAGGTCAGATGATTCACCGCAGGCTGGTTTTCAAGTCTCCATCACGCACAATTTTTGCAGGAGATTCCGACAGCTGCGCTTCAATTATTTATATCGGGCAGTCCAGATTCCGTCATGGTGCACCGGATGACGGGAGCGGGACCAGAACCTCTTTGACGCCGGTTCCGTATCCGGCCGGGCTGGCGAACTACGCTTTTATCGACGGACATGCGGCGGGGATGAGACTGAAGGATTTCATGCAGTGGGGGCCGCTCAATGCCGGTTATGATCCGCTGCGCGGAACGTGTCCGGGGCTTGGAAACGTTGATTTTGAAAAACTTCCCGGTTTCAAAATGATAAACTGGCAATAAAAAAAAGGAAAAAAAATGAGCACAACACGACATTTTTGGCGGATTTTGTCCGCCGCACTGCTGGTTCCGTTTTTTGCGGAAGCTATCGACGAGGACACTCTTACGCGGGATTATGCGTTTGAGAATCCCGGGAACACATGGAACGTGAAACATGCGAAAGTCGACCGTATTGAAGCGTTTGAGGGCCTGGCGGATACGTTTTTTTACTTGAACGGAACGTATCCGGAACGTCTGGAACAGAAACAAATCAAGGTAAAACCGGAAACATGGTATGTGGTGAATTATGTTTACCGCTCGGAACGGATGCTCTGGTTTTCCGGCGAGGTTAAGGCTTCCGCGGACGGAAAGGTGCTCGGACGTGGAACCGCGTATGATGCGCCGGCGTGGCGGCGGGGTAAATTCTTTTTCTATTCGGGGAAATACGATTCTGCAGATCTCTGTCTGAATATACACACGGAGAAGGCCGCGTGGCAGATCGGCCGGATAGTGATCCGTCCGATGAGCCGGGCGGAGTATGAAAACTGCGGCATGATGAGCGATTCCGGTTTTGAGCAGGTTCCGGACGGCGTCATGCGTTCTCCGGATCTGCACTGGAGTGTAAAAGTCGTTTCGGAAAATCCGTTTTCCGGAAAGAAGTGCGCCCGTTTCGATTTTCCGGAAAACGCAAAAGGTATGGTTTATTTTTCCGCCGGACAGTTTTTCATGCGTCCGGGTGACATCCTTTCCGGTTCGATAAAAGTGAGGGCGCAGCGTCCAGTGAAGATTCATATTACGATGCTGAATTTTGCGGGAGAAACCCGTGTGCCGGCCAGAACCGTTACGGCGGACGTCGGCACGGGCTGGAGCGAAGTCCCGTTCGAGTTCCGTCCGGTGCCGGTGAAAAATGAAACGGGCGGCAGCGGCTCCTGTTTTCTCTTCTTCCACTTTACGCCGAAAGACGCGCCGAATACAGTCTGGTTTGATGATCTGGAGTTTTCCGTTCAGAGAGCGGAAAACAAACCGGCGAAGAGCGGAAAGGTGATTGCGGTCAACCCTTCCTTTGAAGTCGGTCTGGACGGTTGGGAAACTCAATTCGACGAAACGGTTGAAGAGTATGGAAATGTGCGCAACCGCATGAGTGTTGATACGGACGCCGTGGTCGGACGCTATTCGCTGAAGGTCGTTAAGCCGCTGACTCCGCCGGAAAAGCGGAAATTTACAAAGACCCTGATCAGGGCGCTTCCTTTTCACCTGCCTCTGAACAGGGATTTCACGATCTCTTTCTGGGCAAAGTCGAACCGTCCGACGACTCTTTCCGTGGGGCTTCCTTATACGGGTATTGGCAATTTCACGCTTTCATCTGAATGGAAGCGTTATACCGCTCAATTCAAAGCCATGCGGGGATTGCATACGGCAGGGACTGAAACGGAGCTCCGGATACTTTCCGCAAACGACGGTGCGACGGTTTGGCTTGACGGCGTTCAGATTGAACCGGGGAAAAACGCAACGGCATTCCAGCCTGATGCAGCTTATGAAGCGGGAACCGTTATTCCGGACCGGACATTCAAACTTGTGAAATTCGGCGAGACATTTCCTCTGCGTGTTTATGCGGCATCCTACACCGATGCGCCGAAGGGGAAAACGGTACGAGTCACCGTTTCCGACTTTTTCAACAGAACTGTTTTTCAGAAAGACTTCCCGTTCACCGTGAACGGGAAGGATACGCAGACGTTTGATTTCAATTTAAAGGGGGAGAAGCCGGGAGACTTTCACGCGCGTGCCGAAATTCTGGATGCGGACGGAAAAGTCCTTGCAGGCGGAGATTCCGCTTTTGCGGTTCTGAAGGCTCCTCCGGAAATTCCGCTTGAAAAATCATTGATCGGTATGAATGAAGATTTTGCGACATACCGTTCGGGGGTTCCGGCATATCTTATGCAGGGAAACAATAATTTTACGGACAGTCTTGCCGCGCTTCGGCTGATGGGTGTGCGGCATATCCGCACTTGGGCTCCAGGCAACTGGGCGTCTCAGGAACCGGAAAAAGGGAAATACCGCTTTCTCTGGAAGGATTATCTGACACAGCTTAAAAAGAATGGATTTGGTACGCATGTTGTTTTTCTGAACGGTCCGAAACCTGTGTGGAGTCAGAGCAAAACGGGTTATCTGAACCCGGAACGCCGCCCGATCAAGTTTATTCCGCGTCTTGACGATACGCTGCGTTTTGCGGAAGCGTATGCGAAACATTACCGCGGACTTGTCGACTCTTTCGGCTGGATGAATGAGACGGAGGATTTCCCCCCGGAGAATTATGTTGAATTCGCAAAACATCTGCATCCGCTGTTCCGCAAATTTATGCCGGGAACGAAATTTTCGGGAGCGAGCTACCCGATGCATTGTCTGCCGCTTCCTGGACCGGACAACAGCTGGATTGCGGATGTGATCCGTGCCGGTTTTGCTTCCTGCACCGATGTGATGATTATTCACCGTTATGACAGCGGACAAGCGCATTCTATTGCGCATCTCAACAGGATGCCGTTTGAAAATCTGCCTGTCGACAAATGGGGGCCGATTCCGGATATGCTGGAACTTCAGATCAAAAAATTCCGCAAGGAGCAGGGTGTTCATGAAATCTGGGATGATGAAAGCGGATTTATGTTCAACCGCTCTTCTTCGTGGGGACGCAGCAGCGCCTATGAAAGCGATCTGTTCGGATGGTATACAAACCGGGTCGCAACAGCCCGCATGGTGCGTTTCTGGATTGCAAAAGCCGGAGCCGGAGTAACCAGACAGTACAATTTTACGTTTTTGGGACAGCTTTTCGGCGGACCGGGGCAGCTGATGCACTTTGACTCGGATTTGACGCCTTTGCCTTCCGTCCCGGCGATGTCGCAGCTTGCACGGGTGCTTGACGGTTCGATGTTTCATTCCAAATTCAAACTCGGGCGTGATACACTGGTCTATCTTTTCAAGATGTTCAACGGGAAAACTGCGGCGGTTTACTGGAACTGGAATCTTGAGAACGCGCAGGACGGAACTTTCACTATTCCCGAAACGGCCCGCGTGCTTGCAGCGTATGACATTATGGGAGGCGAACTCCCGCTTGGAAAAAACGTTTTTCCGCTTCAGGATTGCCCGGTCTATCTGATTTCGGAGCAGTCGCCTGAAGAGTTTGCCGCCCAGCTCCGGAAAGCGAAAGCGGTTGCCATTCCATTTACCCCGTTTATTCAGCTTGGCAATGCGGACGGGCATTGTGCTTTGATCGCCTCTGTTCAGAGCAACAGCGATCAGGTCTTGAATGCTGTCCGCCTGAATGTCCGCTCCGAAGGCGCGGCTGCACTTGTGGCGGAAAAAACAGTTTCCGTTCCGGGAATGAACCTGCAGAAGACCATATTCCCGCTCGCGGAAACGGGGAAAGGAAATGCTGCGCTGTCTCTCTGTGCGCAATATGGCGGACGCATCTACTCCGCTGTTCATCAGGAGAATATCGCTGTTCTGAACCGGGCGGAATCGCCGGTTATTTTGCTGAAAAAGGATGGCGTGGAGGCGGATCTTTCCGGATACTGGACTCCGGATTCACTGAATTTTAATCTGAAAGTCAAGGATTCCACACCGCATGCCGCTTCGGCAGAAGAGTTCATTTGGGATGGAGATTCTGTGGAATTCTATTTGGATTTTGCCCCGGAAGATGTCAATATGGGGAATCCCCGTTATCATCGCCGGGCAATCCGCATCAACATTGTCCGGGGAAATCCTGTCAGAATGGAATATTTTGTTGACGGAGCCAAGACGGATGCCGCATCTTTTCCGGATTTTGATCCCGGAAAGGTGAAAGCCGTCTGTACCGGCAACAAGGACGGCTATGAGATCGCTCTGACCATTCCCGTGAAGTGTACTCTTGCGGAAAATATGGCTTTGGGATTCAATTTGAACGTGCTGGACGCGTTCCCGTCAAAAAATCCGAAGAAGTATGAAGTTCGGAGTCTTTCCATGCAGCAGAAGGCCTGTTGGAACGATATCCGGAACTTTGGAAAACTGATTTTAAAATAAGAGAAATAAACGCCATGAGTAATGCAATTTACGAACTCCGCTGCGAGCACCTGGCGGCTCCGCTCGGAATTGATGCGCCGTATCCGCGTTTTTCCTGGAAGGTGAAGACGGTTCCGCTGGCGTGCCGCATCCAGTGCGGAGAGTGGGATTCCGGAGAATTCGCTCCGGGAAATATGCCCGTTGCCTATGACGGAACTCCTTTGCTTCCGCAGAAAAAATACTCATGGCGTGTTGCCGTCCGCACGGAAAAAGGCTGGGAGCGGAGCGAAGAGGCGCAGTTTGAGACGGGGTTTTTCTCCGTTGCCGGATGGAACGCCGGATGGGTTGCATACGACTGGCCGCATATTCCGCCGGAGCGGCGGACTCTGAATTATCTTCGCTGCGAGTTCTCCATTCCTGAAAAGCCGATTGCGCGTGCCCGGCTCTATGTCGCTTCAACGAACGGTTTTTCGGGAAACGACACGCTCCGCATGAATCTGTATCATCCGCGGTTGAACGGCCGGAAGGTCGGAGAGGATTTCATGAATCCGGGACAGATCGCTCCGGGATGCGCTCTTTACCGCACGTGGGATATTCTGCCGATGCTCCGGAAAGGAGAAAATGCGTTCGGAGTTGCGTTTGCTTCAAACAGAATTTCATTTGAAATTTTTCTGGAGTTCGCGGACGGTTCCAGCCAGCGGGTACTTTCCGGTCCAGGATGTCTCCTTTTGAAAAACGGCGGTCCGCTGAGCCGTCTCTGGCGTCCGGAAATCTACGAATTCGGAGGAAAAGGGGAAATCTATGATGCCCGAGCGGAGCTTCACGGCTGGGATTCTCCCGGTTTTCATGCGGAAAACTGGAGGGAGATCCAGTATAACGGGTATGCTCCGGAGAAGCTTTCCGCTCAAATGCAGTCCGTGAAGGTCTTTGAAGAACTTTCCCCTGTGGAGTTCCGGAGAACGGCGGACGGCACGGTCGTTGCGGATTTCGGGCGGAATTTGAATGGACATGAGCGCATCCGTTTCCGCGGGGGAAAACGCGGCGATGCTGTGCGGATCCGCTTTGCAGAACGGCTTTTTCCGGATGGAACGCCGGATTTTTCCACAACTCTTTCCGCGCAGGGAATGCTGAGCGTTCATGAGGATCTCTACATCAAGCGCGGGAGCGGGGATGAATGGTATGAACCGGAATTTGCCAATCACGGATTCCGCTATATGGAAATCGCGAATGCTCCGGAGCCGTTCAGCGCGGGCGATGTGACCGCCCGCGCGGTCTGTTCGGAGGTCGGGAAAACGTTGGATTTCAAAACATCCGCTCCTCTGCTCATGCATCTGTTTCATCTGGCGGAAAACTCATTCCGTTCGAATCTGATGTCGGTTTGCACGGATTGTCCGAGCCGGGAACGGCAGGGGTGGCCGGCGGACGCCGCCTCAATTTCAGACGCGCTGAATCTGTTTTTCAACATGGAGCTTTTTATGGAAAAATGGATGCGCGACATGGCGGACAGCCAGTTCCCGGATGGTTCGATCCCTTATATCGTTCCCGCTCCGGATGTCCTCTGCGCTCCTGATATTCCGTGGATAACCGGGTTTCTGCAGGTTGCTTTCGACACTTGGAGGGCGAACGGCGATCCGGCGCTTTTGCAGACGGTATTTCCCGCTTTTTCGCGCTGGTGCGGTTTTCTGGAACGCGCTGCCGGACCGGACGGGCTTTCGCGCGGACATATTCTTTACAATGATCATACCGGTTTGCAGAGCGCATCGCCGGAGTTTCTGGAAAATATCTTTGCGCTGCGTTCGTTCCAGCTGCAGCGGGAGTTCGCGGAGATTCTCGGAGAAAAGGAGGAGACGCGGCGCATGGAGACTGCCTGCGAAAGAAAGAACGCCGCGCTTCAAAAACTCAAACGTCCGGACGGTCTTTACGGAAACGGAAGCATTGCCGAAACGGTTCTTGCTCTTGCATACGGTGTTTCGGATTCGGCGGAGATGCGGGATTTTGTTCTGAATCATTTGAATGAACGGGAGTGTGTGCCGACCGGCTATCTGGCGACGCGTCCGCTGATGGAACTGCTGACGGCGTGGAATGCGCATGAAACCGCATGGAAGCTGATCCGCAGTCCGCGTCCGCGGACTTGGCGGAATTGGGTGGAGAACGGGTTGACGACGGCTCCGGAATGGTGGGATTTTTCGCGGGGGACGCTGAATCATGCCGCGCTTGCGGGGCCGATGGCGTCATGGCTGATCCGCGGGCTCGGCGGACTCGAAACGTTGGAACCGGGCGGAAGAAAATTCCGTCTTGCCCCGTTTGTTCCGGATGAGGTTGCAGATTTGTCGATCGCGCTTTCAACTCCGCGCGGAGTTCTCCGCTGGGGATGGCGGACTGCATGCGGTAAACGCGTTTTTGATTTATCCGTTCCTTACGGATGCACAGTCGAATGGAGAGGCAGAGAGCTCAAGGAGGGCGCGTATTCGATGGAGCAGATATAAAAAAACTGCCGATATAAATCCGAAAACTCATACCGGCAGAAAAAAAGGGTCAATTTCCATTAGCGGGTGATTCATCATCACCTGTCATGTCCATTAATATACTCGGCTTTTGTGTTTTTTCAAGCGATATATGAAGAAAAATTGCAAAAAAATGAATTTTATCAACGGTTTGAGCGCAAAGATCTCTCTTGATTTCTTTGGGATAGGTGTATTGCGCATGCCGGCTGGTGGTTGCGGAAGATTAATCTCCAGATGTTTTCCGCTTCGCCCGCCGCGGTTCCCGAATGGATTCAGAGGCGGGGACGACGGGTATCCGGAGTTCGGTCGCGAACTGTCCGGGATCATCCGTGATGCCGTAGTCGATGTAGGTGATCTCCTTTGAAAAGCCCGCAATCTGCAGTTTGTGTTTGCGGATATATTCGAGCAGACGCCGGCAGTGACGGGCTGATTCGTTGTGATACCCCCGGAAACGGATAACGGCGCAGCGCTCCGCGGGGATCTCTTCCGTTTCGCCGGCATAGCGGTCTTCTTCATCCAGAATGAGAAAGACGGAGTCGTAGCGTTCCACTTCGCCGGATTCGAGATGCTCCGCGCTGATGCCGAGTCCGACTTTTCCGAGAAAGATGACGGGTTCCCGCTGGGCTTTCTCAAGCCGGAGCACGGGGGATTCCATGTCGAGAAAATTCTGAATGGAGAGCGAATCGTGCTCGCGGGCGATGCGGCAGGGGGGAAAATCCTGAATGCGGACGACGTCGAATTCGGCATTCCGCGCATCATGAAGCTGGCGCAGGCGGTTGTCGATTTTACGTTCGATCCGGCGCAGTTCCTCCAATTTCTGCGCGACGGCCTCCTTCTGTTTCATGAGCATGGCTTCGGCTTTGGCAACGTCGCGGTTCTGGAGGAACGCGGCGATTTCATCAAGCGGCATGTCAAGCACGCGGAGATAGCGGATGACATTGAGGGCGTTGAACTGGCGGACGCTGTAGTAGCGGTATCCGGTGGTCGGGTCGATGCGTTCCGGTTTCAGCAGCCAGATCGCTTCGTAATGCCGCAGGGAACTTACGCTCAGATGAAAGAGCTTTGCAATGTCGCCGATCTGGAAAAGTTCGGATTTATTCATAAAGGGCTTTCCTCCGCTGTTTTTCGAGAATGATGAATGCGACAACGCAGATTACAACCGAGAGGAGCGAGCCCGCCGGAGCGGCGAGTCCCATCGGGAACAGCGTATCCGCATAGAGTTTCGAGGCGAGCCACGAACCGGGGATGCGGACGAAGATGATCGAGATGCTGTTGTGCAGAAACGAGATCCCTGAATGTTCGCACGCGCAGAAGTAGCCGCTGAAGCAGAAGTGGATCCCTGCAATGAGCGCATCGGTGACATATCCGCGAAGATACTGGCTGCCGAGCCGGATCACTTCGGGATTGTTTTCAAAGAGTCCCACGATTCCGGGCGCGTAAAGTTCCGAAACGAGAATGGTCAGAACTCCGAATCCGCTGGAAATCAGAATTGCGTAGAGCAGAGTTTTCTGCGCCCGGTCATAGCGTTTCGCTCCGATGTTCTGCGCCGCGAGCGCCGAGACCGCCGAGATCATGGAGGAGGGGACGAGGAACAGCATGCAGATGATCTTTTCCACAATTCCCACCGCTGCGGCGTCGTTGAGTCCGCGCATGTTTGCGATGATCGTTATGACGATAAAGGCGATCTGGATAAAGCCGTCCTGAAGCGAAATCGGGACTCCGACGCGCAGGATCGGAGCAATGACGTCCCATTTGAATTTGAAGTCGGAGAGAGCGGGGCGGATGCCCGATTTTCCCGCCGCAATCGCCGCCAGGGCAATGCCCGCGCTGACTGCCTGTGAAAGCGTCGTTCCGAGCGCCGCTCCCGCTGCGCCCATGCCCATGGCGCCGATGAAGAGATAATCGAGCGCAATGTTTATGACGCACGCAATGGCGACGAAATACATCGGGCTCTTGCTGTCGCCGAGTCCGCGGTAGATGGAACTGATGACGTTGTATGCCGTAATGAACGGGATTCCCGCGAAGCAGATGACGAGATACTGAACCGTTCCGCGAACTGCCTCCTGCGGAGTGGCGAGCAGGGTGGTGAGCGGTTTCACGAGCAGAATCAGAACTGCAGCGAATATGACGGACCCCGCGAGAAAGAGCGAAGCCGTGTTTCCCGCCGCGCCCGCCGCCTTGTCGTGCCGTCCTTCTCCGACTGCGCGTCCGATGGCAACGGTTGAGCCCATGGCGAGCCCCACGATCATGACGGTGATCATGTGCATGATCTGCGAGCCGATCGCGACCGCCGTAATGCTTGCCGTTCCGTCGAACTGCCCGACGATGAACAGGTCCGCCATTCCGTAGAGGGTCTGGAGAAAGTACGAGAGCAGGAACGGAAGCGAAAACAGCACGGTGTTTTTGAATACGCTTCCCGTCGTCAGATCCTTTTCCATAAAACATCCTTTCGTGTATGGGGTAATATAATACTCTACAATCGTTGCAGAGCAAGTGTTGTTTGAAATTTTCATGAAGAAAACTTAATTTTCCATTTTGTGGAAATCCGGAAATCCAGCGGTATAGTATCGCATAGAACAATGGGGGGATAACATGAAACTGCTGAAACCATACGGAATTCTCTGGATTCTCGCCGCCTTTTACATTCTGGCTTACCTGACGCCGCTGGCCTGCCGCCCGATGCTGCGTCCGGATGAGTACCGCTATGCGGAAATCCCGCGCGAAATGCTCGAAACCGGCGACTGGGTTACGCCGAAGATGCTCGGAGTTCGCTACTTCGAGAAGCCCGCGCCGGGATATCAGCTGACCGCCGTCTCGTTTTCCCTGTTCGGGGAGAATGCGTTTGCCCTGCGTCTGCCGTCCGCCCTGGCGTCGCTGCTGACCGCCGTGTTGATTTTTCTGCTCGCCCGGACGTTTTCCCGGGATCGGGCGTTTGCGTTTCTGAGCGCGGGAATCTTTCTGACCTTCGGACTAGTCTTCGGCGTCGGGACGTTTGCGGTTGTGGATATGCAGCTGACCGCCGCGCTGACCGGCGCGGTCGTTTTCGGTTTTCTCGCATGGCACAGCCGCAAAAAACTTTGGAAGGAGGTCGTGTTTCTGGTTTGCGCGGGCGTGTTCGCCGGCGTTGCATTCCTGATAAAGGGCGGACTCGGCGTTGTGATTCCTGCAATTGTTCTTGTGCCGTTCCTGATGTTCCGCCGCGAATGGAAACGCATCTTCATCTATGGCGTGACCGTGCTTGGCGCCGCCGCTTTGGTTGCGCTCCCGTGGAGTCTTGCGATCCATGAGGCGGAGCCGGATTTCTGGCGTTACTTCCTGGAGGAGGAACACTGGAAACGCTTTACCTCGGCGACTTACGACCGCAAGCCTCAGCCGTTCTGGTATTTCATTCCCGTTCTGTTCGGCGGAATGCTTCCCGCGGGACTCCTCTGGTTTGCCGGGTGGACCGGCTGGAAGAAACGCTTCTCCGTTTCCGCTCCTCTGCTGGAGAAGACGCGGATTGCGCTGCGCTCGCTTCTGATCGAATCTCCGGCGCTTTCGTTCCTGTTCTGCTGGTTTGTGATTCCGTTCGTCTTTTTCTCCGCTTCGAGTTGCAAACTCGGGACGTACATTCTTCCGTGCTTTCCTCCGCTTGCGATGCTGACGGCGGACGGGGTCTGCGCCGCATTCCGCACGAACCGGGCTTCCGCGCAGAAATGGCTGAACGGCATGCTTCGCTGCTTCGGCGGAGCGATCCTTGCGCTCTCCGCATTGGCTCTGAGCGGGCTTGTCATTATGAAGCTGACCGACTTTCTCATTTTCGGCGGGAGCTTCTGGCTGCAGGTCACGACGGCGCTTCTGCTCTTCGCATGGGGCTGTCTGGTGTGGCGCAGCGCAAAAGAGAAACACAATCTGCGGAAGATGGCTCTCTTCCTTTTCGGAATAACGCCTGCAGTGATAACGGCTCTTGCCTCGCTCACTCCCGAGCAGTTCGGGAACAGGGCGACGGGGGACGCGATCCGGATGTGTCTGAAGGATATGCCGGTCAACGCGGATGATCTTGTGCTTGTCGACCGCAACACCGCGACTGCGGCGGGATGGGTTTTGAAGCGCTCCGATCTGATTGTCATCGGCAGACCGGGCGAGATGCAGTACGGTTTCCTGAACTATCCGGAATACGCCTCCCGCTGGTATCAGGAAACCGATCTGGAACAGCTGGTCCGCACGACTCCTTCCGGAAAGCGCGTCTGGATCATGATTGAGCGCGGAGATCCGAAGCCGCTTCCCCTCCGCGATTCCGGATGCGGAGATTCACCATGCCGATGGCGTGACAGCCGCCCGTTTCTGACAGTCACGGCACAGGCGTTTTGCTTGCCCGGGGTCTGCTGATTCTTGCCCCATGCCGCTGCGCATGCACCCGGCGATAGCGTTCGGCGATCCGTTCTTTGTTGTTCCTCCGTCTGCGGAGTTGCTGGAAAAATACTCGGACTGAAAAATATTTCCGGGGCTTGAAAAAAACGGAAATCCCTCTATATTTAAAATGTAATTTTAAATTTGAGGGATTTTATGTATATTCAACGGAATCTGAAGAACGCATTTCTGGAGGCGAACGATTTTTATCCCGCTTTGCTGGTGACCGGATCCCGGCAAGTCGGGAAGACAACGTTTCTGCGTAACATTGCAGAAACGGAACGGCGGTTTGTTTCGCTTGATCCGCCGGATATCCGGATGCAGGCGAAGGAAGACCCCCGGCTGTTTCTCGCCAACAATCCGCCTCCGGTGATTATTGATGAAATTCAGTATGCTCCGGAACTTCTTCCGTACATCAAACAGCAGATCGACGAAGCGCGGATTTCCGATCCGGAGCACGCGCACGGCTTGTTCTGGCTGACCGGTTCCCAGCAGTTTGAAATGATGAAAAATGTCAGTGAGTCTCTTGCGGGGAGAATCGGAATTTTTTCTCTTTACGGCTTTTCCCATGCGGAGCTTGCAGGGAGAGACAGCGGAGCCTTCCTTCCGGACCGGTCATTTGAAACTCCGGAGCCGGCGGTTTCCCCTCTGAAAGTTTTTACGGAGATCTGGCGCGGTTCGTTTCCCGGGCTTGTGACGGCTTCCGCACCGGAAAAATTCTGGCAGTCCTTCTACCAATCCTATCTGCAAACCTATCTTTCCCGTGATGTGCGCGACCTGACGCAGGTTGCAGATGAACACCGGTTCTACATGTTTCTTCGGGCTGTTGCCGCACGGAGCGGACAGCTTCTGAACTGTTCGAGTCTTTCCCGCGAAGCGGAGGTTTCTCAGCCGACCGTGAAAAGCTGGCTTTCCATTCTTGAAACATCCGGATTGGTGAAGCTGCTGTATCCTTTCGGACGCAATCGTATGAAGCAGATGATTTCCACGCCGAAAGTCTATATGCTGGATACCGGACTTATCGCTTTTCTTTCCGGCTGGAGTTCTCCGGAAACGCTGATGAACGGAGCTGTTGCCGGACATATCTTTGAATCCTGGTGCTTTGCCGAAATCCTGAAAAGCTATACGAATGCGGGCGAAGCTCCGGATTTCTTCTATTACCGTGATCGTGAGGACAATGAAATTGACTTGATCATCCAGCGGAACGGAACGCTTTATCCCGTGGAATTTAAAAAAGCAGCGACGCTGAAAAAGGATGACGTCAAGGCGTTTGCGAAACTCTCTTCTTTTGGTCAGCCTGTCGGAATGGGGGCTCTCATCAGTCTGTTTCCGGAAATTCAGTTTCTCCGCGATAATGTGCGCACAATTCCCGCATGGAGGCTCTGATGGATGAATTTGAAGAACTGAGAATGCGCGACCCCGCCGCGTACCGGCGGCTGATGGATTCGCTGCCCGATGTGCGCGACGGGCTGAATCGTCAGCAGCGGAATCTGCTCGTTACGATGAAACGGCTCGGGCTTGCATCGGATGCGCGGATGAAAAGCACTGCGTATGTGACACTCAATACCCCTTCGGTGGAGGAACGGTATCACCAGCCGGTGATACGCACGCATCTGCGCGAAGTCCGTTTCACCGATGAAGAGGGCGGAGATCTGCCGGAGCCGGAAAAATATTACACGCCTGATCTCGGGCTTTTTTGAGCAGCGGAAATGAAATTCGAATTTGAGCCCATCGGCGTCTTCTCATGTCCGCGCAAATACCGCTTTGAAACGCCGCGCCAGGGAGCGTTCGCGGATAACTCCGGAGTGATTGTTCTGAACGCGGAAGACCCGCGCCTCGCTGAAGCCTGCCGCGACCTTAACGGAGTGGAACGCATCTGGGTGATTTTCTGTTTTCATCTGAATTCCGGCTGGCGTCCCTTCATTCAGCCGCCCGTATCACCCGGCGGACGGCGCGTCAGCACGCTGGCGACCCGCGCGCCGTACCGTCCGAATCCGATCGGCATGAGCTGCGTTGAACTTGTCCGTGTGGAAAAAAACAAACTTTATGTGCGCGACAGCGACCTGCTTGACGGTACGCCCGTGCTGGATATCAAGCCGTACATTCCGGCGGCGGACGCGTTCCCCGCGTCGCGCGTCGCCTGGCTTGATGAGGCGGAGGCGGACAAATATTCCATTGAATACACCCCCGATGCAATGGCGCGGATTGAGTGGCTGCGCGGGCAGGGCGGACCTGATCTGGAGAATTTCTGTTCCGTCCAGCTGGCGTTCGATCCTTTCAACCGCCGCCGCAAGCGAGTCTGCGAAGAGCCGGAGGGCGGCTGGAGTATCGGCTGCAGGACATGGCGGGTTTACTTCACGGTCACGGAAAAATTGCTTACCGTTCATGCCGTGCGTTCGCATTATACACAGGACGAACTTGCATCCGGAGAGGATAAATACGGAGACAAGGCTTTGCACCGGGCGTTCGCAGAGAATTTCCGCTGATTTTCAGGCAAGTGAGAATACCCGGGCTTGAAACCCGGGGAATGCGTTTCCGGAGCCGCGGAGGAGCGCCGGAAACGGGAAACTGTTGAGATTAAAGCGTGTTCAGATATTTTTTGTAATCCGCTTCTTCCATAAGGTCGTCGAATTCGGCAAGGTCGATATTCTCAAGCTTGCAGATCCAGCCTTTGTCTTCCGGGGAGCGGTTGATGATGCCCGGGTCATCGTCCAGATTGTGGTTGATTGCGATGACCGTTCCGCTGACGGGGGAATAGACGTTGGAAGATTCCGTCACCGATTCCACAATTCCGAGTGTGTCGCCGACGATGACGTCGGAGCCTTCCCGGGGGAGCTCTGCATAGGAGATGTCGCCAAGTTCGTTTGCGGCAAATGCTGTGATGCCGACGATTGCGTCGTCACCGTCCAGTTTGACCCACTGATGTCCTTTAGAGTAGTATTTCATGTTTTGCGTTCCTCCGCGTTTGGTTCCTTTCGTTATGCTGAAATAATAAATCATATTTCCGTATTTTCAACAGGAAAACAGAAAAAAAATTGATATTCATGTAAAAAAGTTGCGTTCGAGGTGAAAAATATCTGTCAAACAGGAACGGTTACTGAATTGATTCCTGTTTTTTGAATTTTTCCCATGATTCGGGCATTGGTGATACGCAGCGGATCTGCTTGTTGAGGAACGGATGGCGGAATTCCAGACGCTCCGAATGCAGCGCCTGAGCCGGGAGACGCAGCAGTGCGCGGTCGGCGTCGGAGATGGTTTGAGAGCGGATCTTCAGGAAAATCCGTTCGTCTGGACCGTAGAGCTTGTCGCCCGCGAGCGGAAAGCCGAGTGAGAAGAGCGTGGCGCGGATCTGGTGCTGGCGCCCGGTGTGCGGAATGGCGCGGACGAGCGTCATATCCTTTCCGAAACGGCGGAGCGGAATCAGCTCGGTGTCTGCGGAACAGGGATCGTTTTCGGAAAAATCGCCGGCGAGAAAACGTTTTTTCTTGGCAACGGCGCTGGAGTCGTCGTGAACGAGTCTTCCGCGCGCCCGGACGGGGTGCGCAAAGTCGCCGAAGACGAGCGCCAGATACTCCTTTTTCATCGCAGTTGCACACATCGCCGCCGCTGCTTCCTGAGTGCGTGCGGCGACAAGCAGACCGGAAGTTTCGCGGTCCAGCCGGTTCACAAAACGGATTTCACCGTACTTCAACCCAGCCTGATACCAGAGGGTGTTGCGGTAGAAGGGACCGGTCGGGTGAACACAGAGATCCCCGGATTTTTCGAACACGAGGAGATCTCCGTCTTCGTAAAGTGTGCGGAAATGCAGATCCGCTTCCGGCTCCGGCGCGGGATCCGGAAAGAATGCCACGCAGTCGTGTTCGCGGAGCATGGTTTCCGGAGCGGCGGGGAGGCTGTTGACCTGTACTTTGCCGTTCCGGATCTGCATGTTCCACCCGGCGGCGTCGAAACGCGGAAAGCGGCGGGAGAGATAATCCGTCAGATTCATTCCGTGTTCGCTGCGGAGAATGTGGCTGTAGAGAATGCGGTGTTTGAATTTTTCTTCAAAGTTCATCGCGGTTTCATTCGATTCCGTGCGGGAGGGGACGATTGAGCTCCGGAATGTCGAGCGGTCTGTTTTGTTTCTGATAGTAGCGGTAGGCAAGAATTCCGGAAGCGATCAGCAGCAGAGCCGCACCAATGAAAAACATGATCCGCAGAACGGAGATTCCGCGCGGGGAAGGGGATGTGCCTGCCGCGCTTCTTCCGCTGTTGAGGATGCGTTCGAGTTCCGCAACGATTTCCGTCCAGTCCTGCGGGCGGTTTTCCGGGATTTTGCTGAGCAGGCGCATGACGAGAGAGGAGAGTTCCCGGGGAATTCCGGGATTCCATTCGATGGGCGGAATGGGGGTCTCTTTGAGATGACGCCGGTAGATCTGGTCGACGGTTTCGCCCTCGAACGGGGGGTGTCCGACAAGGATATGGTACAGCGCCGCGCCGAAGGAGTACATGTCCGAGCGCAGATTTGCCGCCGTCTGTTTGCCTGCAATGAGTTCCGGAGCGGCATAGAGCGGAGTGACCATGACGTCGCGTTTTGCGCGTTCTTCGTGTACGGAACGCGCGAGTCCGAGGTCGGCGAGCTTGACTTTCCCGTCCGGAGTCATCAGAATGTTTTCCGGCTTGATGTCGCCGTGGCACATCGATTTTTTTCTCCACGCGTATTCGAGGGCGCGGGCGATCTGAAGCGCGATCTGCAACGCGGAAATGACGCTGAGCGGCTTTTCTTCGAGAAGGGCGTTGAGAGGGCGTCCTTCGATGAGCTCCATTGCGAAGTAGTCGATGCCGTCGCGGGTTGTTCCGGCGGAATACGCCTGAACGATATTCGGATGCATGAGGCTTGCGGCAACGCGCGCTTCATGGAAGAAGCTTTCGACGAAGCCGGGATCGTCGGAGAGTTCATCGGAGAGAATTTTGAGAGCTGCGGGACGCTGCAGGTTGAGCTGAGTCGCGCGGTAGACCACACCCATTCCGCCGTGTCCGATGGGTTCTTCGATGCGGAATCCCGCGATGACCGTTCCGTGCGGCAGTGCGGAGGCGGAGTAGCCGAGCGCGGCGTTGCATTCCTGGCAGTGCAGCAGGCCGTCCGCCGGATCCGCTTTTGCTTTTACATTTTTCCCGCAGCGGGTACAGAATTTCGCCATGATGTCGCGTCCGGAAGTTTCGTTGAAAACGCTCAGTTTTCGGGAGCGACGGCGATGCGTTTTTTGTGACGTTTCGCGGGCGGGATACGGTAGTTCGTTTTGATTCCGCAGACGCGTCGGGCGGTTGCCCAGCTGCCTTCGCCGAGTTTTTTCATGCCGTACGCGAGCAGGTACTGGTAATTGGCGCGCATGTTGCAGTAGGAGAGGTCGACGTTTGCTTTATAGAGACGGAGGATTTCCTCCTTGATTTCTCTTACGGACATGCTTCTGCGTTTGCGGACGGAGCGGTAGTCGATGCCCGCGGCCATGACGGCTTTTCCCCAGGAGCGGTAGTAACGGATCGCCGCCATGTAGAGGGATTTGTGTTCTCTCTGCGCCTTCTGGCTGGAGATGTTTTTTCCTGCCTGTGCCATTTCGCGAATGGTTTCGGTGACTTTGCTCCGGTTCCAGACTTTGTATTTGCGGATTTCGTTATAGTTGAATCCGCAGGCGTTGATTGCCTCGCCCCAGGAGCCGAAGAGACGTTCCGCCGCCGCGTAGACGCTTGGATACTGGGTCGCGTAATAATGGGAATTGAGAGGTTCTTTATTGTCATGAGTCATGTGGATATGCGACTCAATCATTTCTGCGGTCCAGACTTTCTTAAACATGGGCAGTAGTTTCTCCAAAGGTAAAAATTATTGTTGCAGTCGGTAATATAGCATTTTAATATCCGTTTGTCAATAAGAGCGGGGAAGAAAACTCCGAATTGGTTCGATCAAAGCGCATGGGGCTTCATTTCCCGTGCAAAGTTAAAGAGAATATTTGAGAAAACGGTATTTTTATAAAACTTTGCTTGAAAAACCTGAGCGTTGGGTTATATTTACGGTAACGAAAAAACTGTATCAGGA
Source organism: uncultured bacterium (assembly GCA_900549415.1). Lineage (GTDB taxonomy): Bacteria > Verrucomicrobiota > Lentisphaeria > Victivallales > UBA1829 > UBA1829. The sequence continues at coordinate 79,312 of URNX01000006.1, forward strand.
TGTTGCACGGTGCCAAAGTTCTTTATGTTTTTAGGCTTTTGGATCGGTCGTTTTTCCGATGAAGAAAAGCGACCGCACGTGCATGTCTTGAAATTCGGTTCGTCAGAGGCAATGAAAGTTTGGCTTGAACCTGAGGTGGAAGTTGAATATGTCCGGAACATCAACTCTTCCACGGCTAAAAAATTGTTTCGGAGATAAGGAGTCGCAAAGATGAATGCCTTGCGAAATGGTATTGCGCCGACGGCGGAAGTCATTGAGGTGTCCAGAGATTTTTTGCGGGTGGATTATTGCGGCAAAGTCTACCGCATAGATTTCAACCGTTATCCTTATTTCCGGCATTGTTTCCTGGATGAACTTTACAATGTCAAGGCCAGCGCAGTTGGGCTGCATTGGCCTGATGCCGATATAGACCTTGAAGTGGAATATATTGAAAATCCGCCGGAGGATGTTGATAAGGTTGCCGAGTCATGGTGGAAGATGCATCGCAAGCGCCTTCTTGCACGTCTTGGTGCTGCGGGCGGTTCAGTAACTTCTCCGCGTAAAGCTGCCGCAAGCAGGCTCAATGGAGCAAAGGGCGGGCGGCCGCGCAAAAAAAACGGGCTTGTTACAGCATAGCCAGAGGCTTTTTTCCGTTTTTTTTTCATTTCCCGCTTTATTCTGTGGAAATCTATGCTATATTCCATTCTTGAATATAAAAATAACAGGGGAATTGTACCTATCATGAAAATGGAAAAGAGCAAGGCTCAACTCGATTTTGTCTGCGCGGAACCCGGCTGCGATGCAGTCGTCAAGTTCGATTTGACAGATGTTGCAAAAGAAGATTTTCAGACTCTGTGTCCGAAATGTCACAAGCCCTATCAGTTCGATGCGGATCTGCGCGGAAAACTGATGAAACTCCATGACCTCGTGCTCGCTCTGCGTCATGCGGAGCCGATTCTCGGTGACTGCTGCGTTGCTGTCGCCGTTCCGGGCGGAGAGGTCAAGATTCCGTACGCGCTTCTGCTCACACGTCTCAATACCATGATTTCGTTGAATGTCGGAGATAAGAAAATTGATTTCCATCTCCGCATTGAACCGACCTCTTCCGATACATTCAGATGAAAGGACTCTGATAAAATGGCTATGACTCAGGAACAAATCGTCAAGGAACTTCAGGACGCCGGAGCTCTGCTCACAGGTCACTTCAAACTTCGCAGCGGCAAGCACAGCAACCGCTTCTTCCAGTGCGCTCTCGTGTTCGTCGACCCCGCACGCGGCGAACGTCTCTGCTCCGAACTCGCCCGCCGCATGACGGAGCGGGGAATTCAGGCGGACACCGTCATCTCCCCCGCCGTCGGCGGTCTCTTCGTCGGTCAGGAAGTCGCCCGTGCGCTTAAACTCAAATCCATTTTCGCCGACAAAGTCAACGATGAGCTCGTTCTCAAACGCGGCTTCTCGATCAAGCCCGGCGAGCGCGTGATTGTTGCGGAAGACGTTGTGACCGAAGGCGGCCGCGTCAAGCAGACGATTGAGCTTGTGAAGAAGCACGGCGGCATTCCGGTTGCAGTCTCCATTATCACCGACCGCAGCGGCGGCAAAGCGGATTTCGGAATTCCGCTGTTCAGTCTGCTCCAGCTCAGCCTCCCGACCTATCTCCCGGAGGAGTGTCCGCTCTGCAAAGACAATGTCCCGCTTTCGACCCCCGGTTCCGGCGCGGGCGCCAAAGCCTGAGAAAGAATGTAATCTATGCTTACCAATATTCTGAAAGCCATTTTCGGCAGCAAATCCGCGCGCGACGTCAAGCGCATGATGCCGCTCGTCAACCGCATCAACAAGCTCGAAGAAGAGTATCAGACGCTGACAGACGAGCAGCTCAAAGCGAAAACGCAGGAGTTCAAGGACCGCCTCGCAAACGGCGAAACCCTTGACGACATTCTCTGCGAAGCCTTCGCGACCGTCAAGAACGCCTGCCGCCGCCTCTGCGGAACCACCGCGGTCGTCTGCGACCATGAGCTCACCTGGGACATGATCCCGTTCAATGTCCAGATCATCGGCGGCATTGCGCTCCACAAAAAGAAAATCGCGGAAATGGCAACCGGTGAAGGCAAAACCCTCGTCGCCACCATGCCGCTTTACCTCAACGCCCTTACCGGCAAGAACTGCCAGCTTGTCACGGTCAACGACTACCTCGCCAAGCGCGACTCCGAATGGATGGGACTCGTCTACAAGTACCTCGGGCTTACGGTCGGCTGCATTCAGAACGAGATGAATCCGGAAGAACGCCGCGCGCAGTACGCGTGCGACATCACCTACGGAACCAACAGCGAATTCGGTTTCGACTACCTCCGCGACATGGGCATGGCTTCCAGCAAGGAACAGCTTGTTCAGCGCGACCACTATTTCGCCATCATCGACGAAGTCGACTCGATCCTCATCGATGAAGCCAGAACTCCGCTGATCATTTCCGGTCCCGTCGCGAACTCCACGCATCAGTTCGATTCTCTCAAACCCGCCATCGCGGACCTCTACAATCGTCAGAACCTGCTCTGCGCCCGCCTTGTTCAGGAGGCGAAGACCGTGCTCGACAACGAGAACTCCACCGACGAACAGCAGGAAGAGGCAATTACGAAGTTGCTTCAGGTCAAAATGGGCATGCCGCAGCATAAAAAACTGCTCCGCGTTCTTGAAGATCCCGAGATCCTCAAGCGCGTGGAAAAGGCGGAACTCATGGCGCGCAGCGAACAGAACCGCGGTCTCCTTCAGGAAATTCAGAGCGACCTCTTCTTCTCCATGGAAGAGCGCAACCACGAAGCCGACCTCACGGAAAAAGGACGCACGCTGATTTCCGGCGACGATCCGAACGCGTTCGTCCTGCCCGACCTCCTCGAATCCCTGCACGACATCGATGTTGATTCCAAGCTTTCCGATGCGGAAAAAATTCAGAAGAAACAGGAATTCCAGGAACAGTTCGCCCTCAAGAGCGAAAAACTCCACGATATTTCCCAGCTCCTCCGTGCATACTGTCTCTATGAAAAAGACGTGCATTATGTGGTTCAGGACGGCAAAGTCCTCATCGTTGACGAGCACACCGGACGAATCCTTCCCGGACGCCGCTTCAGCGAAGGGCTCCACCAGGCGCTTGAAGCGAAGGAAAATGTCACAATTGAGGAAGAAACGCAGACCTTTGCGACGATCACCATTCAGAACTACTTCCGTCTCTACGAGAAGCTCGCCGGCATGACCGGTACCGCGGAAACGGAAGCCAGCGAATTCCACCAGATCTACAAGCTCGACGTCATGGTCATTCCGACCAACAAGCCGTGCCGCCGCGTGGACTACAACGACTGTGTCTACAAGACCAAACGCGAAAAATTCAACGCCATTCTCAAAGAGGTTGAGGCACATTACAAGACGGGTCAGCCGGTTCTGCTCGGCACGATTTCGGTGGAAGACTCTGAAATTCTCAGCCGCATGCTCAAGATGCGCAACATTCCGCACAATGTGCTGAATGCGAAGAACCATGCACGTGAATCGGAAATCGTGGCGCGCGCGGGCGAGAAGTTCGCGGTGACCGTCGCAACAAACATGGCTGGACGAGGCACCGACATCAAGCTTGCCCCCGGCGTTGCGGAACTCGGCGGACTTTATGTGATCGGCAGCTCGCGTCACGATTCCCGCCGAATCGACCGTCAGCTCCGCGGACGAAGCGCGCGTCAGGGCGACCCCGGCGCCTCCCGCTTCTATGTCTCGCTGGAAGACAACCTCATGCGCATCTTCGGTTCCGACCGCATCGTGAAGATCATGGAGCGTTTCGGTCTGGAAGAGGGCGAGGAGCTTCAGCATCCGTGGCTCAACAAGTCGATCGAAACCGCTCAGCGCCGCGTGGAGCAGCACTACTTCTCCATCCGCAAACGCACGCTCGAATACGACGACGTCATGAACAAACAGCGCGAAGTCATCTACGGAATCCGCAAGGAGATTCTGCTGAACGACTCGTCGCGCGACTTCATCTTCGATACCGTCGAGGACGAGGTGGAGCGCCGCATCCAGGTCGCCGTCAGCCTCTGCGATTCCGAGTCGAAAGAGACGATCAGCCGCGGCAATCTGCTCGGCTGGCTCAACACCACGTTCCCGATCGGATTCAACGACGACATCTTCTTCTTCAAAGCGGACAAGACGCCGGACGTCGCGGCGATCAAGAAGGCGATCGTCGACCGCATCATCGAAATGTACAAGGTCAAAGAGACGTATGAGGATCCGGAAGGGCTGAAGTGGCTCGAGCGCCACATCATTCTTGATGCGATCGACCGTCTCTGGCAGGAACACCTCCGCGCAATGGACCAGCTCCGCGCCGGAATCGGTCTCCGCGCCTATGCGCAGAAGGACCCGCTGGTTGAATACAAGCAGGAAGCCTTCAAGATGTTCGACGAGCTGATCCAGGCCATCGACCAGGAAATTCTCTCGAACATGTTCCGCTCCGCAACGAGCCTTGCCGCGTTCGAACAGCTGTTCGCGAATCTTCCGCAGAACCTCGTTTCCGGCGGTCTCGGTCCGGTGGAGGACATTTCCGCCGATCCGGAGAATCCGGAGGAGGACCAGGAGACGCGCGACATTCAGATTACGTTCCATCGCGAGACTCCGAAAGTCGGACGCAATGAGCCGTGTCCCTGCGGTTCCGGCAAAAAATTCAAAAACTGCTGCGGAAAATAAAAATTTCATGTTCCGCGTATAAACGGACCGCCCCGGAACTTCCTCGCTGGAAATTCCGGGGCGGCTTCTTTCTGTCCGGAGCGCGGATGCTCCTTACACGGCGGAAACGAGCTCGAAACGGACTGCTTTTTCGCTTGCGATGCCGTTCAGCGCGGCGGAGATCTCCGAGAGCTGTTCACTGACCGTGTTCAGGGTCGCCGCGATTGCGGGAAGACCGGCTGAATCAAGCGCGTTCTGAACGGCGGCGGTGATATTGGCTTCGGTTCCGCTGTTTCCGGAAACGTCGGCGGAACCGGAGGCGTCGAGTCCGTTCACCGCGTTTTCACACTCCTGCAGCGCCTCTTCAAACGGAGTTGTATCGAGTTCCAGGGTGAGAGATGCGAATTCGCTCATCGTTCACCCCGCAGACCCGCGATGCCTTCGAGCGCGGCAAGAAAGTGTTCCGATTCCGTTCCGCCGGAAACACGGGGATGGTCGTATTCCGATGAAAGTTCCAGAATCTTTTTTCCCGCCGCGGCGGCATCAAGCGGAAAGGCGTTGAGAAAAGCCGCCGCATCTTTGGCGGAAAGCTGTGGTTCGACTACACCGTGCTGAAGCGCAAGAACGAGTTTTTCCCATGTTCCGGTTTGCGGAAAGCGCGCGCGGATTTCCGGAAGGAGCGCGGTCACTTTCAGATTGTGTCCGGAGCGCAGATGCAGCGTATGTGTCCGGAGGGGCGGGCGGCGGATGAGTTCCTCTTTTGTGCTGAAGTTCATGCTTGCGCTCCCGAGTTTTCAACGGAGGGAAGGGCGGCGGCGCCGCCGGCGGACTGAATGGTGATGACGGCGGTCGGCTGGGTGCTGTCGAGCGCGGCTTCTTCGGGCGTGTAGGAGGCAAACCACGCGTTTGTGTATCTGACCTCCCGTTTTGAAGTGGCCCCGCGGAAAACGACGGTTCCTTTTTTGCCGATGATTGCAAGAATCCGCGCTTCCAGTTCGGGGTCGTCGGGAACGGTGAGCTGTCCGTCGGTGATTTCCACGAGACCGCCGGGTTCAAACTCTTTTGCGGAGCGGGAGCGGTCGGTCGTGACGTCGATTTTTGAAACGAGGCGGATTCCCGGACGTTTTTTCGCTTTGCAGTTGAATACGATTTCCGGATCCTGCGTGCAGGAGACTGTGATGTTGTAACCGCTTGGTTCGGCTGCCATAAATTCCTCCTTTTCGGTTGGTTTCTTTTTCCTTTTTCCGTGTCAACCGGAATTTTCTGTGATTTTTGTAGAAACGGATATGTTTTTCGGAGAAGCGGACATTTGATTTTTCCGTTTTCGGTGTATAGTTCCAGAACTGATTTTCGTTAAAAAAAAGGAATATGCCATGTACCCGTTTGAACTTGTTTCAGAATTCCCGTGCGGCGATATGACCGCCGTGTACCTGCGGAACGGCGAGACCGTCGGTTTCCTGATCGTTCCGACCGCGATGCGCGCGATGATCCCGCCGCATCAGGGGCCGCTCAACGACAGTCCGGCGGCGAGAGCTTATACAAAAGCGTGCGGAAGCAAAATAAATTCCATCAGCCTGGAACCGCTTCTCAACATCAAGCTCCGCGACAACACGACAGGCGGAAGCGGTGACTGCTGTTCGCTCAAGGCGCAGGAAATAATGGGGACTTTGAAGTTCGCCGGACAGACCCGTGAGGGAAACGTGATCCGCACGCTTCTCCGTTCGGAAGAGGGACTCGAACTCACGCATGTCCTGACTGTTCCGGAAAACGGTCATTTCTTTGAGGTTCACGCGGAATTTCGGAACGGTTCCGCAAAAGCGGTGACGCTCGAATTGATCGAAAGCTTCAACCTCGGGCTTCTCTCGCCCTTCCAGCGGGATGAGGGGAGCGGCAAGTACCGCATTCACCGTTTCCGCTCGTTCTGGAGCGCGGAAGGGCGGCCGGATGCGCAGTCCGCGGAATCGCTCGGGCTGGAGGCTTCCTGGAGCCGTTTCGCGGCGCGGAATCTCCGGTTCGGACAGAACAGCACGAAGGTCGTCAAGGAGTTCTTCCCCTCGATTGCATTTGAAGATACGGAGTTCGGCGTTGTCTGGGCGGCACAGGCCGGCGCGCTCGGACCATGGCAGATTGAACTCTTCCGCAGAAGCGATTTTCTGAATATTTCCGGCGGCTATCCGGATGATGAATTCTGCGGCTGGAACCGCAGGGTGGAATCAGGGGAAACCTTCCGTTCCATGCCGTGCGCCGTGACCTGCGTGCGCGGCAGTGTGGAAGACGCCATGCTGCGTCTGACGGAGCGTCCGCTGTGTCTGGCGGAAACGCATCCGGAGGCGGAGAAGGATTATCCGGTTCTCTTCAATGAATTCTGCACAACGTGGTGCAAGCCTTACCCTGAGAATTTGAACGCCGAAATTGAGCGTGTGAAGGGACTCGGTCTGCGCTATTTCGTGCTTGACGACGGCTGGTTCACTGCGCTTGGCGACTGGGATTCGATCCGGACGGAATGTTACCCCGGCGGATTCGGCGCATTCATCGAGTCCATCCGCCGCGCCGGAATGATTCCCGGTCTCTGGTTCGAAATGGAACATTGCCGGAGAGATTCCGCGCTCTTCCGGGAACATCCGGAGTACATGCTTACGCTCGGGGGCGAACCTGTTTCGGCGACCGGGCGTTTCATTCTCGATTTCCGCAGGCCGGCGGTCTGGGAATATATGGACCGCACCATGTGCAAGGTCGTCCGCGAGTACGGGATCGGCTACATCAAGATGGACTACAACTCGTCGTTCAAGCGTGCGGATACCGTGAACGGCTCGCCGGCGTACGCAACGGCGGAATACACGGAGAGCGTCCGCGCCTATTTCCGCCACCTGAAAGAACTGTTTCCTGAACTGGTTCTGGAACTCTGCGCTTCGGGCGGACATCGCTTGAGTCCGGACTGGATGAGCGTCGGGAATATGGCGAGCTTCTCGGATGCGCACGAGTCGCTCGGGATTCCGCTGATCGGAGCGAACACCGCGCTTCAGATTCCCATGTCGCGGAACCAGATCTGGGCGACGCTGCGCGACTATCATACGCCGGAATATCTCTGTTACCTGCTTGCTTCCGGCTTCCTCGGGAGACTTTGTCTTTCGGGCGAACCCTCGAAGCTGACGGAGGGAAACTTTGCTGTCGTCCGGGAGGGTGTCCGGTTCTACCAGAAGCATGTGCGTCGGTTTGTTGACCGCGGTTCTCTGCGGATTATGCGCCGCCTGCAGAGCGAATCTTACGAGCAGCCGGCTGGCTGGCAGGCGGTTTCACGCTCGGCGGAGAATGGCGGGCTTTATGTGATTCACGCGTTCGGAAATGCGCCGTCATCCATTGAGCTCCCGTGCATCGGAACTTTGGAAGCAGTGTACAAGCCCGAATCCGTTGTCGTTGAGGTTCTGGACGGCAGACTTTTTGTAAGCGGGCTGACGGACTTCAGCGGGCTTGCGGTTGTTACGAAAGTCTGATCAGCGTCTCAACTTGGCGAGCCGTTCGGCGAGCGGCTTGCCGAGGATGATCAGCGTCACAGCTGAAATGATGAGCAGGATTCCGATGCAAAGACGGAGCGTCAGCGGCTCTCCGAAGAGAAGAACGCTGAAGAATACCGCTGTCGCCGGTTCCAGCGCACCGAGAATCGCGGTCGGCGTCGGTCCGACGTACCGCACCGCGAGCGCGATAAACAGGAACGAAAGGTAGGTTGGCAGGAGTGCGAGCATGACGACATTCCCGAATGCGAACCAGGACGGGATCGTCTGCAGATCGATCCCGCATCGGAGTCGGAGAAAAAAGACGGGCACTCCGAACAGAAGCACGTAGAAGGTCAGCGGCATTCCGGGAACTTCGCGGAGCTTCGTCTGTTTCACCGCGACCATGTAGACTGCGTAGGTGAGAGCCGAGAGCAGAACGAAAACAACGCCTTTCGTGCTCAGCGTCGCGCCGTCCTCGCCCTTGTAGAGCAGAGCGATTCCCGTGAGCGCAAGCACGATGCTGAAGATTGTCGCCGGAGTGACTTTTTCATGGAAACAGACCGCCATAATCACCGCGACCATGACGGGATAGACGAAGAGAATGGTTGATGCAATTCCCGCGCCCATGTAGTTGTATGAGAGAAACAGAAACAGCGAGGAGAAGCCGGTCAGCAGTCCGCCGGCGAAGAGCAGAAGCAGCATTTTCCCGCTGACGGCAAACGGTGTTTTCCGGATGAGCATCGTGATTCCAAGCATCGCGACTGCGAGCGCATAGCGGTAGAAGAGGACGGAATCCGCGGTGAGACCTTCTTTGTAGAGGGGCAGGGCGAACAGCGGATTCATGCCGTAGGTTGCCGCGGCGACCGCTCCGTAAATCAGACCTTTGAATTTGTCGTTCATGATGTTTCCTTTGAAGGTGGGAATATATCATGGAAAGAGGAAAAATCAAGCTTTTTCCCCGCGGACGCTTTTCCGCTTGCAGTCGAGCGCGTGAAGGTCGTCGAGCAGTGTGTAATAACTGCGGCTGCCCGGATCTTTCCGGAAGAGAAAATGGAAAAATGCCGCCGTTTTTCCGCAAAAATCCTTTATGACGCACCACAGGAACAGCGGGATGGAATTTTTCCGGATTCCGTATTTCCGCAGCATCCTGTGCGGATGCAGATAGATGTTCAGCCGTTTCTTGAACCATGACACGGAGATTTTTTCCGGCTTGTTCATCAGCTGTTCGTACGGGTCTTTGGTGAGTCTGTGCGCAGCGCCTCCGAGAGCGTGGATGAGCGCCGCCGCTTCGGGATCCTCCGCTTCGGGCGGGAGCATCCCGGCGGGGAAAAACTCCATCCACGCTCCGAGGAACAGATCGGGGGAGAAAACATCATGCCGCGTGGCAAGCTCCCGGACTTTCCCCCAGTCGGCCGTCTCTTTCTGAAGCAGGAAGCCCGCGTCCGGAAGAAGTTTCCAGGGCGGAACATGACGGAAATCGATGCTCGTTGCATGCGCGATGAGCAGAAGTAGATTCCATTCGGGCGGGAGCAGGTAAATTCCGGATTCGTCTTTTTTCAGATTCTCCCAGAGTTGCCGCGCGGTGAGATTGGAGACGTTCGGCAGTGTCCAATGCGGTTCCAGAGCGAGCCCATGACGGTAGAGCGGTTCAAAATGGTGTTCGCCGGGATTGGAATCGCGGTACTGACCGTAAGTTTTCCAGCCGTTCGCTTCCAGAAGAAGACGCGCGCGCTGAATGTCGTCCGGATGAAACAGAATATCCCAGTCGACGTGCGGACGGAGCGCGGAATCGGGGTAGAGCCGGAATGCCAGATCGAGTCCTTTGATCGGTGCAAAACGGATACGCTCTTTTGCCAGAAGATCAAAAAGCCGTTTCCGTTCCGCCAGTTCCAGCATGGCGCGTGCGGCTGCTGCACGGTACAGTTTCCCGAATTCCTGCGCGTACGGTTCGGGAAGCTCTTTGTAAAGTCTGCGGTAAAACAGCGTGCCGAGTTTGCGCTGCCGCGCCAGACGGCAGAGTTCTTCCCGCTCTTCGGCAGAAAAGGTTTTCCAAAGAGTGTCGCTTCCGCCGAAAACGAGCGAGCCGAGCAGAGTGTAGAATTTCGTTTCGTTCATTTCTCCCCTTTCGGCAGACGGAATATGAGGCGGAAGAAGGGATTGCAGAAACGGATTGCGCCGTCCGGGCTCCGGTGCGCAGCGGTGACGCCAAAGCGGTTGTAGACGACCGTTTCCGCAAATGCGGTGCGGCGCAGTTCAAAGCGCCAGAAGAGCAGCCGTTCCAGAGAAGTGAACAGGCGCATCAGAGCGGCGCGGGTGCGGCGGCCGCGCTGATGTTTCCGGAAGTCCTTCATGCCTTGCGTTCCGGAATGAAAGCTGCGCGGGGCTCCGTCAAACGACGCGGCGGCGGCGACGCGCCGGAAGGGCTGTTCCGGTGTGAGCGGCTGCGGATCCGGAGCGGAATTGTTGTCGCCCTGCGTGGTGATGCGCGCACCGTCGATGCGGATGACACGATGCACATAGGGGCGTCCCGCTTCGATCGCGACAATATCGCCCGGGCGGAGCTCCGCGAACGGAACCGCTTCAAGCTGAAGCGTGTCGCCCGGGATGAAAACTCCCCGCATGCTGTCTCCTTTGTAGAAAATCATCGGTCAGTCGCCGGAGAGCAGCGCCTTTTCGCGCAGAATATTGAGAAACTTCGCGACGTCCTGACTTGCCTGTTTTTCGGAAGCGTCCGGAAATTCGGCGAGAAGGGCGCGGACGGCGTCGGCTCCGGTTCCTCCTTTTGCGAGAACATTCCAGACGATGACGCCGGTTCTGTTGAGGGAAATCGCCTTGTTGCGGTCGGGGTCGAACACGATTCCGGTTCCGTCAAATTCTTCGCGCATCATGGCAAAGGGATTGAGTTTCATAGATAATCCTTCAGGGTTTGGGTGAGGTCCGCATCGAGATGTGCAAACATTCCGGCCGGCGGAAAGTGTCCGGAAAGCCGGGAGGCGACGCCGCGGACGGTCTCCAGCATCCGTTTCTGTTCCGGTTCCGGAAGCAGATTCGTCATGTAGGAGGTGAACAGAGTGCAGGCGCTGAGTATATTCATAAAATACTGCCATTCTGGAATCGGGCGGATGTTTTCCCTGACGGGGTCGCGCCCGATTGCGAAAATGCGGTTGAGAACGATGCGTTTTGAGAATGGAAAATATTCGCCCTCAATGGATTCCCTGCATCGGCTCCAGGTCGGGAGCGGGTGTGCGGCGATTTCATGATCGCCGTATTCGAGCAGAACCATGTCGTCGGCGGGGGCATTGCCTCCGGCTTCGCGCCAGCGGCGCGCGGTGGTGGATTTGCCGACTCCGCCTTGTCCGCAGAAGAGAAGTCCGCCTTTCGGTGTGTCGAGCAGAACTCCGTGGACGGGGATGATGTTCGTACCGCGCAGCATGGCGGAAGCGAAGGCGGCGGAGAGTCCCATGCTCCAGGAGGCGACAAGACTGCGGAATCTGGTTGTCAGTAATTCTTTTTTATAAACGGTTACATAAAAAACGAGAGAATCTCTGTTGAATGCGAGCTCTCCGTTTTCCCAGCGTTTGAGAAGCGTTGCATCTTCGGGAACGCTGTTGGAAAAGATGAGATTCGGAGATGTGCTCTCCGGTTCGGAAAGGGGAATTCCGGTAAAAGAGCTCATCCGCTCCAGCTGGAACGGATGAGTTTCGGTGGAATCCCGGAGGATAATCCGGTTTTCCGGTGTCTGCAAAGTCAAGTCTTGCATAAAACAGGCAGATCAGGGCTCGTCGCCCGTTCCGGAGTCTTCGTTGCCTCCGACGTAGACGGACATGTCGAGTTCCTCTGCGGCGGGAGCTTCGTACTTCTTTTCTTCCATATTGGTATCCTTTCGGAGTTATGCGCCGCCCGGCGTAGAAACCGGGCGGCACGTTTGTTACGCGAGCTTGCCGATGAGCAGAGACTTCTGGTCGTCGCCGAGACCGAGCTTGACGCCCAGTTCGGAGTTGCACCATGCCCCTGCCGCGGCATCCCAGGATGCGGCGTATTCCGAACCGTTCAGGAAGAACGAGACGGAGCCCGCTTTATCCCAGCCGGCGATCATCGAATCTTTCGCGCCGTTGATGGCGGTCCAGTCGGAGCTGTTGTCCCAGCCGTCGAGTCCGAAGGCAAGTTTATCGCCCTCGAAGCTGTTGAGTCCGGCGTTGATGTTCAGTTCCGTTCCGAAACCGAAGTTCCATTCGCTGACGTTCGAGACATCGAGTCTGACGCTCGTGAAGGTCATGTTTGTTCCCTCGGAGAAGTTGAGGGTCTTGAACATGATCAGCTCGGCGTTGAAGTCGCCCTGGAAGTTTGCAAATTCGACGATGCGGTCGCCGGAGACATAGGTCTGCTCCGTGTAACCGCTTGCCGTATTGTAGTATCCGGCCGCGTTGCTGTCGCCGATGAGCTTGGTGGTGAAGTTCAGGTTGCTGCCTGCGCCGGTGACCTTGACATTGATGTCGCCGTAGATGCGTCCCGTTCCGCGGGAGCCTGCGGTGACCATGTTGTTGAAGGTTATCGTGTTGACGGAGGCGTCAATCGTCAGATTGATGTCGCCGACAATCTTGGTCTGAGCAGTGTACTCGTTCTCCAGCTGTGTGAAGCAGCCGCCGTAGACTCGTTTTACGAACGTGCCGCCGTTGATCGTCATGTTGACATCGCCGTTCAGAACTGCTTCATCGAAGGGGTTCTGAGCGTAGAAGTACATGCCGCCGGCAACCTGTTTTTCAAAGTCGCCGCCGTTGATCGTCAGCGTGACGTTGCCGTTGCGGCGGATGGATCCGCTGATCTGGCTGTCTGCACCGATCAGGTGCGATCTGAACGTTCCTCCGTTGACCGTGACATTGGTGTCGCCGTCGACAGTGCGGCGGTTGTCGACGCCGTCGTTGACTCTGGTTCCGGCTGTGATGACGCCCGTGTAGGTTGCATCGCCTTCGAGAACCGTCTTCACCGCTTCGAGTGCGGTCTTGCTTATCGTTCCGCCCACGATGTGGATGAGGAGCGGGTTGACCGCTTTCGCCTCTTCGACTGTTCCGAACGCGTTGGTGCCGATGGTGTAGGTGTTGCCGTTGTAGTCAACGGTTTCGCCCTGACCCTTGCCGGCCCAGCCGCTGCTGACGTAGACTTCGGCGGAGAGGTTTTCCGTCAGGTACAGCGTGTTGCCGTCGTATCTGAGGTAGCCCTTGTACTTGTCGTAGAAGTCCTGACCGACGATGCTGATGACGGCGGTTTCGTCGAGCGTGGTGTCGTTGACCACAACGAGCGCGTGTTCCTTGTTGTCGAATCCGGTCATGTCGATCGTGATCGAGCTGGAGGTCGCGTCGAAGCTGCCCATCTTCAGGGAGGCGTTCCAGTTCAGGTTGAAGTCGTTCCTGTTGATGAAGGTTCCGACATCAAGAGAGGAGCCGGAGCCGACGGAGATCGAACCGGTGTTCGTGAAGTTTCCGCCAACCGTCAGCGTGGAGTCGTTCTGCATTGAGAGGTTTCCATTGAGAATGAAATCTTTCGCCGCAGACATTTTACTCGTGGAGAGAGTCGTGTCGGAGAATGTTTTCAGTTCAATGTTCCAGTCTGCCGCGACCGTGGAGTTTTCGACGTTGAAGGAGAAGATTCCGTCGTCGCCGTTCTGCGCATCCTGTCCGAGAACGATGGAGTTCTTGGCATGGACATCCGCTTTGTTCTTTACGTTGAAGGTAAAGTCGCAGCTTGCATTTCCGGCGGTCGCTTCCTGGATGTGTCCGACATCCAGCTTGGCGTTGTCGACATTCAGGATGGAGCCCGGAGCCTGGAAGTTGAGGAACGAGTGCATGATGTTCGTGACAACCGCCTTGTCCGTGATGTTCACGAATGCGGGACCGCGGACTTTGGAGCTGTTCGGAGCATAACCGACGGTGAATGCGGCGCCGTTCAGATTCAGGGTTGCTTCGGAATCGAAGTCCGTGCCGTTTTTGCCAATGACGTTCATCATTCCGCGGACCACGTATCCGCCGCCTCCGTTGCCGTTTCCGGTGAGCGAACCGCCCTTGGAAGCGTCGATGTTGATCAGCGTGCCTTCTTTGACGTTCAGAGTTTTGGCAATGACTTTTCCGTTGACATTCAGCGTGATCAGGTGAGCCGGAGCCTGCGCGGTTCCGTCGGCGTTCAGTTTTATCTGTTTGCCGGCTTCCGTGCTTCCGGTCTGCCAGTCTTTCTGAGCCGCGCGAACTTGGAGCCAGTCGTACTGCTGGTTGCCTTCGAGGGTGATGGTGTAGTCGGCATCAATCGTTGCTTCATCGGCAACGCCGTACTCGAAGGTTGAGTCTTTGCTGAGAACCGCATAATCATCGCCCGCGGCCGTACTGCGGATCACAACATTTTTCCCGCCGATGAAGCGATGGATGGCTGAGGTCGCATTGCCGTCCGTGAAGTCGCCCGCGCCGATTTCCACTTCGGTGGTGACGTTTTCCTCGAACTGCGCCCAGAGGGCGGTTCCGTTGTCGAATGCGTTGACTCCTTTGTAGAAGTCGGTTCCGGCCTCGGTTACGGCATCGCCGAATGCAATCGAACTCCAGCTTGTATTGCCCTTGAGGATTTCCTTCGAAGCATCGGAGAAGAGAACATCGCCGTCATCGCCGCGATAGACATACTTGCTGTCGATGTTGTTGACGATGATTTCCGCTCCGTTGATGCTGTCGAGATCAATGACCTTGACGGTTCCGCCCTGGTAGGAGCCGCCGTCAACGGCGAATTCGCCGTTGTTGGTCAGCGCGCCCGCCTTGAAGGAAACATTTTTTCCTGCCTTGACGTTGATCTTGCCGGTGGCTTCGTTGAGGAGGTCGCCGACCGTGATGCTGGAGGTCCCGTCGAGGTTGACCGTGCCCTTGTTGAGGAGCGCGGAGTTGGCTTTGACCGTGGATCCGGATTCGACGTTCAGGGTTGCGCCCGTGCCGATCGCGAATGCCGCGCCGTACTTGCCCGGGTATTCATTGCCGCCGTTGAACGTAAGGCCAAGCACAGCATTGTTCGAGAGGTTCATCTCGGAACCGGCCTCTTCCACATCCTGCCATCCGGCGTTGTGGATCTTGGCGCCGATGCCGAACCAGCCGTTGCTGCGGGAGCCGTCCGCGTAGTAGACGTTGCCGCCGTTGACGTTCATGACGCCCTTGTTCTTGTCGCGTCCGGCAACGGATTCGCCGAGGCCGTTCTCGCTGAACAGGTACAGGAAGCCTTCCACGTTGATGGTTCCCTTGTTCTGGAGCTCGCCGATAACCGTAACGGTAGCCTTCGCTTCGATGACGGTCGTGGAACCGACCTTGTTATACATGTGCTTGCTGACGCCGATGTTTGCATCCGCCTTGACGGTGAGTGTTCCGGTGATGTCATCGGAAACTGCGTCATTGTATCTGCGGTCGACCATGAGGTTGTCGACGTAAACGGATCCTTCGAGAGCTCCGTTGACGGAAGCTCCGCTGTTTCCGGAGAAGACGAGCGTGCCGAAGTAACCGTCCTTGACCGTGACATTGCCGTAGGCGACGGTGTGCTCGGTCGAATCCATGATGGTGGAGTCGACGAGTGTCGTGCCGTCGTTCAGAATGATCATTCCGGTGTTGCTGACGTCGATCGTCTTGATCGAGGATTTGCCGTAGACGTTGATCGTTCCGCTGTTGGTGAGCGTTCCGTCAACGTTGAGGACGGAGTCTGTGACCGACATTGTTCCGGCGTTGGCTGCGTTTCCGTTGATCTTGACGGTGGAGTTGTTGTTGAGACTGATGACAGCCTCTTCCGCATCGCTTGCCGTCAGACCGCCCGCGATGAGGACCGAATTGTCCATCGTGAGAGCCGGAGCCTGCTTGCCGTTCACTTTGTTGCGGTTCCACATCTCGAGCCAGGAGCCGGCGTTCATGACCGTGTTGTTCAGCACGAGGTCGCCGCCCTGGATGGAAGCGTAACTGAGTTTGACCTGCGGGTTGTTCTCGTCGAGCGTGCCGTTGCCGTTGACCGTCAGCTTGGAATCCCAGCGCATGATGAGGTCTTCCGAGGTGGTCGTGAGGCTTCCGGTTTCGGAAATCGTCACTTCGGACTTGGCGCCGATGTAGAACAGGTAGGTGTTGACCTTGCCGTCAATGTTCAGTTTGGTTGCCCATATGGACTGATAACCGACGTAGAAGGCGCCGCCCCAGCTGCTTTGCGGAACGTTCAAGGTGACGTTTTCACCGATGGTGAAGGTGTGATTCAGACCGTCCTTGCTGACGAGGTAGACTTTGCCGTCGGTATCCGGTGCATCGGCGGCGTTGCCGATGACGTTCCAGGTGACTGTGACGGGAGCTTCTGCCGTGAGGATGAGGTCGCCCTTGAGGTCGAACAGCGGAGTGTTGATGTCTTCCGTGAGGTCGGCTTCAACCGTGATGGTCTTGGTCGCTTCCTTGACGGCGCGTCCGGCTTCATCAAGCGAGGAGAACGCGTTGAATCCGTAGAAGTAACCGGTCTTGCCTTCGATCGCATCGCCGAATTTATATTTGGAATAGGTCGCGTTGACGAGGTAGTTTTCCGCATCGGCCTTGCCGATGTAGAGCGAGTTGTCAAGGATCGTGTAACCGATGTTCTCGATTTCGCTCCAGTTGGAGATGACCGTGGTGTAGTCGACCGCATTGCTTCCGGTGTTTTCCATGACCTTGTAGATGCCGTCCGTGTAACCGGAGACGTCGATGGTGATGGCGCCGTTCGGCGTGGTGAGTCCGCCGAAGGTCAGACGCGAGGTGTAGTCCATTGCAATCGCCGAATCCAGGAAGACGGTGATGGTTCCCGCCGTGGTGAACTTGGCGTTGTCCGTGAGGGACAGGCTGCCTTTGTAGAAGGCCATGACGCCCGAGGTCTGGGTGAAGTAACCAAGCTCGATGTTGCCGTTGACGGTAACCGCCGCATTGTTTTTCACCGTGAAGTCGGCTGCGGTATTGGTGCGGCCGTACTTGATGTCGCCGATGAGATTGAGTTCGGTTTTATCGCCCTTGACGGAGATATCGCCTCTTGCGGTGCTTGCCGTCGCGGTGTTTCCGAGCGTGGCTTTCGCGCCGTTCACGAAGGTGAGTTTGCCGGAATCCGCAATGTTGAAGTTCAGGGACTTGAACGTTGCGTTAAGGACATTGAGCACGCCTTTTCCGTTGAAGTAGGAGAAGGATGTGCTTGCTCCGTTTTGAATGGTCAGCATGCCGTCGGCTCTCAGATAGAGATCGCCGCCGGCTCCGCTGCCGTTGAATTCGGATCCTGCGCCGGTGACTAAGACGTTGTAAGCCGCATCGCCCTGATCTTCAGTTGCGGAACCGATGTAGGAGCTTCCGCCGACCGTCAGTTTCGCTCCGCTGGTGATGGAGATGCTCGCCTTGACGGCGTTCGAGCCGAAGCCGATTCTCAGATCCTTGCTCCAGCCGGTGCTGATGTTTGCGCCGTTGGCAAGAAGGGTTGTTCCGAACATGAGGATTTCAGAGCCGATGCCCTGATTCGTGTAGCTCGCGGTGGAGTTGATGACCGTATCCGCTCCGAAGGCGGCATCCTGGACGGTGATGAATCCGGTTCCGGCCGCGGAGAATTCCGCCGTGATCGCGGAGTTTTTGTTGATGGCGAAGTAATTGTTGTTGGTAATGGTCATCGCCTTCAGGGTGGATTCGTAGATCACGAGTTCACCGTTGTTGGTGATGTTGCCGACTTCCGCTGTGGAGTCGTAGAAGAGTTCCAGCTTTCCGCCATTGTCGATTACAATGGAGTCGCAGAGTTCGCCGCCGTAGGGCACGCGGACCTGTGCGGCTCTTGCCCACCAGAGGTTGGAACCGTTGGTCAGAGAAACCGTTGCTCCCTTCTTGACGAGGAAGTTGTAGTTCTCGGAGCCGTTGCCCCAGCCGGACTGACGCAGCGCGGAGTTGTGGAGGCTGAGAGACGCCAGTCCGTTCGTGCCGTCGGTTTCAACTGCGCTGGCATAGACCACGGAGTTGGTCACGTCGATGGTCGCTCCGTCCGCATCACCGATGGCGTTGAAGTAGTAGCCGGCGAAGATGGTGGAATCTTTGATTACCGCCGTGCCGGAGACCTTGAGCGCGAGGTTGCCGTAGGAACCCCAGTCAAGATAGCTGCCGGTGTTGCCGAGCGTGACGTTTTCCGCCTCGCCGGTGTAGCTGTCGCAGAGACCGACTCTGGAGTTTGTGATCTCGATCGTGGAATCGGCGTAGCTGGTGACCCACATCAGACCGTCGACTTCATTGCCGCCGTCGACGCGCGAATCGGTGATGTTGAGCGAGGCTCCGCCGAGTTCGCCGTTGCTGTCCTTGCCGGAACGGTATTTCGAGAGTGTGAGATGAGCCTTTTTGATGTTGACGACAACATCTCTGGAGTTCATCTTCAGTCTCGGGAGGTAAGCGCCCGCACCGTTGGTGATGGTGTATTCGCCTTTGCCGAGCTCGATTGTTTCGGGAGTGTAGATGAAGGCTTTGTCGGAGACGACACGTCCGGCGTTGCCGAAGTCGATGGTGTTGTTGCCGAGTGCGCCGGCTTTGAACGCATCTTT
>URNX01000007.1 GCA_900549415.1 uncultured bacterium
TAATTATAATAAATGAAAAAGTGTGCTATATTACCGGAAATGAACCGGAGGCGAGGCTATGACAGAGAATCAGATCGGTAAAAAGATTAATCAGTTCCGCAAGGAAAAGGGGCTGACCATCAAGGATTTTTCGGAAATGAGCGGAATCAGCACGGCGCTGGTGAGTCAGCTGGAGCGCGGAATCGGCAATCCGACGCTGAGCGTGCTGCGGCAGATCTGCCGGACGCTGGAGACATCCATGTCGTCACTCTTCTTTGAGGAGATCGACAATGCATCGCTGATCTGCCGGGCTTCCGGACGCGAGCATATTCACAATCCGAATGAGAAAAATTCGGTCTACTACAATCTCACGCCGGGACCGCTGAAATCAAACGTCAGTCTGCTGCTGATGTCTCTGAATCCGCACAGTGAAACGAACGAGGGCTTTTCCCAGCATTTTGAAGAGGAAATCGCCTATCTGGTCGAAGGCGACGCCTCTATTGTGTTCGAGGATGAGGAGTTTCTCCTGCATCAGGGCGACACGGTCCGGATTCTGCCTTCCCGCAAGCACAAAATGCGGAATGATTCCGCGAAGCCCGTGCAGGTGCTGTTCATCAAATCAAAAGTGAACTGCTGAGTTTCAGATCCACCATTCCGGAGTGAGCTGCGCGAGAGTGATGATGCGCTCTTTTTCGTAATCCAGCATGATTTCAACCTGCTGACAGGCATCGGGCATCATCTGAACCATGAGTTCGCGGCAGGCTCCGCAGGGGGCTCCGGTTTTGCCGTCGGGCATGAGTGCGAGGACCTTCCGGATTTCCGATTCCCCGTTGGTGATCATATTGAAAATAGCATTGCGTTCCGCGCAGATTCCGAGGCTGGAACAGGTATCCACGCAGACTCCGGTATAAATTTTACCGGAGCCTGCCAGAATCGCCGCGCTGACGCAGCCGGCTTCCACGAATCTGGAAATCCGCCGGTCGTTCTGAACTGAGCGGGCGGCGTTGTACATTGTTTTCCAGACTGGATCCATTTTAAATTTTCCTTTTGGCGACTTTGTTTATCATCAGCTGAACGACCGCATAGAAGACGGGGATCAGCAGAGTTCCGATGACAACAGAGACGAGCATTCCGCCGAATACCGCGGTGCCGAGCGAGCGGCGGCTGACTGCGCCCGCTCCGGAGGCGACCACGAGCGGCCACGTGCCGAGAATGAACGAAACAGCCGTCATGAGAACCGCACGGAAACGGAGTTTCGCGGCGTGAGCGGCGGCGTCGAGAACTGTCATTCCCTCTTCGTGTTTCTCTTTTGCAAATTCCACAATCAGAATTGCGGTTTTGCAGGCAATGCCGAACAGCAGAACGAAACCGACCTGCGTATAGATATTGTTGGTGATGGAGAGCAGGAGCAGGGAGAAGAGAGCTCCCGCAAGTGCAACCGGAACCGAAAGCAGCACCGACAGCGGAATCATCCAGCTCTCGTACTGCGAAACCAGGAAGAGATAGATGAACAGCAGGGCAAGACCGAAAATGATTCCGGTCTGTCCGGCGGAGAGACGCTCCTGATAGGACATGTCGGTCCATTCATACGTCATGCCTGTCGGGAGAACGCGGGCGGCGATCGCTTCCATTTCCGCCATGGCCTCGCCGGTGCTGACGCCCGGAGCGGGAGAACCGGTTACGGAGGCGGAAGAATACATGTTGTAGCGCGAGAGGTACTGCGGAACAAAGCGCGTACGCACCTGTGTGAACGTTCCGAGCGGAACCATCTCGCCGGAATTCGAGCGGACATGGACGGTCGGAATGTTCGAGGCGTCGCGCCGCGCTTCCGGCTTGCCCTGGATTTCAACCTTGAAGTTCTTGCCGTAAAGGTTGAAGTCGTTCAGATACCGATAACCGAAGAGCCCCTGAAGAGCGGAGTTCACTTCGGTGAGCGGAACTCCCAGTTTCAGAACCTTTTCGCGGTCGATATCCAGATAAAGCTGCGGCAGATTCGCGCGGAAAGTCGTGAACACCCCCGTGAGTTTCGGGCTCTTGTTCGCTTCCACAATAAGCGAGTTTAGGACGGACTGCAGTTTCTGCGCATCGGTTCCCGTGCGGTCCTGAAGGACAAACGAGAATCCGCCCGTCGTACCGACGCCCGGAACCGGAGGAAGCGCAAACGGAAGAATCGAGCCGTCCGGAATCCGCGCGAGTTTCGCATATGCTCTGCGCAGAACCGAGAATTGATCCTCGCCCTTGCCCTGACGCTCCGCCCAGGGTTTCAGCATGACGACTGCGAAGCCGCAGTTCGAAGCCTGAACTCCGGTGATGATATTGTACCCCGCAATGGAGAAAATGTCGCGCACCTCTTTTTCTTCCGCAAGGAGCTTGCGCACTTTTTCACCCGCATCAATCGTGCGGTCAAGCGAGGCGCCGTCCGGCAGCTGAATGTTGACGAAGAACGCGCCCTGGTCTTCATCCGGCACGAATCCGGTCGGCACGAGTCCGTAGAACCAGCCGAGCGAACAGGTGAAGAGAAGATAGAGTCCGCCGATCAGAATTGCTTTGCGGAGCAGGGAGCGGACGATTGCAAGATAGCCTGAGGTGAGCTTGTCAAATGCAGCGTCAAACCAGCGGAAGAGAATGAATTTTTTGCGCGTCCCGTTCATCGGCTTCAGCAGGAGCGCGCTCAGTGCGGGACTCAGCGTCAGCGCATTGATCATGGAGATGAATACACTGATGGAGATTGTAATTCCGAACTGGCGGTACATCACGCCTGTAATTCCGCTCATGAAGCAGATCGGGATGAACATTGCAAGCAGAACGGAGGTGGTCGCGATAATCGGCGAGGTCACCTGCTGCATGGATTTGATTGCGGCGTCGCGCGGGGAGAGTCCCTCTTCCTCCATCAGACGGTTTACGTTCTCAATCACCACAATTGCATCGTCCACCACGATACCGATTGCGAGAATCAGACCGAAGAGGGTGATGAGGTTGATGGAATAACCGAGAACGGACATCGCGGCGAAAGTTCCGACGAGAGAGACCGGAATCGCAATGGTCGGAACGAGGGTCGAGCGCCAGTCCTGAAGGAAGATATAGGTGACGAGCACAACGAGCAGAACCGCGATAATCAGCGTTTCCACAACTTCGTCGATGGATGCTTCGATGAACTCGGTTGTGTCATACTGAATGCCGTACTCCAGATCATCCGGGAAGACGGTCTGCTTGAGCTGGGCGAGTTTGGCTTTGCACGCTTCCGCAATGGCGAGTCCGTTCGCATCGTTGAGCTGGTAGACTGCAAGCATGGCGCCGGGTTTGCCGTTGACCTGTGCGGAACTGGCATAGTTCTCCGCACCGAGTTCCACTTCGGCAACGTTTTTGATTTTGATCTGCGAGCCGTCCTTCTCCGCACGGATGACAATTTCGCCGAATTCCGCCGGCGTGGCAAGACGTCCCTGTGTGCTGATGGAAAGACGGATCGGAACGCGTCCTTTCATCGGAGCGTCGCCGACGGATCCGGCGGAGACCTGGACGTTCTGCGCTTTGATGGCGTTCGCCACATCGTCGACGGTCAGTTTGAGTGAAGCGAGCCGGTCAGGATCGAGCCAGACGCGCATGGAATACTTGTGCTCGCCGAACTGCGAAACGTCGCCGACTCCGGGAATACGGGCGATTTCATCTTTGATGTACAGCGACATGAAGTTGCTGAGATAGAGTTCATCATGCGTTCCCTTCGGTGAGGTGAGGGAGATGATCAGCAGCATGTTTGCTGATTTTTCTTTTACAATCACGCCCTGCTGCTGCACTTCGGCGGGAAGAGAGGCGTTCGCCCAGTTCACGCGGTTCTGAACATTGACGGTGTTGGAATCGCCGTCAGTTCCGATATCGAAGGTGACGTTGATGACGGCCGCCCCGTTGTCGGTTGCCGTCGAGCTCATATAAAGCATCCGCTTGACGCCGTTGACCTGCGCTTCGATCGGCTGAATG
Source organism: uncultured bacterium (assembly GCA_900549415.1). GTDB lineage: Bacteria > Verrucomicrobiota > Lentisphaeria > Victivallales > UBA1829 > UBA1829. The sequence goes on from URNX01000007.1 coordinate 3,952, forward strand.
ACAGTGTCGCGCACGGTTGCCGCATCCGCACCGGGATAAGTTGCGGTAATCTGAATCTGCGGCGGCGAGATGTTCGGATACTGGGCGACGGGCAGAGTTTTGATCGCAATCGCGCCGGTCAGCAGAAAAAGAATTGCTATGACGAGCGCAAAGCGCGGATGATCAATGAAAAAACGGCTGATCATTTTACCGTCTCCGCGGTCTTCTGGAGCTGCGGGGCAACTTTTCCGCCGGGACGCGTCTTGGAGATTCCTTCAACAATCACAAGTTCTCCGGGTTTCACTCCCTCGGATATGTAGATCGTTCCATCGAGCTCCGCCGCTTTGATGTTGCGGCGTTCAACGGTGTTCTCCTTGCCGACGACATAGACGTAGTCGCCGCTCATGTCGGTCTGCATTGCCGCGCGCGGAACTGCGGCGGTCGTTTTCGCTTCACCGGAGCGGATGCGGATCTTGACATACATGCCCGGAATCAGGCGTTCGCGGGGATTGTCGAAAACTGCACGGATTTTAAAGGTTCCCGTCGCCTGGCTGACCTGATTATCAAAGGAATCAAGACGGCCTGTGAGCGGATACTTTTCTCCGTTCTGAAAACGGAGTTCCACGGGGACGGAGGAGAATTTTTTGTTTTTGACCGGTTCCGACTTCATGAGACGGAGAAGGTCGAGTTCGTTCAATTGAAAATCAACCTTGACCGGACCGGAGCGGTGAAGGGTCGCAAGCGTTCCGCTGGCGGGGGAGACGAGGTTGCCTTCGCTGTAACGGTTGAAGCTCATGCGTCCATCAAAAGGCGCGGTGATTTTCGTATAGCCGAGATCGAGTTTCGCCTGTTTGAGTTTCGCTTCCGCGGCGAGAACGGCGGCGTCGCTCTGCATTTTCTGGGATTCCGCTTCGTCGTATTTACGGCGGGACACGGCGTCTTTGGCAAGCAGGGTTTTCTGGCGTTCGTAATCGCTGGTAGAGTTTTTCTGATCCGCACGGGCTTTCAGCAGATCCGCTTCCGCGGCGGCAACGGCGGCTTCATACTTCTCCGGTTCAATCTGAAAGAGAAGCTGTCCTTTTTTGACCAGCTCGCCGTCTTTAAAGTTGCGTTTCAGCAAAAAGCCCTCCACACGGGCGACAAGGTCGACGGAGTCGAACGCCATGATGTTGCTGATGGAGGGCATGTATTCCGCATAGTCTGCTTCCGCCGCCGGAACGGCGACAACGCCGGGGAGGACGGGTGCAGGAGCGGGTTTTTCTTTGCAGGAGGAGGTGAAAAAAAGCACCCCCGCAGTCAAAATTGAAAACAACAGAGATGCTTTCATCGAGGTTCTCCTCTTAGAAGTTGTGAACGACGAGACCGTCGCGAAGTTTCGGTTCGAACCAGGTGGACTTCGGCGGCATGATTGCGCCGGCGTCCGCAATATCCATGAGCTGATCAAGCGTGGTCGGGTACATGGAGAAGGCAACGGCGGCTTTGCCGGAGTCTACGAGCTTGACGAGTTCTTTTGTTCCGCGGATTCCGCCGACGAAGTCGATGCGCTTGCTGGTTCGCGGATCGTCAATGCCGAGGATCGGGGCGAGAAGATTGTCCTGAAGAATGCTGACGTCGAGCTTTTCGATGACGCCGAGCTTGGATGTATCGAATTTCGGAGTGAGCTTGTACCATTCCTTGTCGAGATACATGCAGACTTCTTCGCTCTTTGACGGTTCCTGGGCGGATGTTTTTTCAACATTGAACTTTTCGCCGACCTTTGCGAGGAACGCGGCTTTGTCAAGTCCGTTCAGGTCTTTCACCACGCGGTTGTATGCGAGGATGCGGAGCTGATCGGCGGGGAATGCAACGGCAAGGAAGAAATTGTAGTCCTCTTTGCCAGTGTGGTGCGGATTTGCCGCTTTGCAGGTCACGCCCGAGCGGGATGCGGAAGCTGCGCGGTGGTGTCCGTCGGCAATGTAGAAGCAGGGAACCTCATCCTTGAAGATTTTGGAGAGTTTCTCCGTGCGTTCGGCTCCGGCTTTCCAGAGCTTGTGCTCAATGCCGTCGGGAGCGACGAAGGAGTAGTACGGCGTTTCGGCGGTGATTTCCGCAACGATGGCGTCGACGTCCTTGTTGTCGCGGTAGGTGAGGAACACAGGTCCCGTATGGGAGCGGAGCTCCATCACATGACGCGCACGGTCGTCCTCTTTGTCCTTGCGTGTTTTTTCGTGTTTCTTGATGACATTTGTATTGTAGTCTTCAACGGAAGCCGCTCCGGCGATGCCGATCTGGGTGCGTCCGTTCATTTTAAGGGAGTAGACATACAGGTTTGCAACGGGGTCTTCCGTGAGCGGGGCTTCTGCGATGAGACGTTTGAAGTTTGCGACGGCCTTCGCGTAAACCGGATCGCTGTGGAGGTCGATGCCGGGTTCCATTTCGATTTCGGGACGCGACACGCGGAGGAAGGAGAGGGGGTTGCCTTTGGCGAGCTCCGCCGCCTCTTCGCTGTTTACGACATCGTAAGGAACCGCCGCGACCTGCGCGACTTTATCCTGCGGGGGCATCATTCCGTGAAATCCGTTGAAAATAGCCATGATGTTTGTCTGCTCCTCAATTTTTATTGCAGTATCCCGTATTATATCATTTAAATGCGATTTATTCAAGAGAAAGAGATTGAAAATTTTAAAATCTGCTTTATATTGTCGTTCTAATATTTTTTTAATTTCAAGGAGGCTATTATGTATCTCGGCAGAATCGTCGCGGCCGGCATGACCGCGAAAGGCAATCCGGTCGCGGCTTACCGCGTCTCTTCCCGTTCGTTCCCGAACCGTACCGCGAACCTGGTCGGCGAGACGATTTCCATCATTCCGCGCAAGGGCTTTGAGTCGGATCTTTCCAAGAACCCCTACATCGCCTACAACTGCGTCCGTCTGAGCGGAAAGACCGCCGTTGCAACCAACGGCTCCCATACGGATCCGATTATCGAGAAGATCATGGCCGGCATGAACCTGCGCGATGCTTTCACGCTTTCTCTTCTTGCTATGGACTATGAGCATGACACGCTCGATACCCCGCGTATCGCCGCCGCCGTCAATGCGGAAACGAATCAGGGCGCACTCGGCATCGTCCGCAAGGACGCCGTTCTCGTCCAGGTGTTTGATCTCGTTCCCGGAAAGCTCTTCTACCTTTCCACTTACGGCAAAAACGCTCCCTCGATGGATCAGTTCGACGGCGAATTTGACGCCATGTGCGGCGACTGCGCCTGCAACTATGTGATCGGCCAGGGCGTGTTTGCCGACTTCGAAAATCCTGTCTGCTCCGCCGCTGCGGTCTGGACGGGTGAAGGATATCATCTCGCAGTCAAGGACGCGTAATACAGAATGGGATCGCCGCTGGACAGACTGAATCCTCCCCAGCGCGAGGCAGCGACCACGATTGACGGTCCGCTTCTCGTGCTTGCCGGAGCCGGAACGGGAAAAACAAGTGTCATCACTAGCCGCATCGCTTACATGATTGAAAGCGGTGTTGCCCCGTCGTCTATTCTCGGCGTGACCTTCACCAACAAGGCGGCGCGCGAAATGAGGGAACGTCTGAACAAGATTGTTCCTGTTGCCGCCGCCCGCAAAGTCACACTCGGAACCTTTCATTCGTTCTGTTCCCGTGTGCTCCGGCGCGACATTCACCTTGCCGGAAACTTCAATTCCAACTTCAGCATTGCCGACGACAGCGACCAGAAGAGCATTCTGCGCCAGGCCGCTGCCGAACTCGGCTATTCGAAGGACGACGCGCCTACTGACGCGGCCGCAATGTTCATCTCCCATGCAAAAAACCGGATGCTCGATCCGGAAGAGGCGTTTCAGGATGCCAAGCTCAACCGCCCTTCCGATATTCCGCTTGCGGAGATTTACGAGCGTTATCAGAAACTGCTCGAACTCCAGAACGTCGTTGATTTCGACGACATGCTTCTGCTGACGCTCCGCATCTTTGAAAACCATCCGGATACACTCGATCACTACCGCGATGTCTACCGCTATCTGCTCGTGGATGAGTATCAGGATACCAATGCCGCGCAGTTCCGCATTCTTCAGCTTCTTGCGGGCGACCGCATGAACATCTGCGTCGTCGGTGACGATGACCAGAGCATTTATGCGTGGCGCGGAGCGGATGTTTCCAACATTCTCGATTTTCCGAAGCTCTTTCCGGGAGCGAAGAAAATCAAACTGGAGCAGAACTACCGCTCCACAAATAAAATTCTCGACGCCGCAAACGCCGTTATCGCGAAAAACGACAGCCGCTACGAAAAGAACCTCTGGTCTGCAAAAGGCGACGGGGAAAACATCCGCGTCGTCCGGGCAAAAGACGGGGAGGCAGAGGCGCTGTTCGTTGTCAACACCATCCGGAACCTCGTGGCGCGCGGCGACTACAATTATCGCGACTGTGCGATTCTTTACCGTTCAAACCACCTTTCGCGCACCTTTGAACAGCAGTTCCGCAAGTATGGAATCCGTCCGCACATCGTCGGCGGGCAGGAGTTCTTCCAGCGGAAAGAGGTGAAAGACGCCGCGGCATATCTGAAACTTCTGGTGAATCACCGGGACGACCAGAGTCTGCTGCGGATCATCGGCATTCCACCGCGCGGAATCGGCGACAAGGCGGTGATCCGTCTGCGCGATCTTCAGAAAGTCGCCCCGACTATGTCGTTGTGTGAAGTTCTTGCGGATCCGTCGTATCTGACTTCCGTTTCCAAGCCGGCCGCTGCGGGAGCGAAAAATCTGGCGGAAGCGATGTCAGCATTCCAGCATAATTTTGAAACGGCCGGTTCTCTCGCCGGATGTGTGAAGGAATACCTTGACGAGGTCGGTTATCTGCATGGACTTCAGCGGATTTACAAAGACCGCGCGGAAGCGGAGAAGCGTCTGGAAAACGTCATGGAGTTCATTAACTACATCGGTCAGTTCGAATACTCCTTCCAGGCGGAGCATCAGCGCCGAGCGACTTTGCTGGACTTCATCGAAAACTATTCGCTGATGGATGAAAACGACCGGACAGAAGAGGAAGAGGAGACGGACGCTCCCGTCATGTCCACAGTCCATGCATCGAAGGGGCTGGAATGGCCCTGCGTGTTCATCGTCGGCATGGAACACAATCTTTTCCCGCATGAGCGCGCACTTAAGGAGAACAGTCTCGACGAGGAGCGCCGTCTGTTTTATGTCGCGATTACGCGTGCGCGGGAACGTCTTTTCATCACTTACGCGGGCGAACGCTTCAAATACCGCGAATTCGAACGTCAGTTTCCCTCGGTTTTTCTCCAGGATCTGCCGCCGGAAATCGTGGATCGCGACGTTCCGGAGAACTTCAATTACGAAGCGAGCGACGAGACGAAAATCAAGGCTTACGAAAAAATCTTCGAGCTTCTGGATGAAGAACCCGAAGATGAATACGATACATGGTAAAAACAACAAACCAACATAAAGGAAAACAAACCATGAACTTCAAATCCATTTTTGCAGGCGCCGCCGCTGTTGCAGGCGCTCTCGCCCTCTTTACCGGATGCGGTGAAAGTGCGGACAACAACACTCTCGTTCTCGCGACCGAGGCGACGTTCCCTCCGTATGAATTCCGTTCCGCCGGCCAGATCGTCGGTGTTGACATCGACATCTGCCAGGCTGTCGCGGACAAGCTCGGCAAGAAACTCGACATTCAGGACACGGCGTTCGACTCCGTCATCACCCATGTGATCACCGGCAAAGCGGATGTTGCGGCGTCCGGCATCACCATCACCGAGGATCGCAAGAAAAACGTTCTCTTCTCCGATCCCTATGTCTCCGCCGCCCAGCTCATCATGGTTCTGAAAGATTCGAAGATCAAGGGCGTTGACGACCTGAAAGGCAAACGCCTCGGAGCTCAGGCCGGAACAACAGGCCTTGCCTACATCCGCGAACACATCATCACCGAAAAGAATTCTCCGCTTGTCGCAGAGTTCCCGAACGGCGGACTTGCTGTTGAGGCGATGAAGGCTGGCAAACTCGACGCTGTTGTCCTTGATGCGGGTCCGGCGAAGGCTCTTGCCGCAATGAGCAAAGGCTCTGTGATCGTCCTCGACAAGCCGCTGACCACCGAGGAATATGCGGTTGCGTTCAACAAGAAGAACGTTGAACTCTGCAAGGCTTTCAACGAAGTGATCGCGGAAATGAAGAAATCCGGTGCCCTCCAGAAGAGCATCGACAAGAACGAAGCGCTTGCGCGTCAGCTGAAAAAGTAAGACCGGGAGCGGCGGTTTCATGAATTCCATAACAGCCGGACTTCAGTCGCTCTGGACGAACTTTGCGGAAGCGTTTCAACTGAATTTCATTCAGGACAACCGCTGGGAGTATCTGAGCGGCGGTTTCATCAAGACGCTTGAGATTTCGTTCTTCGCGGTTCTGCTGGGACTGTTTCTCGGATTCACGGTTGCCGTGATCCGGGCGACCCACGACCGGACGAACCGTCTGAAGTTCCTTAACTTCCTCTGCAAAGTCTATCTGACCGTGATCCGCGGAACCCCTGCGGTCGTTCAGCTTCTCATCATCTACTTTGTGATTCTGAAGTCGTGCGACAACAAGGTTCTTGTGGCGATCATCGCATTCGGCGTGAACTCCGGCGCATACGTCGCGGAGATCATCCGCGGCGGCATCATGTCCATCGACAAAGGCCAGTTCGAGGCCGGACACTCCCTCGGACTGACCTACTTCCAGACGATGGTTTATGTGATTCTGCCGCAGGTATTCAAAAACGTGCTTCCGGCGCTCGGCAACGAGTTCATCGTGCTGATCAAGGAAACCTCGGTTTCCGGTTACATCGCGCTTCAGGATCTCACAAAGGGCGGCGATATCATCCGCGGACAGACCTACGATGCGTTCATGCCTCTGATGGCTGTTGCGCTGATCTATCTCGCCTGTGTGATGTTCCTCACCTGGCTGCTCGGAATTCTGGAAAGGAGATTGAAGAAAAATGAGTGATACGCCACTCTTCCATATCACCAATCTGGTGAAACAGTACCCCGCCGTCCGTGCGGTCGACAACGTCTCGCTGGATGTGAACAAGGGCGACATCGTGTTCATTCTCGGCCCATCGGGGTCCGGCAAGAGCACGCTTCTCCGTTCGCTCAATCTGCTGGAAGTTCCCACCTCCGGAGAGATTTTCTTCGAGGGAAAACAGATCAACAAGCGCGGTGTCAAGGTCAACAAGCACTGCTGTAACGTCGGAATGGTTTTCCAGCACTTCAACCTTTTCCCGCACCTGACGATTCTTCAGAACATCACGCTTGCACCGGTCAAAACCGGGCGCATGACAAAAGCGGAAGCGGAGGCGAAAGCCGACGAACTTCTGAAGCGAATCGGGCTCTACGACAAGCGTCTCGCTTACCCGCAGCAGCTCTCCGGCGGACAGAAGCAGCGTATCGCGATTGTGCGCGCGCTGGTGATGAATCCGGATGTGATCCTGTTCGATGAGCCGACTTCCGCGCTTGACCCGGAAATGGTCGGCGAAGTGCTTTCCCTGATGCGCGATCTCGCGCAGGATGGAATGACGATGATTGTCGTCACGCACGAAATCGGGTTCGCAAAAGAGATTGCGTCTCGTGTAATTTTCATGGACCGCGGACGCATCATCGAAGAAAACAATGCGGAGGAGTTCTTCAATCATCCGAAGGATGAACGCCTGAAGGACTTCCTTTCCAAAGTTCTGTAACTGAAAGGAAAGAAAAATGCTGATTGGCGGTATTGTTCTCGGAGTTGTCATCATCCTTCTGATCGTGATGTTCAACTCGCTGGTTATGAAACGCAATGCGGTTGACAATGCGTTCGCCGCGATTGATGCACAGCTGAAAAAACGCTGCGATTTGATCCCGAACCTTGTTGCCTCTGCAAAGGCATACATGAAGCATGAATCGGAAACGCTTACAAACATCACCGCATTGCGTTCGCAGGCGATGAAGCCGGATCTGACTCCGGAAGAAAAGATTCAGCTTGACAACAAAATTACCGGCGCAATGCGCGGCTTCATGGTGCAGATGGAAAGTTATCCCGGTCTCAAGGCTTCGGACAACGTTCAGATGCTGATGCGTTCTCTGAACGAAGTCGAGGAGCAGCTTTCCGCCGCGCGCCGCACCTACAATGCGGCTGTGACGGAGTTCAATAACTCGATTCAGGTTTTCCCCGCCTGTGTTTTTGCCGGAATGATGGGCTTCACGAAGAAAGAGCTCTTTTCGATTCCGGAAGCGGAGCGTGCAAACCCGAATGTCGGTCAGCTCTTTAACTGAAGGAGCTGATTATGGCGGATGAAGCGTTCCGGAAATTTTACGAAGCGGAACTCGCCGGATCTCTTGACGAAATCCGGCGCATCCGCACTCAACACGCCCGCAGTTCCAAGCGGGCGGCGTTTGTCATTCTGATAATTTTTCTGATTCTTGGAGTTCTGCTTTTTGCGGCTCCTGAAGATTTTTCCCTGCTGGTTCTGCTTGGACTGGGCGGGTGCGTGGTTGCCTGGATCATCTGTCTGTTCTGCTATTTCGGCGGCGGAAAGGAAAAACGGGCGTTCAAAGAGATTGTTGTTCCGCAGATTATAAAATTTTTTGATCCTTCGCTGGAATTCCATCCGGATCGCATGGTTCCTTCGAAACTTTATGACCTTTCGGGACTTTTTGCCCAGGAGTGGGATGATTACGACGGCGAAGATTTTGTTTCCGGCTTTTACAAAGGCGTTGAGGTGATGTTCTCTGAGCTCAAAACCGAGTATGAGACCGAATCGACGGACGATGAGGGAAACACGACCCGGACAACGCATACGATTTTTGATGGAGTGTTCTTCGTTGCGGATTTTCATAAAGATTTCAAATACCGGACCTATGTGCTTCCCGATGTGGCGGAAAAATATTTCGGAAAACTGCTTGGAGGATTCTTTCAGAAATGCAATGTCTTCCAGTCCGGGAAACTGATCAAACTGGAGAATGTGGAATTCGAAAAGGAATTTGCCGTCTATGCGGATGATCCCGTGGAGGCGCGTTACATTCTTTCTCCGCTCCTGATGGAGCGTCTGTTGGTCTTGCGCAAGCGTTTTGCCTGTCCGCTCCAGATTGCATTCGTCGATTCGTGCATGTTTATCGCCATTTCAACCAAAGAGGATTTTTTCGAGCTGAGCTCTCTGAAGAATTTTGATATTACAGTTGCGGAACACTGCAAGAATGAACTGGAAATGTTTCTGAAAATTGTCGAGGAATTGAACCTTGACCGGAGAATCTGGTCTAAGCAATAGACGGAGGTCTTTGCGATGAACATAAATTCGGCTGTTTCGAACTTCTTTTTCCCGAAGTTGACTCGCGCTTTCGCGGTGCGTCTGCTTTGCATAGTTGTGTTCTGTTTCGTGTTTTTCAAATTTATCTGCAAACCTGTCTGGCTGAACGGCGGGAGCATGGAGCCGAACTATCATTCGGGCTCGTTCAATTTCTGCTGGACGCCGGTCTACTGGTTCCGCGATCCGCGGGCGGGGGATGTCGTTGCGCTCCGCTATGAGGGCGACCGCGTAATGCTGCTGAAACGCATCATCGCGGGGGAGGGCGACACCGTGGAGTTCCGGCACGGCATTCTTTATGTCAACGGGAAGGCGCTGGATGAGCCATATGTGAAATTCAATGAAGGAAAATGGAATCTTCCGCCGCGCAAGGTTGCCGCGGGGAATGTCTATGTGGTCGGCGACAACCGCGGAATGCCGATCGAACAACATAAATTCGGACAGATCCGCAAGTCCAGAATTCAGGGAACGCTTCTTTTATGAAAAAGAAATGGTGTATTCTTTCCGTACTCCTTCTCATTGCCGCTGGAGCTGCCGCCTGTTTTTTTCTCTTTGCTGAAAAAGAAGAGTCGAAGATCAAACGCTCGTTCGGAGAGCTTTCCGCGACAGTGCGCAAGAGCGGAAATGAAGGTATGCTGGTGTCGCTGGAAAAGGCGAAGACAGCATCAAAGTTTTTTGATGAGTTCTGTGCGCTCAAGCTCGAAAACATTCCGCAGGGCGTTGGTCGGATGTCGCGTGACAATATCGCCTCCAACACGGCGATGCTCCGTAAGTATTTTGACCGGATGGATATATCTTTTTATGATATGGAAGTTTTTGTGGAACCGGACGGTGCGGAAGCGCGGATGAGTTTCACCGCCGTGTTTAAAGGAAGCGGCTCCGGACGCAGTGTCGAGGAGCCGCGGGAGATGGATGCGGAACTTGTAAAGAAGAGCGGACGGTGGCTGATCCGCTCTCTCGCGTTCCGCGAAGTGATTCAGAAGTAAGCTCAGAGCTCTTCTTCTGCTGCGCCGGTCGCATTGACTTTGGCGCATTCCGGGTCGGTTTCGTCAAGACGTCCTTCCCAGAGATAGTATTTCGTTTCGTCGTAAATGACCTTGCTGAGGGCGAAGAGCGAAATGATGTTCGGAATCGCCATCAGACCATTCGCTATATCGGAAATATTCCAGACAAGCTCAAGGTTCAGTACAGCACCGCCGAAAACGAGCAGGATGTACGCCGGGCGGTAGACCTGGAAGAGCTTGTTCCCGCCGAGGTAGTGCACCGCCTGACGGCCGTAGCAGAACCAGCCGATAATCGTGGTATATGCGAAGATCACCAGCGCAATGCCGAGCACATATTCACCGACATAGGGAATCTGGCTGAAGGCAAGACGCGGCAGCTCAATTGCTTTGAATTTCGTGAAATCAGCATCCAGGTTGTGGTGAAGAACCGTCGAGACAATCGCCACGCCGGTGAGAGCGCAGACACAGACCGTATCCCAGAAAGTACCGGAGGAGGAGATCAGCGCCTGACGCACCGGGTTCGCGCTCTTCGCGCTTGCCGCGATCATCGGAGCGGAACCGAGACCGGATTCGTTGGAGAAGAGACCGCGCGCCACACCGTAGCGAAGGGCCATCATCAGCATGGTTCCGAAGAAGCCGCCGCCGATAGCCTTCAGGCTGAATGCGCTGGTGATAATCAGCTTGAGCGCGGGAAGGAGGGTCTGATAGTTGATAATAATGATTGTGAAGCAGCCGAGCACATAGAGAATCGCCATGAACGGAACCAGGGTTCCGCAGACTCGGGAGATGAACTTGAGTCCGCCCCAGACGATTGCGGCGATCAGAATCGCTTCGAGGATTCCGGTTGCCATCGGGGGAATGTGGAAGACTTCCGCAGAGTAGCCGGAAACGGCGTTGCTCTGCACCATGCTTCCGATACCCGTGCAGGCCATCAGAGTGAAGACGGCAAAACAGATTGCAAGCGGTTTGCAGTGCATTGCGCGCTCCATGACATACATCGGACCGCCGCGGATGAAACCGTCCTCGCCGACAAACCGGTATTTAACCGAGAGGAGAGTTTCTCCGTATTTTGTTGCGATTCCGAAAATGCCGCAGAGCCAGCACCAGAACACCGCGCCGGGACCGCCGAGGACGATCGCGGTTGCCACACCGATGATGTTTCCGGTTCCGATGGTTGCCGCCAGCGCAATGGAGAGTGCGCCGTAGTGGGAGATCTCGCCGACCGCATTCGGATCTTTCTGAAGACTCAGACGGATCGCCAGAGGAATGTACCGCTGGATGAATTTGAGGCGGAAGGTGAGAAAGAGGTGACCTCCGACGAGCAGTACCAGGAGCGGAATGCCCCAGAGAAACGAGTCGAAGGCGCTGACAAGGTCAGCGAATGTTTTCATCATTTTCCTTTGTTGCTTTCTGTTGTTATTTGTTGTTTTGGAGGGATTACATAGTAAACGCCGGACCGAGATAGAGGCGGCGCGCTTCCGGGTCGTTGATCAGGAAGTCGCTGGCACCCTCGCAGAGGATTTCGCCCTTGCACATCAGATATGCGCGGTCGACGCATGCGAGAGTTTCGCGGACGTTGTGGTCGGTGATCAGAATGCCGAGGTTTTTCTCTTTCAGCTGACGGATGATCTGCTGAACTTCGTACACGGAGATCGGGTCGACGCCGCTGAAGGGCTCGTCGAGCAGAATGAACGAAGGATTGGTGACAAGCGCGCGGGTGATTTCCAGTCTGCGGCGTTCTCCGCCGGAGAGAGTCATGGCCTTCTGCTTGGCAAGATGCGTCAGCGCGAGCTCATCGAGCAGGGCGGCGAGACGCTGTTTGCGTTCTTTCCCGGAGATGTCAAGCGTTTCGAGAATCGCCATGATATTGTCTTCCACGGAAAGTTTGCGGAAGATGGAGGGATCCTGCGCGAGGTATCCCATGCCCATACGCGCACGGATGTACATCGGAACCTGGGAGATGTCCACGCCTTTGAAATGGATCGTTCCGCCATCGGGACGGATCAGCCCCATGATCATGTAGAAGCTCGTGGTCTTGCCCGCGCCGTTCGGACCGAGCAGACCGACGACTTCGCCGCTGCGGACGTTGATATTGACATTTGAAACAACGGTTCTGCCCTTGTAAGTCTTCTTCAGACCGTGGGCATCCATCAGAAGTTCATGTTCTTCCGCCATGATTCCGTTCCTTTATTTGCTGCCGATTTCAGTGGACTGGATCGTGGCGTTGACGACTTCGACGCGTTCGGATTCCAGGTGCAGAGTGATGATTTCGCCGCGGACGCGCGATTTGCCTTTGATGACGAGCGGTTTTTCCAGGAGCGTAATGGAATTTTCCTTCACGTCATAGACCGCTTTCCCGGCAAAAGCTTTCTGTTCTTCACCGTTGGAGAGCGGCGCTTTGCGTGTGATGACGACATCTTCGCTGCATTCGATGCGGGAGAGTTCTTTGCTGCCGATGGGATTTTCTTCATCCGTCTTTGCTGTTTTTTCCGGAGCCTTTTCTTTCTTTTCCGCTTCCTGGAGGAAGATTGTCATTTTGCGGCAGGTGATCAGCATCTCCGGGTTGTCGACAAGGACATTGCCGAGGAAGGTTGCCTTGTTGTTGGCAATATCAAGGTCCATGGCGTCGGCATTGATGGTCGTGGGGGCGTCGCTGTTTTTTTTGTTGTCGCGCTTTGCCGCGCTGAAAAGCGAGATCTGGGAATATGCGGGAATCTGTGCGGCGAGCAGCAGAACGGCGGCGATAAGGAGGGATTTTTTCATTTTTTCTCCGTGGATTGAGTGGTGTTCTTGTTCGCGGGCTTCTTTCCGGCCAGGGAACGGATGATGACTTTTACATTACTGCGGATATGGATGAGACGCTTGTTGACATCGGCGTCAAATCCTTTTCCCTGCAGATCCAGTTCGGGGGAGAGAAAGAGAATCTCGTCGTCGCCGCGCAGGATCTGTGTATTTTTATCATATTCCGCTCCGGGAGTTGTAACGACGGCCTGCGAGGTTCCGTGTTTGCTCCAGAAGTCCTGAACAGTTTTTGAATCGGCACCGAAAGGGTAGAGCGGCTGTCCGAGAAGAGGTTTGACTTTGAAAATGTCGGTGTTTCTGCGGACGATGTCAAGAACCGGTTCCTCAAGATTGACGATTGCTCCGAGGTTCTGCGCTTTCCGTCCGTAGATGATGCCCAGAAGTTCCGTTCCGCCTTTTTTGTATTCGGGCAGGGCGAAATTCTGCATGGTCGCAGCCATTCCGAGATTGCTCTGCGCGGCAAGCGAGCAGGTGACGGAAACAAGCGCGGGAATCAGAAATCGAAATAGCGAGCCATGAGAGAATCCCATCTGCCTTGCTCCTTCAGTAAGAATTCGACGGCTTCACGGACAGCGCCGTTTCCGCCGTTGTGACGGGTGCGGAGATCCGCGACCCGGTCAAGCTCCGGAACTGCGTCGCCGACGGCAACCGCGAGCCCGCAGAGACGCATGGGCTGGGCGTCCACAATGTCATCGCCGATATACATGCACTCTTCCGGAAGAAGGTTCTGGTCGGCGAGCAGTTTTTCAATGCCGGCTTTCTTGTCCAGAATTCCAGTATAGAAAAAGTCCATCTTCAGTTCTTTCGCCCGGTGCTCGTTTGCAAAAGAGGCGCGTCCGGAGAGCACGCCGACTTTGAGTCCTGCGCGGCGGGCGAGAACAACGCCATGCCCATCGCGCACATGGAAGAACTTGATTTCCTCCATGGAGCCGCAGCCGTAACCGATGCGCCCGTCTGTGAGGACACCATCGATGTCAAGCACGATGGCTTTGATGCGGAGAGCTTTGTCATGCAATGTCATGGATCTGCTTCACTTTCGCTAGAAGAGTCTTGACATCATCGAGGCGGATGGAGTTGGGGCCGTCGGAGAGAGCTTTGTCCGGATCCGGGTGAACTTCCATGAAAATGGCGTCGATTCCAACCGCCGCCGCGGCGCGGCTGAGAGCAGGGATAAACTGACGCTGTCCGCCGGAGCAGGTGCCGAGCCCGCCGGGAAGCTGAACCGAATGCGTGGCGTCAAAAACGACAGGAACATTGAATTCCCGCATGGTCTGAAGTCCGCGGAAATCAACGGTGAGATTGTGGTATCCGAACGTAGTTCCGCGCTCGGTGAGCATGATACCGGAGCAGTTCGCCTGTTCCAGCTTTTTGACGACGCCCGCCATGTCTTCGGGCGCGAGAAACTGTCCTTTTTTGACGTTGACGGGAAGCCCCGTCTGCGCCGCTGCAACAAGCAGATCGGTCTGACGGCAGAGGAACGCAGGAATCTGGAGGAGATCGACGACTTCCGCGGCTTTGCGGGCCTGTTCCGGTTCATGAATATCTGTAACGACGGGAACGCCGATCTGTTCTTTCACCGTTTTCAGAATTTCAAGTCCTTTTTCAAGTCCTGGACCGCGATAGGAGGTTATGGAAGAGCGGTTCGCCTTATCGAATGAAGCTTTGAAGATATATCCGAGCCCCAGTTCACGGCAGATTTCTTTCATCTTTCCGGCAACTTCGAGGCAGAGTTCAAGCGATTCCGCAACGCACGGTCCGGCGAGAACAGCGAGCTTTCCGGCTCCGATTTCCACATCAGCAATGTTTACTGTCCGCATGAAAAATCCTTTGTTGAAAAAATTATAGACAATATCATACGGTAATATAGAACCTTTTTTGCAGAAACGCAAGGAGGTTTTTCAAAAACATGCTTGAATATTGCATAAAATACTGTATTTTAAAAAGAAAAATTTCAAAGAAGGAATGATCTCATGAGTCTTGTTACAGAACAGGTCAACGGCTTCATGGCAAATTCTTCCTGGATCCGGAAGATGTTTGAAGCGGGAATTGAACTCAAAAAGAAATACGGAAACGATGCAGTCTGCGACTTCAGTCTGGGCAACCCCGACCTTCCGCCGCCGGCGACGGTCAAACAGGCGCTTTTCGGAATCGCGGAAAAGGCGGATCAGCCGTTCTCGCTCGGCTACATGCCGAACGCCGGTTTCGCAGACGTCCGCGAAATTGTCGCGAAGAAGATTACGGAAGAACAGAAGACTCCGATTTCCGGTTCGCATGTCATCATGTCCTGCGGTGCGGCGGGCGGACTCAATGCGCTGTTCCGCGCGATTCTGACGCCGGGCAGCGAGGTGATCTGTCCCTCTCCGTACTTTGTGGAATACGGTTTTTATGCGGGCAACTTCGGCGGCAAGCTGGTTCCTGTTCCCTCAAAAGACTTCACATTCGAACTGGATGTCGATGCTCTGATCGCCGCAGTCACACCGCGTACCCGCGCCGTGATTCTGAACTCGCCGCACAACCCGACGGGACAGATTTACTCACGCCGCGAGTTGGATGTTTTCGGTGCGCGTCTCGCGGAAGCCGCACGTAAAAACAACACGGAAATCTGCCTGATTGCCGATGAGCCGTACCGTTTCCTGAATTTCGACAATGTCGAAATTCCGTCGCTCTTCTCCGTCTATGCGAACAGCGTGGTGATTGGTTCCTACTCCAAGAATCTCTCGCTCGCGGGAGAACGTATCGGCTATGTCGCAGTGAACCCCGCGATGCCCTGCGCGGAAGAACTGATCCGTGCGGTGACTCTGACGACGCGTATTCTCGGTTATGTGAATGCGCCGACCGTTGCACAGCAGATTCTGAAATCCTGCATTGATTCGCAGGTCGATCTGAACATCTACCGCGAGCGCCGCGCCGCCATGGCGAAGGTGCTGGACGACGCCGGAATCGAATACACGATGCCGCGCGGTGCCTTCTACTTCTTCCCGCGTTCCCCGCTCGCGGATGAAAGCAAGTTCATCGAAAAACTGGTTGAAGAACGGATTCTTGCGGTTCCCGGACGCGGCTTCGGCTGTCCCGGTTACATCCGTCTTGCGTTCTGCGTAAGCAAAGAGATTATCGAGCGCTCCGCAGAGGGATTCAAGCGGGCTGTCAGAAACTGCAAATAAGCGCTTCTCCGAAAAACATAAACGCCGCCGGAACGGATTTGGATCCAGTTCCGGCGGCGCTTTTTTTGACACACAGAATTTTATCAGATCGTCACAAGTTCGTATTCGCGCGTTCCGAGTCCGATTTTGACTGCATGGTCAAGCTGAAGCTCCCAGTTTGTTTCGGGAGAAACATCCTTGAAGTGGTCGTGGTGATGATCGCCATGTTCCGCAAGGACGCTGTCCGCAAGCGGTTTCTGGCGGTTCACCGCATCCGCACACGCCTGATCCAGAGCAACAGGGTCGAACGAAGCGAACATTCCGATATTCGGGACAATCGGGACGTCGTTTTCAGGGTGGCAGTCACAGTACGGAGAGACGTCCATCACAAGACTGATATGGAACTGCGGACGGCCGTGGACAACCGCGAGCGCGTATTCCGCCATCTTCTTGTCGAGCAGTCCCTGTTCCTGTCCCCGTGACGGTTCAATGGCGTCTTTCGGACAGACTCCGATGCAGCGTCCGCAGCCGACGCACCTGTTGTGGTCGATCGACGCTTTTCCGCCGGTGAAGGTCGGGGCGCCATGCGCGCAGATTTTCGCGCAATTGTGACAGCCGACGCAGAGTTCCTGTTTGACAGTCGGTTTGCCGTCGCAGTGCTGTTCCATTTTTCCGGCGCGGGAGCCGCAGCCCATGCCGATGTTCTTGAGTGCGCCGCCGAAACCGGTCATTTCGTGTCCCTTGAAATGATTCAGGGAGATGAAAATGTCGGCGTCCATGATGGCGCGTCCGATTTTCGCCTCTTTGACGTATTCTCCGTTCGGGACGGGGACGGCGACGTCATCGGTTCCCTTGAGACCGTCGCCGATGATGATGTGGCATCCGGTCGTGTAGGGCGTGAAACCGTTGCGGTAGGCTGTTTCGATATGTTCCAGCGCATGTTTGCGGGAACCGACGTAAAGGGTGTTGCAGTCGGTCAGGAACGGATGGCCTCCGAGTTTTTTCACTTCTTCCGCAACGACCCGGGCGAAGTTCGGGCGGACGAATGAGAGATTTCCCGCTTCACCGAAGTGGATTTTAATTGCGGCGAAACGGTCTTTGAAATCAATCCGTTCGATTCCGGCCTTGCGCATGAGACACTGGAGCTTGGTGAGCAGATTGTCGCCGAACGCCTTGACACGCATGCTGGTGAAATAGACTTTCGCTTTTTCCATCTGCATTCCTCCTTGATATGAAAAAGCGCCATACCGGAACATTTCTGATCCGATATGGCGCGTGTTACACGAAAGGGTCGACTTCCTGTGCGGGATGAATTACATCATGCCGCCCATTCCGCCCATACCTCCCATGCCGCCCATTCCGCCTTCCGGCATGGCGGGCGCCTTCTTCTCTTCCGGTGCATCGGTGATGAGGCACTCGGTGGTGAGGAGAAGTCCGGAGATGGAAGCCGCGTTCTGGAGAGCGGAGCGTGTGACCTTCTTCGGGTCGATGATACCGGCCTTGAGCATGTCGACATATTCGCCGGTCGCGATGTTGAAGCCGTCATTGTCTTTGCCCGCGAGGACTTCCTTGACGATGACGCTGCCTTCGTAGCCGCCGTTGGAAGCGAGCGTGCGGAGGGGCTCTTCAATTGCGCGGAGGATGATGTCAACACCGACAGCCTCGTCGCCTGTGAGGTTGAGAGCTCTTGCAGCGCTGGAAGCGCGGAGCAGAGCGACACCGCCGCCCGGGACGATACCTTCGTCGACAGCAGCTCTGGTTGCGTGGAGAGCATCCTCGACGCGGGCTTTCTTTTCCTTCATTTCGACTTCGGTCGCGGCACCGACGTTGATGACGGCAACGCCGCCTGCGAGTTTTGCCAGACGTTCCTGGAGTTTCTCGCGATCGTAGTCGCTGGTGGTCTCTTCGATCTGCTTGCGGATCTGGTTGACGCGTGCGAGGATCGCGGAGGTTTCACCGGCGCCTTCGACGATAGTGGTGTTCTCTTTGTCAACGGTGACGCGTTTTGCGCGGCCGAGCTGTTCGAGCTTGACAGAGTCGAGCTTGATGCCGAGATCTTCGGAGATGTAGGTTCCGCCCGTGAGGATCGCAATATCCTGGAGCATGGCTTTTCTGCGGTCGCCGAATCCCGGAGCCTTGACAGCGCAGACATTGAGGATGCCGCGCATCTTGTTGATGACGAGGGTTGCGAGAGCTTCGCCTTCAACATCTTCTGCGATGATCAGCAGCGGCTTCTGGGTCTTGGCAACAGCCTGGAGAACCGGGAGCATGTCGTTGAGATTGCTGATTTTCTTTTCGTAGATGAGGATGTAAGCGTCATCGAGCTGGCATTCCATGGCTTCCGCGTTGGAAACAAAGTACGGGGAGAGGTAGCCCTTGTCGAACTGCATGCCTTCGACAACGTCGAGGGTCGTTTCGATGGTCTTGGCCTCTTCAACCGTGATGGTGCCGTCCTTGCCGACCTTGTCCATGGCGTCAGCGATGATTTTGCCGATTTCGGCATCGCCGTTCGCGGAGATGGTGGCGACCTGAGCGACCTGCTCGGTCTCGGAAACGTCCTTTTTGATTTTGTCGAGTTCAGCGACGATTGCTGCAACAGCCTGGTCGATACCACGTTTCAGGGACATCGGATTTGCACCGGCTGTGACGTTCTTGAGTCCCTGCTTGAAGATAGCTTCCGCGAGAACGGTAGCGGTTGTGGTACCGTCACCGGCAATATCGCTGGTCTTGCTGGCGACTTCGCGGACCATCTGAGCGCCCATGTTCTGGTAGGGGTTCTGGAGCTCGATTTCCTTTGCGACGCTGACACCGTCCTTGGTGATGGTCGGAGCGCCGAATTTCTTGTCGAGAACGACGTTGCGGCCTTTCGGTCCGAGCGTTGCCTTGACTGCGGCGCTGAGCTGCTCGACGCCGGAAAGAAGCTGACGACGTGCTTCGTCATTGAACAAAAGCTGTTTTGCTGCCATGATAAAAGTCTCCTGTAAATAGTGTTATTGAATGTTCAGGATCAGCCGATGACTGCGAGGATGTCGCTGGAGCTGACGATCTTGTAGGTCTCATCGTCATACTTGACTTCGGTGCCGCCGTACTTGCTGGTAAGAACGGTATCGCCGACCTTGACGTCGAACGGGATCTTGTTACCCTTGTCATCAAGTTTGCCGGTTCCGAGAGCCACAACTTTGGCTTCCTGCGGTTTTTCCTTAGCGGAATCGGGGATCAGAATTCCGCCTTTGACCTGTTCCTGGACTTCGATTGCCTGGACAAGCACTCTGTCGCCGAGGGGCTGAATTTTAACTGTGCTCATTCAAAAACTCCTTCTTTTTGTTTTTGTATGTGTTTTGAGTTTTACAGTTTGCGTGAAAAACGCCGCCCGGAGGTTTCCCGCCGGGCGGCGGATTGTCTTACTTGTCGTCGTCGACGATTTCAGCGTCAACTACGCCGTCGTCATTTTTCTTGGCGCCAGCATCAGCGGCTCCGGCGTTCGGAGCACCCTGCGCACCGGCCTGATTTGCGGCCTGAGACTTGTAAATCTCTTCGCCGAACTTCATCAGACGCTCTTCGAGCTCTTTCATCGTCGCCTTCATGGCTTCGGTGTTGTCGTTCTTGATATCCGCTTTGAGTTTGTCAATGGATTCCTGAACGCTGCTCTTGGCTTCCGGAGAAAGCTTGTCGCCGAGATCCTTCAGCTGCTTTTCGGTCTGATAGACCATGGAGTCAGCTTTGTTCTTGACTTCGATTTTCTCTTTGGCTGCCTTGTCCTCGTTCTCGTGAGCCTTGGCGTCGTTGACCATCTTCTGAATCTCCTCTTCGGAGAGTCCGCTGCTGGCGGTGATGGTGATCTTCTGTTCCTTGCCGGTTCCGAGATCCTTTGCGGTAACACTCAGGATGCCGTTCGCGTCGATATCGAAGGTAACTTCGATCTGCGGAACACCACGCGGAGCCGGGGCGATACCGTCGAGACGGAATCTGCCGATGGACTTGTTGTCCGCCGCCATATTGCGCTCGCCCTGGAGAACATGAATGTCAACGGACGGCTGATTGTCTGCAGCGGTCGAGAAGACTTCGCTCTTCTTGGTCGGGATGGTCGTATTTCTGTCAATGAGCTTCGTCGTGACGCCGCCGAGGGTTTCAATACCGAGGGACAGCGGGGTGACGTCGAGCAGAACCACATCGTTGACTTCGCCGCCGAGCACGCCGCCCTGAATGGCTGCGCCTGCCGCAACGACTTCATCGGGGTTGACGCCCTTATGCGGCTCTCTTCCGAAGATCGTCTTTGCCATTTCCTGAGCCTTCGGCATTCTTGTCATGCCGCCGACGAGGATGACTTCGTTGATCTTGTCCTTGGAAACTCCCGAGTCGCGGACGCAGTTTTCGCAGGGACCGACGGTGCTCTGAAGCAGATCGTCGCAGAGTTCTTCAAGTTTTGCTCTCGTAAGAGTGATCTGAAGGTGAAGCGGACCGTTCTGGTTCATCGTGATGAACGGAAGGTTGATTTCCGAGCTCATGCTGGACGAAAGTTCGCATTTAGCCTTTTCAGCGGCCTCTTTCAGACGCTGGAGCGCCTGCGGGTCGTTACGGAGATCAACGCCGTTCTCCGCTTTGAAGGTTTCTGCGAGCCAGTTCACAACCTGGGTATCGAAGTCATCACCGCCGAGGTGGGTGTTGCCGTTTGTGGCTTTCACTTCGAACACGCCGTCGCCGATTTCGAGGATGGAGATATCGAAAGTACCGCCGCCGAGGTCGTACACAGCAATGGTCTCATCGGCGTTGCCCTTGTCGAGACCGTATGCGAGAGCGGCCGCGGTCGGCTCGTTCACGATACGCTTGACATCAAGTCCGGCGATACGTCCGGCGTCTTTCGTCGCCTGACGCTGACTGTCGTTGAAGTAAGCCGGAACAGTGATGACCGCTTCGGTGATTTTCTCGCCGAGGAATGCTTCCGCATCGTTTTTCAGTTTCTGAAGAATCATAGCGGAGATTTCCGGCGGAGAGTAGTGCTTTCCTCCGGCAACGACTTCGACGTCGCCGTTCTTGGCTTCCGCGAGTTCGTAGGGAACACGCTTTGCATCTTCCTGAGCTTCACTGAACTTACGTCCCATGAAACGTTTGATCGAGAAGATTGTGTTTTTCGGGTTCGTCACGGCCTGACGTTTTGCAGTCTGACCGACCAGACGTTCACCGGTCTTTGTGAATGCAACGATTGAAGGAGTCGTGTTGGCGCCTTCCGCATTCGGAATAATTTTAAATTTGCCCTGATCCATAACAGCCATGCAGCTGTTCGTAGTTCCGAGGTCAATTCCAAGTATCTTTCCCATAGTAGCAAGCCCTTTCCTGTTTTTTATTTTTTTCTGTTTGCTTGACGACTGGAACTGTAGCAATACTGATGCCAACTTTTTTGAAAAAGCTGTTTTACACTCGAAAAATATTTTACCCGGCATGTTTCAGGCGTGTCTCAGCCGGGCATCTGTGCGGGCATGTGTGACATAATGTGTCAATGTGTCACACTTTCAAACAGTTCAAAGTAGCGGCGTCCCAGTTCGCGGGCGGAGCGGGCGTTGAAATGAAGTCTGTCGCCGCGGTGAACCAGACCTGCGGAAGAGGCGACACGGACAAGCTCCAGCTCTTCAGAAAGCTCATGCATGATTCCGTTGATGCCGGGAACGTTTTTCTGGATATTCTCTTCGTAGAAATCACCAAGTTCGCCGAGGAGGAAGGGGACTCCGTTCAGATTCAGATCACGGCGGAAGTTCGCGATGACCGTGCGCAAATCCTCTTTGTAGCTCCGTGTGCCGCGGTGCGCATCTGTCTCTCCCTGATGCCAGAGAACGCAGACGATTTCCCCGTATTTCATTGCTTCGCGGGCGGCGCGAACGGCATCATCATACGGATGATTTCCAGCATCCCACGGGTCGACGCCGCCGGGGAGCCATGCGACGACTGGAGTTCCGCCGATTGCAGTCGGAATGAGACCGATCGGACGGTTCGGAAAGCGCTCATGGAAGAGTTTTGCAAACGTGCGGCCGGGACCGACGCCGCGCACTGTCATGCCCTCTCCGGGAATGGGATTGTCCCACGGATCGGGCGAACTCATACGTTCGTCTGCGGCGGAGAAACAGCCGACCATGCTGCGGTCGCGCGTGACCGGCTCAATCGCCGGATACCACTTTCCATGGCGGAAAACTTCTACATTTTCAATGGGCTCAAGATCCTCAGGCGAGGCGACATCGCGCCCCGCCATGTTGGATTGTCCGGCAAGAAGAATCAGCTGTTTTTTCTCCATTTTCTTATTCCTGAATCAGTTCGAAGTAGACGCTTGCTTTCTTTAATTTATCCGTATTGACATTGATTTTCAAGCGTCCGTTTTCTGATTTAAGCGGAATTTCTTCGCGGCGTGTGCCGTCCAGAGCGAGCGCATAGAGTTTGAATCCCGCGGTATCGGAATGTTTCAAACTTGCATTGAATTTGCCGGTGCGGAGCATCGGAACCGGATCGCCGTTCTGCCAGCCGTGAAGGAAGGCCCCCCGGTATGAGACCGTTCCGTTTTTATTTGCCGTTGCGGTCGTGAAGATCAGCAGCATTCTGCGGCTTGCGGAAAGCGGGAGCCCATCCACCGAAACAAGCGAGATGCAGCCGTCACTGCTGGTCGATTCGATTGCAAAATCCCCCAGATCGGCGGAACTGCCGGCTGTGAGACATGCCCCCTGCGTGCGCGGGGTACGGACTTCCAGTTTCTTCTCTGCCGTGAACATAGTTATCTGAGCATTGTCAGTCTGGTAAATTCCCTGCGCCGGAACGGAGAGGTTGGCCGCGGAAAGAATGCCGCGTTTGCGCAGAAGATCCGCGAACTCAGCCGCGCTGAACATGCGGTCTTTGCCGCTTCCCGCACCGATTGCGTCATCGAGTTCCGACTTATAGAGTCCGTCCGTGCGGGTTGCCGGAATGGCAAGATCATGCGGAACAGAACTGCGGACGCCTGCCGGACGCGGCGTGCAGGGAAACTCCATGCTGAATCCGGTCATCAGAGCAAGCTTGGTCTGTTCGGGAGAAACAGGCTGGAAAAACTTTGTCAGTTCCGGAGAAACCTGAAGTGCGATATTGTGTGTGCTCGGAGCGGCATCGCCGCGCCGGAAGAGCGCGTAAATCAGAGAGAGGGAGCCGCGCGCAACCGGATTGCTTCCGATGTTGAACGTACTTAGCCGTTCCGGAGTCAGTGTTACCGGACCCGAATGCGGAAGAACGGCACGGAAGTTCTGGAATGCAGAGTACCCGCCCATGACGAGTCCGAATTCATAGGAATAGGGATTCGGGGGACAGTGGTTTGTTTCGGTGACGAAATAGGGGCGGTCGGCAAACTTCGCGGCGACGAGATTGCGCCAGTAAAGAGCTGCGCTGCTGACGGCGCTCTGCATGGTTGCCGCGCGGGAACCGCGGACGGCATCCCGCTGTGTATTGAGATTGAGTCCGATGGCATGGGACCAGTAGCTGTGTCCGAACGCGATCTGCGAATACCGGCTGCGGACCGCATTGTCGCCGAACCAGACTGGAACGTCGAATTGTCCGATCAATCCTTTGTATCCGAATTCCCGGATCGTTTTTTCGCAGAACTCCATCATTCTGCTCTGAAGTTCCGTGCAGCACTCGATGAAGTCGCGCGATTTCGGGGAATCTTTCGCCGCACCGGAGAGCAGACCGCGCGTGACCGTGATTTTTTCAAAGGAGTCAAAAGAACTCTTCCATGCATTGTTCAACGCTGCAATGTTTTTATATTTTGCAGACAGGAACTCACGGAAGCGGCGGTTGAACAGCTGAATTTCGTTTGCCGTAACGCGCGTTCCCTTGAGATTAGTCCAGATCATGCAGCCTTCTTCCTCGTTGCTGAATTCGACTGTAACAAGCTGGGGATCATCGGCAAGACGCGTTCCGGTATAGGGATTAACGGTGTCGAGAATTGTTTTTGCGTTTTCGCGGAAACGCGCTTTTGCCTCATCGGTCAGAAGCAGAAGTCCGATCCGGCGCGGGTGGGAACCGGCAAATCCGCTGCCTCTGTGGTCGTAAATGGAAATATTGAGATAACAGCCCTGTTTCTTGAGTTCGGAGATCATGAACCAGTTGCGGTCGCGTTCCTCTTTTGTGCCGTACCAGCAGCGAGATTCGATATGGAACCGGATATGATTCATGCCGAGCGCACGCAGAGAACGTGCGTATTCCTTTGCAAACGCCTCAAACTGTGCGCGGTTCATGGGAGCCCAATCCTTGATCACAAAACCGTCGTCGCGGACATTGGTTTCATACGGATACGTTCCGCTGCCAGCGCCGGAAAAGGGCCCGTTTGCTCCGAAGAAGCGCACCGGATTTTTTGCATCCCGCTCAAAAACGGGTTCGCCTTTGTCATTCAGAATGAGCCGTCCGAATTTCCCTGCGGGGGTGTGGACAGCTCCGGAGAAATCAAGCGCTGTTCCCGGCTGGACAACGAGTTTCCCCAGAGCGGCGGTCTTCCAGCCGCTGCCGTTCTTGATGAGAACGGTCGGCAGATACCATTCTGCGAGATTCTGCCACATCTGATGACGCGGCAGTTTTGCGGTCGGACCGTACATCAGAAACCAGCCATTGCTTCCCGGGAAGACTTTGATTGCAATGGTATTTTTGCCCTTCTTCAGTTCGAAATCAACCGGGTGATTGTCCGGAGAGAAACGGGTTGTTTCATTTCCAGCTTTCTCAAGACGGCTGGTTGAATAATATTCTTTTCCGTTGCAATAGAAAGTGAAATACCAGTCGGCGGCAAGACCGAGACGCACTGTGCGGTCGCGGTCACTTTCCACTTCCGTCATGAGCATGACACAGCTGCGCGGTTCATGTTTCGGTATGAGGGGAAGACAGTCGATTTTCCCGTTGACGGCTTTTACTTTGACCGGGAAAATATCCGTCTCTTTCCTTCCGTTTGCCGAATAGGTCCAGCGTTCCGGAATGATTGCAGGGGCCTCGCGGTAGACACTGGCGTTGACAAATGCGGTCCATTCGTCATTCAGTTTCGGACACGGGTCAACTTTTTCGAGTTTCACATTGCGGATTTCGACTTCCGAATCAATGAAATTTCCAAGATGAAACGAGATGGCTGAAGGAGGGTCCGCAGGGATCTTTTTCCTGCGGTTGAAACGGAATGACCAGTCGTATTGAAGTTCTCCCGGGTGAATCTGCAGACGTTTTGAACTGAAGAGGGGATAATGCGGCTTTTGCCGGACTCCGGCGCCGACGGTCAGTTCCGCAGAACGACTGGTTTTTACCGTAAAAGTGAGACGGTAGTCCTGTCTGTCTTCCAACGGAACGAAAGTATAGAGCAGAACTGCGCCGTTTTTTGCTTTCTGAAGCGGGATGTTCAGCTGCAAAGCGTTTTTTGCAAAACACGCCTTGCGCGGAGTTGCGACTTTATAATCCGGAGCGATCCAGCAGCGCCAGGTGTTCCAGTCCATTTTTGCAGGCAGCAGATTTTCCGCAGAAAGTCCAGCGCGGCTGACGCTAGGAGAGAGAAAAACAGTTTTTTCATGTGCGAAGATCCTTATTTGAATTTGCGGTAAGCTTTGCTTTCGTCAAAGAGTCTGTAGATATTGTAATTGGTATAAAGTGAAGCCGCTTTCTGTGAGCTCGCGCTCATATCCAGATGCATGACATTCGCGGCTCCGCCGTGACGGGTTGTGATAAGCCCGTGATAGGAATTTTCCGTGGTATTCGGATCGTTTATTGTGCAGTAGGCGCGCTTGGTTTCCCCTTTCAGAGAATCTCCGGCGACGATCGTCCGGCTGGAGCCGGGGACGACGTAGCCGATGGTGTTTTTCGCCTTCATGATATCCGTGCGGCGGGTTGCTTTGGTGATGGTTCTTGCTCCGCTGAATGCCGCACTGAGTCCGAATGTCTGATGAACAATCATGCCGGAACCGGTTCCGAGAGCGAAATCTTTGGTACAGCGGTAGGCTTTGGTGAGACGGACATTTTTTTCAACGCTGTAGGCTGCAACAGAGCTGTTGCCGGCGACTTCTTTTTCTTTGAGTCCGGGAGTCATCGTCAGAAGCAGGTTGCCGACCCAGGGAATCTGATATTCCGGGGGACGCCCGTCGTCGCCGACCTGATAGAGCGGGGCGGGGAAATAATCGTTGAAGCTGTCCGCATACATGGTCAAAGCGGTTCCGGTCTGCTTCAGATTGCTGAGACAGCCGATCGCGTGCGCCTTGTCTCGGGCTTTGTTCAGGGCGGGAAGGAGCAGACCGGCAAGGATGGCAATCACGGCAATTACCACAAGGAGCTCCACAAGGGTAAACATAGATTTCTTCTGTTTCATCATTTTCCCTTTCTTTCAGTTTGTCTGTCTGCAGATTTCATCCACAAGAAAAGTTCCGTTCACGGCGGCGGGGAATCCCGCGTAGACGGCGAGCTGAAGCATGACTTCCATCAGCTCTTCGCGTGAGGCGCCGCATTTCATTGCGGCGCGGATGTGACTGCGCAGTTCCGTTTCCAGCCCGCTCTGAGCTGCAAGCGCGGAGACAATCACCAGTTCGCGGGTCTTGAGGTCCAGCCCCGGGCGGTCGTGAATGTCGCCGAATGCGAATTCCACAATGGCGTCCGCGAGTGCGGGGGAGATCTCTTTGAGGCGCGGGACAATTGTCGAGTGGTCAAAGAGCTTTGCGCGTCTTGCGACGCCCTTCCGGTAACGTTCTGATTCCATATTTCAATCCTCCTCTGTTGTGTTGGTCAGGAAACTTTGGCGCGGTGTTCTGTCTGGGCTATGAACAGATCCTGTTCCGTGCGGCTGAGATTTACAAAATAGACGTTCCACCCGCAGACGCGCACCTGGAGTGTGCGGTATTTTTCCGGATGCGCCTGGGCGTCGCGAAGAACGTCCGCATCGAAAATATTGCCCTGAATGGAGTGTCCGCCCATTTTGAAATAGGTCCGGACAAGCGTTGCGAGCGTATCAAGCCCCTCATCTCCCTCCACGGCTGTCGGGTGCATGACAAAATCATACATGCCGGCATGACTGAAATCCGTCATATCCATTTTGCAGATGGAACGCATTTCTTCAAGGATTCCCCTGCGGTTCATGCCGATGTTCGGACAAAGGTTCTTGGAGAGTGGTTCTCCGGACTTGTGTCCATCGGGCGTCGCTCCGGTGACTTTGCACCAGACGACATTGAAATCAATGGTGATCTGTCCATTCTTGTAGATTCCGCCGCGGGCATTAGGACGCCCGTTGATGCGGCTTGCGATAAACTTCTGCAAATCAAGCATGATGCCGTCGGCAAGTTCGCTTCCGTTGCCGTATTTGTCAGAGTCATCGAGAATGAGCTTGCGGAGCGTTTCATACCCCTTCCAGTCGGCGGCGAGTGCGGCGGCAAACTCCTTCATGGAAACGAGTTTGCGGTCAAACACGAATTTGCGGACGGCGGTCAGGGAATCGACGGCGGTTGCAAGACAGCCGATGCAGAGAGCCGTGTTGCAGTATTTTGCTCCGGTCGCATATGCGTCTTCTCCTTTTTCGAGAGCTTCGCGCATGGTGGCGGAATACATGTTTGCCGGATTGATGACATCAAGTTTGCGTTCAAAATGCTCAATGATATTCATGCAGTAGAAAAGGATATCGTCAAACTGTTTTTCGAAAGCTTTTCTGAAATCGGCAAAAGTCTTGAATTCCGCCGGGTCACCGGTGTCGCAGCCGAGCTTGTATCCTGTTTCGGGATCGACGCCGCGGTTGAAGGCGAGTTCCAGCAGTTTCCCCATGTTCAGGCGGAAGGGAATGGTTTTCGCCTCGCGCTCCTTGACGGTGTAATCCCAGCAGCCGGACATAAGGAATGTGCGGGCCTCTTCTTCCGTCGCGCCGCACTTGCGGAGAGTCCTGAATGCGACTTCATCGTTGATGATGGAGATGCTGCTGTTTCCTCCGCGGATCGCCTCCAGAACGCGGCGCAGGAATGAATCCGGAGTTTTCGGAGAGATGCGCACCTGAAGTTTCGGATCGTAGATGTCCGCTTCATCGTAGGCGTTGAAAATCAGCCAGGAAAAATCGGTGATCTGGTCATTGCCTTCCTCATCCTGCGAATTGAAATACATCGGCTGCTGATAACGGACATTCATTGCGGAGAAGTGATTCATGAAGAATTTGAAAAGCTCTTTGATCTGCGCGGCGTCAAAAGTTCCGTTCTGAATGTCGCGGCGGTAGAAATCGCGGTAAAGCGTATCAACTCCGCCGAGCGTGCGCGCCCGCTGGGCTTCGATGTTCTCCTGAATCTTCCAGTAGATAAGCGAAAGGAGCAGTGCCTCATAGGTGTTCTGCGGAGCGCCCGCCGCAATGGAACGGAGCGCTTTTGCCAGCAGCGGCATCTTGGGACCGGCGGATTCATGCGCTTCCACGTATGCTGCAAGACGGTTCATGAAGCGGAGAATTGCACGGTAAGTCAGAACGATTCCTTCAAAGAATGCCTGTTTCACAGGATCGGAGGGATCGGATTTCGCCTGATATGCGAGAACCCGGTCAAGCAGTCCTTTCAGTCCGAGAGTGAGAATATCGTGCCAGCAGGGGGTGGAGTGGTCGTAGTCGGGATATATGACAATGAGCTTCGCTTCCCGCGCCTGTCTGCAGCGCAGATCATTGTAACAGGCGAGTTCACCTGCATAAAGTTCATCCTGCCAGTGAAACTGTGCGACTTTCGCGATTTTGTCGAAATCGCATCCGGCATCAATTCTGTGCGTGACACGCTGGGCGTCCCAGAGAATGCCGAACCAGTCTTCGGGATATAGACCCAGCTGAATGTTGTCGAGGATATGCTCCACAATCTTTGCTTTTGCAACTGGATGCGGAACTCCGTCAAGAGTCTTGAGAAGCTCCTTCGCCTCTTCTTTCAGAACGGGATATTCCCGTCCGCTTTCACGATCGTAGACGGCATTGGCGTACATGCCGTCAAGAATTTTGCGGTCACGGTCAAAAGTGTTCCAGATCATATTTGCAAACCTTTCGTTTAGTATTTTTCCCCATGAATGATGACTGTTTCCGCTCCGTTCGCCTTCATAAGCGCGGCGGCTTTCTGAAGTTCAATCCGGCCGGGGGAGGGAACATGCGGCATGGTATCCGGACGCCCGACAGCCTCGTATTTCGAGCGGGCAAGCGCATGATACGGCAGCAGGCGCACCGGCGGAACAACGGGCAGCGAGGAGAGAAATTTTGCGGTCTCCGCCAGATTCTCCGCGCTGTCATTGTGTCCGGGAACAAGCGGAATGCGGATTTCTATTGTTTTACCCGCTTCTGCAATGAAACGGATGTTTTCCAGAATCCGTTCGTTCGGCGCACCCGTGAGTTTGCGGTGGAGGTTGCTTGCGAACGCTTTCAGGTCGAGCAGAAAAAGGTCGGTGAACGGCAGAACGGTTTCGATGGCGCAGCGCGGGACATTAACGCAGGAATCAACTTTCAACCGGACGTGCCGCCACGCACAGACGGTCGAATTCCCCTCTGTATCGTCTTCTGCTGATTCCGGAAGCCGCGCCGGACTCGGAATCGTTCATGGGCAATGACCAGTACTCCTTGCCGCTCAGAAAAGGCGGTGCATATCTGCGTCCGTCCTTCGGAACGTATGAAACGTTTCTTACCCGGGACATCTTCTTCATTGCGGTTCATTTTGAGCTGAAGCTGTTTGACATGGATCTTCCGGGCGCCGCCAACCGGGTGATTGCGTGCAATGTTCCGGAACTTTGCGAACTCGTGATGAATTCCGGACGGAACGTTCTTCCCATGACGGTTCATGCCGTTACGGAAATTTTTCTCGCGCGAGTATGGAGCGAACTTTTTCCGGACACATGGTGGGAGGATCGTCTGCATGAGAAAAAATACCAGAGCCTTTTCCATTATATAGAAACGCACCGCTCTCCGGCATCACTTACCGTAAACGAACTAGCGGAGTTTGCCGGACTCCGGCGGGAGGTGTTTTCGCGGAATTTCACGCATGCGCTCGGCATGACTCCGAAGGAGTATCTGGTGCGCCACCTGATGTCCAAAGCGTCATCGCTTCTTCTGAATCCGAATATGCTCATTTCAGATATAGCGAAACGTCTCGGATTCAACGATGAATTTTATTTTTCCCGTTTTTTCAAGCACAACAGCGGACTTTCACCCACAGAGTTTCGGAAAATCCAGTGATTGCGGTTGCTTTTGCCCGCTTTCCGGAGTATATTATGCCTTTACATTTTAATTAAAAACGAGGAATATATGTACGCGCTTCTGGCTCTGCTTCCGATTTTCACCGCCCTGGTTCTGATGAGCAAATTCAAGGTTTCCCCGCCGGTATCCCTGTTGATTTCGCTGGTGATGACCGGATTGCTCGGCTGCGGTCTCTGGGGAATGAAGCCGCTTTATGTAACCGAAGTTTCCCTGCTCGGTGCGCTGAAAGCGTTCGATATCATCTTCATCATTTACGGAGCGATTCTGCTTCTCAATATCTTGCGTGAAACGGGGGCTTTGGAGTCGATCAACCGCTCCTTCTCGCAGATTTCGCAGGACAGACGCGTGCAGACAATCGTCATTGCGTGGCTCTTCTGCGGATTCATTGAGGGTGCGGCCGGATTCGGCGCGGCGGCGGCGCTGGGCGCTCCGCTGCTGGTCGGACTCGGCTTTCCCGCGGCGGCAGCAGTTGCGGTTGCGCTGATCTGCAACACCATGCCGGTTCCGTTCGGTGCAGTCGGAACACCGGCGCTGACAGTTTATTCCACGCTTTCGGGAAATCTCGAAAAAGCGGGAATTCCGGTTGCCGAATTCATGAAGAATGTCGTAACTGAAACCGCAGGAATCTTTGCATCCTCCGGCACATTCATTCCGCTGATCACTGTTGCGTTTCTGATTCTCACAACATCGAAAACGCGGCGTCTGCGTTCCATTGTGGAAATTATTCCGTTCAGCCTGTTCAGCGGAGCGGCATTTACCGTGCCGTGGTATCTGACTGCGCGCTTTCTCGGTCCGGAACTGCCGTCGATGCTCGGCGTTGTGGTCGGGCTTCCGGTTGTGATTCTTGCCATCAAACTGAACTTTCTGATTCCGCGCCATGTCTGGGGCTTCCAGGAGGGGGCGACAGCTGTTCCTCCGCCGCAGGTCGGGAAGCATGAGATCCCCGTCTGGCTTGCATGGATGCCCTATGCGCTGATTGCCCTGATTCTTGTGCTGACGCGTTTGGATGTGCTTCCGTTCAAACATTTCCTGACGACGTTCGGCAAAATTTCCATCAAAGAGATTCCGGGACTGCCGGGGATCGGGTTCAACTGGGCTGTTTTCAACAATCCGGGCATTGTTCCGTTTATTTTCGTCGCTCTCGGCACAGCGTTTTTCTTCGGGCTTAAAGGAAAAACCGTGCTGAGTCTCTGCGGGAAAGCCGGAAAACAGATAACCTCCGCTTCAATTGCGATTATCGCGAGTGTGGCAATGGTTCAGATCATGGTCTATTCCGATGCGAACTCAGCGAATATTCCGGGAATGCTGACTGCGGTTGCTGAAGCCGCGGCGCATCTGATGGGCGGCGCATATCCGCTGGTCTCTCCGCTGATCGGCGTACTCGGAACCTTCTTTTCCGGCTCCTGCACGGTTTCGAGCATTTTGTTCGTTACGATTCAGTTTGACACGGCGCATCTTCTGGGACTTCCCGAGGCGGCGATTGTCGCTCTGCAGCTGGTCGGCGGAGGCATCGGAAGCATGATCCGCATCAGCGGCGTGGTTGCCGCCTGCGCCACGGTCAACGCTGCAGGCAAAGAGGGACGCCTGATTCTGATCTGCCTGATTCCGACTTTGATTTTGACTGCGCTTTCCCTGCTCGCTGCATGGATTTTATATTTCTGAAAAATTTACGGCGGAGAAAACAGATTCACTCTTTCTGATATCTGTTCGCTCTGCCGTTTTTGTCTTCTTGAAAAACATTTCCTCCGGTGCTATCCTTGTACCATTCATTGAAAAGGGGGAATTCAAGATGAAAACCGAAATTGCAAAAGTTGAGGCGCGGGAGATTCTCGACTCCCGCGGAAATCCGACCGTTGAAGTGACCGTTACGCTCGAATCCGGAACGAAAGGTACAGCTGCGGTTCCGTCCGGGGCGTCGACAGGCGAGAATGAAGCTCTCGAATTGCGCGACGGAGACAAACACCGTTATTCCGGCAAAGGCGTTCTCAAAGCAGTTCAGAACGTCAACGGGAAAATTGCCCATGCCGTCCACGGCTTCGATGCGCTCGATCAGGTGGCGCTTGACCGCGCAATGATTGAACTTGACGGGACAAAAAACAAAAAGAATCTCGGTGCCAACGCTGTCCTCGGCGTTTCGCTGGCGAATGCGCGGGCGGCGGCAAATGAACTCGGGCTTCCTCTGTACCGTTATCTGGGCGGAGTCAATGCAAAACATCTGCCGGTGCCGATGATGAACATCATCAACGGCGGAGCACATTCGGATGCGCCAATTGATTTTCAGGAATTCATGATCCGCCCGGTCGGAGCTCCGGATTTTCCGGAGGCGGTCCGTTACGGAACGGAAGTCTTTCACGCGCTCAAATCCATTCTGCGGAAAAAGGGATTCAGCACAGCCGTCGGCGATGAGGGAGGTTTCGCGCCCGCGCTGAATGGTACGGAAGAGGCGTTCGAAACGATTCTTGAAGCCGTCTCTCTTGCAGGATTCAAACCCGGACGCAAATGCGAAGGCGGAGAGATTTCCCTTGCTCTTGACTGCGCCTCCTCCGAGTTCTATGACAGGGAGCGGAAACTCTATGTCTACAAAAAATCGAACAGCGGCTCCCGCGATTCCGCCGCTCAGGTCGATTATTTGCGCAAACTCGTCGAAGCTTACCCGATCGACTCCATTGAAGACGGCATGGCGGAAAACGACTGGGATGGCTGGATTGCGTTGACGGCACAGCTCGGCGCACGCATCCAGCTTGTCGGCGATGACCTGCTTGTAACGAATGTCGCGTATCTGAAAAAAGCGATTGAACGGAAAGCGGCGAATGCAATTCTCGTCAAAGTGAATCAGATCGGTACACTTACTGAAACCCTGGATGCGGTTGAAATGGCGCAGAACGCCGGTTTCGCTGCGGTCATCAGTCACCGCTCCGGCGAGACCGAAGACACAACAATTGCGGATCTTGCGGTCGCCGCAAACGCCGGGCAAATCAAGACAGGATCGCTGAGCCGGACGGATCGCATCTGCAAATACAACCGCCTGATGGCGATTGCCGCAGAACTTGGCAAAAGCGCGGTTTACGGCTGAGAGGAAAGTTCTTCGTTGAAGAGCAGAACGCCGGAAACGATGTAGCCGGGAATAAGCGGAATTGCGGCGACGGGAATCAGATACAGCAGATAGATCGTTGTTCCGAATCCCAGAAGCAGCATTTTCCGCTTTTCCGCAATCCGGCGGATTTCCGGCAGTGAATACCCGCGGTTGAACCCGCTGGAGAAAATGTAGGTTTGCCCCTGTCGCCAGCCGAGAACCAGCGCCATCAGGATCACGCCGATTACAGGAATCAGAAGACCAAGCGGCAGCAGGACGATTGTTATGAGAAGCGTTCCAACGGAATATCCAACGCTCTGCAAAGCCCCCGTCAGATTCTGGCGGAATGAGAGCGGAACGGCATTGTGTGAATAACGTGTCTTTTCGATTTCCACAACCATGGCGTCAAAGAACAGCGAGCCCGTGATTTCATAGAGCGTGCTCAGCGTCTGATATGAAACCAGCAGCAGAGCCGCGCCGCAGGAAACCGCCGTCAGCCAGCGAAGCGGATAAATCAGCCAGCGAAGCCAAACCGAATGGTTCGCTGGGTCCGGAAGAAAATCCAGAATCCACGGAACGGCAAAGCGGAAGGAGAGATAGAATATCAGAACATAGAAAATCAGGACAAGGCAGAGCGGAACGGCAGAAAACTTCCAAAGGGAAGGAGTCCGGTAGAAAAACAATATCCCCTGAAAAACCAGGGAAACGCCTTTCAGGAAATCCTGCATCATCTGTTCTTCAGTGCATGATAGACAAACTCAAGAAATGAATTTGCCTTGAAATCCCATGAACCTTCGGCCGGTTTTCCGAATCCGTAAGCGGCATAGGCAGTCCGGCATCCGGCGGCACGGCCGGAGGTCATATCCGGTTCGGAATCGCCGAACATCCAGCTGTGCGCCGGATCGGATCCGGTTTCCTTGAGTGCGTAGAGCAGCATATCCGGAGCCGGTTTCATCGCGATGGCGCGTCCGCCGCCGATGATGGCGTCGAAAAGATCAAGCACGCCGAGCTTTTTCAGAATCGGTACGCAGAGCACATCCGGCTTATTGGAGGCCGTTGCAAGACGGAAGCCCGCCGTTTTCAGAATGCGGAGACCATCCGCCGCTCCCGGATAGAGCGTGGTATGAACAACCGGATCGTTGCGGTAAGCCCGCAGAACCTCTTTTGTTGCGTCTTCCGGGTTGATGTGCGGAGCATCCGCAACCGCGAGGGCGGCAAGCCGGGCGATTCCGTGTCCGACATACCCGACAACCGTTTTCTCCGGCAGGGGAACGAGTCCGTAATGTTCCCGCATCCGGTTTGTCGCAAGCGCGATATCCTCAATGGAGTTGATGAGGGTTCCGTCGAGGTCGAAAATAATACAGCGGTTCATGCTCGGCTGTCCTTATGCCTGAAACGGAATCTTGAATTCCCGTGGAATGCGGGCATATGCGTCAAGCGACATATCGGCGAATTCACCTGCCCGGTAATAGCGGCAGGCGAGCCCGGCGATCATTGCGGCGTTGTCCGTGCAGTACTTGCGCGGAGCAAGAAGGACTTTGACGTTTTTCGGCGCTCCGGCTTCGAAATGTTCCCGCAGATAACCGTTGCAGGCGACGCCTCCGCAGAGAATCAGACTTTTCGCATGGAAGAAACGCGCGGCATCGAATGCCTTTTCGCAAAGCACCCCGACGATGGCATCCTGATAGGATGCGAGCGTGTCGTAAAGATCCTGACCGTCAAGAGCTTCGGTATTTTCCCCGCAGAGTTTTTTTGCATGGTACAGCAACGCTGTTTTGACTCCGCTGAAGCTGAAGTTGAAGCGGTTTTCCGGAGCGAGTGCCTTGCCTGCGGTTCCGGTGAGCGAACGGGGAAAGCTGAAGCGGTGTGCATCGCCGTTCCGTGCCGCCTTTTCAATGACGGGGCCTCCGGGATAGCCGAGGTTGAGCATTTTGGCTGCCTTGTCAAACGCTTCGCCCGCGGCGTCGTCAAGGGTAGTTCCGATGACATTTGCCGTTCCGTCCTCTTTGATGAGAACGAGTGAAGTGTGACCGCCGGAAACGACGAGTCCAACCATCGGGAAAAGTTCCTTCTTTGCGAAAATATCCTCTTCCTGATCCAGAAAAACTCCGTAGATGTGCCCGAGAAAATGGTTGATCCCGATGAGCGGTTTTTTGTATGCGGCGGCAAATCCTTTGGCAAAATTGACGCCGACAAGGAGCGCGGGGACGAGCCCCGGACCGTTGGTGACGGCCACTGCATCAATCTGATCCATCGTTACGCCGGCCTCTTTTAGAGATTCATCGGTAACCCGGCGGATTGCTGTGAGGTGCTCGCGCGCGGCAAGTTCCGGAACCACACCGCCGTAAACGGCGTGTTTGGCAATCTGGGAAGCAATTGCGTTCGAAAGCACTTTGCGTCCGTCAACAACAACCGCCACGGCGGTTTCGTCGCAGCTGGATTCAAAACCTATGATTGCGGTCATTTTTCATCTCCTTCAGGAAATTTTGTACTTTGCGGCGAGCTTCATGAGAGCAGCAGACTGCTTCGGGGAGAGAATACGTCCGGTCGCGCGCTGTTTGGCAAGGGATTCATAGAACTCCTTGTCGTCGTAAACGCGGCGTCCTTTTTTCTCGGGCTCCGCCCATGTCTTGACTTCGGCAAACGCCTTGAGAATGCGGTCGACTTCCTCCTGTGCGCCGGCGTCCGCCTGAGGAGCCGCGGCTTCCACGCCGAGCTCTTTTACCAAAGCTTCGTAATCGGCAATCGATTCACGGTAGCGCGCCATGAGCTTGGCAAGCGCGGCAATCTGGCGTTCGGAAAGGACACGCCCCGATTCGGACTGCTCTTTAAGCGAATCAAAGAATTTCTTGTCGTCGTAAACGCGGGCTCCGCGCTTTTCCGCCGGGTGCCAAGTCACGTTTTCCATGGCTTTGAATACAGCTGTGATGTTTTCCTGCGGAGGTGCATTGTTTGCGGCCTCTTCGCGGCGCTGCTGCATTTCTTCGCGCATTTTCCGGAACTGTTCGACTCGTTCGCGGGCGGCGGCGACATCCTCTTCCAGGTGATATTTCGCCGTGCATGAATCCAGATCTTTCAGCTGGCTTGCATATTTGATGACCAGATTCAGCAGAGCTTCCCACTGTTTGGACGAGATCGTTGTGCCTTTTTCGGCTTTGGACTGGACAGATGTATAGAACTTTTTGTCGTCGTAAACCCGTTTTCCTCCCTTTTCCGGAGCTTCCCAGTCTTTGACTTCGCGAAGCAGATCAAGAACCGCGGCGGCTTTTTCCGCTTCGGGAGCTCCGGCGCTTTTTGCAGCGGCAAGCCACTGGGAGAACTTCTCGTAGAAATTCTTCAGCATGGCGGTCCACTGGATTTTGCCGTCTTCCACGCCGTCAAGCTGATTTTCCATATCGGCTGTGAAGCCGACCTGAATCAGATCGGGGAGGGAGGCAACCAGGTAATCATTGATCTTGAAACCAAGTTCCGTCGGGATGAGTTTGCCCTTTTCCTTGTTCACATAGGAGCGTTCCTGAATGGTGTTGACAATGGTCGCATAGGTGGACGGGCGTCCGATGCCGTTGGATTCGAGTTCCTTGATGAGCGTTGCTTCCGAGAAGCGCGGCGGCGGTTCGGTGAATTTCTGTTCGCCGAGTGTGTCGACGAGTGCGCACGGCTCATGCACGCGGAGCTTGGCGAGTGCATCGGCGTCGCGGGTGTCGTCATCATCGGATTTTGCCGCGCCTTCCTCTTCGATGTTGTAGGCTTTGAGGAAGCCGGGGAAAGTCGTGACGGTTGCGGTCGCGCGGAAAGTGTAGAGCCGTGCATCGGAGCCGGTTCCCTCGACGTCCGCGGTTGTGCGAAGCTGGTCTGCGGGAGCCATCTGCGAGGCGAGGAAGCGGCGCCAGATGAGCTTGTAGAGTTTGAGCTGCTGAGCATCAAGCGTGTCTTTCAACGATTCTGGCGTGAGTGTGACGTCGGTCGGACGGATCGCTTCATGGGCGCCCTGCGCATTGGATTTGGATTTGAAGATGTTCGGCTTTGCGGGAACGAACTTCGGACCGTAGTTAGCAAAGATGAAATCGCGGCAGGCGTTTTGTGCTTCCACGGCAATCGCGACGGAGTCGGTTCGCATGTAGGTAATGAGTCCGAGATGTCCGGCGGGAGTGTCAACGCCTTCATAGAGCTGCTGGGCGATACGCATGGTCGAGCTCGCGGAGAATCCGAGCGCTGAACTAGCCGCCTGCTGAAGCGTGCTGGTGATGAACGGAGGAGGCGCATAACGTTTGCGCGGCTGCGTCTCAATGGAAGCGACTTTCCAGGCTTTTGCACCGCGGACGGCGGCGAGAACCGCATCGGCATCCTGCTTGCTGCCGACTTCAAATTTGCCGTTGTTGATTTTCGCAAGGCGCGTCAGAAATTCACATCCGGCATCCTGCGAAAACTTCGCAAGGAAGTTCCAGTATTCTTTCGGCACAAACGCCTGAATTTCGCGTTCGCGTTCACAGACCAGACGGAGCGCGACCGACTGGACGCGTCCCGCGCTGACTCCGCGCTCGATGCGGGACCAGAGCAGGGGGCTGATCATATAGCCGACGATGCGGTCGAGGACGCGTCGCGCCTGCTGGGCGTCGACGAGGTTCATATTGAGTTCGCCGGGGTGCTGGAACGCCTTTGTAATGGCGCTTTTGGTAATTTCATGGAAGGCGACGCGTTTGAAATCAGCCTTCTTGTTTGTGTTCTTGAGCACTTCGTGCAGATGCCATGCAATGGCCTCTCCTTCGCGGTCAGGGTCGGGAGCCAGATAAATTTCTTTGACCGTCTTTGCAGTCTTCTTGAGATCGGCGAGGTTTTTCCCGCGTGTTTTTGACTCTTCGTACTGCGGAACGAACCCGTGTTCGATATCAACGCCGAACGCGCGTTCCGGCAGATCTCTGATGTGACCGTACGAGGCCTTGATGATATAGTCTTTCCCGAGGATTTTTCCGATGGTCTTGGCCTTTGCTGGCGACTCAACGATCACGAGTTTATCCGGCATCTTCGCGCTTCTCCATATAGCTTGTTCGCAAAATATACATTCTATTAAGATGAACCGTTTTGCGGAAATGTCAAGTCCGTTTCTGAAAAAAAGTCAAAGTTCGCAGAAATCAGATGCAGTAATCGACGAAATCTCCGGCGTTTTCGCGGGTTTTGTCGACGATGTCCTGAAGAGTGATTTTTGCAAGCGACTGGCGGATTTCCTCATTTAGTTTCGCCCACATCTTCCGTGTTGCGCATCCGCTGATCCGGGCGCAGGCATCGGGATCCTGAACACAGTCCACGATGTTGATCGGACCTTCCATAACTTCAACGATATCCAGCACCGTGAGATATTTCGGGAACCGCGCCAGGCGGTACCCGCCTTTTGCCCCGCGGATGGATTTCACCATTCCCGCACGCTTGAGTTCGATGATGAGACGGCTGATGTATTTTTCTGAAATCTGCTGAGATTCCGCAATGTCGCGGATCATGCGGGGAAAATCTCCCTCGTGAAGGGCAAGATCAAGAAGGATTCGCAGACCGTATCTGCCTTTAGTTGAAATTTTCATATTCGTTTCTCTTATTGTTTTGGAGATAAAGATTCTCCACTGTTTTAGTAGTAATATAGTGCAGAAAAATGAAAATGCAAGTTTTTTTATCAGGAACGAAGGGTGCGCAGCAAAGCATCTGCGGTGTTGTAGGAAAGTTCCGGCCAGGAGAGGGAAGGCGAGCCGCCGAACCGGGCAAGCAGAACATCGCGGAGCTCAGCTTTCCCCGTTTGCGGATTGTGTTTCAGAAGCTCTTCCGCTGTCCGCATGTAGTTATCCGCGGTTTCGATGCAAAGATCCAGAAAAGGCAGAAGTTCCGGCTGTTCGATTTCCCCGTCCGAAGGACGTTCGGGATGTCCGAGTACCATACGGCGGACTTCTCCGGCAGCGCAGAGACGGCGGACGCGCTCCAGTGAAGCGCGGTATGCCGCAGGATCATTGTAGAGTGCAAGCCCGATGTTGTCCGAGCCGCAGCCTTGAATGGCGTCGCCCGTGAAGAGCGTTCCCGTTTCCGGTTCCAGAATGCAGATGGAATCGGCAGAATGCCCGGGCGTATGAAAGACGCGGACTGCAACATCGCCGTCGCGGACTTCATCGCCGTCCGCAAGTTCGCGGTCGGGAGTAAAACCGGAGGCGCGGAGAGAATCCGCGCCGTTGCGGTGAATGGAAAACACGGCGCCGGTGAGTTCCCGGAGCCGTGCGTTGCATTCGACATGGTCGCTGTGCGAATGCGAGTTGAGTACCTGGCGGACAGCTGACCACGGAATGCGCCGCTCCCGGAGAAACGGCGCAAGCGTGGCGTCGACAGCCCCCTTGACGGCGGAGTCGATCAGAAAACTGCACGACCGCCCTTCAATGAGGAGCATCGACACCCAGAATCCGGGGACAAGCCACGGATGTTTGACTGTCCAGACCCGGACCATGTCACTTGATCAGCGAGCAGGGGCCGCCGATGCAGCCGCCGCCGCAACTCATGACTTCGAGGAAGTTGCCGGGCATTTTGCCCATCGCATAGAGTTTCAGCAGTTTGGCCGTCTTCTTGTCGATGCCGTTGATGAACTTGTTGTCGAGTTTGAAATTCATCTTGGCAAGATCGGGGTTCTTCTTGCTCATTTCCTGGATGACCGCCTCGGTGACGCCGCAGCTCTTTGCATAGTTGCGGGAGGCCTGGTCGGCTGGCTTTTCGATGTCCCACGGTTCCTGCTTCATGATGTCGATGCCGAGTCCTGCGAGCATGGCGCCGAGCTCTTCAAAGGTCATGACGTAATCGACTTCTGGAGCGTTTTCCGCTTCCCAGCGTTTCGCGATGCAGGGACCGATGAAGACAGTGAGCGCATTCGGGCGTTTCTCGCGGACGAGACGCGCGGCGAATTTCATCGGGCTCGGCGTTGTGGAAACCTTGTCGAAGAATTCGGGAACATGACGCTTGACCAGTTCCACATACGCTGTGCAGCAGGATGTCGTCATGATCTTCTGTCCCGCAATCATCTTTTCGGCGAATTCGGCGGCCTCGTGTTCCGTGGTGAGTTCCGCGCCGAGAGCGACTTCCATCACATCGGTGAATCCCGCCTGGTGAATGGCGCTGAAAAGCTGTTCCACAGTTCCGGGGAACTGCATGAGCGCGGAGGGGGCAACCATCGCAACGATTTCGCGTCCTTCCTTGATGGACTGGAGAATCGGAATCAGCTGCGAGCGTTCCATAACGGCGCTGAACGGGCACTTGCTGAAGCATTTTCCGCAGAAAATGCAGTGTTTGAAGTCGATTTCAGCAACGCCGAGTTCATTCTTGCGGATCGCCCCGACCGGGCACGCCTCTTCGCAGGGAACAGTGGTCTTAATGATCGCATTGAACGGGCAGACCTGCTGGCATTTGCCGCATTTGATGCACTTCGAATAGTCGATGTGCGACTGCTGGTTGATGACGCTGATCGCGCCCTTCGGGCAGTTGAAGACGCAGGGACGCGCGAAGCATCCGCGGCAGGTCGGCGTTACATAGTAACGGCTTTCGGGACAGGAGGAGCAGGCGGATCCGCAGACGGAAAGCGGCTGTTTGACCTCTTTTTTATCCTTGTTGTCGATTGTTTCCTGAAGATAGGATTTCAGGGAGCGCAACTCATCGGTCTCCTCTTCGGAAGAGAAGCCGAGAAGACCCATCAGGCGGTACTTCAGTACTGCCCGGTCATGATAGATACAGCAGCGGCTGGATTTTTCGGTCTTCGGTCTGAGGGCGATTGGAATACGGTCAATCGTGTCTGCAAGCTTGCCGTCCTTGAAATCTCTAACGATTCGGATCATCAGCTCGCGACGCATCCGTTCCGCACCATTGCTCATTATTTTCCTCCACGGTTTTTAAGGATGTTGTAAATTTTGTCACAGACGGACTCGACGGTCGCGTTGCTCATCAGTTCGCCGTCGATCCGGACGAAGGGGGCGCCGCCGAGGTTGTCGTCGGAACACGCTTCGAGACAGGGAATAGCCGAGATGTCAACGATCTCCTTCCAGTCTTCCGGCATGATGGTTTCGAGACGAAGAAGTTCCGCCGCGCCGAGCATGTAACATGCGGTTCCGCAGCAGATTTCGATCTTGATTTTGCGATCCTCCATTCTGTACCTCCTTAGTAATACTTGATAGAGACCTGCTTCCGGTAGTTCTGTTTCAGAATATCGTGCAGGCGTTTTATTATGTTTCTTCGGATTTCGAGGTCGACAGGAAGGTTCGGGTCCTGATGCGCCTCGTTGACTTTCGTTCCGACGATAAACTCTATGATGTCGCTCTCCATCATGCCGTTGATGATGTCCTTCGCGGCCGGCGGAGAG
This sequence comes from uncultured bacterium, assembly GCA_900549415.1. Classification (GTDB taxonomy): domain Bacteria; phylum Verrucomicrobiota; class Lentisphaeria; order Victivallales; family UBA1829; genus UBA1829. The sequence goes on from URNX01000007.1 coordinate 45,815, forward strand.
TCGTCCCAGTTCCCGCTTTCGAGATCCGACGCGACACGCGTCAGAGTCAGAATGCCTTCGGTGACGATACCGACTCCGGGAATGATTCCCGGCGGGGGAAGTCCTTTGCTGAAACGCACCATTTTCAGGTCGATTTCAACCTTCGTGCGCAGTTCCCTTTCGATAATGTTTGCGGTTGTTCCGCCGCAGATGATCACGCGGTCGGCTCCGGTTTCCGGCTGGGCGAGGGCGGCGAATTCCTGGTCGCGCTCCTTGCGGAACGGCGGACCGGTGAGGACGCGGCAGACGCGCGGCTTGCGCAGGTAGATCACCAGACAGCTGATATCGTCGATGCATTTGCGGTTCGGATTGATCGAAAGCGCCTGATAGGCAACCGCCTGGGCAATGTCCTTTGCAGAGACGTCCGGCTGGCGGGCGATGAGTTCCTGAACGAATTTCATGAGTCCGCGCCGGCCCCACCCGAACTTGTAGTTGCGCTGTCCGAGTCCAGCCTGAGTGACGCCGTCGGAACAGGCGATCAGCCGGTCTCCGACTTCCAGACGCAGTTCGGAAAGCTGCATCTCGCGGTCCGGCCAGCGCTCCGAAATGAGAGTCTTCGCGGAAAACGGCGGAATTTCAACCGTTCCGCGCAGCTGAATGTACGGCGGATTGCCCATTTCGACGACTTTGGTTTTGCCGCCCATCTGCATATCCAGAATAGTGAAAGTCGCATAGCTGATTTTGCGGATTTCGCAGACGGGGAGGGTATCCATGATTGTTTCCGCCGACTGGAGAATATCCATGTTCGAGCGGATGAATTTCATCGCCATTGTTGTTGTCAGCGTGGCAAGCAGATTCGCCTTGATTCCGCTGCCGAGACCGTCTGAGAGAACCGCGATGTTGCGGTTCTCGTTCTCCAGCCTCTGCCACTGGAAATTGTCGCCGCAGGCAGCCTGACCGTCTTTGGTAAGCTGGCAGCATTCCATTTCAACAAACGGGGAATCATACTTCATTTGTGTTCGGTCTCCTTGCCGTCCTTGTGGTCGGTGTAGGTGCCGGCGACTTCTTTCAGCAGGATTTCCGTATCCGCCATATGTTCACCGAGGTAGCGGGCTATTTTCTGAACGGTCATGACGTTTTTGCGGATAACCTCTTTCGCGCGTTCCGCAATCTGCTCGCGCTTGAGTTCATTCTGGGTAACGTCCTGAATGACCGCGCCGACCGTCTGTCCCTCGTTGATGGTGAAGACGCTGATGTTGAGAATTCTTTCCCCGGAGACCTGATTGAATTTTTCGATTTCGCCGCCGTTCGCAAGCACGCTCTCGAAAAGGTCGGTGAAGTCGATCATGGAGTCGAGATAAGCGCCGTTCAGATTTCCGCAGGAGTCGAATGCCAGCAGAGTATCCTCGCCGCAGAGCTCGGCGAAATGCCGGTTGCATTCGATGACCTGGAGATCCTGATCGGCAAGCACGACCGCGACGGGAATGTAGCGGATCAGTGCATTGCTGGTCTTCTGGGAAATCTTGCGGAGATAGGAGAGGCACATGGATGTCTCCGCCTTGCCGTCGAGCATCGCTTTTGCAAATTCGCGGCAGCTGTTGTAGCCGCATCCGCCGCAGTTGAGTTCATCTTCTGCGGAATATTTGCCGATGCGGTGAAGCGCCTGGAGAATCGCCGCTTCATCGGGCTGCGGTTCGGAGTGGCGGTCTGGGTAAATCAGCTGCTGAATGTTGACGGGAACTTCGCGACCGACACTGCTGTGGTGCGGCGCATGAGCCGCTGTTTCGAGCAGAATGTCAATGCGTGAGGATTCCCGGCGCATGACAGGGCCGTTGACGCATCCGCCGTCGCAGGCAAGCATTTCAACAAAGATTTTCGATCCGCTTTCTTTAAGGGTCGCAAGATCAACCTTTTCAATCAGGCGGGCGATGTTGGGCAGCCCGGAGACGGCGAGCAGACGGGCATCCACTTCGGGTGAACGGAGCGTTTCGTTCATTCCGCCTTCAATTGAATAGACGCGTCCTTCTTCCGCCTGAACGGGAACCAGCGGCTCCTCGTTCATTTTGTCGAGAGAGATTCCTTCGCTCTTCAGCCATGATTCGAGCGCGGCGAACGTAATTGCCAGACTCAGATCGTCCGGGTTGCGGTCCGCCTCGTTCTTTTTAGCTGCGCAGGGACCGACGAAAATAACCTTGATGTCGTCCCCGTAAACCTGTTTCAGATATTTGCAGTGCGCCATGACCGGCGAAGTGACCGGAAGAAAGTTGTCGGTCCATGCCGGATAATATTTACGGATAAAATCGACGGAAGCCGGACACGCCGTAGAAAGATAGACGCCCGGTCCGGCCTGTTTGAGCAGTTCCGCAGTCTGAGCGCTGACAAACTGTGCGCCGATTGCTGTTTCGCTTGCTCCGGCGAAGCCGAGACGCTTGAGAGCCGCGGCGATCCTGCCGATGGGAATATTTTTGAAATAGCCAACATAGCTTGGAGCGATGGATGCATAAACCTTTGCGCCGGAATGAAGCAGGTATTGCGCACGGGAGAGATCCGAGCGGATTTTCTTGGCTTCCGCGGGACAGACCTTGACGCATTCTCCACATGAAACGCAGAGCTCCGGAATCACCGCCGCGCGAGCGTTGACGATCCGGATGGCCTTGCAGTGACAGTGCCGGACGCATTTGTAGCAGTCCTGACACTCGTTCGCCGTCGTGTAGATCGGAAAATTCTGATTCATTGTTGATCCTGTAAATTCGGGGTTACAGAGTCCGTTACAACCTCTATTCCTTAACTCTCAGCAATATATCACACATTTCGTGAAAATTGCAAGCGGAAAATGAATTATTTTTCCGGAAATAATTTTTTCATCAGGTCGAGCATGACGCCGCGGTCTACTTTTGTGTAGATCTGATCGTCAACCACAACGATGGGACCGTCGGCGCAGCGTCCCTGGCAGAGCGCACCCTGAAGTTCCAGATCGACTTCATCTTTCAGATGATGTTCCTCCAGATACTTCTGAATGACTTCGACATTCAGTTCGTTGCCCCGCGCGAAGCAGGAACTGCCGATGCAGACGGTAATCTTAGGCTTTGCCATATATGTTTCCTCCTGGACGTGTTGACAAAAAATACGGGTTATACCGTAATATAACCCGTATTTTGAAAAAGTCACGCCTTATTTTCCATAATATGCGCGGAGGAACATCTCCTTGATTTCGGAAATCAGCGGATAGCGCGGATTTGCGCCGGTGCACTGATCGTCGAAGGCGTCTTCGCTGAGCTTGTCGAGCTTGGCGAGGAATTCTTTTTCCGGAACTCCGGCTTCCTGAATGGTCTTCGGAATCTGGAGTCTGTCTTTCAGTTCCTGAACCTTCTGGATGAGGAGCTCGACCTTCTCGTCGTCGTTCTTGCCGCCGAGCTTCAGGAAGTCCGCCAGGCTGGCGTAACGTTCCTTCGCATCCGGGCACTTGTACTGCGGGAAGGTTCCCTGCTTGGTCGGCTTGGTCGTCGCATTGAAGCGGATGACCTCATTGATCAGCAGAGCGTTTGCAAGTCCGTGCGGGACATGGAAGGCCGCGCCGAGCTTGTGAGCCATCGAGTGGCAGACACCGAGGAAGGCGTTTGCGAACGCCATACCGGCGATTGTGGAAGCGTGGTGGATCTTCTCACGTGCCTTTTCATCGACAGTTCCGTTCTCGTAAGCTGCGGGCAGGTACTTGAAGACCAGGCGGGCGGCTTCACGGGCAAGACCGTTGGTGTATTCGGAAGCGAGAATCGAAACACGGGCTTCGAGAGCGTGAACCAGAGCATCGATACCGGAATAAGCGGTGAGCTTCTTCGGCATGTTCATCACCAGACGCGTGTCGATGATCGCCATGGTCGGGGTGAGTTCATAGTCCGCCAGCGGGTACTTGTAACCGGTCGTTTCATCGGTGATAACGGCGAACGGTGTAACTTCGGAACCTGTTCCGGAAGTGGTCGGAATCGCAACGAGGGAAGCCTTCGTGCCAAGTTTCGGGAACTTGTAGACGCGCTTGCGGATATCCATGAAGCGCATTGCGATATCGTCGAAGTGGATTTCCGGGTGTTCGTAGAGCAGCCACATGATCTTGGCCGCGTCCATCGGGGAGCCGCCGCCGACGGCGATGATGACGTCCGGCTGGAAGGAGTTCATGCGCTCCAGTCCCTTGCGGGCGGTGCCGAGGGTCGGATCCGGAAGAACATCGGCAAAGACTTCGGACTTGATGCCCATGTCTTCAAGAACCTTCAGAGCGTCGTTGAGCAGACCGTTCTCATAGAGGAACTTGTCGGTGACGAAGAAGGCGCGCTTCTTGTCGCTGAGGTCGCTCAGACCTTCTCTCAGGCAGCCGTATTTGAAGTAGATTTTCGGCGGGACACGGAACCACAGCATGTTTTCTCTCCTCTGTGCAACGGTTTTGACGTTCAAAAGATGTTTCGGCGTGACGTTCTGGCTGACGGAGTTTCCGCCCCAGGATCCGCAACCGAGGGTGAGGGAGGGGTCAAGTTTGAAGTTGAAGACGTCACCGATAGCGCCCTGGCTGGAAGGCATGTTGATCAGCACGCGGCAGGTTGCCATGCGGTTGCCGAAGTCGGTGATGCGGTCGGTGTTGCGCGGGTTCGTGTAGAGCACGCTTGTGTGACCCATGCCGCCGAACTCGATCAGAGCTTCCGCATTCTGGACAGCCGCTTCAAAGTCTTTGACCTTGTAGAGTGCGAGAACCGGAGAGAGCTTTTCGCGGGAGAACGGGTAGTCGGGACCGACGCCGTCGGTTTCCGCGATCAGGACTTTTGCATCCTCGGGAACCTTGACGCCCGCCATCGCGGCGATCTTGAACGCGCTCTGGCCGACGATCTTGGCGTTGAGTTTGTGGTCGATGATGATGGTCTTGCCGACTTTGTCTGCTTCTTCCTTGGTAAGGATGTAAGCGCCGCGTTTGAGAAACTCGGCCTTGACTTCGTCGTAGATGCTCTCGACAACGGTGACAGACTGCTCGGATGCGCAGATCATGCCGTTATCGAAGGTTTTACTCTGGAGAACGCCGCTGACAGCCATGAGGATGTCGCAGGTTTCATCGAAGACTGCGGGAGTGTTTCCTGCGCCGACGCCGACTGCGGGAACGCCCGAGGAGTAAGCCGCTTTGACCATGCCCGGACCGCCGGTCGCGAGGATCAGGTTGATCATCGGATGACCCATGAGGTGCTGGCTGAGGGCAACGGTCGGCTCTTCAATCCAGCCGATGATGTCTGCGGGAGCACCGGCTGCAACAGCTGCGTCGCGGACAATCTTCGCGGCTTCAATCGTGGATTCCTTCGCTCTCGGATGGGGGCTGAAGATAATGCCGTTGCGGGTCTTCAGTGCGAGGAGGGATTTGAAGATAGCGGTGGAGGTCGGGTTTGTGGTCGGAACGATACCGGCGATCAGGCCGACAGGTTCCGCGAGCTTCATGATACCGAATCCTTCATCGTATTCGATCATGTCGCAGGTTTTTTCGGATTTGTACTTGTTGTAAACGTACTCGGAAGCGAAATGGTTCTTGATGACCTTGTCTTCGATTACGCCCATTCCGGTTTCGGCAACCGCCATCTTGGCAAGGGGAATACGAGCTTCGTTTGCAGCGATAGCGGCCGCACGGAAGATGTCGTCGACCTGCTGCTGAGTATACGTCGCATATTTAGACTGCGCCGCTTTGACTCGAGCGATAGTTTCGTTGAGTTCCTGAAGCTGCTTTTCCGCTTCAGCCTTAGTGTCGGTTTCCGGTGTAATTTCTTTTGCCATATTTTCACCTTTTGTTTTCACTGGCTGAACAAAGTCTTTCACATGAAAGCTTGTTTTTCACCTTGTTGCCTTTTAAAATACATCGTTTCACAGAGAAATCAAGTCCCGTTCGTGATTTTTATTGAAAATATTTTCCCCGAATTCCTTCGTGCTGTGAAAATATAAACAGCAAAGATGTTTTTTCAGTGTTTTACGCTCATTTAACGGCATTTTCCGCTCATTTGACACTTGAAAAACTCCCTTAATGAAAATGGTTTATGCGGCAATCTCCTTTGCAAACAGATTGTTTTTTCAGCTGCTGTGAAAAATGTAACGATTCTGTTCTTTTCTTTTTCAGGAACAATGAACGAATCCTGAATCAACACAATGTGAAAACAATCACAACAGTCTTCCGGATACGTAAAAGGCGGTTGCTCTGCAGAGCAAACCGCCTGATGGTTTGAGTGTAAAAAGTGTCAGCGTTCCGCTGCCGCGGCAGCAAGCATGCAGCACATTTCCACGAACGAAATACCGGCTGTTGCTGCGGCTTTCGGCAGAAGACTGCTCGGGGTGCAGCCGGGAAGGGCATTGCCTTCCAGAACCCAGACGGAATCATCTTTGCGGGAAATGAGAACGTCAACCCGAACCATGTCACGCGCATTGACGGCGCGGCTGTATTTCACGGCAAGTTCCTGCGCTTCTTTCTGCGCGACTTCAGAAATTCCGGTCGGCGGACAGATGTACTGCGTTTCACCGTGGGCGTGCGTATACTTGGCGTCATAGTCATAAAGCTTTCCGGGATAACGGATTTCAACAAGCGGAAGCGCTTTGCCGTTCAGAACTCCGACGGTTGATTCCACTCCATCAATGTACTGTTCAACAAGCGCCGGATGACCGTATTTGAACGAAAGTTCCAGTGCCGCACGCCACTCCGATTCGGTGCTGACCAGGGAGAGACCGAAGGTCGAGCCTTCCATGGGAGGTTTGACGATCAGAGGCAGTCCGAGTTCTTCCGGGAAGGGAGCGTCGAGACTGTCGACCACAACACTCTTCGGATTGCGGATGCCGTTCGCATCCATGATGCGCTTGGAGACAATTTTATCCATGATGTCGCGGCACGCCTGAGAGCCGGAACCCACGAATTTGATTCCGGCGTCCTCCAGCATCTTCTGAATGGTTCCATCCTCACCGAACCCGCCGTGCAGAACCGGATAGACCACATCTGCCTTGCGCATGGCGTCGGTGATTTTGAGTTCCGTTATATCGTATTCTTCGACATGGTGTCCGCCTTTGCGCAGTGCATCGGCAACCGCCGCTCCGGAAATCAGGGAGACTTCGCGTTCCGCGCTCGTTCCGCCCTTCAGTACCAGAATGTTCAGGGGGCGTGCAGCCTCCGCCGTTTTCTTCGTTTCCATATTCACAAACCTCAGTTCCATATTCAAAACGACTCCGCATCCGGTCCTCACCGCGAGGGCCATCCGGGACGCCAGAGCCGCACAGTTCGATTCCGATACCTGTTTTGAATGATTCACGATCCAGTTCGCATGTTCCGGGCTGACCCGCAGTTCACCGCACGCAAAACTCTTCGCGCCGCAACTTTCCAGAAGACGTCCGGCGGAAAGTCCCGGTGCGGGGTTGCGGAAAACGCTTCCCGCGGAACGTCCGCGAGGTGTCACGAGAGCGCGTCTGCGCCGTTCTCCGGCAAGCAACCCGCGCTCTGCTTCCGGTTCACAAGGGGAAAAGCGGAAAAATGCCTTTGTCACAATGCCGCCTTCCGGAAGCGGAGAGGTGCGGTAACGCCATTCGCCGCGTCTGACGGGAATTTTGTGCAGAGCTCCGCTGGAAACATATTCAACTCCAGATAGAAAATCCGCAATTTCGCATCCGCAGGCTCCGGCGTTCATGCGGATTGCTCCGCCAACCGTGCCAGGGATTCCGCCGAGTCCGGCGGCGCCGCCGAAACCGTGTTCCGCGGCAAAATCCAGCAGAGCGGAAAGTTTTGTCCCCGCACCCGCAACGATTTGATTTTCAACGATTTCCATTTTCCGGAAATCGTTTCCGAGTTTCAGAAAACAGATTTCCAGGGGAGAATCCGAACCGATCAGATTGGTTCCCGCCCCCAATGGGAAAACCGGAATGTTGCGTTTGCGGCAGACCGCAATCACTGAAAACAGATCATCCATGGAATCCGGTTCGGCAAGGAAGAATCCCGCGAGCCCGGCGCCCATGGATGTGTAATCCGCCCAGCGGGCGGAAGTGTGAAAACGCACTCCCGGCAAACTTTCAGAGAAAATGCGCGGGAGTTCCGTCATCACTTCTTGTAAACCTTCGCAGGATCGAAGACGCGCTCGCCGACTACAACGAGTTCGCCGTTTTCATATTTGCGGAAGAAGCAGGAGTGATAACCTTCGTGGCAGGCGGCTCCGCCAATCTGTTCGACCTTGAAAATGACCGTGTCGAGGTCACAGTCTACATAGATTTCCTTGACTTTCTGAACGTTTCCGGACTCCTCGCCCTTTCTCCAGAGTTTCTGGCGGGAACGGGTCCAGTAGGTGGCATTGCCGGTCTTCAGGGTTTCGTTCCAGGCTTCTTCGTTGATGTACGCGAGCATGAGAACATCACCGGTTTTCCAGTCCTGGGCAATCGCCGGGAGCAGACCGCCGCCCTTCGCAAAATCGAGTTTTACCATTTTTCTTCCTTACTTTATGTTAATGGGTTGCTGTTTCATTTCTTTTCCGGTTTTGCCTGACGCGCAGATGCGGCGTCGGCTTCCGCCTCTTCCGCCGAAGCGCTTTTTGCAATCGGAGTGACGGATGTCGGTTTGGTCTTGATGTCCGCGCTGACTTTTCCGGCCTTTGCAGGCGCTGTTTCCTCAGCCTTTACGGGAGTCTCCGCCGGTTCCGCAGGAGCTGTCTCTTCTGCATTTTGCGGACGGATGAAGAGTTTGTATCCGGCGACTTCCGCATTCGGGGACATGGAGGTGAAACCGACCTCTTCGCCGTAGTCGACCGTGACATGGTTCCATGCGGACTGGCCGACTTCCTTGCCGTCTTTGTCATACCAGGCAAAACGGTAGGAGAGGGGGATATCCTGGTACGAGCAGAAAATCCAGTTCCAGGTGGAATAGGTCTTGACGCGGGCGCGGATGGAAACGTTTGTGAATTTGTTCTCCGTCTTCCAGGTGCGGACATACTCAAAATTGAGCTTGTCCTGGATGGAGCTGTCAAGCTCAATGTTTTTCTGCTGCTCTTCCGTGATGGCGGTCGGGTTGTCGACTGCGGTACAGCATGCGGTGAAGAGCAGGGGGGCGGCGGCAACGCCGACGATCAGAAGATGTTTGCGGATATTCATTTCATTTCTCCTTATTTGAGCGAGAAGAAGCGGGTGGAGCCGACGATCTGCAGTTCGGGGCATTCCGCGAGTTTCTCCAGTGCGGATTCGGTGTCGTCAAAACGGAAAACAAGAACCGCGCGGTTGTTGCTTCCGTAAACGGATGCGTACATGTATTCAACGTTCAGCCCGTGCGCTTCGAGCTTTTCGAGGACGTCGGAGAGCCCGCCGGGAGAGTCATCCACTTCAAGCGCGATTACATCGTTGACGCTGACCGCGAATTTCTTCTCCTTGAGTGTATCGTACGCCTTCTGCCAGTCTTCGATGATGAAGCGCAGAATTCCGAAATCTTTGGTATCGGCAAGGGTGAGAGTCGTGATATTGAGTCCGGCGTCGGCGAGCGCTTTGCAGGGGCGGCTCACGGAGCCGGGCTTGTTTTCCACAAAAACGGAGATTTGTTTCAATTTCATATTGCACGCTCCTTTCAGGATTTCTTTTCGTTGCGGAGGTCGAGCACGCGTTTCGCTTTGCCTTCGCTGCGCGGAATGGTGTTCGGCGGTACAATTTTAACCGGAGTGCGGATTCCGAGAATCCGTTCCACGGAATGAACGAATTTGTGCTGGAGATCTTCCATCGCACGGACTTTGTCGCTGAAGTTTTCGGGGTTGATCTCAACTTCAACAAGCATGTCGTCCAGCCCGTCGTCGCGGCGGGTGAGGATGATGCGGTAGTGGGGCAGGGAGCCGTCAACCGCAAGAAGCCCGGTCTCAATCTGCGACGGGAAGACGTTTACTCCGCGGATGATGAACATATCGTCGCTGCGGCGCGAAATGCGTGCAATCCGGCGGATGGTCCGCCCGCATTCGCACGGTTCGGAGATGATGCGCGTCAAGTCGCGGGTGCGGTAGCGGATCATCGGCATTGCGAACTTCGAAAGGGTCGTGAAGACCAGTTCGCCCTCTTCGCCGTCCGGAAGAACCTCGCAGGTTTCCGGGTCGATGATTTCGGGGTAGAAATGATCTTCAAAAATGTGAATTCCCTTGTGGCAGCCGCATTCGATGCCAACGCCGGGACCGCTCATTTCGGAGAGACCGTAGATGTCGAACGCCTCAATGCCGGACTGTTCTTCAATACGCTTTCTCATCTCTTCGGTCCACGGTTCGGCACCGAAAACACCCACGCGAACCGGAAGATCATGCAGATCGATTCCCATTTGTCCCGCCTTTTCGCAAAGGTGAATAAAATAGGTCGGCGTGCAGCAGATACCGGTTACACCGAAGTCGCGCATCAGCATGATCTGGCGCTCCGTGTTGCCTCCGGATGCGGGAACAACGGTCGCGCCGAGCGCTTCCACGCCGTAGTGCGCACCGAGACCTCCGGTGAACAGGCCGTAGCCGTAGGAGTTCTGAATGATGTCGCCGCGGTCGATTCCCGCCATGGAGAGCGCACGTTTCATGCAGCTCACCCAGACGTCGATATCGTCTTTGGTATAGCCGACAACAATAGGTTTCCCAGTGGTTCCGCTGGAAGCGTGGAGACGTACTACCTGCTTCATGTCAAGCGCGAAAAGACCGAACGGATAGGTGTCGCGCAGATCTTTTTTCATCATGAACGGGAGCTTGGAAATATCGGCGAGCGAGTGGATATCGGAAGGCTTGACGCCTTTTTCATCCATGCGTTTGCGATAGAACTCCACATTGTTGTATTCATGCGCGACAATGCGCTGAAGACGCTGGAGCTGAATCTGTTTGAGCAGCGGACGCGGGATATAATCCTGCGCGCTGACCGGATTGTAATGAGTGGAAAGCATCGGGGACCTCCGTTTACTTTACAAACTCCGCACCTTTGCGGAACGCCTCCTGGTTGACGGGCAGAAGTTCGCCGGAGAAGGTTTCCGCGAGGAGCTGATTCCAGATTTCATCCGAAAGTTTGAGATGGGCATTCAGCGCACCGAGCATTGCGATGTTCATGCTGCGCCCCGGATCGTAGTCTCCAAGCATGGAGGGAGAAAGAACGATTCCGCCGGGTTTCAGCAGATGCCGGCACACTTCGACCTGGTCTTCCGCAAGGGAGACGAGAAAATCCGCCTGACCTTCGGGGATCATCGGGCTCCAGACTTTCGTGCCGAAGCGTACGTCGCTGGAAACGGAACCGCCGCGCTGGCTCATGCCGTGAAGTTCGCTCTTCTTGACGTCGAATCCGCTGCGGAAAGCTGCGGCTGTCAGAAGATCGCTGGCGAGAATCACGCCCTGTCCGCCGATTCCGGCGAAGACTACGTTAACGGTATCAAGTGTCATTTTACGCCTCCGTTCTTTTTCGCGAATTTAGCCATTTTTTTCATCTGCAGAACACAGGGACGTTTCGCGATGATGACGCTGATGTCATTGGAGGCGAGATGCTCCTGAACAAGATTTTTGAACCGTTCTGTCTCTTTTGTGGTATCCACAATATCAACGTTGTTCACACCGCAGGCGCGGCAGACGGCTTCCAGATTGACGGGAATCGCAGGATCCATGTTGAGAAGATGGCCGGTGGCAGGGTTCTCCTGAAGTCCGGTCATTGCGGTCGTGGAGTTGTCGAGAATGATGACGACGTGTCCGGTTTTCGGACGGTTGTACGCCATTTCAACGATTCCGGTGAGACCGCTGTGAAGGAACGTGCTGTCGCCGATAACGCTGACGACTTTGCGCGCCTGCTCTTCGGGGAGCGAGCGGCGCAGACCGAGTCCGACGCCGATGCTGGCGCCCATGCAGACGCACATGTCGATTGCGCTGAACGGCGGAAGCGTGCCGAGCGTGTAACAGCCGATGTCGCCTGCGACAATGCAGCCGAGGTCGCGCAGTGTCTCGAAGGACTTGCGGTGCGGGCAGCCCGGGCAGAGCTGCGGGGGACGACCCGGAACCGATGCCGGATCGGGCGTGAAGTTGCGGTCAAGCTGTTTCTTGACGCGGTTCACATTGAGTTCGCCGAACAGGAGAGAATCATCCTTCGGTTCAACCTTGATTCCGGCTGCGGAAATGGTGTCGGCCAGGAAGCGGTCGCCTTCTTCTATCACAACGCAGCGTTTAACGGAATTCGCGAATTCCGCAATTTTCTTCATCGGAAGCGGCCAGGTGAGTCCGAGTTTGAGCACGGAAGCTTCCGGAGCGGCTTCGCAGACGTGCTGGTAGGAGATTCCGGAACAGATCACTCCGAGTTCCTTTGATCCGGCTTTCGCCTGCTCGAAGTCGGAGGTTTCCGCATAGGCGGCGAGTTCCTTCATAGTGTTTTCCAGACGGACATGCGCCTTCTTTGCGAATGCGGGAACCATGACATTTTTCTGAATATTCTTCACATAAGGCTTCTGCTCAAACGGATTGGCTTCACCGTGCAGGTGAACGATGGTCTGCGAGTGACAGACGCGTGTTGTCATGCGGAGCAGAACGGGCGTGTTGAACTTTTCGGAAAGTTCAAACGCCTTGATGGTGAAGTCGTAAGCCTCCTGGGAATCAGAAGGTTCGAGCATCAGCATCTTTGCAGCTTTTGCGTAGTTGCGGTTATCCTGCTCGTTCTGGCTGGAGGCGAGTCCCGGATCATCGGCGGAAACAATGACAAGACCGCCGTTGACACCCGTATAGGTGAGAGTGAACAGCGGGTCAGCGGCGACATTCAGTCCGACGTGTTTCATTGTGACGATGCTTCTTGCACCGCCGAAAGAGACGCCGATACCAACTTCGAGCGCGACTTTTTCATTCGGGGCCCATTCCGCGGATCCGCCGATTTTCGAGAATGTTTCGAGAATTTCAGTAGACGGCGTTCCGGGATATCCGGCGCCGAGCCGGACGGAAGCGGCGAGCGCCGCGTATGCGACAGCCTCATCTCCGCTGAGGATTCGTTTTTGGGACATTGTAACCTCCTGCACAAATACGAATTATTTGCTTTTATTAATCTTCAAAACTTACCACAATTCCGCCGTTTTTCAAGCGCGTTCGGACAAAAAAAACGTTTTTTCGTGCAGATTCAAAACTCCGCACGGAAAAACGTTCAGGGAAAATCTCCCGTTCTCGAAATCCGGAAACGGGAGATGAACGGCGGAAACCGCGGTTATTTGCCGGACTGGTACTCCTGAAGTGATTTCGGGAGTATGGCGTTGCTGCGGGCTGCGGCAATACCGGCAACCGTTGCAACTGCGGCGGCGATTGTGGTCATGTAGGCAATATGCTGCTGGATCGCCATCATGCGGATGTAGCTGTCGTCGAGCTTTTCGCTGCGGTCCTTCGGTGTGTTGATGATCAGCTGAAGATCATGATTTTTGATCATGTCGCTGATATCCGGACGCCCCTCGCCAAGCTTGTTGACCACGGTGTTCGGAATGGAATGTCCGTCCAGGAACTTGGAAGTCCCCTCCGTTGCATAAAGTTTGAATCCGAGTTCATGCAGTTTCTGGACAATCGGCAGAAGGTACTCGCGGTCGCGGCGGTTCACCGTGACCAGCGCAGAGCCCTCCAGCGGAAGCGGGGCATTCGCGGCTTTCTGACTCTTGAAGTAGGCAAGATCAAAACTGTCCGCAATGCCGAGAACTTCTCCGGTGGAGCGCATTTCCGGTCCGAGAACCGGGTCGACTTCCGGGAACATGTTGAACGGGAAGACCGCCTCTTTTACTCCGTAGTAATTCTTGCACTTGCGTTCAAGAAGCGGAGCAAAATCGGAAAGTTTCTTGCCGAGCATGAGTCCTGTCGCGATGCGGGCGAGCGGAACGCCCGTGATCTTCGCCACCAGAGGAACCGTGCGCGACGCGCGCGGATTGGCTTCAATGATGTAGACTTTGTCGTGGCAGACTGCGAACTGGACGTTCAGAATGCCGTCGACTTTGAAGTCTTTTGCAATCGCGGCGGCGTAGCGCTCAATCGTCTCAAGATGCTTCTTCGGAATTGTGACCGGGGGCAGCACGCAGGCGGAATCGCCGGAGTGAATGCCCGCAAGTTCCACGTGTTCCATAATTGTGGCGACAAAAGTTTCATTGCCGTCGGAAAGCGCGTCGACTTCCGTTTCCGTTGCGTTGTCGAGGAAGCGGTCGATGAGCATCGGGTATTCCGGGCTGACCTGGATGGCTTCGACGGCGTAACGCTTCAGGGTCTCTTCATCATGAATGACTGCCATGCCGCGTCCGCCCAGAACGAACGAGGGACGAACCATGACCGGATAACCGATCTTGCGTCCGAGTTCAACCGCCTGTTCGAGCGAGTGGGAAATGCCGCTTTCCGGCTGCGGAATGCCGAGTGCAATCATGCGTTCGCGGAAATATTCGCGGTCTTCCGCCAGACGGATTCCCTCCGGCTGAGTGCCGAGAATATTCACGCCGGCGTCCTTGAGCTGCTGGGCGATATTGAGCGGAGTCTGTCCGCCGAACTGAACAATGACGCCCTGCGGTTTTTCCTTTTCGTAGATCGCGAGAACGTCTTCCACGGTCAGCGGCTCAAAGTAAAGTTTGTTGCTGGTATCGTAGTCGGTGGAGACTGTTTCCGGGTTGCAGTTGACCATGATCGACTCATAACCTGCATCGCGGAGAGCAAACGCCGCGTGAACGCAGGTGTAGTCGAACTCGATGCCCTGTCCGATACGGTTCGGACCGCCGCCGAGAATCATAATCTTTTTGTTCGGCGTGACGGCAACTTCGTCCTTCGCATCTTTTGCGTAGGTGGAGTAGTAATAAGCCGCGTTTTCGACTCCGGAGACCGGAACCGCGCAGAAGACGGCTTTCACACCGAGCGCAAGACGGCGGTCGCGGATCTGTTTTTCGGAAACGCTGAAGAGAGCCGCAAGATATTTGTCGGAGAACCCGTCGCGCTTTGCCTGAATCAGCAGCTCGTCGGAAAGCGTATCGAAATCGTGTTTCTGAAGCTCAATTTCGAGCGCGGCAAGTTCCGCCATCTGTTCAATGAAATAGCGGGTGATTTTCGTCAGCTTCACAATATCATCGACGGCGACGCCTTTTTTCAGAGCTTCATAGATCTGAAAATAGCGTTCGCTGTTCGGTGTAATGATGCGGGTGCGGAGCTCTTCGGCGGTGAGCTTTTCGAATTTCTTGACGCAACCGAGTCCGGAGCGTCCGATTTCGAGTGAACGGATCGCTTTCTGGAATGCTTCCTTGAAGTTCTTGCCGATGCTCATGACTTCACCGACAGCCTTCATCTGTGTACCGAGACGATCCTTTGCCTGCGCGAATTTTTCAAACGCCCAGCGGGCGAACTTTACAACGACATAGTCGCCGGAGGGCGTGTAACGGTCAAGAGAACCGTCGCGCCAGTAGGGAATGTCCTTGAGGTCGAGTCCTGCGGCAAGACGTGTGGAAACGCTGGCGATCGGGAAGCCGGTGGCTTTCGAGGCGAGTGCGCTGGAACGGGAGGTGCGGGGGTTGATTTCAATCACAATAATCCGGTCGTCAACCGGGTTGTGTGCAAACTGGACATTGCCTCCGCCGATGATGCCGACGCCGTCGACGATGCGGTAGGCGTAATCCTGAAGGCGTTTCTGAACCGATTCGGGAACGGTAAGCATCGGGGCTACGCAGAAGCTGTCGCCGGTGTGAACACCCATCGGATCAACGTTTTCGATGAAGCAGACCGTGATTTTCTTTCCGGTGGCATCACGGACGACTTCGAGTTCAAGTTCTTCCCAGCCGATAACACACTCTTCCACGAGCACCTGGTGAATCATGCTGGCATCGAGTCCGCGGGAGCAGACTTCACGGAGTTCTTCGACATTGTAGACGATGCCGCCGCCGGTTCCGCCCATGGTGTAAGCGGGACGGAGGACGACCGGGTAGCCGAACTCCTTCGCAATCTTTTCGGCTTCTTCGAGTGAGTAGCAGGGTTCGGATTTCGCCATGGGAATGCCGAGCTGCTTCATCGTCTCCTTGAAGGTGATGCGGTCTTCGCCGCGCTTGATGGCGTTCAGGTCGACGCCGATGACTTTGACGTTGTTTCTGGAGAGAATGCCGGCTTCATCGAGTTCGATGGAGAGGTTGAGCGCGGTCTGTCCGCCGAGATTCGGCAGAAGAGCGTCGGGTTTCTCTTTCTGAATGATTTTTTCGATGCTGTCGACTGTGAGCGGTTCAATGTAGGTGTGATCCGCCATGCCCGGGTCGGTCATGATGGTTGCGGGGTTGGAGTTTACAAGGACAATTTCATAACCTTCCTTGCGAAGGGCCTTGCAAGCCTGGGTTCCCGAATAATCGAATTCGCAGGCCTGACCGATAATGATCGGACCGGAACCGATAATCAATACTTTGTGAATGTCCGTGCGCTTGGGCATGTGTTCCTCCTCTGTTTTTTAATTGCAGTAGTCGGAACCTAACTATACACCCGAAACGGCGTTTTTCAAACATGCAAGAGCTATTTTCTTACGATTTCAGCGACTTTCGTCCAGAAATCCAGTTTCTGCCGGTATGTCAGCATCGCTGCTGCAGGGCTGGTCGAGGGAAGACGTTCGATCTGGAGACCGCGCTGAAACAGCGGAGCGTGGTAGCGTTTCAGAAAATTGAATGACGCCGTGCCGTTGCAGAAAATATGTGTAATGGTCGGCGTCCGTTCGATCAGTCCGGCAATATCGTTCGGAACCGGATCGGTGATTTTTGTATCCAGGCTTCCCGTCCGGCGACAGAACGCAAGCGTATCCCACAGAGCAATCCGGTTCTCGCCGAGTTTGCGCAGGCGCTCCGGATAGGGAAGATCGCGGGAGAAGCCGAACAGTTCTCCCATAATTTTCCAGAACGCATTCTGCGGGAAAGCGTAATACTGCTGTTGGCGCAGTGATTCCTCTCCGGGCATGGATCCGAGAATCAGGACTTTCGCCCCCGGGTAAACACTCGGGGGAAAGGATTGCTTCCGCTCTGTCATTTTCTGCGATCCCGCTTGTCCTTCCAGTCGGGCTGACGGTAGCGGGAAGCGCGTTTCTTTTTCAGCATCTGAATCTGCGTCCGGCGGTCGCGGAGACCGCGATGGACTTCGATTTCCTCGCCTGTGTAGGGATTCTTTCCGCTGTAATACATTGCGGCGCCCATGGTCATCGGAAGCGGGATGTAGTCCTGCACCTGCTGCGGACTCCAGTGATGCGCTTCCAGGAAGTCGTCAACCACTTTCATTTCCTCTTCGGTGCAGCCGGGGAAGTTGGAGATGAAAAGCGGAATCAGATACTGTTCCTTGCCGATCTGTTTGTTGCATTTATCGAACATTTTCATAAACGCTTCGAGCTCGCCCGGCTGTCCTTTGCGCATGAGATTCAGAACGCGCGGATGCAGATGTTCCGGGGCGACTTTAAGATGTCCGGATACATGGTTCCGGATGATCTCAAGCGTCAGTTCCGGTTGGCGGAGCGCAAGATCCAGGCGCATTCCCGAATTCAGGAATACTTTCCGGATCCCCGGCGATTTCATCGCCGTCTTGAGAAGCTTCAGCAGAGTGGAGCCGTCCGGAATGTAATTCTTGCACGGTTTCGGCCACATGCAGGAAATGCGGCGGCATTTTTCACACATTGAATGATCTGCGACCCTGTTGCCGAAGATATTGGAGGCGGCGCCGCCGATGTCGCTGATGATTCCATTGAATCCGGGCAGTTTTTTGATCCGCTCAATGCTGCGCATCACCGATTCCGGCGAGCGCGAGACTAGATGACGGGTCTGGTGCGAAACAAGACCGCAGAACGCGCATCCGCCCGGGCAGCCGCGGACGGCGGGGACGGAGAACTTGACGCATTCATACGCGGGAATCGGCTCTTTGTAACTCGGATGCGGAGCCATGCCGTAGGGAAGCTCGCAAACGTGGTCGAGCTCCGCCTGCGAGAGCGGCGGATTCGGGCGTTCAAGAACAAGAAGGCGGTCGTTGTAACGTTGAATCATGCGGCGTCCGCACCACGGATTCATCTCCGCTTCCACCCTGCGCGTCTGTTCGAGAAGCGCGTCTTTATCCGAGCAGATCCGTTCATAGGAGGGGAGTTCCACGCAGCCGGACGCGTCGAATTCCTTCGAAGCGTTTCCGCCGAGAAACCGCGCGGTTCCGGGAATGCCGTCGAGCGGCTTGCCGTCGCGGATGCGGGTGTAGACTTCCAGCGAAGCCGTTTCGCCCATTCCGAAAATCAGGATGTCGGCTTTGGATTCGACGAGTTCGGAGGGATGCATCTTGTCCTGCCAGTAATCATAATGTGCGACGCGGCGCAGGCTCGCTTCAACACCGCCGAGAACGGTTTTGATTCCGGGAAATGCGCGTTTGGCAAGCTGAGTGTAGACAACCGCCGCCATCGGAGGCCGGTTTCCGGTTTTGCCGCCGGGGGAGTACATGTCGTCTTTGCGGAAACGGCGGCCGACAGTGTAGATGCAGACCATGGAGTCCATGTTTCCGGAAGAGACTCCGACTGCGATATTGGGGCGCCCCATGACTTTGAGAGACTCGGGATCCTTCCAGTCCGGCTGGGCGACCACGCCGACGCGGAACCCTTTATCGAGCAGGTAACGCCCGATTACGGCGGTTCCGAACGACGGGTGTTCCACATAGGCGTCACCTGTCAGAAGCAGAATGTCGATGGAATCCCAGCCGAGAGCTTCCATCTCGCGGCGGGACATCGGCAGAAATTTCACATTTTCGTACATAAGAGATCAATCCTCGCTGTTTAAGTTCCGTCTCGCATAAACCGACTGCACGATGCCGAGACAGGACAGCGTTGCAAGCATAAAAGTTCCGCCGTAACTGACGAGCGGGAGGGGAAGCCCCGTAACCGGCATGAGGCGGATGCTCATTCCGATATTCACAATCGTGTGCAGAGCCAGAACTGCGCCCAGTCCCGCGCACAGACATCGTCCGAATCCGTCCGGTGCAATCAGCGCGGTGCGGAAAATGGAAATCATCAGCAGGGTATACGCCAGCATCAGCAAAGCCGAACCGAGAAAACCGGTCTCTTCCGCTATCACCGAAAAAATAAAGTCGGAATTAGAAACCGTCTGCGGCAGATATCCGAGCTGGTTCTGCGTCCCCTGCATAAAACCTTTTCCGGAAAAGCCGCCGCTTCCGACGGCAAGTTCCGACTGGCGCTGGTTCCAGCCTTTGTTCAGCGGATCGGCTTCCGGATTCAGAAACACATGAATACGCGCCTTGTGGTATGGACGCAGCATTGAGTAGCCGATCGGCGCGGCGACCGCGATCGCGATGATTCCGATCAACAGCACCCGCAGCCTGAGTCCGGCGGCAAACGCAACCACGAAGACGCCGAAGACCAGAGTCAGTGCCGTGCTCAGATTCGGCTCCCGGAAAATGAGAAATCCGGGAATGCCCATCAGCAGAAGCATCAGCCCGACCGAGCGCCAGCGTGTAATCCGGAAACGCTCCGTTGTGAAGAGCCACGCGGCGAGAATCACGGTCAGCAGCTTTGCTATTTCAGAAGGCTGGACGCTCACTCCGGCGATATCCAGCCAGCGGCGCGCACCATAAAACTTTACTCCGAAGAACAGCACGTAAACCAGCAGGAAGAGCGAGACCGGATAGAGTGCAAGCGCAAAAATCCCGTAAAAGTGATAGTCGAAAAGGGAAAAGACCAGCCAGAGAACCAGTCCAAGTCCAATCCATACGAGCTGACGCTGCCAGAATTCCGCATAAACGCCGCCGACCTGCTGTCCGGTTCCGTAAATAAACAGAACTCCCGCAGCCAGCAGAGCCAGCATTGGGAGAATCTGGAGCGCATCGAAACGCGCAAAAAAAGAACGGAGCACAGTAAACACCGGAGGAGTCTCAGCCAGCCTTTTATCGTGAATCAGCGGCATAGAGCGTTGTCTCCGGTGCGCAGGCGTGCGTTATTTGACTTCAAAAGTCTGCGTTCTCTTCGGTCCTACGGAAACGATGCCGACTTTGGCGCGGACTTCCTTCTCCATGCGGCGGAGGTAAGCTTGTGCGTTTGCGGGGAGTTCCTCGAAGGAACGCGCATTTGTCGTAGTCTCGCTCCAGCCGGGGAGAGATTCGTAGACGGGTTCAACCTTGTCGAGCAGGGCGCAATCCGCCGGGAAAGTGTCATAAACCTTGCCGTCAATCTTGTAGCCGGTGCAGATTTTGACTTCCTTGAGTCCGTCGAGAACGTCGAGCTTGGTCACGGCGAGGTAATCGACACCGTTGATCATGCAGCTGTGACGGCAGGCGACAACGTCGAACCAGCCGCAGCGGCGGGGACGTCCGGTTGTTGCGCCGAATTCGCCGCCCTGATTGCGGAGGTAATCGCCCTGCTCATCGAAGAGCTCAGTCGGGAAGGGACCCTCGCCGACGCGGGTGGTGTATGCTTTGATGACGCCCCAGACGCCGGTGATGGCGCGCGGGGAAAGACCGGTTCCCGTGCAGGCGCCGCCGGAGGTCGTGTTGCTGCTGGTGACATACGGATAAGTTCCGTGGTCGATATCAAGGAATGCGCCCTGTGCGCCTTCAAGGAGAATGCGTTTGCCTTCCAGACGCGCCTTGTTGATGCTGTCGACGGTATCGGTGATGTAGGGCTTGACATATTCGAGCGCGGGGAGGAGCTCCGCCCATGCGGCTTCAATATCCAGTTTGGTTGCGCCGTTCGGAACATAGAGTTCGTTGTAGGCTTCCGCTTCGTCGTTGAAATGCTTTCTGAAGCGTTCCAGATCAAGAATTTCGCAGGCGCGGAGACCGGTGCGGATGGCTTTGGAGGTATATGCCGGACCGATTCCGCGGAGGGTCGTTCCGATCTTTTTGCCTTTGGATGCTTTGGCTTCGTTGTAGGCGTCGAGCAGTTTGTGCCACGGCATGATGAGCTGGCAGCGGTCGCTGAGCTGAACGTTTGCTACGCTGACTCCGCGCTCTTCGAGAGCCTTCATTTCCTTCATCAGGGCGAGGGGATCGACGACGACGCCGTTGCCGATGACGTTAATGACTTCGCTTCTGAGAATTCCGGAAGGAATCAGATGAAGAACGTACTTTTCAGGACCGTTCTCGACGGTATGCCCCGCGTTGTTTCCGCCCTGAAATCGGACGACCATATCGGCGTCGCGAGTGAGTACATCAATGATTTTACCTTTACCCTCGTCGCCCCACTGGATGCCGACGAGCACGTTTACGGACATAGTTTTCATAGTAACCCGATTCGTTGTTTTCCGGTTCTCTGTTCTGTCATTCAGGATGACACCACACAAAGCTGTTATAATAAACCATTTTCCTGAAAAATCAAATGGAAAGCAAAAAATAAAAGACTTTTTCCCGTTTGCGGGTTTAAAATCCGAGAAGACGCAATATAGTACCGGAACAGCAAGGAGAACATCATGGAATTTCTGAATACGCTTCAAAACGCGCTTGAGCCGTACCCGTGGGCATACAGCGCCGTCATTGCCCTCGCATTGGTTGTGGCGGCGGTTCTGGTCAATATCATCATCAAATTCGTGCTCTACCGCGTGCTGCAGCGTCTTCTCCATATTCTTCCGCCGAAAGGAAGCGAAGAATACAAGGTCTGTCTTGCAATTGTTTCGCGGCTCGCCAATATCGTTCCCGCCATTGTTCTCGGTGCGGGCGCGGCGGCGATTCCCGGAATTCATGAGGTCCCGGCAACCCTTATCCGGAATATCAGCGCGGCGTTTATCATTCTGGTATTCACGCTCGCTCTCGGAAATATTCTGGATCTGGTCGACATTATCTATCACCGCCGTTCCGAATCGGCGAACCGTCCGATCAAAGGCTATCTTCAGCTGCTGAAAATCTGCTTCTGGGCGGTTGCATTGATTCTGACCGTTGCAACACTCATCAACAAAAGCCCGCTGATGCTTCTTTCCGGACTCGGCGCAATGGCGGCGGTTCTTATCCTGATTTTCCAGGACACCATTCTCTCCGTCGTCGCCGCCCTCCAGATCCGCTCCAACGATATGATCCGCATCGGCGACTGGATTGAAATGCCCACGCAGAACACCGACGGCTATGTCATAGAGATCGCTCTTCACACCATCAAGGTGCAGAACTGGGACAAGACCATTTCCACACTTCCGGTTCGCAAACTCATCACCGATTCCTTCAAGAATTGGCGCGGCATGTTTGAAGCCGGCGGACGCCGCATCAAACGTTCACTCTACATCGACCAGCGGAGCGTGCGTTTTCTCACGGAAGATGAAATTGCGAAACTGGAGGATTTCGTTCTCATCAACGACTATCTGGAACACAAAAAGCAAGAGCTCGCCGAGTGGAATGCGAACCTCGCCGCGCAGGGTGCCAAACCGATCAACGGACGCCGCATCACCAATCTCGGAACTTTCCGCGCGTATGTGGAACAGTATCTCCGCCATCATTCCGGAATCAATCAGGAGCTGATGCTGCTTGTCCGCCAGCTCCCGCCCGCACCGACCGGGATTCCGCTGGAAATCTACTGCTTCACTTCTGCCGTCAACTGGATTCCGCATGAAAAAACGCAGTCGGATATCTTTGATCATCTGCTCGCGATCCTTCCGATTTTCGGTTTGCGCGTTTTCCAGCAGTGCAGTGACGTCAGCGGTATGATTCCGGCTCGTTTCGATGCGGCGCAAAACGGGACAAACAGTTAAATCCAATTTGATTTTATTGATTTCCGCAGGTATATTACCGGATACATAAGAAAGGAAAGTGTATCCAGTCATGAATTTTGCAGAAACTCTTACGCCGGAAGCTCGCCGCGGAGCGCGTCTGAACGCCTATGCATCCACCTGGTTCGGATGCTTCACCGATGTGATGATTGACAGCAGCGCAATCATCATTCTTTATCTGACCATGCTGAAAAGCTCGGAAATGGCAACCATGTTCGCCATGAGTTTTTCGGGCATCGTCGCAATGTTCATGCTGATTCCCATGGCGGGTGTTGTCGACCGCTTCGGCGTGAAGCGCTGCATCTATGCCTCCGCATGGATCGCGCTCGGCTCCTACCTGCTGATGGCGATTGCTCCGGTTTTCGGCAAAACGGCGGCAAGCGGAGTCGTTCTGACGGGCTGTCTGCTTTTCAGCGTGTCGCGTCCGCTCTGGAGCGCAGCATGGTATCCGCTGCTCAATGACATCCTGCTTCCGGAAGAGCGCGGAACTTTCTTCGGAAGAATGCGGTTCAGCTACATGATTCTGACCGGAAGCGTCTTCTTCGTCATCGGTCTGGTGATGGGAGAAAATCCGCCGGAATGGTTCCTCCAGACCGTGATCGGGGCGGCGGGGCTTCTGATGTTCGGACGCATAGTCTGCATCAGCCGCATTCCCGTTTCCGCTTCGGCGGAGGGAAAATACGATCTGAAAAAAGCGTTCGGGATTTCCATTCGCAACGGGCCGCTCGTGAGCTTCTCGGTTTATGTCTGCTGTCTCAGCGCGGCGTTCTGCCCGCTGGCTCCGCTGGTTCTGCTCTACCTGAAAAAGGGGATCGGCTGCGGCGACAACGTCGTCCAGACCGTTTCTTCCGTCGGCATTGCCGGACTCATCTGCGGATATTTCTTCTACGGTCCGCTTCTTGCAAAAATCGGGATGAAACGGCTCCAGCTGATCACACACGCTCTTTACATTGTCATTCCGTTTCTGCTGTTCCTCTGCGGAAAAGGGATGCCGGCTCCGGCGTGGATCGCTGGTGGCTTGCTCTTCATCGGCAACTTTGCATTTGCATGCTTCAACTGCAGTTTTTCGCGAGAAACACTTGCGCTGGCGCGTCCGGGCAATTCGGTGATGGCGATGGCGTTCTGCCAGACTTACCAGCAGCTCGGAATGGGAAGCGGACGCGTCATCACCTCGTTCCTGCTCGGAAGCGGAATGCTGGCGACCCAGTGGAACTGGCATGGATTGAGCGTCTGCAACTATCAGACGCTCTTCCTGATTGAAGCGTTCTTCGGAGTATTCTGTCTGATCATGCTCTTCTGCATTCCGGCAGTGGTGCCGAAGCATGAAGATTATTATGAGCCGTGATTATTTCTCGCGGCTCAGCCCGAAGATTGTGTAAAGCACTGGTTCGTTGCCCGCGACAATTGCAAACTTTGCGCTCGAACCGAGTTTCAGAGGACGGCCCTGCGGATCAATGGTGATGAGAACCGGATACTTCGCAGTCGCCGTCTTTCCGTTTTCAACAGGCGTATCGTAAACGCGTTCCACCCGTCCGAGGAAGATTCCGTATTCCAGACGGTTGAAGACTCCGCTTGAAATCCGCACGCTCTGCCCTGGATGAACTTTGCGGACGAGCCCTTCATCCACATAGGCAAGCCCCTTGATGAGATTGCCCGCGGCAAGATTCGCGGCGACTTTTCCCTTCTCCACATACATGGTGTACTTGCATGGCAGATTGATGATGCGTCCGCCGACCGGGGCGACCAGTTTGCAGTCGTCGATATAGCGGCGGATGAATTTCAGAGAGGCGCGTTTGCTTTCGATTTTCGCCTGGACAAGCGCGAGATCGCGGCGCGCCTTTTCCACGGTTTTTTCGCCGAGTCCGCCGCGGACCATGCGCAGATTCTCTTCCGCGCGGGCGACTTCCGCCTTGTTGCGGATGAATTCTATTTCCGCATTTTCGTATTCGTGCTGGGAAATTGCGTGTTTGTCGCGCAGACTTTCCAGACGTTCGAGGCGGGTCGCTGTGCGTTTCAATCTGTCGCGACTTTCCGCAAGGTTGGTTTCCGCATACCAGAGTTCTTTCGGAAGCGGATTTGCTTTGAGAGCTTCCAGTTCCGCTCTTTTTACTTCCAGTTCCGCCTCAAGTTCATGGATGGAGGATTGAATGGAAGCATATTCCTCTTCATACTTTGTCGCATCGATCTGCGCGAGAACTTCGCCTTTGCGGACATCGTCGCCCTCATCCACATTCAGTTTGAGAATGCGTCCGTCTACGATTCCGACGACTTCCACGGGAAGTTCCGATGTGATTTTGCCGTCCGCATAAATCACATCTTCGATTTCAATGAGAAACAGTGATGCGATCCCCGCAAACAGCAGAAGGGAAAGGATGATTCCGATCGTCGCGAAAATATGCAGTTTCGTCCGGAAATCATGTTTGTGCTGAAGTTCCATGTTCATCATGATTAAGCCTCCGCCTTTTCCATGTTGTCTCCCGGTTCGCGCTGTTCTTTCAGCTGCATGGCATAGAGTGAACGGTAGGGACCGTCCTGGCAGAGCAGCTGCTCGTGCTGACCGGTCTGCGCGATTTCACCGTCTTTGAGAACGACAATGAGATCGGCGTTGCGCACGGTTGAGAGCCGGTGTGCGATGATGATTGTGGTA
This sequence comes from uncultured bacterium, assembly GCA_900549415.1. Lineage (GTDB taxonomy): Bacteria > Verrucomicrobiota > Lentisphaeria > Victivallales > UBA1829 > UBA1829. The sequence goes on from URNX01000007.1 coordinate 71,110, forward strand.
CGTCCCGCCATGAGTTTGTCGAGCGCATGCTGGACAACCGCTTCGGAAATGGTGTCGAGAGCGCTGGTCGCTTCATCCAGGATCAGAACGGACGGATTGTGCAGAACTGTTCGGGCGATTGCAATGCGTTGCTTCTGTCCGCCGGAAAGCGAAACGCCGTTTTCGCCGACTTCGGACTTGAATCCGTTGGGAAGATCGCGGATAAATTCATATGCGTTCGCCATTTTCGCCGCTTCCACGACTTCTTCAAAACTGGTGTCGTCGCGGCCGTAACGGATATTCTCTTCAATGGTTCCGCTGAACAGGAAGGATTCCTGAAGGACGATGCCGACATTTGCGCGAAGCGAATTCACGCTCAGATCGCGGATATCCACACCGTCGAGCAGAATGCGTCCGCCGGTGACATCATAAAAGCGCATGAGCAGACTCGCAATCGTCGACTTTCCGGAACCGGAGGGCCCGACGAGCGCGACTTTGAGTCCGGGCTTGACATCGAGCGAGAAATCCCGCAGAATCGGCTTGGCAGGTTTATAATAGAAGCTGACATGCTCAAATGTGACATGCCCTTTTGCATGACCGATGCTGACGGGATTTTCCTTTTCCTTGATTTCCGGGACGGTATCCATCAGGTTCAGCAGACGGTCAGCGCTGACGGCTCCTTCGCTGATTGCCGGGGCGAAGTTGGTGATGCCGGAGATCGGGGTGAAAAACATCTGAATGTAAGTGTAAAAGGCGACAAGTTCGCCGATCGTCATCCGTCCGGTTGAGACAAGATAACCGCCGACGCCGAGGACTGCGACGAGCGTGTAGGCGGAAAGCTGATCCATGACAATCATCAGGGAAATCGCGCGCATGGAGAGCGTAAGCGACATGTCGAACGTCGGCTTGAGCCGCTCCATGAACGAACGGTTTTCCGTCCGTTCCTTGCCGAACGATTTCACAACTTTGATGCCGTTGATGACCTCCGCGAGGTTGGCGGAAACCTCGGACATGTGTTCACGCAGAACCTGCGACCGGCGCTTCAGCATCTTCCGGAAAGTCGAAAAAACAAAGTAAACCAGCGGCAGCACAAACACGCAGATCAGCGAAAGAGTCGGACTCAGGAAAATGAGCATCACGCTGACGAAAATCAGCTGGAAGAGGTTTGAGGCCATGCCGACAATCACCGTTGAAATCATCGCCTGCAGCGCCGCCACGTCGGTGAGGATGTTGGAAATCAGTTTTCCGGTGCGGTACTCCTGATAGAAGCGCAGGGAAAGACTCTGCAGGTGTTTGAAAAGCTTCACGCGCAAATCGAAAAGCATCCGCTGAATCGGATAATGCGTGAAGTAGTTGCTGGTGTAGAAAAAGAATGCGCGGATCCAGTAGAGCAGAATCACGCCGCCGAGCAGGACGAAGAGCAGGCGCAGATCCGACCCTCCGAGCGCTTTGTCGATGATGATTTTTAGTACCAGCGGCATGAGCAGTCCGAGGCATGTGCTGCAGATATGGAACACAATGCAGACATTGAGCATTCCCTGATACGGTTTGACGAATTGGTACAGCTTTTTAAAATGCGCCAGGTCTTTGTTTTTCATGATTGGAAAAATTCCGGGCTTTGGTTTGGGGTTTCAACGGGTGTACTGAGAATCAAGAGAGTCGTTCTGATTTCAAGTGATCCGATGTTCCTTTTCAGCCTTTTGAGGATTTGATACGGAGAAATGCCGTTTAGATGTACTGTACTCCCGTCCGGAGAAAATGCAACCCCGTTTCAAAGAAAAACAGCAATTTTTAATTCAGCATGGTGAACTTCCGGTACATTTCTGCATAACGCCCGTTATACGCGATCAGTTCCGCATGAGTTCCCGTTTCAAGGACATGTCCTTCTCCCATGACAATGATGCGGTCGGCATTCTGAATTGTCGAAAGGCGGTGCGCGATGACAAACGAAGTGCGGCCTTTCATCAGTTTCTCAAGAGCTTCTTTGATTTCCGATTCGGAATCGACGTCGAGAGCGCTGGTCGCTTCATCCAGAATCAGAACGCGCGGATCACGGAGCAGAGCCCGTGCAATCGCGATGCGCTGACGCTGCCCTCCAGAAAGACGTGAGCCGTTCTCACGGATCGGCGTATTCAATCCTTCAGGAAGACTGTTGATGAGCGGTTCCAGACTTGCAAACTTCACAGCGCGGAAAATATCCTCGTCATTTGCATCAACCCCGTAGGCGATATTGTCGCGGATCGTGCCGTCGAAGAGAATGGTCTCCTGAGTAACGACGGAAATGAAACGGCGGTAGGTGCGCAGATCCAGTTCATTCATGTCTTTGCCGTCGAGCAGGATTTTGCCGGAAGTCGGACGGATGAATCCGATCACCAGCTGGGCGACAGTCGATTTGCCCGCGCCGGACGCCCCGACCAGCGCAATGGTTTCACCGGGACGGACATGGAGCGAGAAATTGCGCAGAGCCGGTTCCGCACCGGGATCATAACAGAAAGTGACATTGCAGAATTCGAATTCGCCGCGAACGGATTCAACAATTTGCTTGTCCTCATTCTGCTCAATATCCGGACACTCCAGAACCTCGCCGATGGATTTGACCGACTCAAGCCCTTTTGCCATGACTGGAAGAAAGTTCAGCAGCTGCATGACGGCGCCGGAGATAATCTGGAAATATCCGGCAAGCAGCGTCACATCGCCGATTCCGACTTTCAGAATGCCTTTCATGTAAAGATACGCCGCGCAGCAGAGGGTGATGAGATTGAACACCATCAGCATCGACCAGTTGACCGAGTTGAATACGGCGTTGAGACTGTCGAGCCGGAAGCCCGTTCTGCGGATTTTTTCGAGACGTTCTTCCACGCGGTTCAGCTCGCTGTCCTCCAGATGATGCGCGCGGGTGACGGGAATCAGACGGAGCATTTCACTCACATGGCCGGACATTTCCTCCACGCTCAGGCGGAAATCGCGGTTGCGCTGTGCCATCCGGGTGCGGATCAGACGGCAGAGCACGACTGCAACGGGAATCAGAATCAGATAGAATATGATGAAGCGCGGCGCACGAACCGCAGTTACGGCGATTGCGACAACCAGCGTTGCGGTAATCTGCGGGATGTTGTCAACCAGCATCCTAGTGAGCATTTCAACGTTTTCCACGTCGCGCAGAACTTTTGTCTGCAGCACGCCCATTTTGTTGCAGGTGTGGTAGTGAATCGAAAGATGCTGGAGGCGCGCGCAAAGCGCAGTCCGCAGATTGCGTTCGACCTCGCGGTTCACACTGCTGAACGCGCGTGCGTAGATGATATGAGTCGGAATGTTCTGCAGCACAACAAGCATCCCGAAAACCAGAAGACGGAGAATATCCCGGATTTCCCCCTGCGGAGTTCCGGAAATGAGATTGATGATATCCGCAGTAATGACCGGCAGAATGTAAATCGGGCTTGATTTGACCAGAAACATGAAAACAACGAAAACGAGTTTCCATTTATAGGCGGAATAAAATCCGCAGTACGTCGCGACTGCTTTCTGATCCCGGTATTTGCCCCAAAGCAGTTTATACATCCGCTTTTCCTTTCATTGAAGTGAGCGGGAACAATATCATATTCCTGCAAAAATGCAAGCAGATTGCAAAAAAATAATCAGATCCGGAACACGGAACCGATCTTTTTCCCGAGAATCGCTCCCGAGGCGGCAAGCGTTGCGGCAAGGAAAACCATCGTCCAGACGCCGAACGCGCAGGCTGTGAAGGGGCCCGAACCGAGAATCTGCGAAAGATCGTAAATCGCGCGGGTAATCGGGAAATACTCCGCCTTCTGCGCAAGAATCAGCGAATCGGAAACCTCCAGCATGGAGAAACTGAATGCGAAGAGCGCACCGACAACCAGATTCGCCGCAATCAGCGGAACCGTAATGCGCCGGAGCGTGCAGAGCGGCCCCGCGCCAAAGGTTCGTGCTGCCTCCTCGAATTCCGCAGGCGTCTGTTCCAGTCCCGCGCTTGCCGAACGCAGAACGTAGGGAAGGCGGCGGACCGCATATGCGATTGCGAGCAGCCACATCGGGTTGTCCTGCGGATTGAAGATCTCCGCCGCCCAGTCATAATTCACCGTCATGCCGAGATAACCGAATGCAACCACGATTCCGGGAACCGCGAGAGGAAGCATTCCGAGCGCATCAAGCAGCCATGCGAACGGAAGTTTCCAGCGCTGGACAATCAATGCAATGGCGAACCCGACTGCCAGCGCGGCGACCATTGCAAGCGAAGAGTAGCGCAGACTGTTCAGAATGCTCGGAACAACCAGCTTGTTGGTCAGCGCGTTTTCAAAGTTGAGCAGACTCCAGTGTTCCGGCAGGATTGTGCCGTACCAGTTGAGCGAGAACGCCGTCAGAATCAGCGCGAGATGCGGCAGAATTGCAAGCGCAGTAACCAGAATGAAAAATCCAGTCGGAAGCAACCCGCGCAGTCCAGGCAGACGTGCCGCCGAACTGCCGAGAGTTCCCTTGACAACCGTTCCGGCGGAAGATTTCAGCAGCCATTTTGCAAGCAGGTACATGATGGAGGAAAGAATCAGCATCACTGTCACCAGCGCATAAGGTTCCGGATTCGTTTCCAGTTCCGTCAGCCCGTTGAGAATCTGAACGGGAGTGACGCGGCTGTAACCGAACATCAGAGGGGTTCCGAGTTCGGTGAAACTCCAGATCAGCACGATGCTTCCCCCCGCGAGGATCCCCGACTTCAGCAGAGGCAGGGTGACGCGGGAAAATCTGCGCCAGCATCCCGCGCCGAGGTTCCGCGCAGCCTCCCGCAGAGACGGATCAATGTTGCCGAGCGAGGAGACCAGATTCAGATAAAGAATCGGATAAAGATGCAGAGCTTCAATGAAACAGATCGACCAGAAACGCCCGTTTCCGCCGAGGAAATCGACCCGCGCGAAACCGCAGGAAACAAGAAGCGTGTTGATCACCCCGTAGTGTCCGAGAATCTGCTGGAATCCGAGCGCTCCGACAAACGGCGGAAGAATCATGGGAACCATCGCTGCAAGATGCGCGATGCTCTTCCCGGGGAATTCGTATGCATCGTAGAGAAACGCCATCGGGAGCGCAATCAGGAAAACCATGAACGTTGTCACAGCGGCAATCCGGAAGGAATTCGCGAGTCCTTCCAGATAGATGAAGTTCGAAAACACCTCTTTGATTAACGAAGGATTCAGCCCTTCCGCCACAACGGTATAAATCGGCAGAAGCAGGAAAAGAAACAGAAACGCCGTAATCAGAACAGCGAGCAGAGCGCGGAAAAATTGCCTGAGAATCATTCAAAACCTCATATTTTATAATGTATGATAATATGCCACTCTCCCGGAAGATTGCAAATGCTGGAATAAAAATAGACGGAAATCTGTTGCAGAGCTTGACTTTGTTCCATCACTGATTATATTGCAGAAAAGCGAGGATTTTTATGGCAACCGGGAAAATACAGAAACTGGATCCGCTGACGCGCGAGTTTGCGGAGAAACATCCGGATACCTGCGCGGCTGTGACGGCAACCGCGGGACAGAAGCTCAGGTACGGAGCTCTCGTGCTGTTTCTGCTGTTCCTGTTGATGTATCGCAGCGACCTCTTTGTTCTGCTGGTTTGCGGAGTTATGATGCTGCTCTATGCAGGTGCGGTACTGATCCGGCTGATGGCGGCTATCTGTTCGCTCTCCCGCCGCAGCATGGAACAGGTCTCGGCGAATGAAATCGCAAACGATGATCTGCCGGTTTATACCATTCTCGTTCCGCTCTACCGGGAACCGGAAGTCGCGGGGAAAATTGTAGAAAGAATCGCCGCTCTGGACTACCCGCCGGAAAAACTGGATGTCAAACTTCTTTTGGAAAGCGATGACGACCTGACTTTCCGCGAACTGAAACGGGCAGAGCTTCCTCCCGGATTCATAATTCAGCGTGTTCCGGACGCCCAGCCGAAAACCAAACCGCGCGCCTGCAATTTCGGTCTGCGCGAAGCAAAAGGTGAATTCTGTGTCATCTACGACGCGGAAGATATTCCCGATCCCGATCAGCTCCGCAAAGCGGTCGCCGTCTTCCGGCGCGATTCGGAAAAACGCCTGGCCTGTGTTCAGGCGAAGCTCAATTATTACAATTCCCGTCAGAACTGGCTGACCGGATTCTTCACGGTCGAATATACCGCGTATTTCGATCTGATGCTTTCCGGCTGGCAGAAATTCCGCATACCGCTTCCGCTCGGAGGAACCTCGAACCACTTCAGAACCGCGTATCTGCGCGAACTCGGCGGATGGGATCCCTTCAATGTAACGGAAGACTGCGAACTCGGACTGCGGATTTACGAAAAGTACTGGCGCACAGCCGTCCTTGATTCCACAACACTGGAAGAGGCGAACTCGCGTCTCTGGAACTGGATGCGCCAGCGTTCGCGCTGGGTTAAAGGATTCATACAGACGCATCTTGCGCATTACCGCAATCCGCTGGTGACAATCCGGCGGCTGGGTTTGCGGGGCGCGACGGGAGGTTACATGGCGGTCGGCGGAGCAAGCCTGATGATGCTCACAAACCTGATTTACTGGCCGCTGACTCTCTTTTATCTGTTTCTCTTCTTCCACGGGCTCTGCGCGGGGGAATCGGCGGAATCTCTGCTGGTTGCTTCGCCCGGGCGCGAAAGTCTGTACCGCGGTGTGGAGATTTGCGGTGTTACATGGAAAGTCTGGCCGATGCTTTACTCGGGGGAGGGCGAGAACCCGTTCCTGTCGGGTGTCTCGCAAATTTTCTGTGCCGGTTCAGTTTTTCTTTTTCTTTCGAATTTCCTGCTGGTCGGCGTGCATGTCGCAGCGGTTGTAAAGCGCGGATTCCTTCATCTGATCCCTCATGCCCTTCTGATGCCGCTCTACTGGGTGCTGATTTCCATCGGAGCATGGAAGGGATTTCTTCAGATTTTCACAAAACCGTTCTACTGGGAAAAAACGCTGCATGGACTTGATGCAGCGTTTCAAAAGGAGGCTGAATGAACAGCAGACACTGTTTTTCTTTGATTGAACTTCTGATAACGATTGTCGTCATTGCAATTCTCGCGGGCTTGCTCATGCCTGCACTGAATATGGCAAAACAGAAGGCGATTGATCTTCACTGCATCAACAATCTGAAGCAGTTCGGCACGGCGTTCATGACATACCGGAGCGACAACGAGGACAAAATGCCGATGTGGAGTTCCGATCTTTATCCGACCTATATGGCGTCCGCGAAAACCTATGAATGCAAACGGGACATGAATCAGAAAAACATCACCTTTCCGAGCTCGGAATGGCGTCTGAACGTCCCCGGCGCGGCGACCGATGAACGGAAGTTCGTTGAAGCGTATGACTATCCCTCCTCCAAAGCCGAAGAGGGGCGCTCCGTTCCGGCGGACGATCCGCGCAGAAAGCTGAAAATCAGTTATTTTTATGAATTCGCCGCAACACCCGCCTCCTGGGAACTTGCGGAAAAGGCGAAAGGGGCAACCTGGTGGGAACTCAAATACTATCAGATCGAAGCGCTCTCCCCAAAAGCCATGGTGGTGGAGGGGATGGATCCAGAACAGAAGAAACTGTTTGAAAAAGACGACGCCAAGTTCAAAAACCGTCTCGCGACATTTCCCGTTCTCCGCTGTTTCTGGCACATGAAGGGCATGACGCCGGAATCCGACAACACTCCGGTCTACAATCTCTCCTACGACGGCAGCATCTTTTACAGCGGGCCTCCCGCGTGGGAAGTCAACTCCTGGACTCAGAAATAATGCGGACTTTCAGTGTCATTATCCTTGTTTTCTGTGCGGTTCTGCTTCATGCGGAACACCTCTTTTCCGGAATCTGGAAAGCGGAAGCGCGCGCTTCGCGAAGGAGTATGCAAGTAAAAACGGATGAAGCGGAACTTTCCACAGATTTTCCCGGCGGAGTCCTGCTCTATCAGGAGCAGAACCGTTACCGTTTCAAGCCGGATCGCCGAATATTCAACTCAAAAACACTCTCCGTTTCGGTAAAAGCCGAAGGGTGTGCGCATCCGCTGAAAGCATGGATTTTTGTAAAAGACAAGGACGGCGCATGGTTCCAGTCCGACCGCGAATTTTCACTGAAACCGGGTGTTTGGACTCGGCTTTCCGTTCGTCTCGACCGTCCGGGGCGCGAACTTTTCCCGAAAGGTCACTCCGCCGCATGGAGCGGATATTTCGCTTCCAGAATCTTTGCCGCGGGCGTTTCAATTTATGGGGAAGAAAAAAATTCCGCACGCATTTTCATGAAAACTCCGGTCTTCGAAGGGGAACGGGCGAACCCGGCGCCGGCCGTCGTCCGCTGGGACTTCCCCGAAACGGGCCGCCAGTTTCAAACGGTTGTCTCCCGTTTCCGTCTCAACAAGGAATATTTCAATCCGTTTGATCCGGATGGAATTGCGGCGGATTTTGAAGTTCTCGCCCCCGGAACGGAAAAGGCAATCTCCTATCCGGCGTTTTTCAGTATGGATACGCTGCGGAGAAGACATTTCACCATGGAAACAACGGAATTGAGCGGTTCCCCATTCTGGGAATTCCGCTTTTATCCCAAAGAGACCGGAAAATATAAAATTCGTTTGCGGCTGACCGAATCCGGAAAAAAAGAAGCTGTTTATACACCATGGCGCACAATTCATATTGAGAAATCCAACCACTCCGGTGCCGTGCGGATCTCGAAGGCAGATCCGCGTTACTTTGAGCTGGAAAACGGAGCGTTCTATTATCCGGTCGGACTCAATATCCACACGAATACTGATCAGCGCGGAGAACGCGTCGTCCGTCTCAAGGATATTGCAGACGGCGGAAATGCGGATTATGAAATGTACATCTCCGAATGTTCTGAAAACGGAATTGATCTGATTGAAGTGTGGATGGCCGCATGGACCTACGCGATAGAGTGGAGCTCATCGCGCAACGGCTGTTACGGCCTCGGACACTACAACCTTGCCGCGGCGTCGCGGCTCGATGCTCTGCTGGACTTTGCGCGCAAACGCGGAGTCCGCATCAATCTTGTATTCGACAATCATGGAAAAATGACCGATGGTTCCGACCCGGAATGGAATGATTCCCCGTTCAACTCGAAAGGACTTTTTGCCGAGGCGAACAATGCATTTCTGGATGCACCGCAGCACTTTTGGCACAATCCGCGCGCACAGGAGTTCAACCGGAAGCGCAACCGTTATATCGCCGCCCGCTGGGGGGCCGATCCGGCTGTGTTTGCAATGGAGCTCTGGAGCGAAGTCGACCTTGTCGCCAAAGCATACGCGCACCGCATTTCACTGATTGCCTGGCATAAGAAAAACGCGCTGGAATTGCGCAGAAACATGCAGACGCCCGGACTCGTTGCAACGCATATTTGCGGAGAAGTCGGGAATTTGTTCAACTGGCGCGACCTCGCCATCGATCCGCCGGAGCTGACTCATGTCTGCTGCGACGCTTACCGCAAGCCCTGGATTCCCGTCGTCAACCAGCTGGAAAAACACGGACAGCGGATTATGCCGCTGAAGAAACCTGTACTCATTACTGAATATGGCGGAACAAACATGGCGGGCGGACGTTCGCAGTTGAAGGCGGATATTCACGGTGGACTCTGGGCATCGCTTTTTACTCGTCACGCCGGAACGCCGATGCTCTGGTGGCACGATTTCGTGCATGTGAACAACGAATATTTCCACTACCGCGCGTTCCGCCGTTTCCTTGACGGAATAGACCTGCGCACCAGTCCGCCGCGCTCCGGGCGGATTAAAGTTACAGCAAAGCCCGTGCAGAAGCGTCACGAATTCCTGGAACGGATAACAAAGAATTTTCCGCCGCTTCTGCGCGACTCCATTCTGCCCGAAAAACGCCTTTCCGGATTAGTTCTCGCGCAGAAAGATATTCTTTACGGCTGGCTCTTCAATGAATATGAGCTGGCCAATTACCGTGTCGATCAGTCGCAGGTTCCGCGCTCCACGGAGATCACTCTTTACCCGGAGTTTGAGATGAAAGCCGGAGCATATATGATTCGCTGGTTCGACACGATGACGGGCGAATATATCTCTTCTTCCATGCTCATTCATCCGAAAAAAGGGAAACTGAAAATCCCTGCCCCGGATATCACGCTTGACCTTGCATTCAAAATGTACCGGATCGGGGAGGTGTTCTGATGCGGATTCTCTTTCTTTTTCTGTTGACATTTGCGCTCTTTGCGGAGGAGTGGCGCGAACCGGATGCGCAATACCGTCTGACGGTAAATCATGATGTTCCAGGCGAATGCGGTTTTCTGGATTTCATGAAAATCTGTCTCCCGGCCTCACTTGAAAACGGAGTCGCCGTTTATTCGGAAGACTCGCCGGTTGAAGTGCACCAGTACGATGCGGATCATCTGATGCTGCCGGCGTCGCTGGACAAAACCTCTTACACCATTTATTACGGTTTTTGGAAGAAACGTCCGCTCCAGCGGATTGATTCCCGGATTGAGCTTCCTTCAAAAATCCGTCTGAGCCGGTCGGACTTGTCCCGGAAGTTTCCGAAAAACGCACAAGAACTGCTGACGCCGGAGGAATTCCGGAAGAAAAATCCATCGGTTCCGAGTATCCGGAAACTGCGCCGGACCATTGGAAGATATGCAGTTCAGCGCGTTGAGCTGCTGACCCGTCTTCACGCGAAAAGCTCTCCGGGCAAAATTTCCCCGGCAAGATTCCTGCAAGCCGGAACGGCATTCCGCAAACAGGTAAAAGAACTTCCGGGCTCTCTGGAAAAAGATCTGGAAAATGCGTATTTTGCGCCCTTCCGCCGGAAAACCGGACATCCCGTCTCGCGGGTTTTCTTTACCCGCCGCCCCTTTGATACAGACCGGGAGTTTGCTTCTGTTTTTTCGGGGCTGCTTGCCGTGAAAGAGAGCGGTGAATATGAATTCCGCCTGAATACAAATTCCACGCGGATTCTGCGACTGGACGGAGAAACTGTTCACTGCCGCATCGGAACCTTCCAGAGTCCGGACGCTAGCTCCATCGGAACTACGGATATTGTGACCGTTCCGCTTTCGCGCGGACTGCATCCATTCCAGTTCCTTTATGCGAAAGGTCCGGATGGCACCTGGGCGGCGGTTTCATGGCGTAAACGGGGGGAGGGGGAGTTCCGCCTGCTCAGCGAGAATGATTTTGCTCCGGGAATTCCCCTCATTCCTGTTCGTTCCGAGGCGAGGGGAGGGGGGCTTTATCCGGTTGTTCTGTGCGATGATTCTCTTGCCCTGAAAACAGAAAAGTGGAATTCAACAGCCTTTGAGCATTATACCGTTCAGCTCCCGGAAAAATTTCACTGGGAACGCAACGGAAAAAGATTGAATATCGGAGATGGATATTTTTTGATGCCTGAGTCAACCGTTCTGTATCTGATTCCCGATTCTCCGGGCTGGCTTCCTCTGCAGATTCTCCACAACCCGGGGGCAGGGGAGAAGGTTCCCGTTTTGCCCAGGCTTTCCCTGCACCTTTGGACGCCGCGCTTCCTTTACGATGATGAATTCGCCTCGATCACCGCAGAAATCCGCAGCGGACTTCCCGTTGATGTGAAAGCAATTTTCGAAGTCTCTTCAAGAGAACGTTCCGACATTCCCGGCGTCAAGGAAGTGATTTCTCTGCCCGCAGTTCCGTTTGAAAACGAAAACCGTTATGAACAAACCCAAATTCTGAAAAGAAATTTTCAAGTTCAGGGCAATTCCGCAAAACAGGGACTTTGCAAAGATTTTTCTCTCTCGCTTCCGGGACTCGAAGCGGAAAAATGTACAATACGCATTGAACCAGCCGTCAATCTGCCGCTGGAACTGAAAACCTCTCCGGAAGGATTAACCGACCGCTGCGGAGTTCGTCTGATTCCGCTTCTGCACCGTCCGACACTGCATGAACTGCGGGCGTGGGAACTGCCACGCAAACTTCTGAACAGTCCGATGGCAGTCAGAAGAGTTCTTGTGATAGCGGAAGCGCTTCCGGGATTGGAAAACAAATTGCAGGCGGAGTTGGAAAAACACGGCATAAAGCTTGAATTCCTGCCCTGGAGTTCAACGGCGCTGCCCTCAGGCTCGGCTCTTCTGGAAACGCTGCCGCGAATTCGGCGGCAGCTCCATTTCACGGCAGCGGACGCCGTTGTTCTCATTCCGCCGGCACAGCCGGAAAGCATCTTCGGCGCTCGCGAGGATCTGAATACACTCTCGCTGATTCTGGAACTTGCCGCCGCAAAAGACTGCATCCGCCGTATTGTGCTCTCAACTCCGTTTCCGGACTTGAGAGATGCGGACGCGCGGAGCGAGGAAGCGAAACGGAATGAAGCCCTGCGCCGTCTCCGCCGCGAACGCGGAACCGTTTTTGGGGAACTGAACGCTCTCCTTCAGTGCGGAGAAAGGAATCCGGAAACCTTTTCCGCCCGCGCGGCAGAGCTGATTCGCGCCGAAATTACAAGAAAATAAATAAAACGACTGGAAAACCGGAAAATTTCATTTATATTATGGCAACTCAACTTTTGAAGGAGCTTGCCAGACTATGGATGCAACAACTGAAACTGCGTCGAATTTTATCACCGAGATCATCGACAACGATCTCAAAACCGGCAGACACGGCGGACGCGTCGTAACCCGTTTCCCTCCGGAACCGAACGGATACCTCCACATCGGTCATGCAAAATCCATCTGCCTCAATTTCGGTCTGGCAAAGCAGTATGGCGGACAGTGCAACATGCGTCTTGATGATACGAACCCGACCAAGGAAGATACCGAATACGTCGACTCCATCCTCGAAGACGTCCGCTGGCTCGGCGGCGACTGGGGCGACCACCTCTTCTACGCTTCCGACTATTTCGATAAACTTTATGCCTACGCCGTGGAGCTGATCAAACGCGGCAAAGCGTATGTCTGCGATCTCTCCGATGAGGAGTTCAAGGCATACAAAGGTTCTCTGACCGTACCCGGAAAGCCGAGCCCGAACCGCGACCGTTCTGTAGAGGAAAATCTCGCGCTCTTCGAGCGTATGAAAAACGGCGAATTCCCGGACGGTGCGTACGTTCTCCGTGCAAAAATCGATATGGCGTCGCCGAACATGCACATGCGCGACCCCGCCATTTACCGCATCCGCCATGCACACCACCACCGCACGGGCGACAAATGGTGCATCTATCCGCTTTATGACTTCGCACATTGCCTTTCCGACTCGATCGAAGGCATTACGAACTCCATCTGCACACTCGAATTTGAAATTCACCGTCCGCTTTACGACTGGTTCCTGGATGTTCTTGAAGTAAAGAATCATCCGCAGCAGACCGAGTTTGCCCGCCTGAATTTGACCTATACGGTCATGAGCAAACGCAAACTTCTGCAGCTTGTCAAGGAGCACTACGTCAGCGACTGGGATGATCCGCGCATGCCGACCATCTGCGCTTACCGCCGCCGCGGCGTTCCCGCTTCTGCAATCCGCTATTTCTGCGAAAAAGTCGGCGTCACCAAGTTCAACAGTCTCACGGATGTCGCCCTTCTGGACTACTGCATCCGTGAAGAACTGAACAAGACCGCAAACCGCTACATGGCTGTGATGAATCCGGTCAAGCTGGTGATCGACAACTATCCGGAAGACCTTGTGGAGGAGATGGAGGCCGTCAACAACCCGGAAGACCCCGCCGCCGGAACCCGCAAAGTTCCATTCACGAAAGAACTTTATATTGAGTCTACCGACTTCATGGAGGAACCTGTCAAGCAGTTCCACCGTCTCGCTCCGGGCAAAGAGGTGCGTCTCCGTTATGCCTACCTTGTAACCTGCGTTTCGGTCGAAAAGGATGCCGACGGCAATATCACCACGATTCACTGCACCTACGATCCTGCCACCCGCGGCGGCAATGCTCCCGACGGACGCAAGGTCAAAGGCACGATCCACTGGCTTTCCGCCAAGTTCGCGAAGAAGGCGAAAGCCCGTCTTTACGACCGTCTCTTCACGATTGAGAACGTCGGTGACATTCCGGAAGGCGAGAATTATCTTGATTACCTCAACCCGGACTCTCTGAAGGAAGTCGACTGCATGATTGAGCCTGCACTTGCCGAAGCGAAACCGGGCATTGCGGTTCAGTTTGAGCGTACCGGCTACTTCTGTCCGGATATCAAGGATTCGACGCCGGAAGCGCCGGTCTTCAACCGCACGGTTGCTCTGAAGGATTCGTGGCAGAAGAAAGTCGCCCAGAAATAACAGGGAAGGGGAGGTCCGTCATGGCTGAAAAAATGCATTCCGCACCGACAATTCTTGTGGAGACGGTCGGTCTTTACGAAACGAATTGCTATTATGTTTTTCCGCGTAACGACGGACCTCTTTTCATCATAGATCCGGGCGCAGAACCGGAGAAACTCTACAAAAACACAAAACTTTTCCCGACGAAGGAATTTGTGATTCTTCTGACGCACGCCCATGTTGACCACATCAGCGGGGCAGGGGTGCTGGCGGAAAAACTCGGAGTTTCTTCGGTTTATGTTCCACCGGATGATCAGGCGCTTTATACGAGTCCGGAGAATGCCCTTCCCCCGTTTTTGCCTGCGGCGGAAGGACTTCCGCCAGCCGTCTGGCCGCCGAAGTTTATGGATTTCACGATCATCCGGACCCCCGGTCACACACCCGGCGGAGTCTGCTACTATTTTGAATCTCTGAATGCGCTGTTCAGCGGCGACACGCTGTTCAGCGGTTCGATTGGCCGTACAGATTTTCCCGGCGGCGATTACGATTCGATCATGACATCAATCCGTGAGAAACTTTTAGTTCTTCCGGAAAATCTCCGTGTTTTCCCAGGACACGGCGAATCCACGACGATCGGGATTGAGAAATCGTTCAATCCATATCTCCGCTGACTATCCGGGCAGGGAATTCCATTTGAAAATCCCTGCCTGCTTTTTCTCTCCATTCCCCTCCCCGGAAGACCATTTTGGGTCAATTTAACATAATATATATTATGCGACATTACGGCCAATGCATTTTTGAACTCCTTTCAGCACGTTATTTATACAAAAAAACCGTCATTATTGACGGTTACGAGAAGCTTTATCACTGGTATAGAGGCGAACGATCAAATAAATCAACGGAATTGGTGGACAAATCACCGACAACAGACAGAACATAAAACAACCAAAACCATTCATTTCTTACCTCGCTTCAATTGTGCACGTTTCATTTGACGAACAACAAACTTCTCGACGATTTCCAAAAGCATCTCATATTCCTGAACTGTATCACAATATACAACATTGCACTTAAAAATCAAATAAAATGGATACTTTTCTACCATTTCATCATCAAAATATTTCTTATTTATAAATCCAACCATATCAACACCTTACAAATTATCGCGACACTAAACGTCACAATACGTCATTATGTGACACCAATCTCTCCGTTTGGTGTCAGTCCGACCAGTTACATCAAGTAGAGTAACTGGTCGGACTGTCTTTTTATCCCTTAGCGACTTCCTCTTTTACGACTTCTGAACTTACTTCCGGTTTTAAGGGCATTTCCGGCGTTTCTGCCGAAGGTTTACTAAAGAGCCCAAGCTCTATAGCCTCTTCCTTATTTTCAGGACGTGAGAGCCACTGCAAGAGCTCCGCAGGGTCATTACCAAAGCGGGCACGAAGCCGAGACGGTAATTCCATGAACATCTCCTGTGCATCGATCACCGCCTGCTGATGATCACGGAAATCACCGAGTTCGCTGAAATCATCAAACATTGGCTTGCGCGTAGTCTGAGTCAACGGGTCAACCAACACACCTGTCTTTTGGTAACGAGCCATAATATTGTTGATATCGGCTTCGTCCTTAAACTGCTGCTGAGTCATTGACGGCTCATCATTTTTGTAACCGGGATTAGGCGGCAAATGATAGCGAGAATAAATCATAGGTGTTTTAAGCAACATAATAATCTCCTTTCAAAGTTTATCCGCAAATACATTCATAAGAATTATTGGGATAGGGATATACTTTTTTTGGTTGAGCAGGCCGGACTTCGTCCGTCGAGAGCGTCGCTACCGCTCCTTTTCCGGCACTACGTGCCTTGTCTTCCGGGGGGATACCCCCCGACAGCTCGCCCCCCTGCGGCCGAGCAAAGTCGCAACCTTGTGCAACAACAGTCGGCAGATCAAGACTCGCGAACTTACCAGTCTCATCGTCGAAAGAACCAACACAATAAAGTGCAAAATCCTCCGGATAACGTCCGATCATCGTCTGCCGATCAGAACACAATGTCTGAAAATCACGGACAGCCTGTCCATCACGCAGGTAAAAGACCGGATTATTATACAGTCCAGCCTTACGATCAACAATACAATACGCAAATTTAATCATCACACAACTCCTTCAATGGGTCTTTTCAATTTTTTAATCTGCAAGAGCTTTACTTTCTCTTGCACTTCTAAAGGTCTAATCCATGGGACTATTTTTCCAGTCGCTTCAAGATATTCGAGAGACTGGTCTGGATAGTACTCCAAGGCACTTTTCCGATGAGCACAACGCACTTGATCAACATGCTGCATATATTCTTTATTACGCTCAAAACTCTCCTCCTTTCTTTTCGCTTTAATTTCTTCCAATTTATCATGATCAATCTCATCAAAAATACGATCATAATACTTAGCAGGACGACATTTGACACCACCAAGTAAGACAACATGATCATAATTATACACGTCATCCTTATACTTAAGTATCCAATCACCAGCAATCCCGGGACGGCGAGACATAGTGACATATTCGGGCACTCGACCATCATAATACTGTTCTGCCTTATCTCCTGTCTGTTTTTTCATGATGTAACGGGCTACATAAGCGCAAGAATCGAAAGTCACCGAACCGATACCTGAATAACCGTATGGCCACAGCCGTTCCAGTGTTGGACTTCGATAAATCCTGAATCCATGATTAACGGAATGCAACCGTTTGTCAGGAAAATCAAAACCAAAAATAATAGCGTGATGATGAGGCCTTTGATTAAGCTCACCGTACTCGCCACAATGAAAAAATCGAATCTTTTCATCCCTGTAACACTTTCGAAACCGTTTCATGAAATTGACAAAATCGCTGGGAACCAACGTGTAATCGCGTCCGAAACTCTCAAATCTGGAACTATCATACGTCAACGTAAGAAAGCAATTATCCTCGTGTAACTGCGACTCATGAACACATCTCATAGCCCAAACTCGCGATCGTTCCAACCGACAACCAATACATTGGCCGCATGGTATTTTTACTTCCTCGGCTTTATACGACCGGGGAAGATGAAATATCAACGGATATTTACCTGATGGATTAGGGTTACGCGCCCTGTAAGCCGTTATCGGATGGTAACAGGGCATACATCACCTCAAATCCTAAAACCGCCGCGCATCGGCACGGCACGAAGGTTTTTGCCTTTGACTTTCATAGCCGTGCGCGAAAACACACGGCGATCTTTTCCTGCACTCATACGTTTTCTCTTCATGTTTTAATCTCCTTACTTTCTATATCTTGGTGTAAAACCATCATCATTCGAATCACGGAAACCGCCATCACCATCAACATGCAACCAACGATGACCCTTAGAAGCAGAGGGTTCAAGATCATAATATCCGGTAGACTTCAAATCACGATTCAAGCCACGAGCACTAGAAGAACCACGTTTTAAAAAATTCCCAACACCGCGCATAAATACAGTACCAGGAACCATGTCAAGAACCGGACTTAAAGCTTGTGTCCAATCATTAACATGACGGCTCCACTGATGAGACGTGCTTGACTCATACTCTGCCTGTTTCTTGATGGCGGGGAGCATAATGTTAAACTTCTCCGCATTCTGACGAGCCATACTTGTAGTGGCTTTGGCCTCAGCAAGAGACTTAGTCGCAGAGGCCTCATTAGCCTCAATCTCAGACTTAGCGCGAGCGCTATTAAGCTCAGCAGACTGCATAGCCAAACGCATGAAACGATCAGAACTTGACGGATGGAACTTAGATGAAGCCAGACCAACAGCTCCGGCACTGGCCGGAGCAACAGACGTGCCACTTGTCGCCGACAATATCGGATTCAAACCAGCAGCGCGCAAATCATCTACACGCCATTGATTTTGATGCTGATAATTATAGACATTATACTCATTCTGTATCCTCTGCAACTCTTTCTGATACTTAAACTGTTTTTTCATCAGTTTCTTATCAGTCGCATAAGACATCATACCAGCAAGACCGGTATTAAAAAGATCAAAAACACCGTCGGCCATAGCGCCGCCAATACCTTGCCACATACATCACCTCACAATCAGAAATGATCAACAAGACCGGGAACCGAATATACCGGCATAGGCCGAACACACTTCAGTCGCATATAGCTGTCAAAGAGAAACTGAGGCTCACTCTGCACAGCAACAACACGACTTATCGGCGGCTGGTCAATAATAAAATCAGCATTGAGTTTCGGCAAATTGTCAAACTTTTGAGACAAATGCCAAACATCCAGTGTTTGGGGGTCCGTAGACCGGAACTTGCCGGTAATCAGAGACGGCTTATAGCGATACTCCGCCCAACGCTCCTGATAACCAAAAACCTCGTCATCAGTGGCATTACCTTGAGCATAAATCTCCTTATTGTAGACAGCCTGCTCACCGAGATGCGCAAGCGCGGGCCAGTAAAAATCAAAGCGTGTCTGGCGCGAGAACATACGATTAAGACCCTGCTGGTAAGTCAGATCGGCACGCACATTGACGAGACCGAGAATGACACAATGCTCGACAAAAGACTTTGTAAACGCGTGTTTGGAATCGGCATAAACGCCGAATGCAGCAAGATTACCTTGAGGAGTCGTAGTATCAGAGGCTGAAGTCTGGGCAACGGGATTAATGTTAATCCGTCCAGACGTACCACCAAGATATTCAGGCCGTTGCAGCCGAGCATCAGGGGAGACAACACCAAAATGCGCACGCAAAATCTCAGTATACCGAGTTCCACCACGGGCATCGCGCTCGTAAAGTTTTTGAATCTGAAAAGCCTGACGGAGACTGTTGATCGTCGTCGCAGTCGCAGACGAAAGATCAGCTTGTAAACCATTTGCCAACTGGCTATTAATCACACCCAAAACAGCTTGCTTATTATTGGTAGCTGTATAATTATCAGGCGGATTGATAAAAGGCGTAATAGTGCCGCCAACATTACCATAAGATTTGGTCAAAAAAGCAGCGGACCGAATATAATCTTCCGCATACTCAGCACTACCACCATAAATACCATAATGAGTAGTACCATCAGTCAACCACAAATTAGACGTAGGAGTCTTAGCGCTCAAAGGAGCAACTCCACCAAGCGGCAATTCAACGCCGGGTCCTTTTTGGGGCCAGGGAAGGCAGCTCGTAAAATAATCATGACGCTTGCCACGCCGAAGCAAAATATAATGTTCCGCAGGATCAGGACCATCATCCTTGTGCATCCATTGCGTAGTCTGCAAGTTTTCATCGCGAAACCACTCATTCCAAATCAGATTATAAGCACGATGCCACAGAGCAGAAGTTTTAAGGCCATCAACACCAGTAGGGATACCCATGTAATCTGCGAGACTTCCATATTGCCAGCCTCCAGCGGGAGCCTGAATTTGAGGAACCAAAAAATCGGTAGAATCACCGGGGTTTTCCTGCTCACCATTAAACTTTTGCCAATTATCCCAAATCAGACGAATCGGGACGGCGAAAAAAAACGTCTCCAAAAACAGGTTATCCATAAATGGAACAATCGGAGTAGCCAGCCGGCAGAACATGTTAAGATCTGCCTTAAATGTATCACCGGGAAGCGCCTCATCGACAAAAAACGGAACCAAATAACCAGCGTCAAACGTGGTTTTATAACCATGACTCCGGTCAAAAGACGACCTCGGAATATCCGCTCTGGGAATCATGGAAAAATTGTGTTTCATTACACTTCTCATAGCACAAAATTACCTTATCTTAAATTGTAAACCATTAGAACTTAACCAAATATATATTATGCGACGTTAGAAAGGGGCGTCAGGACGCGCGAAATGATCAGGACAGGTTAACATATGGGTAAGGGCAATTATCGAAGCCAGAGATACCTAAAAATCAATTTGCAGTTTTCAAAGACAAAAGAAAACGACACCTACAGCAAATGTGATGTAAAGTGTCGTAT
>URNX01000008.1 GCA_900549415.1 uncultured bacterium
CAGGAGTCAGAGTTTGATAAGCAAACTCAAGATCTATTTTATTAAAATGATAATTTTCCAGTTCTCCCGGATTTACAAGTGCACAAAGCCAGTTAATATAATTTATCGTCTGAAGCGCATTCTTCTGTTGAAGCAACGCCACATCTGTCTGAGTATTATCTTCTTCCCACAACGCAGTGCTATGTGGGGGTTCAGTTGACTCACATGAGTTAAGGCTCAATAAAGCTCCAGCTGAAAAGCAGGAAACTAGACAAAGTTTGCAGATTTTTTTCACATTTTGCTTCATATCGCCAAAATCCTTTTTTTATCTTCACTTTTGATGTATACCTAATAAAATATAGCGCATATTTCTAAAAAATCAAACATTATATTAGAAATTATCTCTATCCATTTTCGGAAAACTATCCCCTCAGCTTCTGCTGAAACTCTTGACCATTTTCAGACAAAAAGATACTCCTGAGAGAAATTAGACAAGGATTCCGGATAAATGAGACGGACAAAGCCGGACTGAACAACAAGGACCCTAATATATTTTGTGAACTTGTCGGGTACTTGTCGGTTTTCAGCAGAAATTTAAAATGAAACCGCTCCGCGGAACCTCTTGCGAGCACGCGGAAGGGTGAAGGGAAAAATCACTCCAGGCTCCGCCGGGATGCCTGACCTTTTTCGGTCAGGAGATATTTCTGACGGGGATGACGCGGAGAGTCCGGATAAAGACAGCGGACAAAGCCGGACTGAATGGCGGGTTCCAAATAAGATTTTTTGAAGTTTTCACGATCTTTCAATGACAACAGGACAAGCAGTTCTTTCAGAGAAAGCTCTTTGTCGCCAAGAACTCGAATCAATTCAAGAATACGGGAATTTCCTGTTGTGAACTTGTCGGGTACTTGTCGGGTGCTTGTCGGGTGCTTGTCGGGTGCTTGCCGGGTGCTTGCCGGGAAATTTTCCGGAAGCTGAATCAGCAGATAGCGATTCTTCAATTCATTCTGTTCTCCCAGCAGAAGATTACGGAAGAACTGTTCCAGAAATTGAAAATCCGGTTCTATCTTTTTCTGGTAATTCCGATAATTCGCACGAACCAAAGCGTTGCGGAAATACCATGAATGCGCGGCAAACAAATCATTGTTGACATCAAAGCCCATCGAACGGAGATATTTGATTGCAAAAACCGCTGTTGTCCGCGTGTTTCCTTCTCCAAACGGATGAATCTGCCAAAGTCCGGAAATGAAACGGGCAAAATGCACAATCATTTCCGATGGAGAAAGAGAGCGGTAATCAAAACGGGTTTCCTGCTCAAAATCATAATCCAGCGTCATGCGAAGTTCCGCGGCACTCGCGTAAAGCACCGTATCTCCGCGCAGAACCCACTCTTTTTTTGAAATATTGTAATCCCGCAAAGAACCGGCAAACTTGAAAACTCCATTGAATATCCGTCGGTGAATCGAAATGTATCCCATCGGAGAAAATGTGAATGTTTTTTCATTCAAAAGTTCCGCGATATTCGCAGAGACTTTATCCGCCTCTTCGGTCATTGCGGAATC
The DNA here is from genome assembly GCA_900549415.1 of uncultured bacterium. GTDB lineage: Bacteria > Verrucomicrobiota > Lentisphaeria > Victivallales > UBA1829 > UBA1829. The sequence continues at coordinate 1,542 of URNX01000008.1, forward strand.
CTGTGTACGCGAAGCCTGAGTCTGATAATAGCTGTCGATCAGGCTCTTCACCTCTTCGATGGAAATGTCACCTTCGATATGACGCCGCGCAGTTTCCAAAAGATAAGACGATGGCTTCAGCCCGTCAACCGCCTGCAAGCCGATTGCAGTCTTCCAGGACTGCGCCCGCTCGCTCCGGTGCGGTTCGGATTGCCGCAAGTATTCATCAAATTCCTGAGGATTCATTTCCATTGACTCTTTTCTGTTCTTTTCAGAAAGTATAGCATTCTCCTTGAATTTTTCAACCGGAATGACCGTAAATACTCTAATTTAAAATGAAACCGCTCCGCGGAACCTCTTGCTGGGACGCGGAGCGGAAATATCTGAAAAAACGCAGAATTACTTCTGGGCGTTCTCGATCAGAGCGGTGAAGGTGTCGGCCTTGAGAGCGGCACCACCGATGAGACCGCCGTCAATGTCCTTCTGAGCAGTCAGAGCTGCGGCGTTCTCGGCCTTCATGCTACCGCCGTACTGGACAACCGTGTTCTCGGCAACTTCAGCGCCGAACATGTCGGTCAGAGTCTTGCGGATGAACGCGTGGGTCTCCTGCGCCATTTCCGGAGTCGCAGTCTTGCCCGTACCAATCGCCCAGACCGGCTCATAGGCAATCGTGATGTTCGCCATGTCGGCAGCGGTGAGGTCGGCAAGACCGCCCTTGAGCTGGACAGCGAGAACATCGTTCGTCTTGCCGCCTTCGCGCTCGGCGAGGGTCTCTCCGATGCAGACGATCGGCTTGAGTTCATATTTCAGAGCGGCTTTGATGCGCTTGTTGACGGTCTCGTCGGTTTCGCCGAAGTACTGTCTGCGCTCGCTGTGACCGATAATGACGTATTCCACGCCGATTTCCTTCAGCATCGCGCCGGAGATTTCACCGGTGAACGCGCCGTTGTCCGCCCAGTGGATGTTCTGTGCACCGACTTTGACGTTCGAGCCCTTCAGAACTTCAACAGCGGTTGCAAGGCTGGTGAAGGTCGGGCAGACAGCCATGGTGACCGTGTCGCCGAACTTGGCGAGGCTTTCCTTGAGAGCTTCCGCGAGAGCTTTCGTCTCGGCGGCGGTCTTGTTCATTTTCCAGTTTCCGGCGATAAAGGTTTTGCGTGCCATTTTGCAGAATTCCTTATAGTTGGTTGTTGGTTGTTTCATCCGGTAATATAATTTCAAAAAAGAGTGAATTCAAGCTCCAAAGTCTTTTTTTTGAAAAGTTGCGGCCGGACAACCCGGGCTGTCCGGCCGCGGCAAAGCTCACGCTTATATGACAGCGGGAAGCCGGCGGGCGCAACGGGCAAGCGCCATCGGCGGCACCCGCACCAGCTCAAACAATGTCTCATCCGCCGAAGCGGAAAGGCGAAGCGTTTCCCGGCGCAAAGAAAAACCGGTCGAACGGATATGGCGGATAAACCATTCTTCCACAAATGAAGTCAGAGCTTCCGCGCGTTCCCGCCGGGATTCCAGCGAAGCGGAAGCACGGACAATCTCCCGGAGGAACCAGGCATGCGACCGCTTCTGCAGTTCCAGAATCGAAAAATTGTGCTCCCCGATCCAGCGTTCCTGTGCGGCGAAACAGCGGCGGAACTTGCGGATCAGCCTCACAATTTCACGCCGGAAAGCGCGGTCAATGCTGAACCCGTCTGCGCGGAGTTTCCGTTCCAGAGCGACAAGCTCGCCCAGCAGTTCCTCATTGCGGCGATCCAGTTCCGCGACTCCGATTGATGTGTGTTCCAAATTGCTCATAATCGTCTCCTCCATAAAATTATGTTGAAGTGATGAAGCTCAATTCTTCATTTCAAGCCAGCGTTCGGCGTCGATCGCGGCGCGCGCGCCCATTCCGGCGGCGGTGATCGCCTGACGGTAACGCTTGTCCGCGCAATCCCCCGCGGCAAACACGCCCTCCACCGAGGTGTACGAAGTGTTGTTCTGGAGTTCGATATAGCCCGACTCATCCATGTTGAGCTGTCCGGCGAACGCCTTTGTGCTCGGGACGTGACCAAGTGCAACAAACACGCCTTTACATGCCAGAGTGCGCTCTTCCCCGGTTGCAACGTTTTTCACGCGGATGCCGTCCACATCGTCTTTTCCGAAAATTTCCGTCACAGCGGAATTCCAGACGAAACGGATTTTCGGGTTCTTTTCCGCGCGTTCCGCCATGATCTTCGAGGCGCGGAGCTTGTCGCGACGGTGAATGACCGTCACTTCCGAAGCGAAGCGGGTCAGGAACAGCGCTTCCTCCATCGCGGAATCACCGCCGCCGATGACAGCAACTGGAAGGCCGCGGTAAAAGGCGCCATCGCAGGTTGCGCAGGCGGAAACGCCGCGTCCCTTGAACGCCTCTTCGGACTCAAGTCCGAGCCAGCGCGGAGAAGAACCGGCGGCAATAATCAGCGCGCGGCATTCCAAAGTTTCCCCTGAACTCAGCTGCAGACGGTGCGGACCGCCCATCGCCAGTTCGGCGGACTCCACGGCGTCGCTTTGAAAATCGACGTTGAAACGTCCCGCTTGTTCCTGCATTTTCATCATGAGCTCGTAGCCGTTGACGGCCTCCGGAAAGCCCGGATAGTTTTCGACATCGGTCGTCTGGGTAAGCAGTCCGCCCGGAAGCGGTCCGGAGACAACGAGCGGGTTCAGTCCGGCGCGTCCGGCATAGAGCGCCGCGGTCAATCCGGCTGGACCGGATCCAACAATAATCAGATTTCTCATAATTCACCCCCCTTGGAGAGATTCTGAGCTACTATAGCACGGACTGTTTTAAAATGCAAGCGGGACTCCCGGATGTTTTTCCGGAAGCCCCGTAAAGAAAATATTTTTTATTTCCAGAATTTCAGCATGGCGTTCCACGCGGGTTCCGCATAGAAACGGTGCTCGCCGTCACCGAGCACATGCACGCAGTTTTCCGGCGCGCCCGCGGCGGCGTAGATTGCACGGAGACGCTCAAACTGCACATTGGCGGCACTCAACGGGAAAATCGGGTCGTGGATGCCGTTGACGATCACCAGCGGGCGCGGCGCGGTCAGGCCGACGACATCGGCGCTCTCGCCGTACTCCAGCAGGTGCGGAATATAATTGCAGGAGCAGTGGAACATCGCGCAGATGCTGTCCGCAAACGACGAAAACGAACACGAGGGCATGATATGCGTCAGGCGGGGCAGAACCGCGCCTGCGAACATGGAGGTCGTTCCGCCGCCGGAGTTGCCCATGATTCCGATCTGCGTCATGTCGAAATCACCGCGCGAAGCCATCCAGTCGATCGTGCGGTCAACGTCGAACACGCGTTCGCCGAGAGCCGTACTTCCACGCAGCAGAGCACGCATGGCGGGTTCGTAACAGGCGCATTTGTGTTCGGGATCGGTCGAATGTTCGCCCATGTAACGCTGTTCAAGGCAGACCGCCGGAATGCCGCGCTTCATGCAGCCGATTGCAAAATCGCGGTCGCCTTCAATCTTCAGCGGAGAGATTTCATCATGCCAGTCAACCGCAATGGAAGTGTGCATGCCCGTGGAGTGTCCCTGAAGGCAGATAAATGCGCGGTACGGCGGTTTTACATTGTACGGAATGCAGAGATAGACCAGGTTTTCCACGCCCGGTTCCGAATCGAAGGCGATCTTCTCAATCGTTCCGAGTTCGTTTTCACGCTTCCAAAGAGAACGCGGATTCAGCGGACAGCGTTCGCTGTTCAGCAGGTCGGTGATGCCGAGCAGTTCGATCAGCTCACGGCGGGATTCTCTCTGCCATGCGGCAAAGTCTTCGGTGGAATGGAAACGGCAGTTCTTTGCTTTCATTGGATTCTCTCCTTCAAGCCCATTCGGGATTCTGAAGTTTTTCTATGTACGGGAACTGTTTTGCGGCTTCATCAATCCGGTTCTCCTCCTGAAGCCAGAGAAAACAGCGGACAATATCGTTGTGCGCCTCGCAGGAAAAGACATTGCGCAGACCGAGCATCGCTTTTGCAACCGCGCGGTCGGAAGGCGTCCGGTCCCACCCCGCCGGGATGCTCTGAAGTGAACGCGAAAGATAACCGAATCCGTGAACCGAACTCCACGCTTCAAAAAGCTGTTTCATACGTACAGGATTGCTCAGCGGTTCACTGAGTGTTTCCAGATAGCGGAAGAATGAAATACGCGTTTCTCCTTCCAGCGGGACAATCTGTTCCGCATCGAACGAATACGGCAGAATTTCCAGCGCGTAGACGCCGCGGGCATCGAACAGAGCCTTCGGCAGATAGCCGAACCGCCAGAGTTTGCCCGCATAAATACTCGGAAAATAGAAGTTGCCGGGACAGTACACAATCGGTGTTCCGTTCCAGTATTCGATGCCTTCGGGACAGTGCGTATGGCAATTGAAGACGAATGACGCTCCGGCATCGGCGAACGCGCGGCAGAGCTCCTGAATGCGCGGCGATGGAAACGGGTTGTATTCGTGTCCGCCGTGCAGAGTCACAACCACCCGGTCCGCACTCTTTGCGGTTTCTGCGACCGCACGGAGATTGCGAAGCGGAAGCTGAGGAGCCGGTCCCGCCATATTCTCCTGTGCGACGCCGAATTCATGCTCGCAGAAATTGAAGATTGCGATTTTTTCTCCGCAGACCGTCAGAATCAGCGGCTTCTCCGCCTCCTCCAGATTCGCCCCCGCGCCAACCGTGCGGATTCCGCGGCGGTTCAAAACGTCAATCGTCTGAAGAAGCATTTCCGGGCCGTAATCTCCAGTGTGGTTGTTCGCAAGCAAAGCGACCTCGAATCCGCCTGCGGCGGCGAGTTCCGCGGAAGACGGCAGCGCATAAAGATTCGGTCCGCTCTTCGGAATCGGATTCACCGGTTCACACAGCGGAGTCTCCCACTGGACAACGCGCAGATCCGCCGCGTTCAAAAACGGCGCGACTTTCGCAAAGAGTCCGGCGGAACGCCCCTCAGCAACAATTCGTTCCCCCTCGCGACACGGACAGACGTCGCCCGCAATCACCATCCGGAATCGCGTTCCGCCTTCCGGCTCACGGAATTTCAAAAGACCGTTCTCTGCAATCATCGGAATCTCCTTTTTTGTTTTCTGAACACTACTATACCCCTCTTTTTTCATAAAAAAAGAGTTTCACGACTTGAAAATATTCGTTTTCTGAACAAAATTATCTGAAAACAGAACGGAGCATCATGAAGATCATCAAAGAGAACGGACCGGGCAACAGCATCGATCACTACCGCGAAGACTGGTTTCCCGGGAACGACAAAATTTTCACGGCTCTCCGCGAGAGCACCCCCGTTCCTTACGGACAGCTCCTCTGGCCGCGCTACTGCTCCGAAGTCCGGCGCAGGGGAACCGGCTGGTTCCGCTTTGAAAACACACCTGAACTCACCTTTGAATATCTTTTCGAGGGAACTCTTTCCTACACACAGAACGGCGTCTCCGAACGGGTGAATCCGGGCGAAATCTACATCATGCATCCGGGCAGCGACATTGTGTTTCATGCGGGAGCAAAGGATTTTTTCCACCGCTACCGCATCATGTTCTGCGGAACGCTTGCACATGAACTGGATCTGGAACTCGGACTGCATCGCCGCAACGTCTGCCGTCTCGCGAATCCGGAATCGTTCCTCGCCGGAATCCGCGCGATTGCGGAGCGGATGCAGGCAAACAATCCCGATGACGCGGCGAAACTCTCCGCTATGGCATACTCGCTCATCACCGGATTCGCGGAGGAACTCAGCAGAGGACGAGAGCAGGATATTCCGGAACCGCTCGGAAGAATCGTGCGCGGAATCCGTGCGAATCCTTCCGGGGAAAAACCGATCCGGCGTCTTGCGGAGGAAAGCGGAATGGAAGTCCATATGCTCATGCGGCTCTTCCGGAAACACCTCGGAGTCTCGCCGCTCGAATACCGGAACCGTCTGCGCATGGAAGAGGCGAAACGGCATCTTGCCCATTCCGGGCTTTCGATGAAGGAGATCGCGGAACGGCTCGGATACCGGAATGCGCTCTATTTTTCCACAGCATTCCGCAAACACACCGGCGTGACGCCCTCCCTCTACCGCAAGCGCAGCCGTGGAACAATCGAATGATCAGGGCTGCTTCGCGAGAATCCCGCGCATATCCGCTGCAAGCGCGGAGCATTGCAGAAACAGCTCCGGCGCAATGCGGTCGCCCTCACCGAGAAACGAAAGGCCGTAAACCTGCACGCCGTCCATCAGAGGGAAACAGAGATTCCAGTGTCCGGAATCATCGTGCCAGACCGCATGGCGGTCGCGCTGAAACTCCCCGATGCGGCGGAGAACGGAGTTGCGCCGCCGCTCGCGCGCGGTTCCGGTAAAACGAACATCGACATCCGCCAGCAGCATCTCCCGCGCCCGCTCCGCACCGTAACGGACGGAGAGAATCACAAGTGCGATGTTGGAATGCGAAAGAGCCTGCTCCGGAAGCGGAAGCGATGATATGCGGTGCCCGTTTTCAAAAAACGAATGATACAGATAAACCAGCCGGTCGTTGAACATTCCCGCCAGCGCTCCTCCGCACCCCATCCGCTGAAGTTCGGAGTGCAGACGCAGAATCGCATTCTGCGGGAAAAAGTTGTGACGCAGACTCGACTGTCCGAGCTCAATCATGCCGAGACCGGGTTCGAATGTGCGGTACGAAACCTTGTGAACATATCCGGCTTCAACCAGATCGGCAAGAAGTCGGCTTGCCGCGGGCGGCGTAATCCCCGTCTGCGCGCAAATCTCTTTCAGCGACAGCGGATCGCGCGCCTGGGTCAGCGCTTCGAATATCGCAAAAGTTTTTTTCAGAATCAGTGTTTTCATAACCGTACTATAATTCCACTATGCGGAATTTTCAAGCAAAAGTCTCTCTTCAGCCATCTTCCGCTCTTGTTTCCGCGAGGATTCCGGAGTATAATTGAAAAACAAAGAAAAAAGGAGCTTCATCATGATTATACCGAAAAAAAATCTTTCCGCCGACTTCGTGGTTGTCGGCGGCGGCATGGCCGGAATCTGCGCGGCGGTCGCGGCGGCGCGGAACGGAATCAAAACCGTGCTTGTTCAGGACCGCCCGATGCTCGGCGGAAACGCCTCCAGCGAAATCCGCATGTGGATCTGCGGCGCACACGGGAAAGACCAGAAGGAAGCGGGGATTCTGGAAGAAATTCTGCTCGAAAACTACTATCTCAATCCCACTCTCCGCTTCACGATCTGGGACGACGTGCTCTACACGGTCGTCCGCAACGAACCGAATATCACCCTCCTGCTGAACACAACCGTCATGGATACGGCTGTCGAAAACGGAAACATCACCTCCGTATCCGCCTGGAACATGCACAGCTGCACCCGTTATGAAATCTCCGGACGCTTCTTCGCCGACTGCTCAGGCGACAGCATCCTCCGTCTTTCCGGAGCGGAATACCGAACCGGACGCGAGGCTTCTTCCGAGTTCGGCGAAACGCATGCCCCGGAGCTGGCGGACGCCAAAACCATGGGGAATTCGATTCTCATCCAGCTCCGCCGCACGGACGGCCCGCACCGTCCATTCATTGCGCCGGAATGGGCGTATCACTACACTGACGAAACCATTCCGCGCAAAAACTGCATCGGCGAAAATCTCCGGCGCGGCAACTTCTGGTGGATGGAGTTCGGCGGCGTCCGCGACACCATCGCCGATGCCGATGAAATCCGCGACGAACTGCTCAAAATCGCCTACGGATGCTGGGAATACATCAAAAACAATCCCGACGGGCACGCCGCCGAATGGGAACTCGACTGGATCGGCAAACTCCCCGGCAAACGCGAAAACGTCCGTTACGTCGGCGACCACATCCTCACTCAGCCGGAAGTCGAAGCCGGCGGACACTTCCCCGACGCGGTCTGTCACGGCGGCTGGAGCATGGACAACCACCACCCCGAAGCGTTCTACTATCCGGGCGCGCCGACCGTCTACCACCCCGCCCCCTCGCCCTACGGCATCCCGTACAGCTGCCTCTATTCGCGCAACATCGGAAACCTCTTCTTTGCCGGACGCAACATCTCCTGCACGCACATGGCAATGAGTTCGACGCGCGTCATGGCGACCTGCGCGACAATGGGACAGGCGATCGGCACGGCGGCCGCGCTCGCGGTCCGTCACAACACCTCTCCGCGCGGCGTCCGTCTGAACCATCTGGAGGAACTGCGCGACACACTGCTTGAACAGGATCAGTTCATTCCGTTCACGACCCGCAAAGTTTCCGAGCTGAGCCGTTCCGCAAAGATTTCACACGAAGCGCTCCGCAACGGCATCGATCGTTCCATCGGGGACACCGACAACGGAGCGTGGATTGACCTCGGCTCCGACTGCCGTTATGAGTTCGCCGCTCCGGAGCGTCTCCATTCGGTCCGCATTGTTTTCGACAGCGATTTCGGCGACACCAAGCGGATGCGGAACATCGAAGGCATTCCGGAAGACGATGCGGAACGTCATGTTCCCGGCACAATTGCGCGCGACTTCCGTCTTGAAATTCTGCGCAGCGGCAAATGGGAGCTTCTCCGGAAAATTGAAAACAACCGCAAACGTTACCTGCGTCTGAACTTTGTCCCGGTGGAAGCCTCAGGCATCCGTCTGATCCCCGAACGTTCGTGGGATCCCGCCGCGGACCGCGTGCACCTCTTCAGCTTTGAAGTTGAATAAGCAAAATCAAAGAACCCGGTCCGCAGGATGCGAAGTTCCTGCGGACCGGGAATAGTTATTTTTTCTTTTCCTGCACCTTTTCGCGAAGCCGACGGCGAACTTCATCTTCAGACTCGAACTCATGTTCGGCGGCGTTGTGCGCCCACTGACTGAAATCCTCGCGGATGGAATTGTCCAGCTCCATGTCGGCTCCGGCAAACTCCTCCGCGGCAATTTCGGAAAGACGTTCCAATGAAATCTTCATTCAGCACCTCCTTCAGGGAATGATGCAAAGGACATTGTACTTGCCGTCAATCACCTTTGCGCCTTCCGTTTCGTGCTCAAAGCCGGGGAACTCACGATCCCATTTCTCCAGAGATTCCAGGTACTTGATCTGCGGACTCGACTTGTCACCGAAATTTTCGCCGGACATCAGCATCGGAATGCCCGGTGGATACGGGATAATCGAATTTGCGGTAATACGCCCGTGCAAACGGTCTGAAGGAACGAACTCCACTTCGCCGCGGACGATTTTCTCATACGCCGCACGAGGGGTCATCTCCTGTTTCGGAAGTTTCGCAAAAGCTTCATTCAGAAGAGCTCCCGGATTCTCCGCTTTCAGATACTCGAAAATCCGATCCGAAAGTTCGTGAATGCCGATATTCCCGTACACATCCGGGTGGTCATGAACCAGCCCCGGCAGAACTTCCGATACCGGAGTGTTGCGGTCGTAAAACTCCTTGAAGTTCAGCAGGCGGTTCACCAGCGTTCCCCATTTGCCTTTGGTGATTCCCATCGAGAAAAGGAACATCAGCTGAAAATCGGTCGTGCGCGTCGGGACAATTCCCTCCTGATAAATATAGGCGGAAACCAGCGCGGCGGGAACTCCATGTGCCAGCATCGCGCCGTCGTCGCCCATTCCGGGACCGAGAATGCTGACTTTGACCGGATCCAGCATCACCCAGTTGTCCTCCAGCCCTTCGAACCCGTGCCAGACATCGCCTGGATTCATGCGCCAGTTGCGCTGTTCATGAATCAGCAGTTCGCGCGGCGCATCCGCGAATTCGTATTCAACACCCGTTTTGTAATTCTTCACAACCGGAGCATTCCACGGCTGGAAGAACCATGAACCGGCTTTCCGGAAATCGCGGTACAGACGCGCCATCGCCTGCCGGAAGTCCACAGCCTCCTCAATCACCTCGCGCGTCAGCGATTCCCCGCTGCGGTCCATCATCGCGCACGAAATGTCGTTCGATGCGCAGATCGCGTAAAGCGGCGACGTCGTGGCGTGCATCATGTACGCCTGGTTGAAACGGTCGAAATCCACCGCGCGCCGCCCGTTGCGAACATGAATATACGACGCCTGAGAGAGCGCGTTCAGCAGCTTGTGCGTCGAATGCGTTGCAAACACCGTCGCGCCTTTGTGCCGTCTCGGATCGCCGCGCATGGCGTAGTGATCCGCATATATGGGATTGAAACGCGCATAACCATACCAGGCTTCATCAAAGTGAATCCGGTCATTGCTTTTTGCAAGCTCTTCTTCCACCTTTGCGGCATTGTAGCAAAGTCCGTCGTAGGTGCAGTTGGTGACGACCGAATAGGCGGGTTTGCCGCCGCGGTTCGGCAGCGGACACGCCTTGATTTTTGCGGCAATCGCCTCCGGAGTCATCTCGGAACGCGGGATGGGACCGATAATGCCGTAACGGTTGCGCGTCGGAACCATGTAGACCGGAACGCCGCCGGTGAGAATAAGTCCCTGCTCAATGGATTTGTGGCAGTTGCGGTCGCAGACCGTGAGTTCCCCCTCCGCAACGGTTGCCTGGATGATCGTCCGGTTGGATCCTGAGGTGCCGACAACCACCGAATAGGATTCATCGGCGCCGAAGACGCGCGCGGCGTACTTTTCGGATTTTCCGAATGCGCCTTCATGGTCGAGCAGAGAGCCGATGGAGGTTCGTTCAATGCCGGTATCGGTGCGGAAAAGATTTTCCCCGTAGAAGTCATAGAATTTCTTTCCTTCCGGACTCTTTGTGAACCCGATTCCCCCCTGGTGTCCGGGCGCAGCCCATGAGTATTCATGATTCTCCTCGTTGTACTCCCAGATTGCCTTCATGAGCGGCGGAAGCAGCAGATTGCGGTAACGACGAATTGCCCCCTCGACGCGCCCGGCGATAAACTGCGGGCTGTCCTCAAAAATCCAGACAAATTCATTCGCGAGCTTCATCAGCTCCGGCGAAAGCTTCTGCGACGTCTTCGCGCGATCCGCCATCAGAAACACGGGAACAAGCCCCTGCCGTTCCTTGATTTTATTAAGCAGTGCGCGAACCTTCGGCTCGCCCTTCATGTCGGTTGCGACAAGAAAAGCGTCGATATCCATATTGGTTGCGGCAAGCGGCAGCGCCTCTTCCGCATCATCCGCCGTAATCGAGCTGATGTTTTTTTCTTCCAGCGCATCAATGAGACGCCCGATTGCGCGTTCCATGACGCAGCTTGAATCACTGAAACGATCCCCGACAATGAGGACCTGTCTGTTTTCCAGTTCTGTGTTCATAATTTTCCCCCCTTGAATTAAGAATCAGAGTTTTACCGCACCTGAAGCAAATGCGATGATGGCGGCAAGCGCAACCAGAGCAATGATCGCAACGCCCGTCCGTTCCGCCGGAGTGAAGACCGGTTCCACCGGCTTTCCGGCTTTACGCGCCTCCTCGTCCGCATCCCGCCGCGCCCGGACATAAAACGGAATCCCGATCACCAGGAAGATGAACGCCATCAGCAGATAGGTAAGCCCGGCGGCATAAATCATCCAGATTGCATAGAGCGTTCCCGCAACGCCGCAGACGAACGCGAACCCCGCTTTTACGGTTACATTTGCCGGATACTGGCGAGTCGCGCACATTTTCCAGAGATACGCACAACACGCCAGATACGGCGGCAGAATCATGACGCCGGTCACCGAAAGCATCGTATTCCACGCATCCGAAGCGAAATAGACGAAAATCATCGCGAGCTGCATCACCGCACTCGTCACCCAGAGCGAAATATCCGGTGTGCCGTTTGCATTCTGCCGCGTGAAAATCTTCGGGAACGTCCCGTCCTGCGCGGCGGCCTGCGGAATCTGCGCAATCATGATTGTGAACGCCAGCCAGCTTGTGAGCAGAGCAACGATCACGCCGAGATTCATCACATCGCCGCCCCATGCGCCGATGACATCCGACAGCAGCGCAGCCGTCGACGGATTCGGCAGTTTCGCCAGCTCCGGCTGATACATGCGCCCGAACGGCAGAATCGAAAGCAGTGCGTAGACCACCAGACATCCGGCAAATCCGAGCAGTGTCGCCGAGCCGACCGACTTCGGATCCTTTGCCTGTGACGACACCACGACCGCCCCCTCGATTCCGATAAACGCCCAGAGCGTCACCAGCATCGTCGATTTTACCTGCGAAAGCAGCGAACCGAGCGGTTTGATCCCCTCAGCGGCAATCGTCTCGTGTCCCCACATGTCCGTTGTAAAAAACGCCCAGCGGAACGAAAAAATCATAATGACGATGAACAGCACGATCGGGACAAGTTTAAATATGGTTCCGATCGTGTTGACAAACGCCGCCTGACGCGTTCCGCGCAGAACCAGCCAGTTCATCACCCAGATCATCAGCGAGCCGCCGATGATGGACGGGATGTTGTTTCCGCCCTTGAACGTCCCCGGGAAAAAGTAGTCAAGCGAATCCATCAGCAGCACGGCATAGCCGACGTTGCCGAAGATGTTGCAGAGCCAGTACGACCACGCCATCTGGAACCCGGCGAAACGTCCGAATCCCAGACGGGCATACGCATAAATGCCCGCTGACGCGTCGGGCCGCGCTTCCGCGAGAATGCGGAAGGTGCTGGCGATGAAGTACATGCCGATTCCGGTAACGATCCACGCGATGACGACCTCCATGACCGCCGCGTCCTGCGCCATGTTCTGCGGAAGGCTGAAAATGCCTCCGCCGATCATGGCGCTGACGACGAGTGCGGCGAGAGATATCACGCCGAGCTTTTTTTCATTCCCAGCCATAATGATCCCTCCCTTCACCTGTTCAGTGTTTCGCGGCGACCTTCTTCAGAAGCTCTTCGACCTCTTTTGCGCCGGCGTCGTAATGCGCGAACTCATCCGGCTGGAGCTCTTTCAGCAGACGGAGAAATTCCCCCGCATGTACGCGCTCTTCATCCGCGATATCCAGCAGGACGGCTTTGGAGCGCAGGCAGTCGATGGAATCCGCAAGCTGCGTGTAGAGTCCGACGGCTTCGTATTCGGCGGCGACCATGTAACGGATCGCGCGGACGAGTTCGTCGTTGTTGAGTTTGTGTCCGGCTTTGACGGACGACGGCAGTGATGATGAGAATTCAGGCATATCAAGTCCCCCCTTGTTTCAAACCGGACCCCCTGTCCGGTTTCTGAGGAAAAAGATAAAACCGTTTTCCAGCTTTTCAAGCCAGGAAAACAGCGGGAACAAATCAATGTTAGGAGGAATGCGCAGAAAGAACAGTGAGAAAAAATTTACTGGAGAGTGGCTGCAACGCCTGCAACCGCCCTCCTTGCGTTTTCTTCTGCGCGGACGAACTCACTCTTCCGCAGGCAAATGCGTACGGCCGCGACCGATATAAATCTGCCGCGGGCGGACAATTTTCGTGTTCGTCCCGATCATCTCTTTCCAGTGGGCGATCCAGCCGGGAAGACGCGCCAGAGCGAACATTACGGTAAACATGTTTTCCGGAATTCCGAGCGCGCGGTAGACTATGCCGGAGTAGAAGTCAACATTCGGATAAAGGTTGCGGGAGATGAAGTAATCGTCATTCAGCGCGATTTTCTCAAGCTCAAGTGCAACATCCAGAAGCGGATCCTTGATGTGCATCTTCTTCAGGAACGCATGACACTCCTTTTTGATGATTTTCGCGCGCGGATCAAACGTCTTGTAGACCCGGTGACCGAAGCCCATGAGACGCGTCGGATTGTTCTTGTCCTTGACCTGCTCGATAAATTTTTCAATGCTTCCCCCGTGTTCGATGCGGCGGAGCATCTCCACGACCTCCTGGTTCGCGCCGCCGTGCAGCGGACCCGAAAGAGCCGAAATTCCGGCGGAAATCGTCGCATAAAGGTTGACCTGCGCACTGCCGATCGTGCGCACCGTCGTCGTCGAACAGTTCTGCTCATGGTCCGCATGCAGAATCAGCAGGACATTGAGCACGCGGACCGCTTCCGGGGAAATCTTGTACGGATTCACCGGAGAATCGAACATCATATTCAGGAAGTTCGCGCAATACGAAAGATCATGACGCGGGTAAACCACAGGCTCGCCGATGCTCTTCTTGTATGCAAGTGCCGCCATCGTGCGCACCGTGGAGATCAGGCGCGCGGTCGAAAGCTCAATATCCTCCTCCATCGACTGCAGGTCGACATTCGGATAGAACGCCGCCAGAGCATTGATCATCGTAGACAGGATGTGCATCGGATGCGCTCCGCGCGGGAAGTGGTCGAAGAAGTGACGCATATCCTCGTGCAGAAGCGAATTGATGTTGAGCATCTCGGAGAAATCGCGGCGCTGCTTTTCGTCCGGCATTGTTCCGTGCACGAGCAGATAGGCGACCTGGACGAAAGAACCGGTCTTGACCAGTTCTTCAATTGGGATGCCGCGGTAACGCAGAATTCCGCGTTCACCGTCAACGAAGGTGATGCTGCTGTAACACGCGCCCGTATTCATGAATCCGGGGTCGATCGTAATGAAACCGGTCTGTTTTCGGAGCTGGGTAATATCAAATGCTTTTTCGCCTTCGGTTCCGGTGACAACCGGAAGTTGTATCTCGCGATCGCCGATTTTCAGCACGACAAATTCATTTTTCTTCATGAGCCAGACTCCTTGCAGTTACGGGGTTGCCGGTACGAGAGCCGCTCTCAAACGCCAAATCTGTTTTTCAAACGAACTCTGAACAGAATCCGTAATTTAGCACAAAAGACGCCGTTTTTCAAGAGCGGTGAGAAGATTTTCTGTCACCGCGCCGCCTCAGCGATGAGTTCGGCAAACGGCTGATCCGCTTCGAGGAAATCCACGGAACCGAGCTCCGCGGTCGGCACCCACTTCATCTCCTGCCCTTCGCGCGGCAACGGATTCGATCCGGGCTTCAGAATACAGCGGATGAATACGATATCGAGCAGACCGTTCGGGTATTCGTGTTCCACTTCATGAACGATATCAAGCGGAAGAACCTCCGCTCCGAGTTCCTCGCGAAGCTCGCGGACGATGCACTCGTGATAACTTTCCCCGGGTTCGACCTTTCCTCCTGGAAATTCCATTTTATCGCGCAGAACAGTTGCCTTCGGGCGGCTGCAGATCATGGTATATCCGTTTCTGCGGATGACGGCGGCGCAGACATATTTTTTCTGCATAATCAATCCTTCTTTCTGAAAAGCATTTGCTTTTTTCCGTTTTTGTGGTATACTATTCACCATGAGGCAGGGAAACATCCTCTGAACGTTAAAATACATCAAAGCCGCCAAGGCTTTACAGTACCTTTTCTAGTTGGAGCGGTATTGTTCCCCCTGCCTCTGTTTCTTTTTAAATTATCCGTACTATACAGCATGTCTCTCAAAACACAAACTCTTCTCAGCGTTTTCCATTGTTTCAACTTGAAAAAATATCCAGTCTGATTATATTTCATATATTGCAGTCATTCAAAAAAAGGAGCATTTCAAATGAACGAGAAAAATTTTGCCGAGCTTGATGCCAATTTCAAATCACGCACAATCGGCAATCGTGAACTCGAATTCCGCGACGGATTTGCCGCGCCGTTTGCGCTTGAAGGATTCCCGTATATCGACGGAGAAGGACGCAGAAGCCGTCTGCCGCTCGACATCGCCAGGATGTGCGACAAGAAGGAAGGGGTCTTCCCCATGAGCATGCAGGGCGCGGGTGAAGCAATCCGGTTCCGCACGAACTCCCCCGTCATCGGCGTGCGCGCAGGATTCAATGAAATCTGGAACGGCAACAACCGGGGCGGAAGCGACGGATTCGATCTTTATACCGGAGCCGGAGACGAAAGCAAATTCCGCGGCAACCGCATCATCCCCGTTGGAACCGACAGCTTCGAGGGACTCTGGGAACTCTCCGCCGAAGGGGAATTCACCGACTGCACTCTTTGGTTCCCCTATCACTGCGCAACCTCCGCAATCGCAATCGGAACCGTCCCCGGAAGCACGGTCGAGCCGCCCAAACCTCACCGCATCGCAAAACCCGTTGTCTTCTACGGTTCCTCCATCACCAACAGCGGCTCCGCAGGCCGCCCCGGAATGGTCTATCCCGTCATCCTCGCAAGAATGCTTGATTTTCATCTCATCAACATGGGTTTCGGCGGTTCGTGCCGTGGCGAACTCTGCATTGCCGACACCATCGCAAAACTCGATATTGCCGCACTCGTCATAGAGTTCGACCACAATGCGCCGACCCCGGAATTCCTCGAGGAACGCCACGAACCGTTCTTCCGCAGATACCGTGAACAGCGCCCGGACGTACCCGTCCTCATGATGTCCAAGTGCGATTTTGTCCCGAACGAAGACAACAAACGCCGCCGCGAAATCATCATGCGCACCTGGATGAACGCCGTCAATTCCGGCGACAGAAAAGTTGAATTTCTCGATGGAGAAACTCTCTTTGCCGGACCGTTCCGCGAAGACTGCACGCAGGACAACTGTCATCCGAACGACCTCGGCGCCATGCTCATGGCGGTCCGGATCGCCGACCGGCTGAAACACATGCTGTAACTTTAGGAGAAATTATGAGCAGTACCATATTCGTTATCTGCATTTTCGCTCTCGTTCCCGCCATTTTATGGAGCATTCCGAAAACCCGGCGGAACAGCGGAATGACCATGACCGCGCTCAAAACCGTACCGCTCGGCATGATCGCTTTTTTCATACTGAATTATCTGCCCGCAAGCATGCCGCTTCTTTCCGGCGTCCTCTGCTGGGCAATCATCCTTCTGCTTGCCAGATTCATCCGCAACCGCTACAAGGCGAACTGGAAATACCCGGTTTTCATCTTCCTCGTCGCCGTTCCGTTTTCCATTTTCTGTCTGGTCATCGCAATCTCGGCGAACTTTTTCTATAACGCAGTCCGGTACGCAGCCGACTCGGAACAGTATCACGGCGAATGGCTCGCTACAGCCATTCCCCTGCCCGGAGAAAGCAAAACAAAGCTCTCGCTCGAACAACGCTCCATTCATCCGTTCCTTGCTGAATATGACTATCAGCTCGTTTTCGAGCGCGACGGCAGGAAAACCGCACAGCGTCTTCTGACAAATACCGGAGGCCGGACACATTTCAATCTCTATACTCTGATTGACGGACGTCTCTATCTGGAAAGCAAGGAAAACCGCTGCATTGCAGACCCGGATGAACAGACCGTGCTCGGCGTTCGGATGCTCGACGGACAGCCCTACGCTTCGGAACTGCCAAACGAAACCGTCAAATCCTTTTCCGGCGTACAGGAAGAAGACGGGAAAGCATATGTGAAGTACAACGACCGCAAGTATGAAGCGCACCTCGTCAACGGCGCTCTCGACGGCAAACAATATTACGGCACAATCCGCAACAGGAAATTTTATTCCGCCGCGGAAAAACCGGAAACAAAACTTTTGAAGTGAAAAAAGCGGAGCAAAAACTCCGCTTTTTTACTTTTTTCAGAGATCTGATTACGCGCGCGTGTCAAGTTCGTCGCGCTGGTCATCGGGAAGCCCGACGAATTTCGGATTGCCCGGCATGATGCCGCGCTTCGATTCCTTGATGAACTCACAGAACATCTTGACTTCCGGAATATCCTTGACCTTCGGGTCCGCCTCAATCGTCGCAATCGCATTCTTGGCGTTGAGCCCCTCGAAGAAGAATGTCTTGATCGCATGACGGATTCCGAGACGCGTTTCATTCGAGAATCCCGCGCGGCGGAGCCCGATCGTGTTCGGGCCGGTGATGAAGTTGAATTCACGGAGCATGCAGAACGGCGGAATATCCTGTCCGATCAGACAGGTCGGACCGATCATCGCAAGCGCGCCGATACGGGTGAACTGATGCGCCAGGACATAGCCGGAAATAACGGCGCCGGGTCCGACCTGACAGTGTCCGCTGAGGGCGGTGTGGTTCGAAATCGTCACGCGGTCCGAAAGCATGCAGTCGTGCGCGATATGCACAAACGCCTGAAGCAGAACATGATCGCCGATCACGGTCTTGAGGAACTCGAACGGGGGACGGTGCACGGTCACATACTCGCGCAGAACCGTATCCGCGCCAATTTCGACAAACGAGCGGATTCCGCGGTAGAAGCGGTGATCCTGCGGCTCGCCGATGTAGACGCCGAAGTAGATGCGGCAGCGCGGACCGATAGTCGTGTACTGACCGATCTTCACGTGCGCGTCAATATAACAATCGTCCCCGATCTTGACGTCATCTTCAATGACGGTATAGGGTCCGATCTCCACATTCTTACCGATTTCCGCCTTCGGGGAAACGACCGCGGTAGGATGAATAGCCATTGTATTTTCTCCCTTCTCAGAAGTTTTTCTGTTAGTATAGCATGTTTTTCAAAAATTTCTATTCAGAATCCGCGCGAAGAACGAAAAAATCAAATTTTCCGTGGTTCGCCGCGTAAAATCTCCGGAAAAGCGCATGCGACGGCAGATCCGGACGGATTTTCAAAGCCGCAATCGCGTTCACGGATGAATCGACTGTCATTCTCTGCGCGGCATTCACAAAGAACGCGTTCAGAATCAGCACCTTTTCCGTAAAGCCAGAATTCGCAAGCGCCTTCACCAGCTCGCTGTAATACGGAAACGGAAGATTCCAGACACGAACCAGAACGACATCCGGCTCATCTCCGCCACGGTACGGCGCAACACGGTACGAATTGAATTTCATCCCGTCGAACTCCGACTGCCGCGCCGGAACCGCAAGTTCAATCGAATCTTCCGAGCCGCGCGGGTTCATGCCGTTGATGCCAGGGGAATCAATCTGAACGAAACGCGTCCCCTCCCCCAGCGCGGAGAAACGGGAAAGATAATCATGCACAATCGGGTCGCCGTTGTTCCAGAGCGCCGGATACGCTTCCGTTGCAGTGATGCAGAGAAAACGATCGGCCGGAATCTGTTTCATCCGTTCGAAACGCTCAATCCAGTCTGCACGGGTCCACTCGGCGCGGGAATCCGCATAGCAGAAACCTCCGATCAGCAGCGGAAACGCAAAGAAAAGCGGAAGCAGCGCACGTCTGCGCATAAAATGGAACAGCCGCTGCAGCAGAACACCTGTCAGCAGAGCGGCAAACGGCACGGCAGTCAGGTAGACCCGGGCAGGTCCGGCAAGCGTCAGCAGCGCCGCGGCAAACGGGAAAAGAAAAATCAGAAGCACACCCGCGATCCGGAACCTCATGCGGATTCCGGACACGGCAAGCAGAAGCGCGGTCAGCACAAACAGCACCGCGCTTCCGGTTGCTCCCCAGCCGCAGACCGAGCCGGAAGCGGAAAACAGGAAATGGAAAAACGCCTTCACCGAGGCGACCGAAGAACCGAAGCTCTGTCCGGCTTTGAAATCGGCATAATGGAACGCAATCCAGCCGAGAAGCAGGATTGCAAGAACTGTGTATCCGGCAATCAGCGGAAGCAGCGGTTTCCAGTTCCGTTTCGCGCGCAGAAGTTCCGCGGTAAAATGTACCAGGGAGATCGGGAAGAGCCAGAGAACGGAGGTGGAAAGACAGAGTTCCGCAAGCATGCCGGTCACAGGAATCAGAACCGGAGCCGGACGCCATTTGCGCCGGTATGCAAGAACGGTCAGCACGGCATACAGAAGAATCAGCGCAGTCTGCATCGAATAGCCGCGCGCGGTAACGGAATAAAGAATCAGCGCGGGATTCACCGCAGTCAGCACCATTCCGGTGAATGCGGTCAGACGCGAGCGGAAGAGCAGGAATCCAAGCCAGCCGCTCAATGCGACCGATGCAAGTCCTGCAATGAAAGAAGGGAAGCGGATCGACCACGCCGAAGCAGGGAAAAAGAGCATCCACTTCACAAACAGCGAGTTCAGCGGATGATTGTTCGGCGTGGCGAGATCGTTGAGAATCGTCCAGACGTCGCGCACGGAATAGTTGCGCGCCGTCCAGATTTCATCGTATTCGAGACCGGGCGAAAAGGCGAGGACGCGCAGAACGGCGGCGGCGACGAGCACCGCCGCGCATGCAGCCGGAAACCAGCCGATGTTCCGCCGTTCCGTCCTCATCGTCACGCCATGCGGGAGAGCGCCTCTTCCACGCGGGCAAGTTTTTCCTTGAGGTCGGCAAGATAGGTCTTCGCCTCTTCCACGACCTTCGCAGGCGCCTTCGCGATGAACCGCTCGTTCGAAAGTTTCGCTTCGGACGATTTGATCCATCCCTGAAGCTCCTTCTGCTGCTTTTGCAGTTTCGCCTTCTCCGCATCGACGTCGATCAGCCCCTTCAGCGGAAGGAAGATCGCGCCGGCGGCGACGAGAGTCGAGGGAGCGCCGGAAGCATCGTCGCAGACATAATCCGCCTGCGAAATGGTCAGTTCAGCCGCATTGAGCAGCCCTTTCAGAGAATCGAAGGAGTTCTTCAGATACTCTTCATACGCAGCGTCCGCGGCCTTGATGTGGAAGTTCAGTTTCTTGCCCGGGGCGAGATTGTAGGAAACGCGCAGGTTGCGTCCGGCGCGGACGAGTTCGTACTTCGCCTCGCAGCGCGCAATGACGTTTCCGGCATCCGGAACCGGAGTTTCCTTGACGGACATCGGAAGCGGGAATTCGGCATACATGATGCTTTCGTTTTCGCCGAGGAAGCCCATCTGGTGCGCGAGTTCTTCCGTAATGAACGGCATGAACGGATGCAGGAGACGGAGCAGTTTCCAGAGCGCGTAGTCGAGCACGCGCAGAGCCTGTTCCTTCGCTTTGCCGCCGAGATTGAAGCGGACTTTCGAAGCCTCAATGAACCAGTCGCAGAAAGAGCTCCAGACAAGTTCGTAGATATCGTGAACCGCCTGATGGAACTTGAATTCATCGAGCGATTTTTTCATGTCAATTGCGCAGGCGTCGAGCTTGGCGAGCATCCACTGTTCATCGGAGGTCAGCTTGCCGGACTTGATGAGGTCGTCGACGTTCGCAAAGTTCGCGGAGATTTCTCCCTGCATCCGGCGGAAGCGGCAGGCGTTCCAGAGCTTGTTCGCAAAGTTGCGCCCGATTTCGCACTTCTCATTGGAGTACTTGATGTCCATGCCGACCGGAGCGATATAGATGATCGAGAAACGGAGCGCATCGGCGCCGTACTTGGCGATCACGTCGAGCGGATCGGGGGAGTTGCCGAGCGACTTGCTGAGCTTGCGTCCGAGATCGTCGCGGATGATGCTGGTGAAGTAGACATTGGAGAACGGGAGCTTGCCCTTGAACTCAAAGCCGGCCATGATCATGCGGGCAACCCAGAAGAAGATAATGTCGGGTCCGGTCACAAGGTCGTTGGTCGGATAGAAATAATCCTGTTCAGGGGTCTTGTCGGGCCAGCCCATGATGGAGAACGGCCAGAGCCACGAGCTGAACCAGGTGTCGAGAACGTCTTCCTCCTGCACCCAGCCTTCGCCCTGCGGGGGTTCTTCGCCGACGTACGTTTCATCACCGCGGTACCATGCCGGGATGCGGTGTCCCCACCAGATCTGACGGCTGATGCACCAGTCCTTGATGCCCTCCATCCAGTGGAAGTAGGTTTTCGTCCAGCGTTCGGGGTAGAATTTGATATCGCCGTTGCGAACCGCTTCGATTGCGGGCTTGGCGAGTTCGCCCATCTTGACGAACCACTGTTCGCTGAGCATGGGTTCGATCGGCACACCGCCGCGCTCGGAGTAGCCGACCGCGTGGGTGAGGTCTTCAATCTTCTCAAGGAGTCCCTGCGCTTCGAGCTTTTCAACGATGAGCTTGCGCGCCTCGAAACGATCCATGCCTTCAAACTCTTTTCCGGCTTTGGCGTTGAGATGAGCGGTCTTGTCCATGACATTGATGAACTCAAGGTTGTGGCGGAGACCGACCTGGAAGTCGTTCGGGTCGTGCGCGGGGGTGATCTTCACGCAGCCGGTTCCCTTCTCAGGATCGGCATGTTCATCGCCGATGATCGGAATTTCACGGTCGGTAAGCGGAAGATGAACGGTCTTGCCGATAAGGTGCTTGTAGCGCGGATCTTCCGGATTGACCGCCACAGCGGTATCGCCGAACATGGTCTCCGGACGGGTCGTGGCAACCACGAGATAGCCGGAACCGTCGGTCAGCGGATAGCGGAAGTGATAGAATTTGCCAGCCTCGTCCTTGTAGATCACCTCTTCATCGGAGAGAGCGGTCTTGGAAACGGGACACCAGTTGATCATGCGGCGTCCGCGGTAGATGTAGCCTTTGTTGTAGAGCTGAACGAAAACTTTGCGGACGGCGCGGCTGAGCCCCTCGTCCATGGTGAAACGCTCGCGCTCCCAGTCGCAGGAGGCACCGAGTTTGCGGAGCTGGCGGATAATGGTTCCGCCGTATTTTGCCTTCCATTCCCAGACGCGCTTGATGAACTCGTCGCGGCCGAGATCGTCGCGTCCGATGTTTTCGGTCTTGCGGAGTTCTTTTGCCACGCGGGCTTCGGTTGCAATTCCGGCGTGGTCGGTTCCGGGGAACCAGCAGCACTCATAGCCTTCCATGCGGTGCCAGCGCATGAGAATGTCCTGAAGCGTGTTGTTGAGGACATGTCCCATGGTGAGGATGCCCGTCACATTCGGCGGGGGGATGACGATGGAATAGGGTTTCTTATCCGGATTCGGTTTCCCGCGGAAGAGTCCGTTGTTCTCCCACCAGGCATACCATTTCTGTTCAATTTCCGCCGACTCGTAAGCTTTCGGCATTTCCTGACTGGCCATACTGCCTCCTGTATCTTTAAAATTAAAATTGTATTTTTAAAGATAATATACACGCATTTGGCGGAATTGCACGGTCCGTTTTTTATTTTCTGAAAAAAAAGACTTGCTTCATCCGGGAGCGGAGTTATATTAGATGCAAAAACGAAAGGCCTCCTATGAAAACCGTTCTCGAACGCCTGCTTGATTACTGCTCCTTCGATACCCAGTCCGACGAAACAACCGGGACTCATCCTTCAACCGCGAAACAGCGCAAACTTGCGGAACATCTTGCAGAAGAGCTGCGCGCGCTCAAACTCGAAAATGTGCGCGTGACACCCGAATGCTACGTCTACGCGGAGCTGCCCGCGACATCCGGATTCGAACATGCCGACGCCCTCGGATTCATCGCCCACATGGACACCTCCGACGGCGCAAGCGGGGCGAATGTCCGTCCGCAGATCATCAAAAACTGGGACGGCTCGCCCATCCGCCTCGGCAGCTCCGGACTGGAACTCAACACAACGCTCTACCCGTTCATGAAAGACCTCATCGGGCACACGCTCGTCACGACCGACGGAACGACTCTGCTCGGAGCCGACGACAAGGCGGGAATTGCGGAGATTATGACCGCCCTCGAAACCGTTCAGACGCAAAAACTGCCGCACGGTCCGCTCCGCATTGCATTCACGCCGGACGAGGAGATCGGGGAAGGTCCGGATTTCTTTGACGTTCCCGGATTCGGAGCGAAGTATGCCTACACGATCGACGGCGGAGCGGCAAATGAAATTGAATTCCAGAATTTCAACGCTGCCGAAGCGAAAATTTTCATCCGCGGGCGCTCCGTGCATCCCGGTTCCGCAAAGGGAATCATGATCAACGCCCTCAAGGTCGCCGCGGAATTCGACGCCATGCTTCCGCCCGGAGAAGTTCCCGCTCTGACCGACGGATTCCAGGGATTCTACCATTTGATGAAATGTTCGGGAACAGTCGGCGCGGCGGAACTCCAGTACATTCTGCGCGACCACGATGAACTCGCGTTCAACCGCCGCAAAAACAAAATCCGCGGAATCGCCGATACGCTCAACAGAAAATACGGCGCGGGAACCGTCACAGCGGAAGTCCGCGAACAGTACCGCAACATGGCGGAAGTGATCCGGAAGCATCCGTTCCTGATTGACCTCGCGAAAAATGCGATTTCAGACGCCGGGCTCACTCCGGCCATCGTCCCGATCCGCGGGGGAACCGACGGCGCCCGGCTTTCGTTCATGGGGCTCCCCTGCCCGAACCTCGGAACCGGCGGATACAACTTCCACGGAGAAAGCGAATTCGCCGACGTCGACGGCATGGAATACGCGGTCAGAACAATTCTGAATCTGGTGAAAGCGTTCGCGGAACGTTGAAATCAGTTTTCCGCGCGCTGGAAGAAAAGCTCGACCATGCGGGTGCGGGGACCGTCATACTCGCAGAAGTAGATTCCCTGCCACGTGCCGAGATGCAGCTCGCCGTTCACGACCGGAACCGCAAGGGAAAAACCGGTCAGCATCGCTTTCAGATGCGCGTCGCTGTTGCATTCGCCGTGACGGTAAAACGGCTCGTCACGCGGGATCAGCAGCTTCAGTTTTGCAAGCAGGTCATGCTTGACGTCGGGATCGGCGTTCTCGTTGATCGTAAGTCCCGCGGTTGTATGCGGACAGAAAATGTGGCAGATTCCGCATTTCAGAGTCTTCGGAATCCGGGCGTTGACCATGGACGTAATGTCGATGATCTCGTTGAACTGATGTGTCTGAACGGTGAATTCCATGGCTGTTCATCCTTTCCGGAATACGGCGATGTATTCCTGGTTTCCTTTCGGTCCTTTGATCTCCGACGGGGTGACTTCGAGGAAGTTCCACGCGAGCCGCTCCGTCGCAAAGCGTTTCACTTTTTCGACGCACGCGGCGCGGACGGCCTCATCGGCGACGACGCCTCCCGGGGGGACATCCGCGCGGTCCGCTTCGAACTGCGGCTTCACCAGGATGAACGCCCATGCGCCCGGCTTCATAACCGTGTCCGCGGCCGGCAGAATCTTCGTCGCCGAAATAAACGAAACATCCATCGCGACAAGATCGACGGGCTCCGGAATAATCGAGCGGTCGAGCGTGCGCGCGTTCACCCCTTCCAGACAGACCACGCGCGGATCGTTCCGCAGTTTCGCATGCAGCAGCCCCTTGCCGACATCTACCGCATAGACCTTCGCCGCACCGTCATGAAGCATGACATCCGTGAAGCCGCCGGTCGACGCGCCGACGTCCATCGCTATCAGGCCCGCCAGATCGGGCAGAAGACGCTCCAGAGCCGGACGCAGTTTCTGCGCGCCGCGGCTGGCAAAGGTGTCCGCCGTGTCAACCAGCAGAGCCGCCTCGAACGCAACCGTTTCAGACGCCTTGCGCACGAGCATGTCCGGATTGTAGCGGACCCGTCCCTCCATGATCATGCGGAGCGCCTCGTCGCGGTCTGCACAGACGCCGTGCGCGCAAAGCCATTCGTCGACACGCAGTTTCTTCATATCGCGGAAACGACTCCCTTCTCTGTAATGTAGCCGGTAATGAGCGAGGCGGGCGTGACGTCGAAAGCGGGGTTGTAGACTTTGATATTCTGCGGAGAAATGCGGCGTCCGTTGAATGTGGTGATTTCAGATTCGTCCCGCTGTTCAATCGGAATCGCGGAACCGTCCGGAATGGAACGGTCGATTGTCGAAAATGGAATCGCAATGTAAAACGGAATCCTGTGATATTTCGCGGCAATCGCAAGCTGATAGGTTCCGATCTTGTTCGCGGCGTCGCCGTTTGCCGCCACGCGATCCGCACCGACAATCACAATATCGACGCGTCCTTCGCGCATCACCTGCGCCGCCATGGAATCGCAGATCGTGGTGACGTCCACTCCGCTCTGCGAGAGTTCCCACGCCGTCAGGCGCGCCCCCTGCAGCAGCGGACGGGTCTCATCCGAATAGACATGCAGCCGGAGTCCCGCTTTCTGCGCGGCGTAAACCGGAGCCAGAGCGGTTCCGCATCCGCCCGTGGCAAGCGCGCCGGCGTTGCAATGTGTGAGCACACCCATGCCGTCCTCCAGCAAAGCCAGTCCGTTCTGCCCGATGGCGTCGCACATTGCAATATCTTCAGCGAGAATCGCGAGCGCTTCGTTCAGCAGAACCGCAAGCAGTTCGGAAACACCGCCCGCACACTCCGAAGTCTTCGCACAGCAGCGGCGGAGCGCCCACGAAAGATTGACCGCCGTCGGGCGCGACGATTCCAGGTACGCGGCAGTCTGGTAGAGACACGCGAGGAACTCTTCACGGTCGGGAACACTGAAACGCTGGGCGCATGCGGCGAGTCCAAGCGCCGCGGCGCATCCGATGGCAGGCGCGCCGCGCACGGCAAGACGCCTGATCGCCTCATAGACCGACTGCGGATCGGAAAGCAGAATGCGTCTGAATTCGCCTGGAAGCAGAGTCTGGTCGATGATATCAACGAAACCCGGCGCCTGCGGGTTGAGCGCGGAATCGGGAGCCGTATACGCAATGCCCTCCGCGGAACGCCATAAAACCGTGTCGGGACGCATCATTCCTCCTCGTTTTTTGTTTCAAAAACGTTTTTCTGCTCCACTTTCACTTCATCGAGGAACGGAAGCTCTTTCAGATCTTCATAATCGACGTCTTTGCGCGCCATGCGACCGCCGTCGACAGTGACTTCCGCCGTTTTCGGGTCGAGCACAAGGAACGGAGTCGAGGAAGTGCGGATGTAAACATCGCGCCGCTCCAGCCGTCCGGTGTGGTCGTAAACATAATGCGCGTAGACTTTCGGCGTGACGGCGACCATGATGTGGAAACGGGCGAGCGAATCGATCTGCAGTTGCGGCTTCAAATTCGAACCAATGTCAAAACCGATACGGCGCACCGCATAGACATGGTTGCGGTCGTCAATCATCATGCAGTAGTACATGTTGCGCCCGTCGGAGAAAGTGAGCAGACGGTACGTGCGGCGCTGAATCACCTTGTCTGCGGCCTTTCCGGAGTAATCCGGAAGTCCGATCTCACGCTTCCAGATGGTCTGTCCGGGACGGATTTTGAACGTGGTTTCGTTGGATTCATACGGCGCGGCAAGCTGCGGATGACGCACAACCGCGCGGATGGAATAGAGTCCCTCCTCCTGCAGGTTGAAGTAACGGGCGAGGTTGAAGGTAAAGGAACGCGCTTCGCCCGGAGCGAGAATCACGCCCTGGAGCTGCGGACGCACCGAGCGGTCCGAAAGCTGCGCGATCGTCCGCGCCGGCGTCAGAATATTGAACTGGATTTCCCCCTGAAGATTCTTTGAGCTGCCGAATGCAATCGGATGCGAGGTGTAGTTGCGAAGCACAACGCGGACGTGCACAGCATCGTACTTCATATAGACCGGATAGGGAGCTTCGAGCTTGACGGCGATCTGCGCGAACAGCGAAAGTCCGGAAAAAAGAAGGAGGAGCGGAAGCAGAATACGAATTTTCATAGGCGGAATCCTTATCGTTAATTTTTCAGTATCATACACCGGAAACCGGAGAAATACCAGTCGTTTTTTAAAGACCGAGCATTTTTTCCATGGATTTTTTCACGGTGTCAGCGGAAATCGCAGTGTGGCAGCCAGAACCGGCGCATTCGCGCTTGAAACATTTCACGCAGTCAAGCGGAGCGGTCAGCACCTCCGCACGGTCCGAAAACGGACCCGTCAGAACCGGATCGGTGGGACCGAACAGCGCGGTAAGCGGCGTTCCGAGCGCGGCGGCAATGTGCATCGGCCCGCTGTCGTTGCAGAGCAGCAGACGCGAGCGGCGGATCGCCTCCACAAGTTCCGCAATGCCGGTCAGCCCAATCAGATTCAGCGAGGGAGCTTTGAGTGCGCGGCGCAAACGCTCTCCAAGCGGTTTTTCCGAGGGCGAGCCGAGAATCACAAACGAATAATCGTGGTGGTCGCGGTAAAACAGATTCAGCACCTCAGCAAAGAATTCCGGCGGCCACTCCTTCGTGACCCAGCGGGCGCCGGGGGAAACCGCAATCACCTTCTCCTTCGCAAAACCGCGCAGAAGAGTTGCAACCCGCTGAGCGGCAACGGGATTCTGCTTCAGTTCAAACGCGATGTTCTCCGGTTCCGGAATGCCGAGGAACTCCGCCATCATCGCAACGTTCTTCCGGACCGCGTGGCGTTCCGTCTCTCCGGGATTCAGCGTATGACGGTAGAAGATGCGTGCGCCCCACTCGCGGGAGTGAAGCGGACCGGCGACGACACGGGCTTTCGCAAGACGGGAAATCACCGCACTGCGGAGCAGTCCCTGAAGGTCGATCACAGCATCGTAGCGGTTCCTGCGGATGCCGGAAAGGAGTTCCGCAAACGCTTTCGGGAATTTGCCGGCCTGCCCCAGCTCCTTGCGGCGGAAAGGAATAATGTTGTCGACCGCAGGGTGATAGGCGACCATCGGGGCGAATGCGGGAACAACAAGCCAGTCGATCACCGCATCGGGTTCCCGTTCCGCGAGCAGCGAAACCGCGGGGAAGGCATGAATCACATCCCCGAGACTGCTTGGTTTGACAATGAGGAAGCGCTTCATAACGCCTCTCCCGTGGTCAAAGACCGCGCTCCAGCCGGGTGGCGAGACGCTCGGGCAGACCGGCGGCGAGAATCTTCCGCTGTGTCTGACCGATGTCGTAGGGCAGACGATAGCGCGAAAGCACCTTCAGATCCGTATCGTAGATGCAGAACGAGGCGCGCGGGTCGCGGTTGCGGGGCTGTCCCACGCTTCCGATGTTGATGAGATATTTTACGCCCTGTTCCACCGGAATCTGAATCATATCCGCCTGAAGCGGATCGGAACCGTCATCGACGGAAGCCCACGCGGGAATCTCTTCGATCGGGCGGGCGCCCATTGCGATCGGACGCTTGCTGAACGCCACAGGCACGTGGGAATGTCCGCAGAAGCAGAGCTGAGTGAACTGATACGAGAAGTTGTCGGCGGCGTTGTGCACGTCGAAGATATATCCCCAGGCATCGGGACCGTCAAGCGTCGCATGGACAATCGTCATATTTGCGCCCTTGATGGTCAGGCGCATCGGAAGAGACGAGAGCCAGCGGAGATCCTCCTCCGAGAGCTGCGCGCGGGTCCAGAGCACGGCTGCTTTCGCGTTGGGATTGAATCCCTCCATGACGTTGTCGCCGTTGGATGCATATTCGTCATGGTTGCCCTTGACGATGGTGAGGTTCGGGAGGGAGCGGACGATGTCGAGACACTCCTTCGGATTGGCGTTGTAACCGACAACGTCGCCAAGGCAGACATAATGTTCGACCTGTTCCTGCTCGCAAATGGCAAGGACGTTGTTCAGAGCCTCAAGGTTGCCGTGGATATCGCTGATGATGGCATATTTCATTCTTCCGCACTCCGCATTAGTGATAGGTCAGCAGTGAATTCACCGTTCCGCAGCCGACAAGATTGGGACGGGGGTTGAGGAATCCGAGTTCAACCATGAAATCCGACGCGATGACTTTTGCTCCAAGCTTCCGGACGAGCCGGGCGACGGCGTTGACCGTTCCTCCGGTGGCGAGCAGATCGTCGATGATCACGACCCGCTGTCCGGGCTTCATGGAGTCTTTCTGAGCTTCAATGACACCGAGACCGTATTCAAGTTCGTAGGATTCGGTGACGCATTCGCGGGGGAGCTTTCCGGCCTTCCGGATGGGAACGAAGCCGCAGCCGAGCGCAGTTGCCAGCGCTCCGCCGAAGATGAAACCGCGCGCTTCCACGCCGGCGACGACGTCAACATTGTCGTTTTTATGGAAATCCGCAAATGCGAGAATAATATCCCGGAAAAGTTCCGCATCCGTGAAAACGGGCATGACATCCCGGAAGATCACGCCATTCACCGGGTAATCGGGAATGCTGATGATCCGTTCCGCGATCCGCTCATTCAACTGTTTCATATTTCAACGCTCCGTAAATTTAAAAAGCAGAGATGCGGCATAAGCCGGATTCTGTCCCCTTGCGGGGGGCGATCATCTGTCTATGCGGCCAGAACCCGGAATTCAAGCGTCGCGGGCAGCGACTCATTCCCTATTTGGCCTTGCTCCGGGAGGGGCTTGCACTGCCGGCTCAATCTCTTGAAACCGCGGCGGGCTCTTACCCCGCCTTTTCACCCTTGCCGGATTGCTCCGGCGGTTTGTTTTCTGCTGCGCTTTCCTTCTCATGGAATATGGTCCATGACATCCTCGTTTTATGGAGGACTCCCTGCCCTGCGGAGTCCGGACTTTCCTCTTTGCTTTCGCAAAGCGACCGCCGCCGGCATCTCTGAACGGTAAATATACACCCGTTTTCCCGATATGTCCAGTCCCGAAAAGAAAAAATTGTCCGGAACGGTTCCCGTGGACATCCCTCCTCATTTCCGCACTTCCCGGTTCGCATTCCGCAGCAGTTTCTACAAATCTTTGACATTCAACGTCTTCCACCCTTTTCAATCAGGAAAAGAAAAACAGATTCTTTCCGAATTCCGGAAAAAAAACCTAAAAAAGAACAATTTTTTCATAAAAAAAGATTGATTTTTAAGTTTTTACTGCTAAATTTAAATACTGATGAATTTGCTGTATTTTTGATTTTTAAGAGCGATTTAAGGCTTGCTGGATCATAATGATGCTTACGGATCACAACATGCCGCTAATACGGTTTTCTTAATTCATCAAAAGATACACAATCTCAAAAAAGTTTGATTCGGAGCTGAAAGTTCCAGGATAAAGAAAACCAAAAGTCCGCCGGGACTTTGGCAAAAAAAATAAATTTGGGGAGACAAACGTATGACAAAACGGGATCTTGTCGGCAAAATCGCCGGCGAAACTCACCTGCATCAGGAAGAAGTTATGAACGTGGTTCAGAAAACTCTGGACTACATCGCGGATGAACTCACGGACGGACGCTGCGTTGAACTGCGCAACTTCGGAGTCTTCGAAATCGTCGTCCGCCGGGAACGCAAAGGACGCAATCCGAAGAAGCCGGCAAATGAGGTTGTCATTCCGGAACGCGCCGTTGTAAAGTTCCGCGCCGGAAAAGTTTTAAAAGAAAGAGTTGAAAGTCTTATAAAATAAATTATATTATGCTCTGTGCGTTTTTGCACGGGGATCATAACAGAACATATCAGGAAACTGAAACAGACTGCCCTGCGGGATCCTCTTTTGCAGGGCATTTGTTTTTCGGGAAAAAGGAAAGTCTTATGTCGAAGTCAACACCGCCGCCGGGAACCAGCGATATTACACCCGAAGAGGCACCCACCTGGTGCTTCCTCGAAAACACCGCGAAAAAGGTCTTCTCCCTTTACGGGTACGGAGAGCTCAGAACCCCGATCTTCGAATATACCGAGGTTTTCCAGCGCGGGCTCGGCGACGAAACGGAAGTCGTCAAAAAGGAAATGTACACGTTTGAGGACCGCGGCGGACGCAGCCTCACCCTCCGCCCCGAGGGAACCGCCGGCGTCATGCGCTCCCTCTCCGGAACCGACGCACTCAACGGCGTGGAGCACCGCGTGTTCTACATCGGCCCCATGTTCCGCGGAGAACGTCCCGCAGCCGGACGCCGCCGCCAGTTCCACCAGATCGGTGTCGAAAACGCCGGAAAAGTTTCTCCTGAACTCGACGCCGAATGCATCTCCATGCTCGTTCACTACCTGAATGAAATCGGAATCACCGGGTTCACGCTCTATCTGAACACCCGCGGCGTCGCGTCCGACCGTCCGGCAGCGGAAAAAGCCCTGCGCGAATATTTCGCTCCGCACCTCGAACACATGTGCGACGACTGCAAGGAGCGTTTCGAACGCAACATCTGGCGTATCCTCGACTGCAAGCAGGAACGCTGCCGCGCCGTCATCGAGAACGCCCCCGATCCAGCGACCTTCTTCAGCGATGAATCCAAACTCTACTTCAAAAAAGTCTGCGACGCTCTCACCGCAATGGGCATCGAATACGTCGTCGAACCGCGTCTCGTCCGCGGACTCGACTACTATGTCCACACGGTTTTCGAGCTCACCCACCCCGGACTCGGCGGCCAGACCGCCATTGCGGGCGGCGGACGCTACGAACTGCGTCTGCCTGAATCCAGCAAACCGATCCAGGGCGTCGGCTATGCGGCAGGAATGGAACGTCTCATCATGGTCCGCGAAGCGCTCGGGCTCGCCCCAATTCCGGTCGAACATCCGAAGATCTTCCTCGTTTCCATGGGTGAACAGGCACTGGCATTCAACATTGCGCTCGCGGCGAAACTCCGCAAGGCGGGCGTCATGACCGGAATCGAACTCGAAGTCAAGAGCCTCAAATCGCAGATGCGTTCCGCGGACCGCGTCAAGGCGGCATACACGCTTGTCGTCGGAGAAAGCGAACTCGCATCCGGCAAGGCAAACCTCAAAAACATGGCGGATTCCTCGCAGAAGGAAGTCGTCCTCGATGCGGAAGCCATTGTGAAGGAACTCTGCTGAAATGAAGCGCGTATACAACGTCAACATTGAAGCGCAGCATCCGCTTCCGACTCCGCAGGAAATTCACGCCGAACTGCCGCTCCGTCCCGAGATGGAGGACTTCGTCGCGCGCTCCCGCGAAACAATCGAAAACATCATTCACCGCCGCGACCGGCGCCTCCTTGTCGTCGCCGGACCGTGCAGCATCGACAACTACGACGCCGCAATCGACTACGCCGACCGCCTGAAGACGCTCGCGAAAAAGGTGGAATCGAAGTTCGTTCTCGTCATGCGCACCTACTTTGAGAAGCCGCGCACCACGATCGGCTGGAAGGGAATGGTCTACGACCCGGATCTGGACAAAACCTTCAACATCGAAAAGGGACTGCGTCTCTCCCGCAAACTGCTTCTCGCAATGGCGGAAAAGGAGATTCCGACCGCGACCGAATTTCTCGATCCGATCATCCCGCAGTACCTCTCCGACCTCATCAGCTGGGCGGCGATCGGCGCACGCACGACGGAATCACAGACACACCGCCAGCTCGTGAGCGGACTCTCCATGCCAGTCGGATTCAAAAACGCGACCGACGGTTCGATTCACATCGCCATCGACGCAATCAAGACGGCGTCCGCCAAGCACAGCTTCCTCGGCGTCATCAACGACGGGCGCACCGGCGTGTTCCATACGAAGGGCAACCGCAACTGCAACATCATTCTGCGCGGGTCGGCAACCGCAACCAATTACGGTTCGGAGTACATTGCGTTCACCGAAGAACTGATGCGCAAGTCCGGAATGGAACCTTCGATCATCATCGACTGCAGCCACGGCAATTCGCTCCGCAATCCGCTGAACCAGCCAACCGCTTTCCGCGACGTCATCGGTCAGGTGAAGAACGGCGCAACCGCCATTGCCGGAGTCATGCTTGAGAGCTATCTCAAAACCGGCAAACAGCCGATGAAGAGCCGCGCAGAACTCACCTACGGTCTCTCCATCACCGACGGCTGTCTCGGCTGGGATGAAACCGAAGCGCTGATTCTCGAACAGTACGCTGCGCTGTAAGCACATCCAGCTCAAAAAAACGGGCTTCCGCATAAAAACAGCGGAAGCCCGTTTCGTTTTAAATTCCAGAGTTCAGGAAAGCCCGCGCTCCCAGTTGAATACGGAAACAGCCGTTTCAGAGTCCGCAGCCCGGAAATCGAAAATCCGTCCGCATGGAATCTCAGGCTCTATCGACATCGACGCGGCAGGATGAAGAAGCGTCAGACAGCCCGACTTGCGCACAAGGAAACGCTCTCCGTGAACATCCGAAATACTCCGGATATCCGCCACTCCGGCACGGGTCGCGAGCAGAACCGGACGCCCCGCGCAATAAATCTCCACCGGAACCGGTGAGCGGCGGACAAGTTCCTCCGCATCGGAGCGCCCCAGCTCAATCTGCGCGTGAACCGACGCCGCGCCGAGCGAAGCAAGTTCCTGCGCAGCAAACGCATTCGCAACCGGAAGCGGCGGCGCCGTCCGTATCACGACCCCGGGAAAACGTTTCAGAATATGGAAATGGGAAAGCGATGTTGCACGGAACACGCGGACTCCCGCCCGTACAGCCCGTTCAATCTGTTCCGCCAACGCCGGAAGCTCCGTTTCGGGCGTGAAAAACGGCAGGATGCACTCACGCGCCGGATCCGGAGACGCGCTCAACTCCTCCGCAACGGCATCGAAATTTCCCTCAGGAACCGCTCCGGGAAGAACAAATGCGGTTGTGTGCACACGCTCCGGAACGGATGTGATCGCGTTGTGCGCGCAAATCAGAGTCTCCGCCTTCGCCCGGGAACGGGCACGGACGGTCTGCACAGGAATCTCGCGCACAAACCATTCCAGAACCGCGCGTTTCAGCGCTTTGAGATGATCGCGGCGGATGAAATACGAGCCGTCGACAGCCGCCTCAATCTTCCCCGGTGCGAACGGGGTTCCGGGCAGAACGCGGAACAGATCCGCAAGTTCCTCCGCCGTGAACGGACGGTTCGACGCGGGTTCCGTCTGCACGGGAAGCGTGAGGGTTGCTGATTCCGCCGAAACGGTCAATTCCGAAGCGGAGAGATGAAGCCCGAAATCCAGCACGGTTCCCTGAAGAGGAAGTGCGGCGCAGCGTTTTTCCATCGTATCATGCGTCTCGCCGATGCGGTAAAGAATCCCGTTCGCGAAAATGTTCTTGTCACGGAACGGAATGCGGCAGAGCTGCCCGGGAAAAGCCTTTTTGACCGGACGGTTCCCGATATAAAGCTCCAGCACCGTCAGAGCCTCGCCCTCGTCACCCGATGCGGACTGGACGCGGATATTGTCGCCGATGTGCAGGCGGCCGGTCAGCTCCGCTTCGAAGGAATCGCGGAGGACGCGGCGGACGCGGCCGCAGAACTGTCCGACTCCGCCGGGAGCATCCGGACGGATCAGTTTTTTTGCGGAATCCGGCGTGTAGAAACCAAGAGAACGCTCGCGTGAACAGGTGCGGTCGAGCAGGTCGAACACCTCCTCTTCCGGCGCGCCGTCAAGCGCTTTGCGGTAGGCGGAAACGACATTCGCCACATAGTCCGCCTTGCGGAGCCGTCCTTCGATTTTGAGCGATGCAATGCCGAGTTCGCGGAACTTCGGAATCAGGGAAATCGCGGCAAGGTCGCGCGTGGAAAGATAGAAGGCGTTCTTTGCGCGGTCGGAACGGAAAAGCCGGCGGCAGGGCTGCTTGCAGCGTCCGCGGTTTCCGCTCGCTCCGCCGAGCCACGACGAAAACAGACAGGTTCCCGAAAGACACGCGCAAAGTGCGCCGTGAACAAAGACTTCGAGTTCCAGCGGAGATTTTTCAGCGATCAGTTCAAGTTCATTCATGGTGATCTGCCGTTCCAGAATCACCCGTTTTGCGCCCATCTCCGCAAGCATTGCAACGGCTTCCGAATCATGAAGCGCCATCTGCGTTGAGGCGTGAACGGTCAGACCGGGGAAGAACTCGCGGATCATCCGGAGAACTCCGGCGTCCTGAACAATCAGAGCGTCGGGACGGAGCGCATCAAGTTCCGCGAGCGAGTGCGCAGCCTCTTCAATTTCCGATTCCTTCACGAGCGTGTTGAACGTAATGTAAACCTTGCGTCCGATCTTCCGCGCCCAGGCGATCAGACGGGACATGTCGTCGTAAGAAAAGTTGTCGCTGCGCTCCCGCGCATTGAATTTTTTCATTCCGCAGTAAACGGCGTCCGCGCCCGCATCGAATGCGGCGAGCGCGACGGGAAGCGAGCCTGCGGGAGCAAGAAGTTCAATCGGATTCGGCATGGGAAAAACTTTCTGTAAGAGATTTATAAAATCCGCGCTTCAAAAATCAGCATTGTAATGTCATCCGCCTGCGGCACACCCTCGGTGAAGGCGTCGAGACGGTCCATCATCACGCGGAGCTTGTCGTTCAGCGGTTTGAGAACGAAGTTCGCGGAGTTGAGCGTATCCAGCAGACGCGCTTCACCGAAGAGCTCGCGGTGGCTGTTGACCGCCTCGGTGACACCGTCGGTGTAGCAGAAAATGCGGTCGCTGCGGGAGAGACGGACGCGCTGTGTGCGGTAAATCTTGCCCGGCACCACACCGAGCGCAAAACCGGGATCGGTCGGAAGCTGTTCATACATTCCCCGGTTGCGGCGGATGAACGGGGGGTTGTGCCCGCCGTTCACATAGTCCAGCGTTCCGGTGTTCAGATCGTACACGGCATAAAAGAGAGTGACGAACATGCAGGCGTCGTTGTGCTCGCAGAGTTTGTCGTTCGCGCGGGCAAGGACTTCATGCGGTTCACAGCCATCCATCGCAAACGATTTGAGAATTGTGCGGGCGCGCATCATGAACAGCGCGGCGGGAATGCCCTTGCCGGAAACATCGGCGATCAGAAACGCGAGCTTGTCGGAGCCGATCCGGAAGAAATCGTAGAAATCGCCGCCGATCTCCTTTGCAGAACGCGTTTCCGCGCAGAGGTCGAGCGAATGAAGCAGTTCGGGAAACGGCGGGAACACGCAGGGAAGAATGTTGCGCTGAATCTGCGACGCCAGTTCGAGTTCGCCCTGAATGCGCTGCCGCTCCGCCCCTTCCCGTGCGGAACGCTCCACATACTCCTGAAGATTGTCCGCCATCTTGTTGAAGGTCTTCGCCAGAAGCCCTATCTCGTCCTGACGGTCTTCCGGCACTCGCACGGCGAGACCTCCCTGTCCGAGACGCATTGCTTCACGGATCAGCCTTTTTATCGGAGCGTTGATGAAACGCGAAACCATCCAGTACGCTCCGTAAAGCATCATCAGGGAGAAGATGACGTACAGCGAAATGAAAATCATATTGCTGAATTCAATCAGCGAAAACATTTCGTCGGCGGGAACCTGCACCGAAAAGATCATACCGTTGTTGAGACGGCGCGCAAACACGTAGAACTCCTCCCCCGCAATCCGGAACCGTTTCTCAAGAATTTCCGTCTGCGAAGCGTCCGCAATATCGGAATACCACGGCAGCGTTTTCAGCGAACGTCCGGTCATGGCGCATCCCTGCGCGGTAAGCATGGTGTTCGCCAGAACGCGTCCGTATTCCGGCGCGCACAGGAGAATGAATGAACCGGGCGTGGGACGGATCTTCGCCAGCTCCGAAACGACGCTCTGCATCTTCCAGTCGAGCGACGCCAGACCGAGGAAGACGTTCTCCGCGCTGTAGATCGGCGCGGTGACAGTAATCATCTGCGCCTGCGCCTCGTCGGCATAGTACGGCGGCGACCAGCGGAACTGATAGCGCCGGAGCGCGGCCGCCTTCCCGAGACGATACCAGAGCTGATTATGATAATCGTATTCCGCGGAATTCCGCTGCGGCTCGTAGACGAGTCCGCGCGAGGGTGAAGCGCTGACATAGAATCCGACCCGCTGCTTCTGCGGATTGAAGAGGAACGGCTCAAACCAGATTCCGCCGCCCGAAGCCTGAACAAAGTTCGGCATCATCTCCAGAAGAATGGATTTGCCGCGCAGGGCATTGTCACGGGCATAGGAATGATAGGCGCGTCCCGCTGCCGCAAGCCCGGCGGCGTCCTGCTCCATGACGGCGATGACGCGGTTGAGGCGTTCGCTTTCAAAAAGTGCGCGGGAAACGAGCGCCTCCGTGCGGAGACGTTTGTAATTTGCGGTCGTGATCTGCGAGTAGACGATGAACGCCGTGCAGAGAATGATCAGAAACGAGATCACGATAAGCAGAATTTTTCCCCGTATTGAACGCATGCCCCTTTCCTTGAGTTGATAATAATGTAGCATGAAAAGAGAAGCTGTCAATGCGGATTTCAAGTTTTTCCGTTTTTTTCGTTCATCGGAAACCGCAGATTCCTTGAAAAAAAAGCGGGCGGTGCTATGTTATCTTCCGCAAAAAAACAACAGGAGTTTTTATCATGAAAAAAAGTCTTTTTGCCGCTCTTTTCGGCGCATTTCTGTTCTGCGGAATGCTTTCCGCAGGTGAAACACCCGCGATCTCCATTTTCGGAGACAGCTATTCAACCTTCGAAGGCTCGATTCCGCAAGGCAACGCCATCTGGTACTTCAATCCCCCGAAAAACCAGAACGACGTCACCAAAGTGGAACAGACCTGGTGGCATCAGGCAATCGCGCTTCTCGGCGGCAGACTTGAGAAGAATGAATCCTATTCCGGCTCCACCATCTGCAACACCGGCTACAACAAGGCGGATTTCAGCAAAATCTCCTTCCTCGCCCGCCAGGGACGTCTCGGCAAACCGGACATGATTCTCATCTGCGGCGCGACCAACGACAGTTGGGCCGGAGCCCCCATCGGCGAATACAAGTACAGCGGCTGGACCGCGCAGGAACTCTACTCCTTCCGTCCCGCCCTCGCAAAGCTCTTCAGCGATCTGAAGCAGAATTACCCCGAAGCCAAAATCTATTTCATTCTCAACTCTCAGCTCTCCGCAGCAATCAACGAATCGGTCCACACGATCTGCGCGCATTACAATGTTCCCTGCATTGACCTCAAGAACATCGGCAAGCAGAAAGGGCATCCGGATATCGCCGGCATGAAGGCAATGGCGGAACAGGTCGCGAAATTTGTCAAAACCTCTGCAAACAAAAAATAAAGCAGGATAAAAAAATGAACAAGCTGGCAAAAAATTTCTCAGCGCACAAAATTTTCAGCTCCCACATGGTTCTTCAGCGGGAGC
Source organism: uncultured bacterium (assembly GCA_900549415.1). Lineage (GTDB taxonomy): Bacteria > Verrucomicrobiota > Lentisphaeria > Victivallales > UBA1829 > UBA1829. Next base: position 39,822 of record URNX01000008.1, read on the forward strand.
GCCCCATCGTCATTTCCGGAATCGCGGATCCGGGAACGGAAGTACAGGTCAAATTTGCGGGAAACACCCGCACGGCCGCGGCGGACGCAAACAGTGAATGGAGCGTCACCTTCCCCGCAATGGAGGCTGGCGGACCGTATGTCATGGAAATCAGCGGAGCCGAAGGCATACCGCCGCAGGTGTTCGACGACATTCTCATCGGCGAAGTCTGGATGTGCTCCGGACAGTCCAACATGGAAATGCCCGTATACGGCGGCAGAGAATGCTGGTGCACCACGAATTACAAGGAGGAAATCGCGAACGCCGATCACCCGCGCATCCGTCTGTACAACTCCTTCCTGATGCGCCGCATGAGTCCGGATTTTCCGCTTCCCGACGAGAACGGTCCCGGCTGGCAGGTCTGCACGCCGAAAACCGTTGAACTTTTCAGCGCATGCGGCTACTTCTTCGGACGCAAGCTCATGCAGGATCTTGATGTTCCCGTCGGTCTCGTCTCGACCGCATGGGGAGGAACCGACATTCAGGCGTGGATTTCCAAAGAGGCGTTCGAAAAGAACAATGCGAAACTGGCGCTCGGCTGCATGCAGAATCCATCCCCGGAATTCTACGCCGAACTCAAAAAGATATGGGGCGAACAGGTCGCCGCGATCAGACCCTGGCTCAAAAAATTCTTCGCCTGCGGAAGCGCCGTTGCGGAAGAAGCAAAAAAATGGCTGACTCCGGAATTCGATGATTCCGCATGGCAGAAAACCGAACTTCCGTTCAACCTCCCGGACGTCGGCGTTGCCGTTGTCCGCGGAACTTTTGAAATTCCCGCAGAGCTCGCCGGCAAAGACATCACTCTGCACCTCGGCACAATCAACGACTGCGACGAAACCTGGTTCAACGGCGAAAAAATCGGTGAAACGACCATCGACCAGCCGAACTACTGGAGCTATCCGCGAGACTATACCGTCCCGGGACGCCTCGTCAAGGCCGGACACAACACGCTCGCAGTCCGCATCGCCAATCACTTCTCCGTTGGCGGATGGACAACGTCGGAAATCTCCTTCACGATCCCGGGTACCAAAGTTCCCCGTGTCATCCATGCCGACTGGAGACAGAAAACAGAATTCGTTGCGGATCCTCACGAAATCGGCTTCCGTCCCGAAATTCACGGCGGAGCATCCGTGCGCGACAGGACGTCGCCGAACTACCCGACGACGCTGTTCAACGGAATGCTCTATCCCTGGTTCCGCTATCAGTTCCGGGGAACCATCTGGTATCAGGGCTGCAACAACAACGGGCAGCTCTCCTACTATCCGTATCATAAGATACTGATTCAGGACTGGCGCGACCACTGGAAAAATCCGGAAATGCCGTTCCTTCTCGTCCAGCTCTCCGCATTCGCCAGCCATCAGCCGGAAAACCGCGGCGATGAAGACGCGTGGAAGCACGCAGACATCAGCGCGGTTGCCCCCTATGCGCTCACCCGTGAAATCCAGGCGGAAATGCCGTATGTCATGAAGAACACCGGCATGGCGGTCTCCTTCGATGCGGGCGATCAGTACGACATTCATCCGCGCAACAAGCAGGTTCTCGGATACCGTCTGGCGCTCGAAGCAGAACGCATCGCATACGGCAAAGACGTCGTTTCGCAGGGACCGCGTTTCCGCGAATTCCGCGCGGAAGGCGCAAAAGCGCGTGTCTTCTTCGATCATGCGGAAGGACTCAAGACCTCCGACGGAACCGCTCCGGATGCGTTTGCCATTTCCGGTGACGGCGTCCGCTACTTCCCCGCAACCGCTGTAATTGACGGAGACACCGTTGTTCTCTCCGCTCCGGAAGTGACGACCGCGCCGAAAGGAGTCCGTTACGCATTTGTCGGTTATCATCCGCATGCCAACCTACAGAACGGCGCGGGTCTCCCCGCCGAACCGTTCCGTTCCGACAAACCGGACTGGGAAAAGATGGATATTCCCTTCTGATTCCTGAAAAACAGGCAAAAAGAAACCCTCTCAAAAGTTGTTTCAGCAACAATTTTGAGAGGGTTCTTTTTTATCCGGATAATGTATCAGAACCGGAAGTCGCGCCGTCCGTTGTGAATCTCCGCGACGCGCTCGGTCGCGATGCGGCGGACATTGTCGTTCGGAATGCGTTTCAGTTCCTCTTCAATCACCTTCTCGCCCTTTGCTTTCGTATCGGGAGAAGCGTAATCCTCCAGATATTCTTTCAGAGTCATGATGGCGTTCGGCTGACAGCAGTTCGCGATCTGACCGGATTTGACCAGTTTCATAAAGCGGTCGCCCGTGCGCCCTTCGCGATAGCACGCCGTGCAGAAACTCGGAATATAACCGAGCTCAAGAAGCCAGTTGACAACCTGGTCAAGCGTACGGGTGTCGCTGACGTCGAACTGCGCGGTCTCGTCGTGGCGCTCCTCCGTCGTGTAGCCGCCGACGCTTGTGCGGGAACCGCCGCTGATCTGCGAAACGCCGAGTTCAAGCACTGCGGCGCGGGCGGCCTGCGATTCACGCGTGGAGATAATCAGCCCCGTATACGGGACCGCGATACGGAGAACAGCAACGATCTTCTTGAAAATATCATCTGAAATGGCATTGGAGAAGGTCTCCGGATCAATGTCATCGGCGGGACGGATGCGCGGAACGCTGATGGTGTGCGGACCGACGCCCTTCGCAGCCTCCAGGTGCTCCGCATGCATGAGGAGTCCGACGAAATCATAGCGGTAGAGGTTGAGTCCGAACAGGACGCCGCACCCGACGTCGTCGATTCCGCCCTCCATCGCGCGGTCCATCGCTTCGGTGTGATACGCGTAATCGTGCTTGGGGCCGGTCGGATGCAGCTCCTCGTAAGCCTTTTTGTTGTAGGTCTCCTGGAAGAGAATGTAGGTTCCGATTCCCGCTTCCTTGAGTTTGCGGTAATTCTCAACTGTGGTTGCGGCGATATTGACGTTCACCCGGCGGATCGCGCCGTTTTTGTGCTTGATTCCGTAAATGGTCTTGATGCTCTCCAGCACATATTCGATCGGGTTCATGGTCGGGTGTTCGCCGGTTTCGAGCGCGAGGCGCTTGTGTCCCATATCCTGAAGCGCGATAACCTCCTTCTCAATCTCCTCCTGAGTGAGCTTGTGGCGCGGAATGGTCTTGTTCTTCTGATGATAAGGGCAGTAGGTGCAGCCGTTGATGCAGTAGTTGGAGAGATAGAGCGGTGCGAACATGACGATGCGGTTGCCGTAGAACTTCTGCTTGATCTCCTTCGCCATGGAGAAAATGCGATGATTTTCCTCCTCCAGATCGCATTCCAGCAGGACGGCGGCTTCGCGGTGCGAGAGTCCCTTGCAGGTTTTCGCTTTCTCAAGAATCGCGTCGATCAGCGCCTTGTTGTGTTTGTTCTCCTGCGCATAAGCGAGGGTTTCGAGGATCTCCTGATCGTCGATGAATTCGGTTGCTTTCGATGACTTCGGGTTATACATCGCAAACTCCTTCTGTGTTATATTTTTTGAACGGACTGTTTCGAATAAACGGTTTTTGCGGAGACGCCGCGGAGCATTCCGAGTTTTCCGGAAAGCGAACTGATGACATCCTGGGGTGCGTCGAGAACAACGCTGATGATGGCAATTCCCTGCTGGCGGTACGGAATACCCATCCGTCCGATGATATAACCGGAATATTCATGCAGAATCCGGTTGATCTGTTCGGTCACATCGGGATTTTCCACGATGATTCCGATCAATGCAATTCGAGTTTCCATATTCTCTCCTCCAGAAAATAGTGAAGGCGCAGAGATACGGAGACTCCATATTCGCTTCGCCTTCCCGCCCGGGCGAACCCTCGCGGCTCAGTACGACTGCTTTGCAAAAATCTTTGGACGCGGGAATCCCTTGTCCGCAGAAAGACTGTTCAATGTACCATGAAAACACGAAGAATGCAAGTGTTTCTTAAAAAAATAAAAAAAGATTTTTCCGGCGGAAAGCTCCGGCCATTTGAAAAATTTAAAATACGTGGTAGTGTACTAGTAGGATTTGAATAAAAAAATTTTACATAGGAGCTTGAAATGAAAATGAAATTCCGATTCCTGGCCCTGCTTTTCGCCGCGGCGCTCTTCTCCCCCGCTGCACTTCCCGCCGCGGACCCGAAGCCTGCCCCGCCGAAACCCGCCCCGAAAAAACCGAACCGCGGCGATATCGAACGGAGAATCAGAGCACAATACCCCTTCAAACAGGCAAAGCCCGGCGACAAGGTCATTTTCCGGATTACCAACGGACGCATTGTGCGCGGCGTCGTCGAAAAGATTCTCCCGAACGGCGTCCGCATCAAAGATCCCGAATTCAACATCGTTTTTCTCCAGAAACGTGAAACTATCGAACTCGCTTTCCGCGCCACGATGTTCTACAAAGAGGAATACAACAGCTTCATCAAGGGCGAAGTCGACCACGAAATGAACCCCGTCAAATTTGACGCATCGGGCAACAAACAGAGTGTTGCAAAGCCCGGCGACAAGCGCTTTATCGCTCCGAAAAAGAAAGCCAAGACAAACTTCAACAAGAAAAACTGAGGATGATTTCAACCATCCTTTTTGACAATGACGGAGTGCTCGTCGACACCGAACGCGTGTTCTACGAGTCGAACCGCCACATGCTTGAAGAATTCGGCGTGAAACTGGACGAAACCGAATTCTCCAAGCTGAGTCTCTCCAAAGGAATGAGCCTGGCGGACATCATTGTTTCGCTGGGCAACTCTCCGGAAACGGCGGAGGAGGCGCGCCGGCGCCGCAATGTCGTCTACGACCGTATGCTGCTCGAACGCGGAGCATCCCTGGTCATCCCCCATGTTCCAGAAGTTCTCGCCGGACTGCACCAAACCTGCCGGATCGGGGTTGTAACGTGCTGCCAGAAGATGCACTTCAAAACCATTCATGACGCAAGCGGACTGCGCCCGTTTTTCGATTTTGTCGTCGGAGACGGCGATTTTGAGCGGCACAAACCGTACCCGGATCCCTATCTCACCGCGCTGGAACGAGCGGGAATCTCTCCGGAAGAGGCAATTGCGGTGGAAGATTCGGAACGCGGTGTGCTCTCCGCAATCCGGGCCGGACTCCGCGTCGCGGCTATTCCGCGCGGGATCAGCCTGTGCGGCGATTTTTCCGCCGCGACATGGCGTCTGCAGGACATCCGTGAACTGCCTGCACTGCTGGATTCGCTTCAGCCGCGGAAAGAGAACTCGCAGCCGCAGTAATTCTGCCGGTAAAGCTCCAGTTCACGGCTCAGCACAAGCGAACGTTTGAATCCATCCTGTTTCTTGAAATTATACGCCTCGAAATGTGCGTATGGTTCGGCAATGCGGAAAATCAGGTTCGAATTCTTGTGCGGGCTGACCGTGAGAGTCGTTGCGAAATTCATCTCCAGCTCCTCCGCTTTTTTCGCCGTGCGTCCAAGCGAATATCCGAAACATGCGGCGCAGCGGAGTCCGCGTTCCGGCTGAAGCGCGTAATCCGCGACCTGCGAAACATGCGTGAGCCATGAGGCATGATCATAATCATCGACAAGCACTTCCAGGTGAAAGGCTTTTGCAAACCTGTACACCGTCTCCAGGCGCTTTTCGAACTCCTCCGCGGTGTTGATGTTGGAGTTTGAAAAATAGAGCGTCACATCCCGCTCTTCCGCAATGAGGCGTTCAATGCAGCCGGAAGCGCAAGGTGCACAGCAGGTGTGGAGAAGCAGTTTTTTCATTTTCCGTTTTCTTCCGGAAGTGAAGCGCGCCAGATCGGCGCTGTCGGGATTTCACGCGTCTCCAGCGGCATGCAGTCTTTGAGGTGCGCAACCATCATATCCGCACAGAGGGAGGCACATTGAGCCGCCATCTGGTCGAAAGTCGTAATCGGAACCGGACAGTATTCGGAAAGCCGGATATTGTCTCCGCCGGTCAGCAGGAGGTCTTCCGGAATGCGGATTCCGCGTTCCATGCAGCGCATTTCAACGGCAAGCGCGGCCTCGTCATTCGCGCAAATCACAGCGTCCGGGTTCGAATTCAGCGCGGCATCGGCAAGCGCGGTGACGTCGGAAAGAATCAGATCCTCCCCGAAAAACACCTGCGGGGAAAAGGGCTCTGCTGCCTCAAGGAAACCGGCGAGGCGCTGGCGGTAGCTGTCGCCGTTGCGCGACATGATTCCGGCGATTCGGCGCGCTCCGCGGTCAATGCAGCTCTGGGTCAGTATACGGAGAATCTCCTTCTGCTCCGCGTACACCGCCGGATGCGCACCGACCCGGTTGGTCAGGAGCAGATACGGGAACCCGGCCTCTGCAAGCTCGTCCAGAAACGTATGTTCCTCACGGGCGCCCCAGACAATCAGACCGTCTATTTCATTCCGTTTGAAAAGATTCAGATGTTCTTTCGTTTCGACGAATTCCGCACTTCCGAGGAGCGGCAGGGTGCGGTAGCCGCGTGCGAGGAGCTCACGGCAAACAGCAAAAAGAGACTTGGAAAGATTGTCGTCGTCCGTCATCTCGCCGGAAGCCTTGAGGAAACCGATCACTCCGGCCTGACGCGAAAAGAAGCGCAGGGCGTGAATGCTCGGCTGGTAATCCAGCTTATGGCAGACTTCCAGAACCCGCTGTCTGGTTTCCTCGCTGATGGGGATGTTCGTTTTGCGTCCGGAAAGAACGCGGGAAACGGTGGAAGGAGAGCATTTCGCAAGCTCTGCAATCCGGCGGATGTTGAGCGGTTTATCCATCAGTTCTGCAGATCGTAAGGATGCGTTTCCCAGCGGGACTGCGCATTGAAGGGTTTGGGATTCACCCCGCGCCGTTCCTGTTCCGTGGAGAAAAACTCACATCCTGCAAGCAGGAGCATAAGCAGAACGAGCGGAAAGAAAAGGAGTCTGCCCGTATGGACAGACTCCCGAATGTGCATCTGTTTACGCATTTCAGAACGGAAGCATTCCGTAGGAGTGCATTTCCAGCACCTGAAAGACGACTGCGGCGACGACCATCACGAGCGTAAGAGCCGCAGTGATTGTGAAGATCAGAGAGTTCATGATTTGTTCTCCTTATTTCTTCGTGCTTGTTGCCATCTTTTCCTTGAGTTTCAGCAGCTCGGCAATGTTTTCCTTCGTGAAGTAGACACTGTCGCCGACCTTGATTTCGGACTGCATGGAATCTTTGTCAATGCTCGCGACTGCGCAGTTGTCATTGACCTGGACGATAACAGCTTTCGCGACAAATTCCGGTTCATCGGAAGTCAGATTGCGCGCAACGGTGATCGGGAAGCCCTGAGCGAGAGAGAGATATCTCGTCTTATCGCCTTTCTTGAAGTGTTCGATAACAGGCATCTTTTCACCGAGGTTAATGACGATGAACGCCCAGCGGTCCTGAACCTTTTCAACGCGTCCTTCAATTCTGGCATAGAGATCCGCTTCCACCGGCTCAAGCTTGCCGCTGTCCGGATCAAGAAGCCATTTCAGACGCTGAATGTCTTTCTGGAGTTTCGCAATCTCATTGTTTTTCTGACGGATCTGATTGTCTTTGTTCGAAATCTGACCTTTCAGGCTGCGCTCGTTGTTTCTCATGCGGTTGAGATCGCCACGGGCTTTGTTCAGCTCGTTTTTCTGATTGGCAACGGCTTTTTCAATCTCCTTCGCGCTTCTCTGAACATCGCCGCGGTTGAAGTTCTTTCCAACGGTTCTGCCGATGCCGGCAAGCGTGTTGGCATAGGCATTGTTGGCGCTCTTGGTTTCATCAAGCTTCTTGTCAAAGTTTGCTGCAACCGCACCGGGGTTCGCCTTCAGAGCGTTCATATTGGTATTGATGAGTTTGTTGGCGCTCTTGACGTAGCTCTGGGCGATGACGTTGTTGCGATCTGCGGTTTTCTGTGCGCCGGCCAGCAGATTCTTCTGTTTGTCGGCACTGGTGGAAACATTCTGCAGATCAGAAGCGGAGACATTGACTTCCAGCATGTGACCGGTCTTGCTCAGACTGTCTGCGAGTGCGTTGCGCTGTTCGTTGATCTGTTTTGCGGCCTTGGTCAGTTCGGGCAGTGCGCGCTTCACTCCGGAGAGATCCGCATTGTCCGGGTTCTTGTGTCCGAGTGCATCCTTGTTCACTTTCGCGGACAGCTTCATGCCGGAATCTTTTTCCAGCGACTTTGCGGTCTGCGCGATGCTGCTTGACATTTCTTCCCATCCTGCCACCAGCATTTCCCTCTTGTTGAACAAGAGGAAGGAGAGTGCGACTCCTGCCACGGCGAACACCAGCACCAGAATGTTGACGACTTTGTTGAAAATTCCCATCTTTTGCTCCTTGCTATATTATATGCTTCTTTTCTGTATTCGCAACACTTGTAAACTTACTATGAATAACCTGTTATGTCAAATCGTTTTCCGAAATATTTTCAGAGTTTTTTTGCTTTTTTTCTTGATTTTGCCGTTTGACAACGCTATTTTCCCGAAAAACAGGAGGATTTCTCAATGTTTCAGACCTTCCAAATTCCCGTCGGAGGCTTTGATTCCAACTTTTCATACCTTCTCGTCTGCGGTTCCGATGCCCTGATCATCGATCCCTGCGGCGATGTTTCCGCAATCCGCCGCGCCGTCGAATCGCTCCCGCATGCCCCTGCACCACGCTATATTCTGCTGACGCATTCGCACCGTGACCATGTTTCCGGAATCGACGAAGTGCGGAGCTTCTTTCCCGCTCCCGTCTGCATCTCCGCCGCATCCGGCTTCCCGTGCGGACGGAAACTGAACGACGGCGAACATCTGCCGCTCGGCACGGGCTTCGTCGAATGTCTCGCAACACCGGGTCACACACCCGATTCCATGTGTTTCCGCACATCCGATGACTCAGCGCTCTTCACCGGCGACACTCTGTTCATCGGCGACTGCGGGTTCTGCAAAGCGGAACCCATGTTCCGTTCCATGCTCCGTCTCCGCGCCCTGCCCGACTCCCTGACCATCTACCCCGGACACGATTACGGTGAACGCCCGAACGACACCCTCGGACATCAAAAGCTGGTCAACCGGTATCTGAACGCGCCCGAATTGAACGAATTCCGCGAACGGCTGAAAGATCTCACTTGAACAGGATGTTGCGCATTCCGTCGAAAATCATCTGTGCGGCAATGGCGGAAAGGAAGAGCCCGGAAACCTTGCTGACGATCGTGATCCCCTTCTTCCCGAGCATCCGCTCGAACCAGGAACCGAGCAGCAGAATGACGGTCAGGACGAAAATTGCAATCAGGAGCGCGGAAAGATTCGCAAACATCCGCGCATTCTCGTTCCCCGCGACGATCAGCGCCGCAGTCGTGCCGGGTCCGACCGTAATCGGAATGGCAAGCGGAACCACGGCGATTTCGTCGTAATCCGCACGCGTCTCCTGTCCTTCCGCAACCTTTGCGCTGCCGTTGCCGTTTCCGTTGCCGCGGACCATCTGGATCGCGCTCAGCATCAGGATGATTCCGCCGCCGATCCGGAACGCATCGATCTTCACGCCGAACAGCATGAAAATGAAGTTTCCGAAATAGAACCATGCGCATGAAATGACCAGGACGGCAATTCCGGTTTTCAACGCGACTTTCCGCCGTTCTCCGCTTCCCGAATCCTGCGTCATGGCGAGAAACGCCGAAAGAAGCGCAAACGGGGTGAGAAGAACAAAAAACTGAAACGCCTGGTTGAAAATCGATGTCATGACAGCTCCGTAAAATGTTTTTTCCAATAATCTAGCCATGTTTTCCGGAAAGTCAACTTTTTTTCTGCCGGAAACGGTGTATATTATCTGAGAAACTTATCGCCTTATTAATTGGGAGACCTTGCTTTGAGTTCGGAATATTTTGACGTAATCGTGGTGGGCGGCGGTCATGCCGCATGCGAGGCCGCGCTCGCTTCCGCCAGAACCGGCGCGTCCACGCTGATGCTCGCAATCAATCTTGACCATATCGCGCAGATGAGCTGCAACCCCGCGGTCGGCGGAATCGCAAAAGGACACGTCGTTCGCGAAATCGACGCCCTCGGCGGCGCCATGGGGCGCGTCACCGATGCGGCCGCGCTCCAGTTCCGTCTGCTGAACCTCGGAAAAGGTCCCGCCGTCTGGTCCCCCCGCGCCCAGTGCGACAAAGTCTGTTACCAGAAGGCGATGAAACGCGAAGTCGAGCTTCAGCCCAACCTCTGCATCCGTCAGGGAACCGCCTGCTCCTTCATTCTCGAAAACGGCAATGTCGCAGGCGTCGTCAGTCAGCTCGGCGAAGAGTTCCGCTCCAAAGCCGTGGTTCTCGCCACCGGAACCTTCCTGCACGGGAAAATGCACTACGGTCTCCAGAACATGCCCGGCGGACGCGCCGGCGACCCGCCCTCCGTTGAACTTGCCGCGGCTCTGAAAGACCAGCTTCATCTGCATGTCGGACGTCTTAAAACCGGAACGCCGCCGCGCATTCTCGGGAAATCCATTGATTTCTCACAGATGGGCATTCAGGGCTCCGATGACGTCGAAGAGCATTTCTCGTTCTTCCCGACCGATTCCGTTCATCCGCAGGTCGAGCACCGCAATGTCCCCTGCCACCTCGTCTATTCCAATCAGAAAACCGCGCAGATCGTCCGCGACAACCTCGACAAGGCGCCGATGTACCGCGGAATCATCGAAGGCGTAGGCGCCCGTTACTGCCCCTCGTTCGAAGACAAAGTGGTCCGTTTCGCGCACCATGAGCGCCATCTGCTCTACATCGAGCCGGAGGGCGAAAACACCGATGAATATTACATCAACGGCATCTCGACCAGCCTTCCCCCTTACATTCAGATTCAGATGCTCCGCACCCTGCCCGGTCTCGAACACGTGGAGATCGCCCGCTATGCGTATGCAATCGAATACGATTTTGTCTACCCCGAAGAGCTCTCCCGCTCGCTTGGCGTGAAAAAGTACCCCGGACTGTTCCATGCGGGACAGATCAACGGAACCAGCGGCTACGAAGAGGCCGCCGGACAGGGACTCGTCGCCGGACTCAATGCAGCCCGCTTTGCCGCCGGGCTCGACCCCGTTGAATTCGGACGCGATGAAGCCTACATCGGCGTTATGATCGACGACCTTGTCACAAAAGAGATCGTCGAACCATACCGCCTCTTCACCAGCCGCGCGGAACACCGGCTCTCCCTGCGTCAGGACAATGCGGATTTCCGCCTCTGCGAAAAAGCCCGCTCGCTCGGTCTGCTCCCCGAAGAAAAGTACCGCGCATTCAAGGAATATTCCGCGCTCTGCGATACGGTCGAAGCCCGCTGCAAAGCACACCGTGAACACGGACGCTCCCTCTGGGACAACCTCAAAGATCTGCAGGGAACTTACGACGCCGCAAAACTGCCGTTCGACCTGAACTTAATTGAAATGGACAACTCCGTTCCGCTTCACCGCCGCGTGCTCCGCCAGCTTGCGATCCGTGCGCATTACGAAGGCTACCTCAAGCGGGAAGAACAGTCGGTAGCCAAACTCAACGCACTCGAAGCGTGGCGCATCCCCGAGGATTTCGACTACGAGTCCATCAAGGGGCTCCGCAACGAATCGCGCATGAAACTCATCAAAACGCGCCCGACCAGCCTTGCCCAGGCGGGACGCATCGACGGAGTAACGCCGTCCGAGATCGCGCTTCTTCAGGTTCACCTCATGCGCCGCCGCAAGGAGAACGCTAATGCCTGATTCCGCCGCATCCGGGCTTCTGCCGCCGCACCGCAGCCTGCTGCGGCGGCTTTGCGCCCGGAAACTGGCGCTGATCTCTCTGATCGTCACTCTCTGCTACCTCGGAATCGCCGTTTTCGCGGAAGGATACGCCGTCTACTGCTCGCGCACGCACTCAGAACCCGTCTATCAGCTCCGCGATGAAAACGCGCGCAACCGCCCGCCCTCCTCCGCGCACTGGCTCGGAACCGATTACCTCGGACGCGATGTGCTGACCCGCGCGGTCTTCGCCACCCGGACCGCTGTCAAAGTCGGACTCGTCGCCTCCTGCATCGCGACTCTGTTCGGCGTTGCGCTCGGAGTCTGCGCGGGCTACTTCGGGGGAACAGCCGACGATCTCGTTGTCTGGGTCTACAGCACGTTTGCCGCGATGCCCTCGCTGCTGTTCATTCTTGCGTTCGCCCTTCTTGTTTCGAAAGGATTCCTCGCACCTTCCCTGAAAAGCGTTTTTGATTCGGTCGCGGCCCTGCTCGGAACCGAGCCAGGCATGCTAGCGGTCTATCTGGGAATCGGTCTGACCGGCTGGGTTTCGCTCTGCCGCGTGGTCCGTGCGGAGGCGATGCGCATCCGCGACGCGCAATATGTTCAGGCGGCGCGCACACTCGGTGCCTCCTCCTTTTCCATCATTTTCCGCCACGTTCTGCCGAATCTGATGCACCTCGTCATCATCTATTTCACCATGCAGTTCGCGTTCGCGATCATGACGGAAGTCATTGTGAGCTATCTCGGACTCGGCGTTCAGTTCGAACCCAGCTGGGGCGTAATGATCGCCGACGGACAGGAACGCCTCTGGCGCGGCGTCTGGTGGGAAGTCGGCGCCGCAACGGGTTTTATGTTCGTTTTGGTGCTCTGCCTGAACATCCTCGGCGACGCCCTCCGCGACGCGCTCGATCCTTCACTTCGCGGCAGCTGACCGCCGGACAAGCTCCCGGAACAGCGCCATTTCGCGCCCGTCTTTGAGGAACATGTGCTCCGGGTGCCACTGAACGCCCCAGATGAAGTCTTTGCCGTCGACCGCGATTGCCTCGACAAGCCCGTCCTCCGCCACAGCCATGACAGTCACATCCGGCGCGGTGTCTTTGACTCCCTGATGATGAAAGCTGTTGACCGCGAGTTTTTCCGTTTCCAGCAGCTCATGCAGCGGCGTTCCGGGAATAATCCGGACGTCATGCACGGGGATATCGCGCGGAGGAGGCTGGCTGTGCATGATTTTTGTTCCGGTCTGCGATGGCAGATCCTGCCAGAGCGTCCCGCCGAGCCCGGCGTTGATAAGCTGAATTCCGCGGCAGATTCCAAGCAGCGGCAGATTGTACTTCATCGCATAACACAAAATCAGATAATCGGTCTGATCGCGGGTTTCGTTTGGCGTTCCACATTGCGGAAGCGGCGTTTCACCATAGATTTTCGGGTCGACGTCCTGCCCGCCGGTCAAGACAAATCCGGAACAGACGGACGCCGCCGCGCAGATATCTTCCGAGGTTCCTTCCAGCGGCAGAATCACGGGAACTCCTCCGGCATGGCGGATTGCATTCATGTAGTCTGGAAGCATCCAGATGCTGTTTCTTTCGTCGTCGAACAGCGGAGCGATACCGATCAGCGGTTTCATTTTCCTTCTCCTTTAAAATAAAAAAGAGACAATTATGCGTAACATAACTGCCTCTCTGGAGATTTACTATACACTGCCGCCCGAAAAAATCAAGCGGCAGTTTTATGTTTTTTACGCGATAACCGTCCAGTTGGAATCGACTCCGCGTCCGACTTCGCACCACTTGGAGAAATCGCCGCCGTCGTAGTAGCCGAGCATGCCGGTCGATTTCTGACGGACAAGCAGATCGTCCTTCTTGTCGCCGTTGTAATCGCCCGCGCCGACCACGAACCAGTCATTCGCATCAAGCTGACCGAGCTTTTTCCAGGACTTGGTGAGACCGTCTTCAAGCTTGACGACCAGTCCATTCTGGTTGTTGAAGAGAATCATATCATCCTGACCGTCGCAGGAGAAGTCGCCGATTGCGGCGAATTCCCATCCCTGCGCGCTTCCGAATCCGGTTCCGAGATTCGTGAGATTTCCGTTGATGTCGGTCGTGTAGAACGTTCCCTGATAATCGAAGAGAATTTCCGCTTTGCCGTCGCCGTTGAAATCTCCGGCGCCCTTGAGCACCCAGTCGCCGCTGAATCCGCCCTTGATCTGAGTCCAATTGTCAGTTCCATCGGTCCATACGCCGAGGACTCCGTTATCCTGATCGTGCCAGATGATGGAGCTTGTTCCGCGGGTTCCGGTAATATTGGCGACTTTGACATTCCAGTTGATATTATCCGTGTTCGTCAGATAGCCGATGTTGACCCACTTGCTCGTGTCGCCGCCGTCATAGTAGCCGATGTAGGCACCCTTGACGCCGTTGACTGTAACGTTGCCGACGAGAACGATATCCGCCTTGCCGTCGACGTTCATATCGAACGCGCCCTTGACTTCCCAGTCCGTCGGCTGAGCCATGCCCTGCCCCTGCCAGGAGGAGGTTCCGTTCATCCAGAAGCCGAGCTGGTTGTCTCCGCCGGTGTACTGGAAGAGGATATCGCTGATGTTGTTTCCGTCGATATCGCCTTTGGCATTGAAGTAGGTATAGGTAATCTTGTTGCTGATCACGCTTTCCAGACCGGAGCCGTCAACCGCGCTGACCCAGAAAGTGCGGTTTCCGGAAGGAGCAGTGCCGTAAAGCCCCGCAAGCACCTTGCCTGCGGAGACATAGGTCAGCATGTCGCCGTCTTTGTAAGTGTCATAAACGGTGGTTTCCTTGCCGTTGCTCGTATAAATCTTGTAGCTCTTGATGCCGTACGCATCATAGACCGGATCCCATTCAATGAGATAGAGAGAACCCGGATAATCCTTCATGTACTGCTTGTACGCGGCTTTCTGAGCATCGGTCAGGCCGCTGAACTCTTCTCTGGAAAGATCGTCTTCCGTGACTGCGCGAACCTCTTTGAGCTTCGGTGCATTCGGAGCATAATAGTCGTTGGTCGGACGATTGATATCTTCATCGAAGAAGCGGAACTTGTTGATCTGATCCAGCGTTCTGCTGTTGCCGTAAGCATCGCTAACCGTAACCTTCCAGTAGACATACGGAGGAAGCGCATCGCCTTCGCGCCAGTCGTTGTGTTTCAAACTGTCGGCATATTTTGCCAGATAGGCGATCAGGTTGTTGTAAGAGTTCAGCGAATACGTTGTAACGCTTCCGGTTCTGGCGAATTTCTCCGTAGAAAAGACATCGTCGGTGCAGTTTGCATCCGAGTAGAATGTAACCTGATAGTACACTCCCGATACATCCGTGAACTCTCCGCCGATGCTGAGCGTAAGATCAAGGCTGCTCGGCTGACGGACCTGGACATAATTCGGTCCGCGCGGATCGTCAACCATTTCCCAGTCGATCGTGAGAGTGGACTTCGTGGTCGTTGTATCGAAATCGCCCTGCGGAGTTGTAACCTTGATGGTAATCGTTTCGCCAGCCATGAGCTTGCCGGATTCATTGCCGGCTTTATCGCGGGCGGCGACAGCCCAGTAGTAGGTTCCATCGCCGAGCCCCATGTTTCTCATATCTTCGTTGTTCATCGAAGTGAACGTGCCGTCAATGGTGATTGCGATGGCATCGCTCATATCAGAGCTGGTGCTGAAGTAGAGAACATAACCGCTGAGACCGGAAACGGCCTCTTCCGCAGAAATCTGTCCGTCGACAGCTGCGCTCCAAGCAAAATAATAGGTTCCGTCGACTCTGGTCGAACCGATATCGGATGCCGTAAAACTCGGACCGTGAACGTCTCCGCTCGGCATATACGTTGCGGAGGAGTAGGTCAGGCTGCCGTCTGCATTTCTCTTGACCAGACGATACTGGAGATTATTCTGCGAAGCGGGAATCGTGAATGTGAACCCAATCGTATCCTGAGAAAGGACATTGGTCCAGTCATCCGAACCGATTGCGGCACTCTGCAGAATATAGGTTCCGGCGGTTCCGCCGTCGGTCCAAGTAATGGTAACAGAAAGAGTGTTGCTGTCCACATAGGAAACCGTAATGGACTCATTCATGAACGCCGGGTCGTTAAACGGCGTCCAGAAGAAGGAGTTCGAGTTCTGATCCAAATCAAACTGTTTGCCGGAGGAGAAACCTTTGGAGTCAATGGCTTCAACCGCCCAGTAGTAACCGGATTTTCCGGCAAGACCGTCGAGACTGGAAATCGTTACCGAAAGATTGTCTGCTGCCGAAACCGAGCGCACAAGCTCCCAGTTGGTTCCGTCGACACTGATGTAGACGTTGTATCCGGCAATCAGGTACGGGTCGCCGAGAGCGTCCTTCCAGCTCAGGGTAACTGTAAAGTTCTGATTGTCTCCGGAGACCACAGGCGCATACATATTGCCCGGGTTGAAGGTGATTGTACCGGGCTGCGTGGCGATGATCGTCGTAATGTCCGTAGTTGCGGTATTGCCGGCTTTATCTTCCACGCACAGACGCCAGTAAGTCGGGCATTCGCCATTGCTGTTCGCGGGAATGTCGCGGGTATCAATGCCGGCTGCCGTATATTCGAATTTGCCGTTGCCAAAGACCGAATCATCAAAGGTTTTGACCGTAACCCAGACCTCGTTGCCATCCGCGGCGAGCTTGCGGTACTGGAGCGTGTAGAGTTTGACGCCGGAGGGACCGCCGGCGACTTCACCGCTGCCGGCGATGTCCGTCGCCTGATTGATTGTAAACGTAACGACAAGGTCGATTCCGCCGGCGGCATTTGCCTTGTACTCTTGAACAAACGAAGCCAGCGCGCCGTTGACCGGAGCGGTCATATCTCCGAGAAGCGTTCCGGATTTGAGCGCTCCGCTTTCATTTCCGGCCGCATCTCTGGCGGTAATGTAATAGGTGTACTTCTGGTTAAGGGCTGAAAGCACAGTCAGAGTTGCCGAATAGATCGACTCTTTGTTTGCGGCGAGCTGATATCTCTGATATTCCGAATCACCTTCCGCTTTGTAGTAGATGATGTATTCCGTGACGCCGGACACGGACTCGTCCACCGCCATTTCCTTGTTCCAGGACCAAGAGATGGTGTTCGCGACATAATCGAAACTCGTCGTAATTGTAATGGAATCGCAGAGCGTCGATTTCACGGGAGCCGTTCTGTCTTCGCCGACAGCCCGGTAATGGCAGGTATCGCTCCACGTGCCTTCCGTATTGTTGTTCGAAACTGCTCTGACGCGCCAGTAGTAGTTCTTGTTGAAATCCGAGTTGGTGAGATAGAACTGGTTCACCGTCATCCGGCGGGTAAGAATGTTGTAGTTGGAATTATCGGGATCATTCCAGATTTTATTCAATTCCTCCTGAGTCAAACTGCTGTTTGAGCCGGCGTCAAAGAACTGAATTTCATAATACTGAAGTCCGGACTCAAAGGCGTTGCGCATGTCGGTCCACTCCAGAATCGAAAGGGAGCTGGAAATTTCACCAATCCGGTTGCTGATCAAATCGGTAATCTTGACTGCAGCCTCTTTCAGCGGGTCATTGTGATCCGTCATGATCGTATCCGACCACTCGCCGACCATAAGTTCTTCCGTCGAACCGACCCGTTTGACACGGAGCCTTGCTCGAACGGAATCGCCCTTCATGATATTGGCAAGTTCGTAGAACGAGGAGAGATAATCCAGCGAAACGACCGTGGAGTTCGAGTAATCATCCTGTCCGGCCTTCTTGACACTGTACTCCAGTTCAAAACGATAGCTGCTGGAAATCTTCTCCGGCAGTGTGAGACTCCAGTCCATGCGGAACACATTGCGGGACGCATCAATTCCGCCCGTGACAGAGAGAGCATTCCGGCTCAATATTTCATCATCTACCGCAGAAGACTGCTTGTTCACCGTAATGCTCAGCTCGCCATTGTCGCCGATCCGGCCGATTGCGGTCGTGCCATCGGCAAACTTAACAAGCAGTTCACGCGAATTGTTCTGGAAAGAAAGGAACTGAGTTTCCCCTTTGTAAACCACGGTAACGTCTTTCAAACCGCGGGCAATCGCAGAGTGGTTCAGCAGGTAATAGGTTTCACCCGATTTTGCAGTGTTCGCATCAACCACAATTGTTGTTGTTTCCGCAGAGAAGCCGTCAATGCTGGAATAGATCAGCTCCGATTCCGAAGAAGAACGAATATCGCCGTTGACGGAACCGAATTCATTCAGGACGAAAGTAAGGTTCTTTCTGCCGCCGCGGTTGACGATTTCGCCGTTGACGCGGGCATTGCTGTCAATGTAGATGATATCCGTTCCGTCGCCGAGGTCAATAGCACCGTTGATGTTTGCTCCGGCGGCGATTTCGACTTTGTCATTGCCGCCGCCGTTATAGCTTCCGCTCCAGCCGCCGTGCTCCAGGTTCAGACTCCAGCGTCCGGACCAGAACGCATAATCAGCAAAAATATTGGAGGAAATGCGCAGCTGAATGTTTCCGCCTGTGGAGACAAGAATACCGATACTTTTTCCGCCAGCTCCGGAGGAAACAGAGATATCCCCGATAATATCGAAGGTGGAAGTAATCGTATTGAACACGGAGTCGGTACCGTTGACGAACTTGTCAGCTTGAATGCCGACGACGAGGTCGCTTCTATCACTGGTAACCGTAATATTGGCGCCAAACGATTCCGCATTGATTGTGGGAGCGTAAACACCGATTACGCGAGTCCAGTCGTCCGAGGTTGTCGTCTTGACCGTAATATTGGCATCAATCAGACCATGTCCGTTGGCAATGCTCAGGCTTTTTCCGGCATAGAGCCCGTAGACATAAGTATTTCCCAGAGTCTGAGTGGAAATGCTGAATGAGGAATTTGTCCGGGTGAAGTTCAGATCTCCGGAGAAATAAGTTCCGACGGAGATCGTATTCTGCATATAGAGAGCGGCAGCCGTAACCGAAAGTGTATTGGTTAAAACTTCTTTCGTTCCACCGCCTCCGGAAAATTTAACGTTGGAAATTGAAGCGTCAAGTTTGCCGTTGAAGATTCCGTCCAGCGAGAAATTGTTGGCTTTCATGCCGAAGGAATACAATGATCCTGAAAGAGTCGGGGTCTTGTCGGCTCCGCTTGCCGCGACAGCAACAGTGATATTGGAAAGGCTCGCAGAAACTTGCGCGCCGAAATCGCGCTTCATCACAATATCGCCGGCTTCCGCACGAATTCCGTATGCGCCGAAGACGTTTCCGGTTGCCGATGCATCGCCTTCCGCATTATCAGTATCCGAAGTTCTGGCATAGAGCTTGACATTTGATGTTGCAGCAACGATGCAACCGGAATACTTGTAATCACTTTTTGATCCAGTTCGGGTTCCGAAATTTCCTTCGACAAGGAGATTCCCGCCTTCCACCCAGATACCCGAAGCGGAAATATTGTTGTCGTTCGCCTTCGCATCCTTCCAAGATTTGATTGTTGCAACCTGCTGAGCCGCAAGGGTTGCAGAAAAATTGTTTTTCAGAGTCAGCGCATTTGCACGGAAAACTGCAGAGGAAAGAGTGTTGCCGGAGGAGTTGTCCGCTTTATTTTCCTCTTTCACATCACTGTAATATCCGGTGAGAGAAACATCTCCATAATTACCGACTCTTCCAGCGAGGTCGGAAATAATCGTCAAAGTCGAAGTCGGAGACGCAAATGTTGTCGACTCGTATTTACCGGAAGCGACATAGGAGCTTTTATAGATATGCCCGACATGCTTTGTTGAAGTAGTTAAAATGCGGATTTTGCTGTCTTCATAACCGGACTCTTTTGCCAAGCGGCGGAGATCGCCGTTCTGAGCGGAGAAATTAAGAGTTCCGCCCTGCGTGAAAAGGATGCCGGAGGTCAGGGAAGCACTGTAATCGACCATCCTGGCAGCAATGGTAATATTATTTTCCGAATCATCAAAATTACCCGCAATGGTCAGTTCACCCCGAATTTTGAAACTGGAATCGGAAGCGGTGCTCATGAAATCAAGTGCTCCGCCGGCCAGATCCGACATAATACTGGGCAACAAAAGTATATTACCGTAGGTTCCGGAGAAACTGTCAACGACATCGACGTAGACCGTGTATTCCAAGTAATTCATTGAGGTTCCCTTTCAATAGCTGGGTTGTTCTAAATATTTCCGCTATACATATAATCCTGCAAAACAGAAAAGTCAAGCATTTATTTCTCTATTTTATAAAAAAATAATGTACTCCTCTTTTTCTTTGACAATCCGGAATATTCTGCAAGCAAGTTTACTCTCTGAATTATCAAGCAAACACTGTCTTTTCCGCCTTCGGCAAAGATTTTTTCATTTTTTTTGCGTTTCGCATTTGCTTTTTGCAAAGAACGGTGTATATTGTAGACATCTGCCAAAGATATGGCAAACGAAAGTGAGTCGGTAGCTCAGTCGGTAGAGCATCGCCCTTTTAAGGCGGTGGTCCAGGGTTCGAGCCCCTGCCGACTCACCATTTTTGTTTTAAACCAGCCGGTTTTCCGCTTTTGCAGACTACATCTTCCGCAATCCGCTGTTCTCCGGTCTTAAACCGGAGTTTTTTGTATATGGACAATATCCAGCGTCTTGGAATCGCTCTCATCCTGTCCGGTCCCAGCGGATCCGGGAAATCCAGTATCAGCAAAGAAATCATGAAACGTCATCCCGACGTCGCCTTCTCCATTTCGTGCACCACGCGCGCGCCGCGCGGAACCGAACAGGACGGCGTCGACTACCATTTTCTCTCCCGCGAAGATTTCCGGAAGAAAATCGAAGCCGGAGATTTCATCGAATACGCCGAAGTCCACGGGAATTATTACGGAACACTCAAATCCGAAGTCATCGACCGCGTCACAAAGGGAATCGACGTCATCCTTGATATCGACGTTCAGGGAGCGGCGAAGGTTCACGAACTCTGCAAGACAAATGAGATTTTCCGCGACTGCGTCGAATTCGTTTTTGTCGCCCCCCCCTCCCACGCCGAACTCGAACGCCGCCTCCGCGGACGCGGCACCGATGCGGAAGAGGTCATTTTGAAGCGTTTAAAGAATTCCATACTTGAAATTTCCCGCTGGAGGGAGTATTCTTATCTGCTGATCAATGACGACTTTGCGAATGCCGTGGAAAAATTCAACGCGCTCCTCCTCGCATTCCGCATGTCCACCAAACGATGGAAAGAGGATATCAATGCCTGACAACAATGCTGTTCTGCTCGGCGTGACGGGCGGGATCGCGGTCTACAAAGCCGCCGACCTCTGCTCAAAACTTTGCGCATCCGGATACGACGTCCATGTGATGATGACCGATTCCGCCCGGCATCTGATCTCCGACAAGCTGTTTTTCACCCTCTCGCGCAACCCGGTCATCTTCGACCTCTGGGATACACCGACCTGGAAACCGGGACATATCGAAATCTCCCAGCTTGCGCGCCTGATGGTGATCGCCCCCTGTACAGCAAATTTTCTCGGCAAATATGCCAACGGAATCGCCGACGACGCCCTCACGACCTCCGCGATGGCCTACGAAGGCGAGGTCCTGCTTGCCCCCGCGATGAACACGCGCATGTGGCGGAATCCGGCGGTTCAGCACAACTGCGAAACGCTTCGCGCGCGCGGGATCCATTTCGTCGGCCCGAACGCGGGACGCCTTGCCTGCGGCGACTCCGGCGAAGGGCGCATGGCGGAGGTCTCCGAGATTCTCGACGCCGTCCGCGAACTCCTCCCCCTCCCCTGAATGGAGCGATCATGGCAAAGCAGTCCTTCTATCTGAATGCGCCTGAAATCCACCTCTGCGCGGTCTCAAAGACCCGTCTTTCCTCGTTCTGGAATCATCTGATGCTCGGCGGGTGCTACTGGAGACTCTATCATCACACCGCACGCGGAGCAGGCGTTTTCCTGGACGGGAAGAAACTTGAACTCGTTCCAGAGAAGGTTTATCTGCTCCCGCCGAACTGCAATCTTCGGACTTGGTCGGACGGCATTCCGGAGCAGCTTTACATTCACTTTGAAGTGGAAAACATCTCAGGCAGCCGGGCGCATCTGCTGAACGGAGTCGAGCTTGCAAAAGCGGGATGCGTCGCCGGGATTCTGGAGGAACTGCACGAGAGTTTCGCGCAGGAGAACTGTCCGCCGGCACGCCGCAAACTGCTTGCGCTGTCCCTGCTGACCGCGTCGATCGCCAAACTTCCCAAAGAGGCTTTTTCAGAAATCGACTGCGACCGCCGGATCATCAACGCCTGTGATTTCATCCGGTCCAACACGGACAAAGAGATCAATCTTTCGATGCTTGCGCATATTGCAGGGCTTTCAGAAAACGTATTTCTGCGTGACTTCAAGGCTCAGACGGGCAGCACGCCGTATCAGTACCTGCTGCACGTCCGCTATACCCAGGCCGCGCGTCTGCTCCAGTTCGGCAACTGCACGATCGACGAAATCTGTTATATGATCGGCGTGAATGACCGTTTTCATTTTTCGCGCACCTTCAAGCGCATGTACGGCGTTCCCCCCGCGCAATACCGAAAACATCTTCAGGAACAGACCTCCGCGGAGGAATAATCACTCCTCTTTCCGCGTTACGCCGGGGCCCTGAAGCGTGCTGACACCGCGGTTGTTCTCCAGATGCAGAACAACCGGAACTGCAGCATCGATCCCGTGCGCATGCGAAATGATGCCGATCAACTTGCCGTCCTGACGCAAACTCGACAGCTGTTCCAGCGCGTGCTGAAGCGTATCCTCATCCAGCGTGCCGAAACCTTCATCCAGAAACAGAGTGTCTATGCGGGCTCGGTCACGCGCCATGCGCGAAAGACCAAGTGCAAGCGATAAACTGACCAGAAACGTTTCCCCGCCCGAAAGATTGCGCGTGGAACGCACTTCGTCTCCGCGGTAACGGTCAATAATATTGAACTCAAGCCCATTCTCCGGATTCGCGGAAAGAATAAAATGATCCGTAAATTTCTCCAGCTGCGCGTTTGCACGCTCAATCAGGGTCTCAAACGCCAGACTCTGCACAAACGAACGATACTTCTTGCCGTCCGAAGAACCGATCAGATCATTCAGGAGTTTCCATTTGCGGCAAAGTTCCTCCTGCTCGGCGATCTGTCCGGCAAGTCCGGCGGAACGTTTCCGTTCCTCCTCATTGCGTTCCAGAAGAAGCCTGTTTTCCACAACCGCCGATTGCGCCTGCTGACGCCTGTCATCTAAATCCTTGAGCGCAGCAGTCATCGACTCCGCATCCGCTGGAAAGTTAACGTTGTGCGCGGAAAGAAAATTCTGCGCCTCCGTTATGCGTTTCTGCGACTCCTCCAAACTTGCAGCCAGCGAGGCTGCTTTTAATTGAAGAGTCTTCAGAGCCGTTTCCGCCTCCTTCTGTTTCTGAAGCGCAGAGGCATAAAACGCATCCGCTTTTTTCTCCTCTTCATCGGGAAGTTTATCACCGAAAAATGCGCGGCGTTCAGAAGAAAGAACGGTCAGTTCCGCATCCAGTTCCGCAAGTTTTTTCTTCTGAGACAAGACCTCCGCATTCAAAGTTTTCAGATGCTCCGACCGTGTCCGCAGATCCGTCTCCAGAGATGCAGTCTTTTCCGAAGCGGATTTTTCCTGTTTCGTCAGATTTTCATATTCCGCAAAACGCGCAGAAAGCGTATCATACAGTTTGTTTGCTGTAAGCGAAGTATCAATAGAGACTCCGGACAAAGCTTCGGAAAGAGATTTCTGCAGATAGAGTTTCCGGCGTTCACGCTCTCCCGCAGAACGCTTCTCAAATTCCAAATTCTCAACTGCCTGCTTCTGAAGTGAGCGTTCCGTTTCAAGAGCGGCGGAACACTTCTGCAATTCCCCGCGAGCGGATTCAAGCGCACTCTTTGCAGACTTCTGATCCTGATCCGCAGTCTCAATCATGCCAGAAAGAACCTTGAGGCGCGCGTATTCCGCCCCAGAAACCCGGACGGTCTCTTCCAGCGCGGCACGATCGCCGGCAAGTTTGGAACGGAGTTCCGTCAGTTCGCGCTCTTTCGCCAGCAAAGTCTTGGCGCCGGATTGCAGCAGAGCGCTGAACTGCGCAACAGAGGTCTGCTGCGCGGAAACCGCCTCGTCCAGTTTTTTCAATTCGGCTTTCACCTGCGGAAGGAGATCCGGTTCAGGAACGGGCAGATTGCACGCATAGGGATGCTCCGTGGAACCGCAAAGCGGGCAAGGAGCGTCCGGCTTCAGCTCCTTGCGCAAAGATTCCAGTTTCGCGATTTTCGCTTCGGCGATTTGCTTTTCATGCAGAAGCGCAATCCGCTCTTCCGCGCTCTTTTTAAGGGCAAGTTTCGCTTTCAGCAATTCCTGTGCGGAAGCAAGCTCCGTCTGAATCTGTTTCTGCGAGCGGTTCAGTTCAAGCAATTCATCCGCACGCTTATCGGCTTCGGCAAACCGGGCGAGCTGTTCTTCCTGTTCATGAACCTGTGCGGCGAGATTCTCTTTTTTCGTAAAAAACTCCGGAACCGACGAACCGTTCAGATGCGCCTTCAGAAGCTCCGATTTCTGTTGAAAAAGAGTTTCTGCAGCGCTAACGACCTTAGTCTGTTCCTCAACCCTCTGCTGTGCGGCGGCAACGGCACGGTTCTGTTTTGCCTGCACCAACTCCAGCTTCCGGAAACGTTTTGCGGCGGATTCAGCTTCCTCATTAAGCGTCTCCAGCTGATCGCACAGCAGTTTGACGGAACCGAGAATCGCGCCGATCCCGGCATCCGCCTGATGCTCCTCAAGCGATTTCCGCAAAGAATTCAGCGAATTCCGCGCATCTTTCAGCGCGTTTTCCGTCTGCACCCGTTCCTCTTCGGACTTCCGCCGGGTTTCATGAATCGTCTCGACTTCGCTCTTCTTGCTGTTCCGCGACGCCCGGCTAAGCTTCAGATGGGTATCCAGCTCACGGACTTTCAGGAGAAGCGGGGCAAGGACAGCCCGTTCATCCGCGGCATGTCTGACTGCCGCAGCAGCATCGGTACACGCCTGAACGGCATCGGCAAGAGACCGTTCCAAAGCCCGGCGCTCCAGCGCCAGAGTTTCCATATTCTTCGTTTCGGTTTCCAGAGATTTCACCGTACGCAAAATCTCCGCACACGAATCATACTCATGTTTAATGTTCTGAACGGTCTTTTCCCCCGATTCGATTGCGGTCTGCAACTCCTTCACCCGCTCTTCCGAAAAAAGTTCAATGCCGTCGGCCCGCTGCTTCAGCTCCTCCAGTTTGCGCTTGTGAGTTCCAGCCAGCTCGCTGACTTTCATGGAGATTTCCCCGTAAATTCCGGTTCCGGTAATCTGCTCCAGAATCGGAGAGCGCTCATCGGAGGAGGCTTGCAGGAATGCGGCAAACTGCCCCTGCGGCAGAATCATCGCACGGGAAAAGTGAGTGAAATTCATCCCGGTCAGCTTGCAGACAAGCGAATCGGTCTCTTTGAGTTTGGAAGATAATATTTTTCCGTTTCCGGACGGGTCGTACTCCGAAAGAATGTGCCGTGCGCTCTGCAGATTCTTCGTCCGGGGCGCCCGGTGCTGAGACCAGCGAACCAGAAAGCGTCCGTTCTCGTTGGAAAAGACGGCTTCCGAAAAGCATTCCAATGTGCCGCGCGTCATGATTTCGTTGTTCTCCTGATTCAGGCGTTCGAGGCGCGCGGTGCGCCCGTAGATGGCAAGACAGACGGCATCGAAGATTGTGGATTTGCCCGAACCAACGGGTCCCGAAAGAGCAAAGATTCCGGCGTCGGTAAAAGCGGGATCAGTGAAATCAATGCTCCATTCCCCGCGCAGCGAAGCGAGATTTTTGAAATGAACCTTTTCTATTTTCATTTGGGTCTGTATACTTTCTGCATTCCGGAAGAGAAGATCTCTTCATATTCCTGATTCAAGGCAAAACGCGTTTTCACTTTTTCCAGATCGGCGGCGCTCCGGCAGACGATGCACGTGTCCGGCGGAAGCGAAACCACTTTTCCGAA
Source organism: uncultured bacterium (assembly GCA_900549415.1). Classification (GTDB taxonomy): domain Bacteria; phylum Verrucomicrobiota; class Lentisphaeria; order Victivallales; family UBA1829; genus UBA1829. Next base: position 65,475 of record URNX01000008.1, read on the forward strand.
GTCGGGACGGTCATAAAAAATCTGATTCTCCGGAACTCCGAGATTTGTCAAAACAAATTTCAGCGACGGCGGGTCGGCGTCAAAGTCGATGAATACAGCCCCGCCCTCCCCGCGGACAGCCTCCGCCGCCTTGACCGGCTGAAACTCCGCCGAAACCGGATACGGATTCAGCAGATCATCCGCATACGGCGGACCGAACAGACACCGCGAAATCTGCGGAGTAAAATTTGCCGTGAACACAATCCACAGCAAAGAAACCAGAATCAGGCGGCGTCCCGTTCTGCCGCTGCGGCTGGCAAGAATCCCGAGCATCAGCATCCAGAGTCCGAAAAACGGAAAAAATATCCGCGGAAACGGCGGCGCTTTCGCCGGAACCGCAAGCAGCAGCGGCATCGCAAAAATCAGAGCAAAGCTCAGAAGCCGGAACCGTTGTCTCCGCATCCGCCACGCTCCGGCGGCCGCAAACGGAAGCAGCGGAAAAACCGTCACCGCAAACGACAGATAGAGATTGCCGTACGCCGCGCCGTAACTGGTCCACCCCTCGCGCAGGTTCGATGCGGCAGCAAGTTTGCCGAAGATGTGCGCATAAAACAGAGGCACGCTCAGAACCGGAATCAGCGCAAGAGCAAACCAGCGGGCACGACATCCCGTCTTCCGCAGATCAGGAGCGAAAAACAAAGCTCCGGCAAGCAGAGCAAACAGTGCAGTCGGCATCACTCCGACCGCAAGGTAACAGAAGAGCAGATAGAGCGCCCCCCACCGGCTGAACCATGCGCTCTTCCGCCACCGATCCGCCGCAAGAAATGCGGCGAACGTGAACAGAAACGCCGTCATGTACCCGCGCAAAGCGGTCGAATAGACCGCGAACACCGAAGACGACGCCAGCAGCATGGAACAGATAAATCCGGCTGAAGCGCCGCAACGGCGCAGCAGTTCCCGGCTGACCAGCCAGAGAGCGCCGCATCCGGTCAGCAGCGAAAGCAGACGCAGATACGCAATCCAGTTCGGCGCGAACTCCCCGCCAGCCGAATTCCAGAGAGAGAGAAGCATCGTATAAACAATATGGTTGTTCGGAATCGGATACGTGAACGGAATCTTTGCGAAACCGAGCGTCAGCCAACCGAGCGTCAGCACCTCGTCGAACCACGGAGGACGCATCAGCTGAATTGCTCCGAGCAGGAAAAGCACGATTGCGGCAATACACGGAACACGCCGGATCCAGACGCGCAGTTTTTTCCGGTCAGTCGAGTTCATTGTTCCAAAGCACCTTATAAGAATCTGTCAGCCGCTCCGCCTCCCGCGGCCCCCACGAACCGGAACGGTACGGGAACGGGGCGGCCGCATCCTCCCGGAACCACGCATCCAGAACGGGCATCAGGAGCGACCATGCGCAGTCAATCGTATCGCCGCGCAGAAAAAGCGTCTGATCCCCGAGCATGCAGTCGAGCAGAAGACGCTCGTACGCATCGGGCATCGTCTCGCCCGGTTCAAGGATGGAGGCGTACTTGAAGTCCATGCTCAGCGCCCCCATGCAGAGCTTGGGTCCGGGCTGTTTCGCCTGAATCGTAAGCTTTATCCCCTCCTCCGGCTGAACATTGAGAACCAGACGGTTCGGCGTCAGGTCCTCCGCGCGGACGGGGGAAAAAATCGAATGCTCAATCTGTTTGAAGTTGATGACGATCCGGCTGGTCTTCTGCGGCATCCGCTTTCCGCTCCGCAGGAAAAACGGAACTCCGCACCAGCGGGGGTTGTCGATGAACAGACGCATCGCCGCAAATGTTTCCGTGCACGACTCCGCGGGGATTCCCGGCTCTTCGCGATAACCCGGAACGGAAACGCCGCCAATCTCTCCCGCGGTATACTGTCCGCGCACGACATCCTCCGGCGCAACCGGACGGATGGAGCGCAGCAGACGCAGTTTTTCCGTCCGGAGACTTTCCGCGCCGGATGTTTCCGGACACTCCATCGCGACGAGCGCGAGCATTTCGAGCAGATGATTCTGAAACATGTCGCGGAAGACTCCGGTTTTCTCGAAGTAGCCCGCGCGCTTCTCCACGCCGACCGTTTCCGCGACGGTGATTTGTACATTGTCGATATAATCCGCGTTCCATACCGGTTCGAAGATGAGGTTTGCGAACCGGAGAATGAGAATATTCTGAACGGTCTCCTTGCCGAGATAGTGATCGATGCGGTAAATCTGCCGCTCGTCCAGCGTCCTGCGGAGTCCGAGGTCGAGAGCGCGGGAAGATTCAAGATCATGTCCGAACGGTTTTTCCAGCACAACATGACGCCACGGCATCCCTTCCGCATTTTCCGCCGTCAGCCCGGCCGCGCCGAGACGGTCGACAATGTCCAGATAGAGTGCGGACGGCGTGGCTAGGTAGAAAATGCGTCCGAATGCGGCGGAGTCCCCCCCTGCTTCATGTTCCATGCGTTCGAGCTCCGCGCCTATTCCGGAATAAAACGCCGGGTCCGCGTAATCGCCGGAGAGATAAGAGACACGGGCAAGAAATCCTTCGAGTTCGTTTTTTCCCGCCGGAATCCATCGTGCAATCAGCGCATGGTAAGCGGCAGTATCGAGCTTTGAGCGAGCGCAGCCTAGAATGCGCGACTGTTCGTGCAGCAGTCCCCGCCGGAACAGCCGGAACAGCGCCGGAATAAGTTTCCGGCACGCCAAATCCCCCGATGCACCGAAGAGCACAATCATATTTGGCACCGGAGCAACTTCCAGACAGAAGCCCCCGCGCCACGTATAAGTTCCATCAGCCATGCAATTCCCTCCCTGTTTGCTTTTATAATAATGCGTTTTGCCGAAAAAGCAAACAGGGAACGGGAAATTGCCGCGTTATTTCCGAATGTTTCAGGAAACAGGCGGCTGAAACAGTTATGAATCTTTGATCAGAAGAAATGGAAGCCGAGCAGAACTTCCTTGCCGTTGATTTCAACCGTGACCGCACGGAACATCGTTTCCTGATGAATCTTTTTCGTCCGGTCAAAATTGTCGCGCTCAAAACGGACTTTCCAGAGCGAAATCGTGTAAGCTGGATGCTCCAGATTTGTTACGAACTGATACGAGACGAGCTTGCCCAGTTTCTCCAGCATGGATTTTCTGGTCTGCTCAAAATCCTTTTCCCCGAACTGTTCACGCATGCGGTCCGGCAACTGCTTCAGAAACGTTTTGGCATCATTGTCCGCAAACGCTTTCAGCAGAATTTCACCGACATGTTTCTGCGGAGCAATCCCCGGATTCTTTTCTTTAAGCTGAGGTTTTGCAGCGCTCCAGTCGGCAACATCTTCCGGGAAGAAACTCTGATTCAGCAGAATCATCTTTCCGTCAAGTTCGCCGGCGACTGCACGGAAGAATGTTTCCTGACGGATCTTTTTCGTCTTGTCCGCACTGTCGCGTTCAAAAAGAATTTTCCAGATGGAAACAGTCCAGTTCGGCTGTTCCAGATTTGTCACGAACTCATAGGAGACCGGTTTGCCGAGCTTGTCCAGCATGGCCTTGCGGGTCTGTTCAAAATCTTTTTTGGTGATATCTCTGCGTATTTCTTCAGGGAACTGGTTGCGGAAGGCTTCAGCATCGTTGTTGAAAAACGCTTCAAGGAGCTCCAGTCCGACGCGCTTCTGCGGCAGATTTTCCGGAACTTCGGCTTTGTTGTTCTGCAGTCCCAGAGAGGCGCAGCCGGTTGTCATCAGGAGGGCGACCGCGGCACATGCGGCAAGTCTGATTCCGAATTTCATCATCTGATTCCTTAATTAATGATTCATCTTTGGCAATACAGTTTCATAGACAATCCCGGAAGAACGGGTGTTCAAATCCGCTTCCCGGGATTTCAAAAAAACAGGCACGATCAAATCGACCGTGCCTGCTTTTACGGACATTTTCAACTGACCGGATCAGTTGTTGGAGTCAAGTCCGAGCTGCTGATATCCAAGCGTGGAAGCCGGGCATTTTTCAGCCTTGTTGACTTTCGCTGTGATCTTGGAGAGGTGCTCTTTGGTCTCTTTCTTCATGTTCGCATCGGGATCGATGGCTTCGACCGTTGCGACCAGAACGAACTGGGATTTCTTGACGATGTCGGATTCGGTGGAGAAGAGCCAGCCGAGAACCGGGAGGTCTTTCAGCAGGGGAACGCCGGAGACGCTGCGGACAACCGAGGTCTTGGTGATTCCGCCGACAACGAAGTCCTTCGCGGCTTTGCCGACCTGAACGCTTGTGGTGTAGCTGGAGTTTGCAAATCTGGCTTTGCCTTCGCCGGTCCAGCCGATCAGGGAGGTGGAGCTCAGGGTGATGTTCATGTTGACAGCTTTGCCGTAGACTCCGCCGTTGATGTCCATCTGGAAGAGGTTGCCGCCTTCGACAGCTTCCACACCCTGGTATTTGCCGTTGCGGTTTTCGATCGCATAGGCGCCTTCGCTGATGAGGTTGTCGATGACTTTTCCGATGGTGAGAGCATTGCCGTCGGCATCGGTAACCGGGTTGCCGTCTTTGTCAACTGCGGGCTCGTTGTAGCGTTTGGCATACGCGCCCTTTGCAGTATCGGTAACGGACGGGAGGATACCCTTCTTTTCGAGGTCCTTGAGAGCGACGGAAAAGATGCCGTCGGTGAGAGCGACGGAAGCCATACCGCCGTTTGCAACGAGGAGCGCTCCGGAGGAGACAACTTTCGCTTTGCCGCAGGTGGTCAGGAAGTCAATGTACTTCGTGTTCCACTTGGGGTTGAAGTTGTAGAATTCGGTGAAGCGGTAGCCGTTGTTCGGGCTGAGACCGCCGGCCCAGTTCGTGCCGTACTTGCCGCCGGCGGAGAACAGGTCGATACCGTCGTTGTTCTTCCATGCCTGGAAGTCAAGACCGAGCTTCTGGTCGTTTTCAGCATAGACTTCAACGAGTTTGTAGTTGAAGTAGACTTCGCCGGCAGGAGTATCGACTTCCTTCAGGAAGTTGAGGGTTTCCTTCATGTTGTAACCGGGAGCGGTCATGATGAGAGCGTTCATCTGGTCGTCGGAGACGGCGTAGTTGAGCATTTCAGCCTTGACGCCGTTTTCGCCGGGGGTGAAAGCCTTGTGGTCGAATTCAGAACCGGCGAAGACGCCCATTCCGCTTTCCTTCATCATGCGGAGCAGGACGGAAGCGGGATTGTACTTCGGGAAGTAAGCCATATCGATGGTTCCCGAGCTGTTGGGAAGGTCCTTCTTGTCGAGCATTTCGATGACCTTGTCCATCGGCATTCCGTTTCCGGCGTTTTCGAAGCGGTATTCTTCAGCGGAAACGAGAAGGACGTTGGAGCCGTCGACATACTTGATGGATTCAAGAGCGACCGGGTTGTCGGCAATCGTCGGAGCGACGATCGTCTTCAGGACGCCGCGGAGGATGTAGGGATCCGCGTTCTTGATGACGTATGCTTTGGTGACGACGGAGGGATCGTTGTTGTCGCGGATGAAGTGGACAGCCTTCGTGCCTTCCTTGATTTCGACATTGAGCTTGGTGTCGATACGGGAGGGAGCGTAAGCTCCGGTCGCGAGGTCACCGCCCATCGCCGGGGGATTCAAAGTGACGTTCTGATTCTGAGCGGAAACCGCTCCGGTGGAGAGGACTGCAGCGGAAAGTGCGGTCAGAAAAAATTTATTCATGGTAATAAATCCTTAAGTCAGTGTTTCCGGTTACTTCTGTGCAACGGTATCCGGATAAACCAGATTCGCTTCCACGGTGACGAAGATGTAGTTCTTTTCCTTCAGAGTGGTCGTCGTTCCGAAGATGTATTTCAGAACGGGGAGCTGGCAGAGGAACGGAACACCGGTGGTCTGTTCGACGTCGAATTCACGGACAGCTTTGGTGAGGACCTGTTCACGTCCGAAGTGAATGGTCTTCCAGTCGGTGACGGTTTTTGCCGTGCTGGCGATCTGGGTGCCGTAGTTGTTGGCTTCGACCGGATCGGTGGAGGTGATGTCGCAGGCAAAAACGAAGCTGCCGCTGTTTCTGTCGTAGAACGCCTTGTCGGAGGGAATCCAGCCCATGTCGTTCACATCCTTGTCTTCAGTGAAGAAGCAGATGGTCGGAGCGGCGATGGTGACGTTGAATTCCGGAGCGCCTTCAAGAGCGACGACGGAGGAGGTGTGATCTTCCGGATTCTTGACCTGCGCGTTGTAGGTCGGGGTCAGAGAAATCGTGGCGGGAGCCTGGTTGTTGAGAACATTGATCGTGGCGGAAGCGACGATTTTAGCTCCGCCGGACTGCTGGAGCAGACGGATGAAGCTGAGGTCGAAGGCCGGAGCGGTGAAGATGCCGCCGTATGCCCAGGAGAGCGCGCTGCCGGTGTTCGCGGCGGTCATGAGAACCTTGTCCCATGCAACTCTGCCGGAGCTGAACGCGAAGTCAACGAGGTTCAGACCCGGACCGTTCTTCCATGCGAGGTAGTCGATACCGACGTCGCGGAGGGTGCTTTCGCGGACGGAGTAGTAACGGAAGGTGACCTGAGCCTGCGGGAGCGGGCGGTCGAAATATTTGATCCAGTCGAGCGCGTAATCGACATCATCGAGGTCATCTTTGAGCCAGAGAGCGCCGTTGTCGGCGAAGTGGCTGCCGGTTCCGGAGAGCATGACGTCGGCAGGAAGCTGAAGCTCTTTGCCGTGACGGTACTTCGGCCAGTAAACTTTCCATTTGTATCCCGCGCCGTAGACGGCGGAACCGAAAGCGTCTTTTTTGGTGCCTCTGTCAAGAACGGAGACGACCTGGTCGACGTAGGGGAGGAATTCTTCTGCTGTGGTTACGATGACTGCCTGATTGTCCTTGCCGGCGTTGAGGCTGCGGACCTGGGAGGTTGCCTGATAGCGGCGGCATGCGGCATCAATATAGGGGGTGATGTCGGAGGCCTTCAGGTGTTTGAGACGGTACACTTTGGTAGCCATCTGCTTCTGGGCGTCGTCCTGAATCAGACGGATCGTGCGGGTCCCTTCCGCTGCGAATGCGGGCACAAGCAAGGCCGCGGCAGCAAGGAGAGAAAAGAACTGCTTTTTCATACAAAACTCCTGTTTGCTTATTTTGGGGGTTGTTCTTTATCAAAATCAAGGAAAGTAAAAACGCGCCTCAAATGCCGGAACGTCCGCCGCCAGCAAGTCTTCCGCAGATGATTCGGAAACCCGCATGGCATATCTTTCATTCCGGACGGACCATTCTGCAGCGCCTGTTTGCCGTCCTTGCTTTCTTTTTTAAAGTGTCCTGTCTCTCACGCCCAGCACACGCACTCAGCACAATGCTGAATTAGCCTCTCCTGATTAAACTGATAAATATAATATACATGCGCATATAACGATTGTCAAACAAAAAACATGTTTTTGCAGTTCATTTCAGATATATTTCTTTCCATGAAATCAAATCCGGCACTTCCGGCGGAGATTCACCGCGTCCGTTTCAGCCGCGGACAATGCGGGAGAGACGCGTTGCGGTGAGCAGGATGCAGCAGGAAAAAAGACCAATGACGGGAAACAGAATCAGTCCGGCGAGCAGTCCGGTTCCGCCGCCGAGCAGGGTCACGGACGGCAGAAAAGCCGCGTAGCTTCCTTCTCCGCAAAGCCTACGGAAATGAAGAAAAACATATGCCGTGCAGAACCCCAGCGGAAGCGGAACAGCAAAAAGCAGCGGCGTCTGAAACGTTCCCGGAATCCATTCAAGCCCGGTCAGCACAAGCGGCAGCAGGGCGGAAACGACGTAAACAGCCCGTGCACTTTTCGCCGTCCGCGCAACAAAAGCCCCTGCAAGCCCGCCGACTGCAAAAAGCGGAAGCAGAACCGGCAGCGCTCCGAACAGCATCCCCGTCCGGAGCTGAAAAAGATACAGCAGAACGCCCGCGGTTCCAAACGTCCAGAAGCCGTTTTCAAACGACAGAAAAAACGCACGCCGGTCCGGGGAAACCGCTTTGAAATAACGCAAAAGCAGATAGAGAACCGCCGGAATCCCCAGCAGCCACAGCGCATTTCGCACAGCAAAAGAAAAACAGGTGAGCAGAGTCCGGAATGCACGGGTGCTGAAAAGCGGATCGCGACTCCACTCCCTCCGCAAAGAATCCGGCTGAAACAGGCGGTCGGGCGACTGTTCCGCGGCCAGACGTCCGAGACGGGCGGTTTCTTCCGGATCGTCGAGCAGACCGCCCGTAACAAAGAAGAATCCGGGCGGAAGAAGCGGGGTTGCACCGAACCGGCTTTCCGCACGATCCGCCAGGATTTCCGGAGAAAGTTCCGGCTTCAGCTCCGCCGAAGCCAGCAGAAGATTGAGTCTTCCGGTCGCAAAGCTGACATTGGGGAAAACTTTGCGGACAGTTGCGATCAGGCGTATGCGCTCCGCCTCGGACGCAGGAAGCGGAATGGCAAGGATTCCGTCGTCTTTGAGCGCATTCCGGATCACCCGGAACATCTCCTCCGAACGGAAACGGTATGCCGCAAGAGTCCGGGAAACGGGTATTTCAAGATAAAACAGATCGTATTCCCCGGTCTGCTCCGCAAAAAAACGGAACGGGTCGTCCGCCGAAAATCCAAGTTTGCCTTTTTCATCCCTGAACTGCTGGACGGAGCGGAGACGTTTCGCGTTTACAAGGCAGGAATCCACGTGTTCGACTTCCGGCATGGAGGCGAGCAGGAAAGCTGGACGCTGATCGATTTCGCCGATTGAAGCCGCCCGGAGCCCGCCTCCGTTTTCCTGCAGGAGGGAAACGAGAATCCGGAGTTTACCCGCATAAAACGGTTCTCTGCTGTAAAAGATGCGCAAGCCGTTCAAAAAAACCGAATCCGCAGTGAACACAATCCGTCCGGTTGAAGTGTTGAGCGAGGCATGAAACGCGGGAAGAAACTTCCTGGCCGTCGCGGTGTAGACCGTCTGGAAGAGCATCGCGGGAAGCAGAGCAAGAATGCAGACCAGCAGTTTTATGCGGAATCTGCCCTTGAATCCGCTCAGCAGATGAATCAGCAGAGCGGCGGGAAGCAGAAGCGCGAAAAGCAGAACAAGATCAATCTGTGAACTCCAGTCCGGACGGAAATAGAGCAGGATTCCGCCTCCGCAGAACCCGCAGAGAAGCGCGAAAAGAAAAGTTCCGACCGCATCCGCCGTCTTCGCCCGCAGGAAAAACGCTCCGTAAAGAAGTCCGGTCGCCGTTCCGGATATGACAGCGGCGATCAGCCCGGAACCAAGCAGAAGACGTCCCGAAAAATCCTGCGGAAAACCGCCCAGAATCAGCAGAGGAAAGAAGAGAAGAGCGAGAATGAAAACAGAAAACTCCTGCGCGAAGAACAGATAGAACGGTTCGCCGGCAGTCTGTTTTTTATGAGGCAGAAGAGGAAACATGGAAACAACCGCCCCGATCAGGAGGACCGGGACGGCTGCGGCGAGAATAAACTCCTTCCCGTTTGCGAGAACAAGAAGGTCTTGAATCAGCTCCGTTCCTGTCAGCAGTGTGCAGACGCCCAGAAGGAATGATTCCAGGAACAGGAAAGAGCCGATCCGGAACACGTGCCGCTCATTTCTTCTTTGCGGAGGAACGTTTCTTTTCCGCCTTCAGATCTTTCATGAAGGCTTCCATCCGTTTCAGCGCCTCGCGGATTCCTTCCATGGAAGTCGCGTAGGAGCAGCGGACATACCCTTCACCGGATTTGCCGAATGCGCAGCCGGGAACCACGGCGACGCGGTGTTCCATCAGCAGACGCTTTGCGAACTCGGTGGAAGAAAGCCCCGTCGAGGTAATGTTCGGAAACGCGTAGAACGCTCCTTCGGGCATGAAGCAGGGGAGCCCCATTTTGTTGAAGCCTTTGACGATGACGTTTCTGCGGTTCATGTATTCGCGGCGCATCGCCTCCATGTCGCGCTTGCCGTCGCGGAGCGCCTCTTCGGCGGCTTCCTGAGCGTTGATGGGAGCGCAGAGCATGGAATACTGATGAACCTTCATCATGGCGTCGATGATTTCAAACGGTCCGCATGCGTAGCCGACGCGGAATCCGGTCATGGCGAATGCTTTGGAGAATCCGTGGAGGAAGACCGTGCGTTCCTTCATGCCCGGCAGGGAGGAGATTGCCGGGAGAATGTTTCCGGAATAGGTGAGCTCGGAATAGATGAGGTCGGTCAGAACAAGCAGATCGTGTTTGATGGCGATTTCCGCAATCTTTTCGAGCTGATCCATATTGAGCGTCGCTCCGGTCGGATTGCAGGGGAAGTTGAGAAGAATCGCTTTGGTTTTCGGCGTGATCGCCTTCTCAAGATCGGCGGGATCAAGCGCAAAATTGTTCTTCTCGTAGGTTGCAACGGGAACGGGAACGCCGTGCGCCATTTTGATTTCGGAGTAGTAGGAGACGTAGCAGGGCTCGTTGTAGATGATTTCGTCGCCCGGATTTGTAATCGCGCGGATCACCAGGTCGAGCGCTTCGCTGACGCCGACGGTGACGATGCACTCGTGAACGGGGTCGTATTCCACCTTGTAGTTTTCTGCGACGTATTTGCAGATTGCTTTGCGGAGAGAGAGCAGACCGAGGTTGGAAGTGTAGCTCGTGTGTCCGCGTTCCATTGAGTAGATGGAGCTTTCGCGGATGGTCCAGGGGGTGACAAAGTCCGGCTCGCCGATACCGAGGGAGATGACATCGTCCATGGTGTTGACGAGTTCAAAAAAGTCGCGGATTCCGCTTTTGGGAAGCGTGACGATATGCTGAGCGAGTTTGGATTTGAGATCAAGGGGTGACTTTGAGCCGTTCGTGTTCTTCTTCATTTTCAAAAAGCTTTCCTGATTCTTTGTATTTCTTCAGAATGAAGTGTGTGGATGTGGAGACGACGCCTTCCATGGGTGCGAGTTTGCTTGAGACGAATTCCGCCACATCGTTGAGAGTTTCGCCGCGGACCTCAATCATGAGGTCGAAAAGGCCGGAGGACATCAGATAGAGGCTCTCGACTTTCGAGAACTTGCTGATGCGTTTCGCAATTCGGTCAAAGCCCCCGTTGCGTTCGGGTTTGATTTTAACTTCGATGATAGCCTTTACGGCATTTTCAGGGAGTACGGAATCGTCGAACAACGCTCGAAAGCCGACCAGAATTCCGCATTTTTCCAGTTTCTTGATCGTGTTTTCGACTGTTTTTCCGGAGACGCCGATCCGTTCCGCGATTTCCTCGTTGGAAAGCCGGCCGTCTTCGCGCAGAAGCCTCAGAATTTCGTTTTTGTGATCCATCTTTTACTCCTTGAAATTAGGGTCAGTATCAAGGTAATATAACGCAGAATCCGCATTTAACAAATAAATCTGCAAAAATTCTCCCCGCCTTTCACGCGGAAATCTTAAAAATATCCGCAAGAATCTGCTTCATAAAAATATTTCAGGCTTGACGAAACGCGTTTCCGGCTGTATGTTTCCTGAAAAAATTACAGCAATACAATGAAGAAAGGTTCGCTGAATGGGAAACCGCCGGATTATCGTCACCGGAGGCGCCGGATTCATCGGCTCCGCCGTTGCGCGCCATATCATCAAAAACACGCCCGATGCCCTCTGCGTTGTGGATAAGCTCACCTACGCTGGCAACTTGGAGAACCTCACGGAAATTTCCGCCGACCCGCGTTTCCGATTTGAAAAAGCGGACATCTGCGACCGTTCGACAATGGACCGCATTTTTGCCGACTTCAAGCCGACGCACGTCATGCATCTCGCGGCCGAATCACACGTTGACCGTTCAATCGACGGTCCCGGCGAATTCATTCAGACCAATATCGTCGGAACCTATACCCTGCTGGAAGCCGCACGCAAATATTTTTCCGTGCTCGGGGACGATGCAAAACGCGCTTTCCGTTTCCACCATATTTCCACCGATGAGGTTTACGGCGACCTGAACGGACCGGAGGATTTCTTCCGCGAAACAACTCCCTATGCGCCCAGCTCCCCTTACTCCGCCTCGAAAGCCTCCAGCGACCACCTGGTTCGCGCATGGAAACGCACGTTCGGGCTTCCGACCATCGTCACGAACTGCTCAAACAACTATGGACCGTACCATTTCCCCGAAAAACTCATTCCGCTGATCATTCTCCATGCGCTCGACGGCAAGGAACTCCCCGTTTACGGCGAAGGTCTGCAGGTGCGCGACTGGCTCTATGTGGAAGACCATGCCCGCGCGCTCTATCTCGTTGTCACGCAGGGCGTTCCGGGCGAAACTTACAATATCGGCGGACACAATGAAAAGAAGAATATCGAGGTTGTGAAGACTGTCTGCGCGCTTCTGGATGAACTCGCCCCGCGCAAGGACGGCAAACCGTACGCGGAACAGATCGTTCATGTGAAGGATCGTCCCGGACACGACCTGCGCTATGCAATCGATCCCTCCAAAATTGCCCGCGAACTCGGCTGGAAACCGGAAGAGACCTTCGAAAGCGGCATCCGGAAAACCGTCGAATGGTACCTCGCTCACCGGAACGACTGGTGCGCGCATGTGCTCAGCGGCGCTTACAAAATGGAACGGCTCGGAACAGGAGACGCAAAATGAAAGGAATTGTTCTCGCCGGAGGCGCGGGAACGCGTCTGCACCCCATCACGCGCGGCGTTTCCAAACAGCTCCTCGGAGTCTATGACAAGCCGATGATCTACTATCCGATCAGCACGCTCATGCTCGCCGGGATCCGCGATATTCTCATCATCACAACTCCGGAGGATCAGCCGTCGTTCCAGCGTCTTCTCGGTGACGGCTCCCGCTTCGGCGTCCGCTTCTCCTATGCGGTTCAGCCGAAACCGGAGGGACTCGCTCAGGCGTTTCTCATCGGCGAATCCTTCATCGGCGCCGATTCTGTTGCGCTGGTGCTCGGCGACAATATTTTCTACGGAGCCGGACTCGAACAGCTGCTTCTGCAGGCGGCCGCCCGAACCGAGGGCGCAACCGTGTTCGGCTACTACGTGCGCGATCCCGAACGTTTCGGCGTGGTCGAATTCGATAAAAACGGCAAAGCGGTCAGCATTGAGGAAAAACCGGAAAAGCCGAAATCCCACTACGCGGTAACCGGACTTTACTTCTACGACAATGATGTCGTGAACATCGCGGAAAACATCAGACCCTCCGCCCGCGGAGAGCTGGAGATAACCGCCGTCAACAGCGAATATCTCCGGCGCGGAAAACTGAACGTGGAAGTCTTCAAAAACGGTTACGCGTGGCTCGATACCGGAACGCATGACAGCATGCTCGATGCGGCAAACTTCATCCGCACCATCGAAACACGGCAGGGACTGCAAATCGCCTGTCTGCAGGAAATCGCCTACGAAAAAGGCTGGATGACTGCTCAGGATGTGCTTGACAGCATCGACGATATGCTCAAAACAGAATACGGACAATACTTGAAACGGCTGGTGACACAATGAATGTGATTGAAACAGAAATCCCGGAAGTGAAAATCATCGAACCGAAACTTTTCGGCGATGCGCGCGGCTACTTCTTTGAATCCTGGAACGAAGCAAAATACCGTGAAATCGGGATCGACTGCAACTGGGTTCAGGACAACGAATCGCGCTCCCGCTTCGGCGTCCTGCGCGGACTCCACTTCCAGGCCGCGCCCTACACACAGGCAAAACTGGTGCGCGTCATCTCCGGCGCTGTGCTCGACGTCGCGCTCGATATCCGCAAAGGCTCCCCGACGTTCGGAAAACACGTCGCCGTGGAACTTTCCGGCGAAAACAAACGTCAGCTCTTCGTTCCGCGCGGCTTCGCCCACGGGTTCGCCGTGCTCAGCGACGATGTGATCTTCGCGTACAAATGCGACAATGTCTACATGCCTCCTTCCGAACGCGGCATCCGCTTCGACGACCCCGCGCTCGGCATTGACTGGCGTGTTCATCCCGGCGAATGGATTCTCTCCCCCAAAGATACGAAAAATCCGCTTTTCGCTGAAGCGGAACTCTTTGATTTCAACAATCAGGACTACATGAAATGATGAAAGTTTTACTCACCGGCGGCAAGGGAATGCTCGGCCGGACCATCTGCCGGATTCTCGGCGGCCACTTTGAAATCATCCCGACCGATCTCCCAGAAGCGGACATTACCGATTTGAACGGCTTTTCCGCCGTGCTCAAAAAGTATTCGCCCGATGCGGTGATTCATTGCGCCGCAATGACAGCCGTCGACAAATGCGAAACGGAACAGGCGCTTGCTTACAAGCTCAACGAACAGGGAACCGCGAATGTTGCGATGGCCTGCAAAAACGCCACCTGCCGCCTCCTCGCGATCTCGACCGATTACGTGTTTGACGGTTTTGCAGATCACGCATACACTGAATATGACACGGCGAACGGCGGTGCAACGGTTTACGGCAAAAGCAAGTTTGCCGGAGAAGAGGCGATCCGCCGGATTTATCCCGAGAACTCCGCCATCTGCCGCGTTTCGTGGCTTTACGGATTCGGCGGACCGAGCTTCGTTCATACGATGCTGAAACTTGCGGACGGCACACGTCCGGTTCTGAAAGTCGTTTCGGACCAGATCGGCAATCCGACGAGTGCGGTTGCGGTTTCGCGGAAACTGGGAGAGCTTCTGGAGTGTCCGGAAGTCACCGGAACAATTCATATGACCTGCGAAGGCGAAGCCAGCTGGGCGGATTTCGCCCGCGAGATTTTCCGTCAGAAGGGAATAAAGCAGGAAGTTCAGAACTGTACAACGGAAGAGTTTCCGCGTCCCGCCCCCCGCCCGAAAAATTCCCGTCTGGTCAAACAGCGTCTCCGCGAGCTGGGCTTTGCCCCGATGCCCGACTGGAAAGACGCTCTGTCGGAATTCCTGTCCCTGGAATTCTGATTTTCTCCTGATTTAAAATCAGCGGTCCCGTCCGGCGCTATTCCGGACGGGACCGCTTTGTTTTTTGTTAAATCCGTTACCAGCGGAAATAGCGGAACGGGTCGTCTGAACTGACTGGTTCCTGTGTGTAGAACCGCATCGGAGGAATCGCACGAAGCACGGGAGAGCCGAGAATACCGCCCTTTCCGCGCAGGTCGCGGCAGAGAACTGTGATCTCATTTTCGCCCGCGTGCAGCAGAGTTCCTCTGAACGAATGGAACCGCTGAGCCGCCCAGTAATCGGACGGATTCGTCTTCTGCGTGACCTCTCCGACGAACTGGCCGTTCACCCATGCCCAGGACTCGTCGTCGACCGGACCGAGCGAGAGGGTACAGAGACTTTCCGGCGCAACACCTTCCGGAAGATTGAATGTCCGTTTGTACCAGAAAAGTCCATCGTAGTTTTTCAGAGTCTCTATCTGATCCTCGAACTTGCCGGGAACTTTGATTTTCGTCCAGGAAGCATCCGCGGGACGGGTCTGCCATTTCTCCTTTTCCCCCGTCTCACGCGGATCGGCTTTTCCAAGCCACTCTCCGGCAAGCGGGATGTTCAAGGAGGTATTTGTGCGCGAGGGGAAGAGTGTGCTCCAGATTCCCGACGCAGTCTTTGCTCCGAGATTGAAAAGCAGACGCGTCACCGCCGCGGTATTTCTCCGGCGGGTCGTGCGGAACTGGAACTCTTTTTCATCGAACATCCACGGTGCGACCTGAAGCGCAACGGCAGTTCCTTTGCCGAGATGAAGGGCGCGGAGAGCGCGTCCGCCCGATCCCTTTGCATCAAAGGCATCGAAACTCACTTCCTTACGCCAGTGCAGGTCGGCATTGGAGACGCCGCGGAATACAGGATCGGATTCCAAGCCTTCCGCAAAATCGGAATAACTGCGCACGGGCGTAGTCCGGAACTGTCCCGGGAGAAGCGCTTCCAGCTCTTTGCCGGAAAGGCCGAGCAGCAGAACCCGGAGTCCGTTTTTGACAGCTCCGGTGAGTTCGGGGAGACGGGCGCCGGGGCCGACAACCAGCACGCCGTCCGCCGGAACGGTATCGGTTTTCTGCGCCGAAACGAGTGCCGATTTCAGCAGCTTTTCCAGTTCCGCATTTCCGGCGAAACGGGTCGGAAGTTCCGGCGCCGGTTCCGCTTTGTCGAGACGTTCGAGCATGCGGAGCAGAATATTTTCCGCTTCCGGATCGGGTTCGGTTCGTCCGGTAATGTCGAACTGGGAGAAGATCGCGATTCCCTTTCCGGCTTTCGCTTCGAGCGCGGGAGCATACTGCAGATCAAATCCGCCCTGCATGAGAGCAAGGAAGTTTCCTGCATTCGGACGCTCCAATGGAACGCTGACCGTGTTGCCGCGGTTTCCGGCTCGCCACGGACGCGTGTTGTTGAAGCCGTGCCAGTTCCAGGACGGATAGCCGTTCTCCTTTTCCGGAAGTTTGAGGTAAGGAAGCGTAAGCGTGGAAGATCCCCGCCAGTTGAACGCTTCCGTCTCCGCAAATGTCCGGTCGAGCGGGAAAAGTTTGCGCAGACCGTATTCCGTGCTCCGGAATCCCATGCGGTCGAGCGTGCCGAACGTCTGTTCCAGCACAAGGAGCCTGCCGCCCTGCTCCAACCACGGTGCAAGCTGCGGAAGATTCCTCTTCAGCGCGCCGCGTCCGAGAATCAGCAGATCGACGCCGTTCAGACTGGAAACAGAATCGAGTCTCCGGAACGGGACATGGAGTCTGTTCAGCAGTTCCGCACTTTTCCCCTCGGGATCGAATACTCCGATGCGGGAGACGAATTGAGCCGGTTCCGGCGGAAGAATGCGGATGCGGAAGCTGTCTTCCGCAGCGTCGCCGTTTCCGAAATCAATTTTCGCGCGGAGGTTTATTTCATCTCCGGAGAATTCACCGGGAAGAGTGAAGGTCACCGGAACTCCGGCGCGTGTTCCGGGAGCAACCGAAAGCGTTTGGGCTCCGGATAGATTGAGTTCAGGAACACTCCATTTTACCGAGGTCTTGACGGTGCGCCGGCTGTCATTGACGATCATGACCTGCTTGCGGACTGTTTCGCCCGGACGGAAGTTGTGCCCTTTTTCGGTGAAGTCGCCGGGTTTCCCTGCGATCCACGCGATTTTCTCTTTGAGCCATTTGAGACCGGCAACGCCAAGTTCGGTCGGTTCATATTCCGTGTTGAGATCTTCAAGCCAGGTTCCTCCGCCGCGTGCGGTATCGGGAACGATGCCGGGCTGTTTGAGGTTTTCAAACCGCTTCTTCCATGGTCCGTTGTACGTTTTCCCCGTCCGCTTCCAGAAAAGCGAAAAATCCCACGGCAGCAGCCCGGAAAGCCCGCGTGCCCGCATGGAACGGAAGTTGTCGTCCGCCATCTCCGCACAGACGGGGAGCGTGGCGGGACGGTACGGAAAGATCTGGATATAATGAACCGGCTTGTTTCCGGTCGAAACACGTTCCTGTATCCGGTATGCTTTTTCCTTTCCGGGTGATGTCGCGTAGGTGCGTTCTCCGAAAAGCGCGGCGTTGTATTCGTTCAGCCAGATGCACTGAACGACTCTGGCGTCTCCGCTGTAGATGAAGGCTGGACCGCGGAAACTGCTCCACGAAGGTGTATGGGGAAGACCCCATTCCACGAGCATGAGCGGTTTGACGCCCTCTTTTTCCCAGTGTTCGAGCCAGTCGCTGCGCTCCTGCGCCGGAACCCAGTTCAGATAGCAGTTGAGCGTCATGACGTCGCCGAGATTGCCCGATTCATGATGATAAACCGGACGCGTCGGGTCAAGTCCTCCGATAAGTTCTCCGGCGAGCAGCGCCTGTTTGCGTTCTTTGTTCGGCGCATCTCCGTCGGGAGAATAAATGCCGTCGAGTTTCAGCGGGCTCTGATCGGCAAAGTATCCGGCTGCATTGTGCGTTGCCGCGTAAAGCACGATCGCGGGATTGTTCTGGAAACGGCGGATGAGAAATTCCGACTGCTCCAGATAGCGTTTCCGCTCTTCCGGCGTGTCGAGCGCCCAATTGAAATGCGCAGGATGCGGCATGGAAAGCGACATCAGAATGCCCGCCTTTGCCGCCTCGCGGTAAAGGCTCTCCTGATAGCCGACGACTCCGGGGGCAAAAGAGTAATTGTAGGAGATAAGGTGATTGAACCCCATCGACTTCGCTCTCCGCATGACCTGTTCGAGCACTTCCCGGCTGGCGCGGGCGGAACCTTCCAGAACGGAGGAGACCGCCGTCGAACGCAGATGAATCACCGACCCGTTCAACATGAAGTTCCGTCCTTCGCACCAGAATTCGCGGAACCCGAACGTCTGCGGGAAAAATTCATCCGCAACCGCACCATTTTCACGGACAAGACGGACTTTCGCTGTGTAGAGATTTTCCGGAGTGTCAATATCCCAGAGTTTCGGAGCAAGCCATTTCTTCGAAAACTTGCGCCGGAACTTTGCCCCATTCTTTACGGAAAACAGACGGGAGCGGAAGGAGAGAACACGACTGTCTCCGTCGAAAATCTCCGCTTCCAGACGATAGGTTCCCGGTTCCGCATGTTCAACGCCGACATCGCAGGTGATTTTCTCCGCCCGCCAGCTTGTGATGACATGCACATCGGAAATCGCGGCTCTGCGCGGTTCCGCTGTGAGGAACATATCACCGGTGATGCCGCGGTTCATGATTTTCCCGGATGTCTTGACAAGACGTCCCGGCGCCATGAAGACCGAGCCGACTGCTTCATCGTTTTTCGCAGAAACGAGCAGAGCAAGCTCCTGAGTCGTCCCCGGTTTGATTGCGGCAGTCAGATCGACTTTCCCGCCCGGATAGTAAAGCTCTCCGGCTCTCTTTCCGTCGACATAGACTTGTGCACAGGTCTGAAGCATGGAAATGTCGAGCGAAACCGCGCGCCCTTTCCAGTCAGCAGGAACCGCAACGGTCCGCCGGTACCACGCGGTATTCAGTTTTGCCGGATTGAAGCCGGCGGAGGCGAACGGAGAAAGAACGATTGCGGAGTTGTCCCCCGGCTGATTGTCCCCCCATCCCATGCCGGGCCAGATTCCGGGAACTTTGAACCAGCCCCATCCGGTCCCCGTCTGCGGAACAGCCGCCGCTTCCGCGGGTTTGCGGACGGGGAAAAAATTCCAAAGTCCGTTCAGGCAGATCGTTTCGCGGGTCGGCGTGACAATCCGGAAAGCGTCCGCGACATCCCATAGTTTCGCTTTCGGGGAACCGTCCGGAGAATCCGCATCCAGTTTGAGCTGTTTCAGGTCTGAGACTGGTTCCAGTTTCATCTCTTTGAATTCGACGCGTCCCGAAACGCCGAAGTTTGCCGGAGAAACTTCGAGCATCACCGCTCCCGCGGGGATTTCGTAAAGGCGGACGCAATTCCGAAGCTGCGTGTTTCCGGAGAATCCGAAAACCTCCGGCCACGGTCCGGTCCCCTTCCCGTTTTTGTCATGAAACCGCATGGCGAGCCGTCCGTTCCGCCACCCGTCTTTGCCTGGCTTGAGATTCTCCGTTCTCATTTTCATCGAGAGCGAAACCCATTTCCATTCGGGCTTCAGCGCAATTTTCCGGCTGACGCCGCATCCTCCGCCATCAATGACGACGGAGAGCGTCCCGTTCTGCGCTTCCAGCTGAACTCCTTTTCCCGTGCTCCAGCCCTTGAGCGGAGCTTCGGGTTCCGGACTGAGCAGCAGATTCTCCGCTCCTGCGGCGAGACAGAGTCCCGCCAGAAGCGCTGTTGCAATTTTTCTGATCCATTTCATTCTGAGCACCTCACCGCGGCATGAAATCAACGCCCCATTTATTGTAACACCAGAAGAATTCCTGACTTGGAGCCGCGGAGACATGCCCGTCGCCCCATGCAGTGTTGACACGTCCGTTCGAGTGCGCATACCACGGCATCGCGCCCCAGTCCCCGGCGGAACTTGCCGTCATCCACAGTTTCGGGCGGGAGTAACGCGCGTCTGCGACCCGTGCATCTGCAAGCCAGACGAAGCGCGAGGGAATTTTGATTTTATTGAACGAGATCGTCCCTTCATCCTGCGAAATCCAGTTTCCCAGATAAGTCTGCGCCGCATTGAAGTTGGAGGCGTAGCAATGGTTGAAAAATTTGTCATCCGCCCCTGTATATCCGGGAAATTCGCCGTTCGGACAGTGTACAAGATTGAGCTGCTGTTTCTTGATGAGCCCCGCCGTTTCGAGCACACGGATATAGGTTGCCCCCTCGCCGACGGTTCCGTACCCGAGCGCGCTGGTGACGATTCTTCCGCCGTAGGAATCCGTGTAGAGCAGAGTATACGTGTTCATTTGTTTCAGATTCCCTGAACAGCTGATCTGCCGCGCCTTTTCCCTTGCGGCATTGAGCGCAGGAAGAAGCATACCGGCAAGAATTGCGATAATCGCAATTACTACAAGAAGTTCTATAAGAGTGAATCTCGTTTTTCTTGATTTGGAGACCGGCGGGAGGGAGAGGAATTTTTCTTTCATACAACACTTCCTTTCTTGTTTTTGGATTGTATGTTCGATTTTTGAGAGCCTGTCGTTTTGGCATTCCGGTCGACTACGGAGCCGCGTACGGAGACTTTGATTTCGGTCATGATGGTGATATGCCCAGTATTGGCCCGGATCGGATGGCGCAGAATGTTGTGCCGCACGACCTCCGCAACTTGCGCCGTGGAGAAATAGACCGTGTCGAGACGGTCCAGATTGTGCGGCGGAATCTCGTCGGGAAAATCTGTGCTGAGGAAAGAGACGTCTTCCGGAATCCGGATATTGTGTTCCCGCATATTGAACAGAATCCAGTTTGCATCGACCCACCGGGAAGCCCAGACGGCGTCGGGACGCTCGGTTCCAGTGAACGCCTTCCGGCAGTTGTTGAGATCGATGAATTTGACACTGGATCCCGGTACATTGTCGCGGAACCATCCTTCGAAGACCCAGCATCGGGGAATGGATTCGCGTCCATGCGTGCGCTTTTCCATCGGGACCCAGATTGTGCGGTGTCCGCGTTCCGCCAGATATTTTGCCGCGGTACATCCGAGTTCGCACTCATCGACGAGGACGGAAATATCGCCTCCGCGTCCGAAAACGTCGATGATCCGCAAATCCGGATTTTCTTTTCGGAGCCTGTCTTCGAGCCCGTCCGGGATGCCGCCGATGCAGATGACGATATCCGCGAGCTGAGCGGATTGCAGGATTTTTGCCGGATTTCTTTCAATATCGAGCAGCAGACAATTGAAATCCGCCGAGAGATGATCGATCAGTTCTGTTGCGCGGAGCGCGAGATATGGAACCAGCAGATAGCTGAGAATCAGCACGGTGGAATCCTTGACGGGAAAGAAATCGATTCCTCCGTTTTTGGCAAGGACGTCGAGTACGCGTTCGCGAGTTTTTCTGCTGACGTTCGGTTCCTGATTGAGCACTCTGTAGAGTGTTTTGAAACTGACGCCAGCCTCATCTGCCAATGTCTGATAATTTGCTTTTTTCACTTTCGAACTCCGTTTCTATCAGTAATTATACCGAAAAATCGAAAAAAAACAAGACCCCTCCCCCTGATTTTGCGAAAAAGAAGTGACAAATTTTGTCAGCGCAGTTGTCTCCTCCGCCCTGCCCGCAGCCCCCGGAATGAGAGAATATTTGGCCAGCAAATTGAGTTCAGAAATGCGAAACTGCCCCGCAGAACGCAGGAATAAAAGGCATCGAATGTAGATTGGTGAAAAGGGAGGTTGGTGAAAAGGCGGGATGGATTTACAATCCAAAATCGGAAAAGTGAATGATTGATGGCATACAGTCCCCCTGAAATGGGAAGAAAAATCTATGGAGAGTATGTATTGAAATCTCGCTAGAAGCGCATGGCAACAATCCTCTGAAAGTTGAGATAGAGGTCAACATGCCGATCTGAATCACATCGACGTAAGTCGAGTGACGTCGCAATCCCCTTGAAGCGGGGCAAAAGTTCAACAATTGAGAAAAAGTGAAGCACACAACAAGGAGTAGTCGCAATCCCCTTGAAGCGGGGCAAAAGTTCAACTATCAAGCTGAGATTGATTTTGAGGATGATACCGTGTCGCAATCCCCTTGAAGCGGGGCAAAAGTTCAACTTGAAACAAATGCGTACTTGGCTTGGATTGCCGCGTCGCAATCCCCTTGAAGCGGGGCAAAAGTTCAACAACCAGAGGGGGAGGAGGTAAACGTCAGCCGGTCGCAATCCCCTTGAAGCGGGGCAAAAGTTCAACCCGACTCACTCCTTGACAATTTATTGGGATGATCTGTCGCAATCCCCTTGAAGCGGGGCAAAAGTTCAACTCGTCTTGTCGTGAATATTATTTAGCTGATTTTGTCAGTCGCAATCCCCTTGAAGCGGGGCAAAAGTTCAACTCGGATTCGACGCGGCTTTTAAATTCCCTGGATCAAGTCGCAATCCCCTTGAAGCGGGGCAAAAGTTCAACTGGAAGCCTTTTGCATGTACTAACAGGCTTCATGATAGTCGCAATCCCCTTGAAGCGGGGCAAAAGTTCAACGATCTCGTTTATGTCGTAACTTTTGAGTCCCTCAACGAGTCGCAATCCCCTTGAAGCGGGGCAAAAGTTCAACCAGAGTTAAGTGTGTAGAACTTGGACAGGCTGGGATAGTCGCAATCCCCTTGAAGCGGGGCAAAAGTTCAACGGAAGATGGCGCGATATTAATGGCGCTGATAATTAGTCGCAATCCCCTTGAAGCGGGGCAAAAGTTCAACCGGGAAGTTTTGACACGCAGACGCTTTCACCGGGCTTGTCGCAATCCCCTTGAAGCGGGGCAAAAGTTCAACAAATTTATTAACCTCACACCACATGCCGTCGTCTTGTCGCAATCCCCTTGAAGCGGGGCAAAAGTTCAACAGAGGGATTCGCGGATTGCTATCTTGATCCGGCTGTCGCAATCCCCTTGAAGCGGGGCAAAAGTTCAACAGAACTATATAGAGACAAGGTGCAGGACAGTCGTAGGTCGCAATCCCCTTGAAGCGGGGCAAAAGTTCAACAGAAATTACCATGAATTTCGTTAATCTCACACCCCGTCGCAATCCCCTTGAAGCGGGGCAAAAGTTCAACGGCCAGACTATGGACAATCTTATTAAGCAGGCAGGTCGCAATCCCCTTGAAGCGGGGCAAAAGTTCAACTTGTTATACCTTTGTCCATGTAGAGCAGAAATGATAGTCGCAATCCCCTTGAAGCGGGGCAAAAGTTCAACCAAGTACAAGTTATAAAACTCAATAGATACTAGGTATTGTCGCAATCCCCTTGAAGCGGGGCAAAAGTTCAACAATCAAACCGGATGGACGGAAAGAGTTCGTTCGTAACGGTCGCAATCCCCTTGAAGCGGGGCAAAAGTTCAACCCTATTGGGACGTAAATAGGTGGAGTATCGGCTATGGGGTCGCAATCCCCTTGAAGCGGGGCAAAAGTTCAACAAGATTGCTTCGGTGATTGCGTCAAGGTTCGGTTGTCGCAATCCCCTTGAAGCGGGGCAAAAGTTCAACCAGCGACTTCGACTCCAACGGAGTCGCTGTAGTTGTCGCAATCCCCTTGAAGCGGGGCAAAAGTTCAACACAACAACAACGCGCTCTTCGTCAAAGTCGCAATCCCCTTGAAGCGGGGCAAAAGTTCAACTAGATATGGCGTTGTTTATTCGTGGACCTCGCTAGAGTCGCAATCCCCTTGAAGCGGGGCAAAAGTTCAACAGTTGAGCATACGTTCTTTTAAAATCAACTGACATTCCGTCGCAATCCCCTTGAAGCGGGGCAAAAGTTCAACCCAAACTATGCGAACTGGTCGCGACAGCGACAATTCGGTCGCAATCCCCTTGAAGCGGGGCAAAAGTTCAACTCAGCGCCACCTATACTGAATTTGATGGCGACGGTGGTCGCAATCCCCTTGAAGCGGGGCAAAAGTTCAACCGGTTTTAATTTATTCGTAGATAGCACCGGTGACTTGTCGCAATCCCCTTGAAGCGGGGCAAAAGTTCAACTTAAATTTGGGGAGCCGGTGGGGTTGCCGGATCCGTCGCAATCCCCTTGAAGCGGGGCAAAAGTTCAACGAGCTTACCCATAAGCTCTTTATCGGCAGAGAGGATCAGTCGCAATCCCCTTGAAGCGGGGCAAAAGTTCAACTGAACGGGCATGTTTGGCATGTCAAGCGGTAACCAGTGTCGCAATCCCCTTGAAGCGGGGCAAAAGTTCAACCTGAAATTGATAGTTTTATAGCTGATTTACCTGAAAGTCGCAATCCCCTTGAAGCGGGGCAAAAGTTCAACACAATGATTTTACGGTTAGTTGGAGACTTGAAGATAGTCGCAATCCCCTTGAAGCGGGGCAAAAGTTCAACTAAGAAAGGAAACAACATGAAAAACAATCATCGCATGTCGCAATCCCCTTGAAGCGGGGCAAAAGTTCAACCGCCAGGCTTGGATCCTAAAACAGCAGGGGGATGCCGTCGCAATCCCCTTGAAGCGGGGCAAAAGTTCAACATGTCGTTGCTTGCTTTTTTGTACCCATCAACAGAGCGTCGCAATCCCCTTGAAGCGGGGCAAAAGTTCAACCAACGGTGTTGAATACCCCACTTCGGGGATGGTGGCGTCGCAATCCCCTTGAAGCGGGGCAAAAGTTCAACTTGCTGCATTGATCTTGAAACTGAAAGAAAAACTGGTCGCAATCCCCTTGAAGCGGGGCAAAAGTTCAACAGGCGGGTGCGAATCCGCTTGAACTGTAGATACTTATACAC
>URNX01000009.1 GCA_900549415.1 uncultured bacterium
GCTCTGCCCAGCAGTGTGAAAATTCTCCCGGAACGGTAGAGAATCGAGGCGACGGTTAAAAGCTGCAACTCTTTTATTTTCAAACACTTGGAGCTATTTAAAAACTTTCCGGAACGCTCTGTTGAATTTTCAGGAAAGAATGCTATATTATGTGAACCGTAAAATTTGAAGGAGAGGGATACCCGATGCGAGCATCCACAAAAACAGTTGAGTGCATCATCAAAAACAAACTGGGTCTTCATGCAAGACCGGCGTCCCTTTTTGTTCAGACTGCGTCTAAATTCGACAGCGACATCACCGTTTCGAAGGACTCGGAAACCGCAAACGGAAAAAGCCTCATGAGCATGCTCGTGCTTTCCGCCGCCTGCGGCTCCAAACTTGTCATTACCGCCTCCGGTCCCGATGCGGAAAATGCCGTTAAAGCCCTCAACGACTTGGTTGACAGACGTTTCGATGAAGAATGATTCCACACCCGAACCCCTCTCTCTGCCGCAAAACCGTGAAATCCGCAATGAAGTGATGTACCACGGGATCGCGGCCTCCTCCGGTATCGCGATCGGCATCGCCCTCGTCGTCGGCGGAACAAACCGTTCTTCCCTCGATCTGGAGCCCAAACCCATCACCGAGGCGGAAGTTCCCGCGGAAACAGCCCGGCTCAATGCGGCTCTCGCGAAAACCCGCGCGCAGATTCTCGAACTCCAGGCGCGCGTCAAATCATCCCTCGCTTCCCAGGAGGCAAGCATCTTTGAAGCGCACCTGCTGATCGTCGACGACAAAGTGCTCATGCAGGAAGTCTACGACGGCATCCGCAAGCAGCTTCAGGCGGCGGATGTGGTTTTCGCAGGAATCATGAAGCGGTACATCGCCGCAATTTCCGCGGTCAACGACCAGTATCTCAAGGAACGCGCCGCGGACATCGCGGATGTCGCCTACCGCGTGCTCGACAACCTCAGCGGAGAATCGCGCCAGCTTCTCGACCATCTGCCCGGTCAGCGTATTCTGATCTCCCGCGACCTCACGCCGTCGGACACCGCCATGCTCGACCGGGAAAACGTGCAGGCGTTCGCCACCGAAACCGGAAGCCGCACCTCGCACACAGCAATCCTCGCGCGCTCCATGCGCATCCCCGCCGTCGTCGGCGTGACGAATCTCGCGGCGAATGTGCACAACGGCGACCTCATCATCATCGACGGTTTCATCGGCGCGGTCATCACCAACCCGAAACCCGAAACACTCGAACTCTATGCGCAGAAAGAGGTCTCGAAAGAACAGCTCTTCAACCAGCTGCAGCAGGAAAGCTCCCTTGAATCGGAGACCATCGACGGCTACCGCATTCACCTCTCCGCCAACATCGACGACGTCGGCGACATTGACGACGTCCGCAAGTCCGGCGCGGCGGGAATCGGGCTTTTCCGCACCGAATATCTCTTCATGGACAAGATCCCGACCGAAGAGGAGCAGTTTGAAGTCTACCGCAAAATCGTCGCAGGCGCAGACGGACAGGGAGTCATCATCCGCACGCTCGACCTCGGCGGAGACAAACTTTCCGCCGTGCTTCAGACGACGCCCGACCCCAACCCGTTCCTCGGTCAGCGCTCCATCCGGCTCTGTCTCGCGTATCCCGAACTGCTGATGCCGCAGCTCCGCGCAATCCTCCGCGCCAGCGCGTTCGGTCCCGCACGCCTCATGTTCCCCATGGTCACATGCGAAGACGAAATCGACCGTCTCAAGGAGATGCTCGACAAGGCGCGCACGGAACTGCGTCTGGAAAAACTCAAATTCGACGAACACATGGAAGTCGGCATCATGGTCGAAACCCCCTCGGCGGCGCTCTTCGCCGAACACCTCGCACGGAAAGTCGACTTCTTCAGCATCGGCACAAACGACCTCGTGCAGTACACCATGGCAGTCGACCGCGGCAACGAAAAAGTCGCAACGCTGTACCGCCCCGCGCACCCGGTGATTCTGATGCTGATCAACAACATCGTGAAAGCCGCGGACGCCGCCGGAATCTGGGTGGGAGTCTGCGGGGAAATGGCCTCCGATCCGCGGTTCATTCCGCTGCTCGTCGGACTCGGCGTGCAGGAGCTCAGCATGAGCACCGGCGCTCTCGGCGCAGCCCGGCGCGTCGTCCGCAGCCTCCGCATGTTCGAAGCGGAAAAATTCGCACAGGACGCCATGAAGTGCGCCGACCACAGACAGGTTCTTGAAATGGCCGATTCGCTCCTCCAGCGGATCGCTCCCGATATCGTAAGCATCGCCATGAAAGGCAATTAAGCAAGGAATTCAAATATGGGCACCAAAGTCAGACTGACAACAGAAATGGGCGACATCGAACTGGAACTCTTCGACAAGGAGACTCCCGTCACCGTCCGCAACTTCCTCGACTACGTCAAAAGCGGACACTACAACGGAACCATCTTCCACCGCGTCATCGACGGATTCATGATCCAGGGCGGCGGAATGGACGCCGACATGAACGAACTCGACACCGAGCCCCCGATCAAGAACGAAGCCCATCTCTCCCCCTCCAACAAGCGCGGAACCATCGCAATGGCCCGCACAAACGTCATCGACAGCGCAACCGCACAGTTCTTCATCAACCTCGTCGACAACGACTTCCTCGACCACCGCTCCAAGACCCCGTCCGGATACGGTTACTGCGTCTTCGGAAAAGTCACGAAGGGCATGAACGTCGTCGACAAGATCGCCAAAGTCGAAACCGCCCCGTACGGCTACCACGACGATGTCCCGGTCGAACCCGTCATCATCGAAAAAGCGGAAGTTCTCGCCTGATTCAATAACGGAAGGAGCCGATCATGAGGGAAGACTGGTTCAATCATATCCCGCACCCGGTGTTCGATGAACATCCGGAATACATTGAGCTTTACAACCTCGCGTGGAACCTTGCGAAAGACCACGTCAAGCACATCCCCGGCATGCCGCAGGATCCCTACATTGACGAGTCGTTCTGCGAATCCAGAATCTGGATCTGGGACACCTGTTTCATGACTCTGTTCTGCAAGTTCTCCCCGAAAGACTTCCCGGGCATCGAATCCTTCCGCAACCTCATCGACGTGCTCCAGAACGGCGTGCGTCTTCCTCTCGTCAAAATCCCGGAAGGCGAACCCGCGTGGACCGGCAACAAGCCCGGTGACCGCGCGCCGATCCTCATCCAGCATCCCGACAATCCCCCGCTTTTCGCATGGGCGGAATATGAAAACGCCCTCATGTCCGGAAACCGCGAACATCTCAAAGACATTCTCCAGAACACCAAAGTGCTTCAAAAGCATTACGACTGGCTCGAAAGTCTCAAGGAAAGCGTCCTTCCCGATCAGTGCATGGTTCCCACACGCTGGATTCATCAGGACAAGGGGTATCTCTGGGGTGGCATTCAGAGCGGCATGGACAACACCCCGCGCGGCCGTTTCTCCCATACCGATGCCGGTCCTGAACTCAAAGATTTTTACTGGGTCGACGCCATCGCACAGCAGGCGCTCACCGCCGAATGCATCGCCCGTATGGCGGAAATCATCGGCGACAATGCGCTCGCAGCCGAATGGATCGCACATAAAAAAGAGAAACAGGAACTCATTCAGAAATACTACTGGGATCCGGTCGACGGCTTCTTCTACGACATTGACCCGGAGACCATGAAGCCGCTGCGGATCGTCACTCCCGCCTCCTTCTGGGTGCTCCTTGCCGGATGCGCCACGCCCGAACAGGCAAAACTCTGCGCGGAAAAGCTGCTCGATCCCGAACTTCTCGGCGGGAAATACCCCTGGGTCACAGTCGCCCGGAACGATGCGAAATTCAATGCGGACAACGGGCTCTACTGGCACGGCGCCGTCTGGGTGCCGACCGCATACGCGGGAACCCGCGCGCTTCTCCGTTACGGCATGTTCGATCTCGCCCGCGAAAAAGTTCTCGACATGCTCAAACACATGTACGACACCTGGAAGAACTTCACTCCGCACACCATCTGGGAATGCTACTCCCCGAACAAACCGGAACCCGCGCACACGACCAACGGCGTCAAACTCGTGCGTCCGGATTTCTGCGGCTGGTCTGCGCTCATGCCGATCGCCGGGCTGATCGAAAACGCAATCGGACTCTATGAAGCCAACGCCTTTACGAACACGCTCCGCTGGCACCTTTCCGCGGAAACAAAAGGGAAAACAGGCTGCCGCAACTACCGGTTCGGCGAAATCGTCACCGACCTCATCGCGGAAAACGGCGTCTGCTCGTACACGTCAAACAAGGAATTCAATCTGGAAATCAACGGAACCATGCACCGCGTTCCGGCGGGAAGCGGTTCGTTCCGGATCTGAACTCAAACGCCCTCGGTGTCAGGACTCCAGACGATTTTATGAAACTGGAGATTCAGGCGTGCGGGGGCGCGGTCTGCAAGCATCCACTCCACCAGTGTGCGCGGCTTGATTTCTCCGAAAACCGGAGCAAACAGAACTGTTGCATGAGCCGCAATATCAAAGCGGCGCACCACGTCAAGCGCGGCGTCGTAATCCGCACGGTTTGCAATGACAAACTTCACTTCATCGCCCGGACGCAGAGAGCGGAAATTGGAATCCAGCATCTTTGCGGATTCGCCGGAAAACGGGGTTTTCCAGTCCACGATCCGCTTCACTCCCGCAGGAAGCGGGGAGATGTCGACACTGCCGTTTGTCTCCATCAGCACCTCGAATCCGCGCGCAAGAAGCCGCCTGCAAAGCTCCGGCGTTGCGCTCTGAAGCATCGGTTCGCCTCCGGTAATCTCCACGAGCTTCAATCCTGATTTTTCCGCTTCGTCCACCAGTTCATCGAGTGTACGCGGAGTGCCGGAATCCATGGTCTGGGCTTTTTTCGTGTCGCAGTAGGAACAGCGCAGGTTGCAGCCGGCGAGCCGGATGAAGAAGCAGAGCCGCCCGGCATGCGTCGATTCCCCCTGAATACTCGAAAAAGTCTCATAAATGTTCAGTGTCTCGCTCATATTTTTTCCTTTCTTGCAACAATGATGCGCTGAGTTAAAAAATTCGCGCGGATCAGTTCGCGGTGGACGACATGCCCGTACGGAGCAATCGCACGTTCGACTTCGGCGGAACGGAGCGGGCGTTCATCGTGAAATATCCACAGACGCAGCAATTCCGCACAGAACCGCGTCGCCCGGTAAAGCGGAGTCGGCGTCGGGAAAAGCAGAATCACAAGCCCGCCCGTTTTCGCCAGTTCAAAATGTCGCCGCACCATCCGCGCGGTATTCATCGGGGAAAAGTGCTCAATCAGCCCGACGGAAAAAACCAGATCCGCCTTCTCCGCATCCGCCGGAAGCGAGTGCAGAAGATCGACTTCGCGCAGAACCACGCCGGAATCGCTGCCGATGCGGTCGCGGAAACGCCGAAGCGCCAGAGCATT
Source organism: uncultured bacterium (assembly GCA_900549415.1). Classification (GTDB taxonomy): domain Bacteria; phylum Verrucomicrobiota; class Lentisphaeria; order Victivallales; family UBA1829; genus UBA1829. The sequence goes on from URNX01000009.1 coordinate 5,407, forward strand.
GTTGTCGCAGACCGTATAGCGAAGCGGCTGGAACTCGCGGTCGATGCGGTCGTAAAAACAGCTGTCGCCCCCGCCAAGCTCCGTAACGGAAAACCGTCCGTCGCGGCGGAACATCCGGATGATGCGCATGAGACGCGCGGAGACAATGCGGCGCGCGAACCCCGCGGTCGCGGGCGGCGCGGAATAGTAGCGGTTCCAGTCGGTCGCCCCTCCGCGCGGCGGAATCAGAAGCAGACGGAACATGACCAGCAGAATGCGAAGCGAATCGCGGACTGCGCGGAAGTGCGAGGAACGTCCGCCGTCCGGATAGAGCGTGCGGATCGCGGTTTCCCGGATCGGAACTTCGCGCCGTTTCGCAAGAACAAGCATCTCCAGCTCGAATTCGTAGCGGTTCGTGTTCAGAGTCTGCAGGAACGGCAGCAGAGCAAGCGGGAGCGCACGGAGACCGCTCTGCGTATCATCAAGAGCGATCCCGAAGAAAAGGCGCATCAGCGCGCGGGAAACACGGTTCCCGAGGCGGCAGCGGAACGGGACGCTCTTCCGGTTGAAATCGCGCATTCCGAGAATCAGATCCTCCGGATGCGCCAGATGTTCACGCGAAACGCCGAGGACGTCCTCCACGCAGTGCTGTCCATCGGCATCCAGCGTAACCACGCCGGAACAGCCGGAATGATGCGAGACCAGATAATCGAACCCCAGTTTCAGCGCCGCTCCCTTCCCCGCATTCTTCTCATGCGAGAGCAGGACGGCGGAGGGAATTTCCCGCCCGATGAAATCAAACACCGGTTTCGCCGCAGCACAGCTGCCGTCATCGACAACGACCAGCGCGGCAAAGCCGTACTCCGCGAGCTCGTGGAGCAGTCCGCACAGACGTTCATCCGGATTATATGCCGGAATCAGAAGAGCGGTTCGCGAAAGATCCATGGACGAACCGGGAATCACTCCTCTTCCTTTGTACCGATATAGGGACAGCCGCGCAGAAGCCCGAATTCGTCATCCATGCCGTAGCCGTAGACGTATTTGTTCGGAATGGAGAAGCCGATGTAATCCGCATGGAAGTCACAGACGCGTCCTTCAGGCTTGTCGAGCATTACGCAGGTGCGGAGCGACGCCACGCCGAGGGATTCAAGATACTTTGCAATGTTGGAAAGCGTAACGCCGGAATCCAGAATGTCATCCACCAGCAGAACATGCTTTCCGTTGAGATCGATATTGAAGGTTTCCTTGAGAACCAGCTCCCCGCGTTTCGCGGCCTTGTAGGAGGACGCCTTGACGGAGTCAAAATAGGTGTCGTGCGGAAGTTTGCGGAAAAGATCGGCGGCAAAAATAAATGCGCCGTTGGAGACCGCGACGAGAGCGATCTGCTTTCCCTTGTAGTCGTTGCAAATCTGTTCCGCAAGAGAGGCGACCCGCTCCGCGATGGAGCGCTCATCGATCATAATCGTGTGTTTCATTTGTCTGTTTTCACCGAGTTGAGGATCATATTTTTAACCGTCGCCGTCTGCCGCGCGACCGCCTGTTCCATGGCGGAGGCAAACGCTTCCGGGGTATTCTCCTTGAGCTTGACGCGGTCCGTCAGAACCTTCGTGAAGAGAGGTTCCGCCTCATCGCGCAGAGAGAGCGTATAGGCTACCGAAAGAACGGCGGAAGCGGAGGGAACGTCGAGTTCAAACACCAGGATGTTCGAGGAGAGTTTGAACGCGGGTTCCTCCTGCGCGGCGGAGCGGAATGCGGAGCGGAAGCAGCGCGTCATCATCCGCGCAGGCGTCTGCGCCCATTTATTGTATTCATCCGCGGAAAGTTCGGTCCCGTTCCTGCGCAGCATCTTGAACTTTGCGGGCGAATCCGAGCGGAACGGCAGCACCTCCACGGGAAAGGGAAACAGCGCAGACGCCGGTTCCGGAATCTCAAACAGACGGGTCTCCTGATATTTCTGTTCCGGCAGGTTCACTTCGATGCAGCCGCTCAGGAAAAGAGCCGATGCGCAAAATGCAAATACAATCATTTTCATGGTTTTTTCTCCTTTGACGGATCCGGCGGAATGATCAGGACCTGACCGACCCGCAGGAAGTCGCGTCCCTTCAAGGTCTCCCGGTTTGCCTCGCGCAGAATCCGCACCGCGGAACTTCTTCCGTAATATTTGATGGCGATTTTGAACAGAGTATCGCCGCTCTTGACGGTATGGCGGATCACCTGCGCCTTCGGCGGAACTGACTTTGTCTCCCCCTCGGGCCGTCCGGCAACGGCGTTCGGACTCTGGGCGGAAACATCCGCGCTCTCCCAGCTGTCCGGCTTGTCTTTGACCGGATCTGTTGAAGTGGCGGCACCCGGCGGAACAGGCTGCTCGTCAAGCGGAGTCGGCGACTCCGTTTTCGTCTTCGGCGCGGAAACGGAATCCGTTTTCTCCGGCTCCGGACTCTTCGCTTCCGGTTTTTCCGGCTCGGCATCGCGTTTTTCCTGCGCCTGAATGCGGCGTTCCGCTTCGCGGGCTTTTTTCTGAAGCTCCTCCACTTTCAGCTTGAACTGTTCGCTCTCGCGGGTGTAGGTCTCCACACGGAGTTTGAAGGTTTCGATGCGCTTGCGCATCTCCTCGTTCTGTTCGCGAAGCTGTTTGTTCTGCGCCTGAATCTTCTTTGTGTACGCGACATACTGGTCGAGCGCCTTCTTGGTCTTCGCCGCCTCGGCATACGCGCGGACGGTGTCGGCGGATTCGAACTGGGTGGAAAGCTGTTCGAAGATCTTGCGCTTGGAACCGTCGATGAACTTGCGGATATTCTCCGCGTCCGGCGAATTGCGGTCCAGTTCGAGATAACGCTGATAATGATAGATTGCGCGGTACGGATCGTTCAGATGATCCGCGTAAAGCGATGCAAGTTCGTAATGAGCGACCGGCGAGCGCGGGCAGACGTTGAGGAACTCCTCGTAGTACTGCGCGGCTTCATTGTATCCGCCCGATGCGCGGCAGGTCTCCGCTTTCACGAAAAACGGATGACTTTTTTCTTTTCCGACATAATCTCCGCAGGAAGTCGCCGCGAGCATAAGCCCGCAGAGCGGGATCACAAGCAGTTTTTTCAAATTCATTCCGAAGACTCCCTTTCTGTTCCGTTCCGGAGCGAGAATCTCCGGTGCATCAATATACAGCCAGTTTCAATGTTTATCAAATGAAAAATAAACTTCCTCTTGATTTTTCCGTTTCCGCATATACAGTAAAGCCAACCGAAAAGCAAACAAAAAAGGGATTTTATCATGCTCAAAGGTATCTCTCCGCTCGTATCGCCCGATCTCCTCAAAGCACTTTGTGAAATGGGACACGGCGATGAAATCATTCTCTCCGACGCACACTTCCCCGCACGCACGCTCGGCGTCCCCGTCCTGCGTGCCGACGGCATTCCCGTTGCAGATCTGCTCGCGGGAATTCTGCCGCTGCTCGAACTGGACGCCTATGTCGATCACCCGGTCGCAATGATGGCTCCGGTTCCCGGCGATTCGCTCGACGGAGCGCTCATGGCGAAAGTCCACGCCCTTGTCCCGCCGGAAAAAATCGAACACGTCGAACGCTTCGCCTTCTACGAACGCGCACGCAAAGTCTTCGCTGTCGTCGTAACCGGAGAAACGGCAAAATACGGCAACATCCTCCTCAAAAAAGGAGTGACGCCGCTCGCGTAATCAAACACGGATGGCGCAAATCGACACAAAATAGTTCCGTTCGTCCATATCTTTTTCCCGTTTCGCAGGCTATATTGAAATCACCGCGTTATTTCAACCTGCGAAAGGAAATATCATGAACAGAACGGAACGGATGTTTGAAGATGCGTGCTCCATCTATGCGGAACACGGAGTCGACGTAAAAGAGGCTCTGCGCAAGCTCGACTCGGCAACGGTCGGAATTCATGCGTGGCAGGGCGACGACGTCGTCGGTTTTGAAAACACCGGACATGCACTCACCGGAGGCTGTCAGGTCACAGGAAACTATCCCGGACGCGCCCGCACTGCGGAGGAACTCCGCCAGGATCTCGATGAAGCGCTCGCCATGATTCCGGGACCGAACAAAATTGTCCTTCAGGGACACGAAGTCGACTCCATGATTCCGGGATGCGACCGCGATGCATTCACTATCGAAAACTTCTCCGGCTGGGCGGAGTGGGCCGCCGCGCGCAAACTCGGGCTCGACATCGCCCCCGCGTTCTACTCGCACCCGAAGCTGGACCACGGTCTCTCCCTTTCACACCCAGACGCAGAAATCCGCAGATTCTGGATTGACCATGGCAAGGCCTGCCGCCGCATCGCCGCGGAATTCGCCCGACGCACCGGCGTCCGCTCCGTCTGCAACTTCTGGGCGCCAGACGGATTCAAAGACACCCCCGCCGACCGTCTCGCTCCGCGCCGCCGTCTCATGGAAAGCCTCGACGAAATCTTCGCCGACCCCGTCGATTCCGCACTCGTGCTCGACGCCGTTGAATCCAAACTCTTCGGCATCGGAACCGAAAGCTGCACCGTCGGCTCCCACGACTTCTATCTCACCTATGCGGCAAAACACAACAAGGCGATCTGCCTCGACATGGGACACTTCCACCCGACCGAATCCATCGCCGACAAGCTCTCCGCGATCCTCGTTCAGCAGGGCAGCATTCTCCTTCACGTCAGCCGCGGAGTCCGCTGGGACAGCGACCACGTGATTGTCCAGAACGACGATCTCCTCAATCTCGGGCGCGAAATCGCCGCCTGCGGAACCGGAAACATCGAAATCGGGCTGGATTACTTCGACGCCACCATCAACCGCGTCGGCGCATGGGTCATCGGAGCACACAACATGCGCAAAGCACTTCTCCGCGGCTTTCTCGAACCTGCGGAGGAAATCAAAGCCGCCGAAGCCGCATGGGATCTCACCGCACGCCTTGCGCTTCAGGAAGAGGCGAAAACGCTTCCCTGGAACGCGGTCTGGAACTTCTACTGCGAACAGCATGGAATCCCCTCCGTATCCGCAATTCTGACCCGCATCCGGGACTACGAAAGACGTGTTCAGTTTCCGCGCGGAAACTGAACTTCATCCGTTCATAAACGGAAAAGGGCTCTGCCGGATTCGATTCGGCAGAGCCCTTGAATTTTTTCTGTTGAACAGAGAGGATTAATCCTCTTTTGACTTGGCGTTGCGCTGACGGCGGCGTTCCAGCTCGGTGAGAAGTTTCTTGCGGAGACGGATGTTCTTCGGCGTAACTTCAACATATTCGTCGTCCGCGATGTATTCCAGAGCCTCTTCCAGACTCATCTTCTGCGCGGGAGCAATCTTGAGGTTGCGGTCGGAACCGGCGGCGCGCATGTTGGAAAGGTGCTTTTCGCGCTGTGCGTTGACTTCAATATCGCCTTCCTTGCAGTGCTCGCCGAGGATCATGCCCTCGTAGGTGTCCGTTCCGGGATCGATGAAGAAGGTTCCGCGCTGCTGCAGACCGTCGATCGCGTAGGGAATCGCCTTGCCGGTTCCCATGCTGATGAGCACACCGTTGGTTCTCTGCGGGATATCGCCCTTGAACGGAGCGTATTCGCAGAAGCGGTGCGACATGATGGCTTCACCGGCGGTCGCGGTCATAACCTTGCTGCGCAATCCGATCAGACCGCGGGTCGGAATCTTGAACTCGAGAAGCTGGCGGCTCATATGCTGTTCCATCTTGATCATCTCGCCGCGGCGGACGCCGACAAGCTCGATGACCTTTCCGGCGGAACCGTCGGGAACGTCAACCGTCAGGGTTTCGATCGGCTCGCATTTCACGCCGTCGATCTCTTTGTAAATGACGTGCGGCTGGGTAATGGTGAGCTCATAACCCTCGCGGCGCATGTTTTCGATCAGAATGGAGATGTGAAGAACGCCGCGTCCGCTGACCTTGAAGCCGTCGTTGAGTTCCTCGACGCGCAGAGCGACGTCGCGCTCCGCTTCCTTGAGAAGACGCTCGCGGATGTGGCGGCTGCTGATGAATTTGCCTTCCTTGCCGAAGAACGGGGAGTCGTTGACGCGGAAGACCATTGAAATTGTGGGCTCGTCGATCGCGATCGGGGGCATGGCTTCTGGAGTGTTGGCGTCGGCAATCGTGTCGCCGATATCAATGCCCTCAATGCCGACAATTGCGCAGATATCGCCGCATTCGACCTGGGAAACAGTCTTGCGCTCAATGCCTTCGAAGGTGTAAACCTGTTTGATGGCTGCGGGAACGACTTTGCCGTCGCGCTTCACAACGACGATGGGCTCGGATGTGTTGAGCACGCCGCGGTGGACACGACCGATACCGATACGGCCGACATAGTCGTTGTAGTCGAGCGTGGTGACCTGCATCTGGAGCGGACCTTCGTTCATCGGGGGCGCGGGGATGCAGTCGATCATCGCATCCATGAGGGGAAGAATCGAGTCGCGCTTGCCGTGTTCGAGGTCGGTGGTCGCCCAGCCGCTGCGTCCGCTGGCGTAGAGAAGCGGGAATTCGAGCTGTTCGTCATCCGCGCCGAGGTCGATGAAGAGATCGAAGATATCGTTGTGGACCTCATTCGGGCGGGCGTCTGGACGGTCGATCTTGTTGATGACGACGATCGGTTTGAGTTTCAGTTTCAGCGCCTTGTCGAGCACGAAACGTGTCTGGGGAAGCGGACCTTCGGCGGCGTCGACGAGGAGGATCACACCGTCCGCCATGTTCAGCACGCGCTCAACCTGTCCGCCGAAATCGCTGTGTCCCGGGGTGTCGATGATGTTGATTTTCGTGTTGCGGTAGCGCACGCTGATGTTTTTTGCCAGAATTGTGATGCCTCGTTCGCGTTCGAGATCGTTGCTGTCGAGGAAGCACTCGTGCATTTCCTGATTTTCGCGGAAGAGTTTGGACTGTTTGATGATCTCGTCAACGAGGGTTGTCTTGCCATGGTCGACGTGTGCGATAATGGCGATGTTTCTGATGTTCTGCATAAAACAATTCTTGGTTAAGGGTTGTAACGCCGTTTATTAAACCATTCAATATACACCGTTTTTTCAAAAAATCCAGTTTTTGAAAAAAAATTACTTCACTTCCACTCTGCTGTGATGAAAAACGCCGTCCGCATATTCAATAACCGAATAGGCTCCGTTGCGCGTCAGCGAACCGCAGGAGGTCTCCCCGCGCCCCGTCGAATCAAGGTCGAAATAGGGGAAATGGATGTGCCCGCAGAGCACCAGATCAAGGCGCCCGCCGTTCAGAAAATCAACCGCTTCGCGCGTTCCGAAAAGCCGATGGCGGAACCCGTTCACCAGTCCGTGACGAATGCGGCGGAACGGAAAATGACAGACCGCAACCAGCGGTTTCGTCCGGTCGATGCACTCGCGACGGATCAGCTCCTGCGACGCCTCGTCCAGAAACCCGCACGAAAGCAGCGGATTCGTCGGCCGCGCCGCATTGAACACCAGAAAACGCAGCGGCCCGGGATCAAACACGGAAGGATAGCCGTCAAGCGTCTGCCGCCCGTTCGTAAGCTCCTCCACAAAATTGCGGAGTGCATTCCGACACGCACGGTCGCGCACATAGGCGTCATGGTTGCCCGGAGAGAAAAGCAGCGGGATTCCGGATTCCGTCAGGGGCTTCAGATCGGCGAGCGCCTGCCGGAACTCCGACGGCTGCCCGCAGGTCGCGGCGTCGCCGGAAAACACGATCACATCCGGCGGACTGGCGAGGATCCGCTCCACCGCCGGCGCGATATTTGCGCGGAGAAAACTTTTCCTCCGGCGGAAAAACGAGTTCACCGCACCGACAATCCGTTTATCGAAGAAGCCGCCCGCCGTGCGCATCGGCTGCGCCTCGTGAATATCGGAAAAATGAACGATGCGGAACGGTTTCATTGTGCCTTGTCCGCACGGAGAGCCGAAAGCACGTCAAACAGGATATCGCGCATCTGCGTCAGCGCATCCTCATGATCCTGACACTTCTGTTCGAGAAGCGGAGAGTGCGCATGCAGTTTGAACATCTCGCCCATAATCGTATTGATGTCCGCAAGCAGACGCTTGCAGAGCGCGATTTTGAGCGGACGCGTCCGGACGGGATCTTCCTGTTCGGAATCCATGTCGATAATGTCTCCGGAGCGCGCCATCATCTTCCCGTAAAGACAGAGAATGCGCATGGAGGGAATCGCCAGTTCGGGGTCGCGGACAACGGAGAAGAGAATGCTCCAGTCCCGGGCGAGCTGCGCCGCGCCGCGGAAGATCGGGCCGCACGGAGTCTTCTTCCAGTTGGCCTCGCTGCGCGTGGGATCTTCCTCGTCGTCCTCATCCTCGTCCTCCTCATCGCCCCGGTCGTACGGGACGGGCCCGAGCCGGCTCCAGTCGCCGCCGGCGGGAGCGAGCTCGGGATGCTTCTGAATCCGCGTCATGATAACGCCGTCTTCATCGGGCAGGTCAATATACTTCGGCAGGTCGGCCGCATACGCGCAGACCCGCGCATCGTCCTTGCGCAGTTCGAGTTCCCAGTCGAACTCGTTCCATTTCTCTTTATCTGGATTCTGAACCATTTACTGTCTCAGACGGGAAGCGACTATTTTCGCTTCCAACTTTTTGATGGCTTCGACCTTCGGAGCGTCTTTCCAGAGATCCTCGAGCTGATAAAGCTCACGGGATTCACGGGTGAAGACGTGAACCATGACATTTCCGAAGTCAACAATCATCCAATGGCTCTCGGGGGAACCGTCGACTTCTCCGCGCAGACCGTATTTCGTGCGGACATCACGGCGGATGCGCTCGGAAATCGCGCGCAGATGCGGATCGGAGGTTCCGGTGCAGATGACGAACTGATCCGCAATCGCGGAGTGTTCGGACATGTCGAGGCGGATAATATCGGTCGCCTTCCGGTCATACGCGATTTCCGCGCAGACTTCAGCGAGTTCGACGGGGGTAAGTTTCGGGAAGGACTTCTTCTCTTCCTGTTCAGTGCTCATACAAGCTCCTCTGTTTGATATATTCCAGTACATTGCGATTCAGATATTTGCCGGCGTCTTTCCCGGTGCGCAGCGCCTCGCGGATTTCCGACGAGGAGATGCTGAATTCAGGCAGACCGCGGATGATGCCCGCATAGAGTTTTCCCGCCCATTCCGGCCCCCAGTGATCCAGCAGATCCTCCATCGTCACCGGGTTTTCCGGACGCGGATAGGTGAGGACTTCATACTCGAAGACGATATCTCCGGGTCGGAACCATGAATAGAGCTGCGCCAGGCTGTCGGATCCGATCAGCAGCGCAATCGTATCATTCGGGAACTCCGCGGAAAGCAGATGCAGGGTCCGGATCGTGTAGGAGACTCCCTTCTCCCGTCCTTCGACATCGGAGACCGTGCAATGTTCCATCCCCTCAACCGCGAGCCGCGTCATTGCGAGCCGGTCTTCAAACGGGGCAATGGAAGCGTCCTGTTTGTGCGGCGGAATCCATGCGGGCGCGAAAATAATCTCGTCACCGAGTCCGCGCTCCAGAACAGCCTGCGCAAGCCGGGTGTGTCCGAGGTGAGGCGGATTGAATGTCCCGCCGTAAAAAATCTTCTTCATATCCGTAATCCTGTTTTTCTGTCGGGAGCAATTTACTATGAAAACAGGAAATTGACAAGTCGGAAAACAAAATATTTTTTATTTTTTTATTTCAGAATCTATTTGAAACAAAAAGTTCAGGAGCTTTGAAACACTCTCCGGTTGAAGTAATCGGGAACATGATGAATGCGGATGGGGAAATAACGTCCGAAAAAGACTTCCACGAGGTCATGCCGGAAGGGGAACTCGCGGGTTCCGAATTTGCGTTTGAGTTCATGAACCGCGCGCCGCTGGCGGATCTGCTGTTCCGTGGTGTAATGAAGTCCGGGATGATACTCTTCTCCGCGCCAGCGTGTCGATTTGACTTCGACGAGCACGAATGTTTTTCCGTCCCGCATAAGCAGATCGATTTCCGCGCTGTGAAGTTTGAGATTGTGTTCGATCAGTTCATATCCGAGGGTAAATTCGAGGAAGCGTCTTGCCAGCCGCTCCCCTTCTCTCCCCAGCCGGATATGCGCCGCGGTTTTCTTCTTCACACTCAGTCTTCCAGCACAGTGGTGGAAATGCCGTGGCTGTGACACTCCTTGATGTAGGCAAACGCTTCATCCGCGGAATCAACGACGCGGAACAGATCAAGATCCTCTTTGGAAATCATGCCGCTCTCAAGAAGACCGCCGCGGAACCACACAAGAAGAGGTTCCCAGAACTTACGCCCGACCAGTACGATCGGAACCCGGCGAACCTTATGAGTCTGAATCAGCGTCAGCGTCTCCGAAAACTCATCCAGCGTTCCGAAGCCGCCGGGATAAACCAGAAGAGCAACCGAATATTTCAGAAAACAGATCTTCCGCACAAAGAAATAACGGAAATCCAGACTCGCCGTCTGGTACTGATTCGGATGCTGCTCCATCGGAAGCTCGATATTCAGTCCGACCGAAATTCCGCCGTTCTCAAACGACCCGCGGTTGCCGGCCTCCATGATGCCGGGGCCGCCGCCCGTCAGCACGCCGTAACCGGCTTTCGCAAGCAAAGCGCCGAGATGCCGCGCATCCTCGTAATCCGGCGTACCGGGCTGCGTACGCGCAGAACCGAAAATCGTCACCAGCGGCCCCTGCTTCGACATCAGTTCAAAGGAATCGACAAGCTCTGCCATGATGCGGAATATCCGCCAGGGTTCCTCCCGCGTGTAATCGGGGAATGTGCAGATCGGACCGGGATGTAACGATTCAGATGCCATGAGAATTTCTCCTTACTCAAGCACTCCCAGACTGCGCAGGATGCGTTCCAGCTCCGCGCGCGGAAAGGCGTCCGGTTTGTATTGATACTTCGTATGCAGCTTCTTCACCGCCATGCTGCGCGCAAACGCCGGCGGAATCTCATCCGAAAGATTCCGTTTCAGCTGCGCATCCAGCTCCCGCGCAAGAGACGCCGGAAGCATAGAACGGTATTTCCGGTAGAATTCCTCCGAAACACCGCTCAGCTTGTCATCGGAACGGTAGAAGTCATTTTTCGTTTTCGTATAAAGTTTCCACAGATCGGAATCGCTCAAACTCGCCTTGCGTTCATTGATCTCGTCCGGCGCATCATTTCCGTTCCCGCGGTAAACCGGACGCAGATCCGTCCGGCGCACACGCATGGCGAAATTGATCCGTTTCAGAAACTCGATATCCGCTTCCAGCCGCGTGGCGGCGTACTCCAGACAGCTCTCCGCATCCTTGTACGTCTTGCTTTTCACCAGCTTCCGGATATCCGCGTTGTCCCGTTTCGCGCGCATGGCAAAAAGCTTGCGCGCCAGATTGAGATACGCTCCGGCATGCCCCGTCAGGTCGAAATCGGCGGGAACTTTAATCCGATCAAGCGAAACTTTGCGGGCGATCTCCTGTCCCAGCTGCCGGAAACTCTCGATGCGCTCTTCATAACGCGCTTCAACCTCCTTGCGCAGACGGTTCTGCCGGATCGCGTCCCGGTAAATCTGGCGGAACAGATTTCCGTAGTGCAGAACCGCTTCGTATGTGCCGGATGACGGGTAGGGATTCTCAAAAGTGCCGGATTCGTAGGAGTAATTCAGACTGCGCAGGTATTTGATCTGGCTCCGCAGTTTTCCCGCGTATTCGCCGACCGTGCCGTCGCTCTTTTCCAGACCGCGGGTTCCGATGCCGCGAATCTGAATGCTGTCGATCAGCTTCCGCATCAGCTCCTGAATCCGGATTTCCGGGATGCCGAGCTTGTCGGCGGACTGCTGAAGACGGAATGCGCGGTCGCTCGCCACCGTGATGCGCACGCGGTATTCGTCGCGGAATTTCGACTTCAAACCGTTTTTTTTGAGGTCGCTGTAAGACTTGTCGAGAAACTCGACGTCCGATTCGAAATCATCCAGCATGCCGAGCGCCCCCGCAAAAAACGGGAGCGCCAGCAGAAAACCGAGAAGCGGAAGTCTCATCAACGCCTCCTTCCGTTATTTCTTCGGAAGAAATTCGACGACCTGCTCCTTTTCGCCCTCCAGAATCAGAAACGCCAGAGCTCCGCGGTTTTTAATCACAAAGCGGTTGACGCCTTCCAGCGGGGTGAACTCCACCTTGCGGTCCTTGTCAAATTCAAGCTTGTGTCCGTTCAGCCAAATTTCCTCACCGTTCTTCGCATTCGGAGAAGCGACAAGCGTCAGACGCCCCTTGCGGACCGGTTTGAATTCAACAATCATCAGAGCATGCTTGTCCTTCCATGCCGGACCCGTAAACATTCCGGGATGAACAACACCGGTTCCGACATCCTCCACTTTGCGGAGTTCTCCGGCAACCAGATTGAAGTTCGCGGGATCCGCACCCGGCATTGAGATTCCGGGAAGATCCGGCTTCTCCGGGCTGACATAAACCTGAGCCGCCGCACTCGCGGTTACAGGAAGATTCTTCTCACCTTCTTCGCGGATATCGGCATAAAGACGATAGCGTTTGCCGTCACGCATGAAATCCGCCTGAAGCGCATAATACGGCTTGCCGTAACGGTAGTAAAGATCATTCTTTTTCGCATCCTGCGCAACCGTGACGGAAACGCTGTTCTGCGAACCGAGATCTTTGCGGATCACCTCTTTGCTCCACTGCGAGGGGAAGCGGAAGGAGAATGCAAGCTGTTCAACCGGCTTGCCGTCAAGCGTCTTCAGCTCCGCCTTCCAGACCTTCTCTTCCGGATGCGTGAACACCAGAGAGACAAACGGAAGCTGACTCTTGCCGTCCTTGTCCGCACAAGCGTACACATCAGGCAGCTTGCGTCCATCGGCGTGCGGCAGCTCAACAGAGCCGTTCACCAGCTTCGCACCGTTCGCGGAAACAGCCTTCGCGCCGTCCACGGAGAACCAGAGCGGAACCGATGCACCGAGCTCAAACGGCTCCACGCGGGTTACTGTAAATTCCACATTTTTGCCGTCGACCTTCTTTGTAACGGAGGTGTTCTGTGCCTCATAACGGTACGCTCCGTATTCGTTCTGATTGCAGTACCACCATTCCGGATTGTCTGCGACCATCGCATATGCGCAGTCGAGGTTGACAAGTCCCACTGCCGTATGCCAGGAGTGCATCGCCATGGAAACGGAGGGCTGAATTGCGAGCGCTTTTTTGTTTTCAAGCGCCCACTTCATTTCACGGTTGAATCTCGCGAGGTCGGGGTTCCGGTCGCCCGGAGCGACATAGCGGGACTGTGCGAAACTCTTTGCCGGATAACCGAGCTCATTTTCGCGGTTCGGATACATCACGTCCGGCGAAGAAATGACGCCGGTTGCGCGCATCGCCCAGCCGACGCTCAGCGGAATGAACGGCGCCGGCGCCCACCAGTTGCAGAACGGCAGAACCTGCGAGTTGACCGGCGACTGTGATTTCACTTCCAGCTCGATGCGGTCGCGCATATATTCGCGGAACTGTTCATACGGGTTCTTCGCAGTCAGAAACGGATGCGTCAGAGTATGCAGTCCGATGGAGTTTCCGCCCTCCATAAGCTTTTTGATATAATCCGGGTCTTTGTTCAGCACGCCGTTGAGCCAGTTGAGATCCCCGAGGAAGAAGGTCCCTTTGATGTTGTTTCTCACCATGACTTCATGGGTATCCAGATGCTTGGGCTCGGAATCATCCCAGCGGGAGGAATACGCGAGTTTGTAGTCTGCGGGCAGCGGTTTTGCCTTGAGTTCCGCCTTCTGCGCATCCTGTTCAGACGGGAATGAGAGCGTGAATTTCTGCTGATATTCGCGGAAACCGAGCGGGTTTTCCGCAAAAACCGATACTGTCGCAAAGACAGCTGCGAGAGTCAATGCTGTGAACTTCATACAACAGCTCCTTATATTTTTTTAGATAACGGGTTACCATAACACCAAAAAGAATACTTTTCAAGGCTGATTCGCAAAATTTGCGCCCGTACGCTTCCCATCGAAAGGATTTTCTGAAAAAAATCGGAGAAAAAGCGAAAAACTCATTTGACTTTTCCGGAAAACATGGTATATTTCTCCCATACTCAAGCGGAGGCGTAGCTCAACTGGTTAGAGTGCCACCCTGTCACGGTGGATGTTGCGGGTTCGAGTCCCGTCGCTTCCGCCATTTCTTTTTTAAATTTCCGAACCATACGAATTCAACAGAACTTCCTGGAAAGCACATCTCAGACTGGTTGATCCGCAAAACGGGATGTTCCCTGTAGGAAAAAATCAGCAGCACCAATAAAATCTAATTGGTCTCTTCTCTTGCCGAGGAGCGAAGCTCCGACACTTTCGAGCCCGCCAGAGGCGGGCGACACTCTTCAATACATCAGACTTCCGCTGATGCGGAAGCGGAATGAAACATCTTTCAGCTTGACGCCCATTCCCATCACCTGTTTCTCAAAATGAATGCCGTTGATCCGGGCTGTGCCGGAAAGATTCAAATCCTCAAGCGCAACACGATCCGGATTGTTCAGAAAACTCCGGTGATTGCCGTCGCCAGTGGTTTCGGTCCACGTATAACTGTTGATGTGCTCGGTGCGCACCTGTTCCTCCTTCCCGCCGAACGGGGAACTCGTCGCAATGTCAATGCGGATATCCTCTATCGCAACATCGAGTTTCAGCAGAAGCGGACGGTGATCCAGCTCGCCCGCGAAAAGCGCGATATACTGGTTCACCCGGCGGTCGATTTCCGTCTTCAGGAGAGGTTTGATAAACATCGGAAGCATGGACATGATAAATTTCCTTTCAGTTAGAGTCTGCGGTCAAGAGAACGGTAATTGATGGCTTCAAAAATGTGCTCGGAGGCAATCTGTTCCGCGCCGTCAAGGTCGGCGACCGTGCGGGCGACGCGCAGAATGCGGTCGTACGCACGCGCGCTGAGCCCGAATTCCGTAATCGTGTGACGCAGCTGTGTCTTGGCGTCGGCTGTGATTTCGCAGAACTTGCGGATATCCGCAGGCTCCATCCGGGCGTTGCAGCGGACCCGCGGGTTTCCGGCAAAACGGCGGTTCTGAATTTCGCGGGCGCGGATGACACGGGCGCGGATCTGCGCACTCGTCTCACCGTCCGGAGCATTCAGCAGCTCGTTTTCGGTCAGCGAGGAAACTTCCACATGCAAATCGATGCGGTCCATCAGCGGCCCCGATATCTTCGCGCGATAGTCCTGAATGCGTTTCTGTCCGCAGCGGCAGACGTGCAGGCGGTCGCCGTAATGACCGCACGGACACGGGTTCATCGCGGCAAGCAGAATGAATTCGCACGGGAAATCAAAACTTCCGGATGCGCGGCTGATTGTCACCACGCCCGACTCGATCGGCTGCCGGAGCGTTTCAAGCACGCTTCGCTTGAACTCCGGAAGCTCATCAAGAAACAGAACGCCGTTGTGCGCAAGGCTGATTTCGCCGGGTTGCGGATTCGTGCCGCCGCCAAGCAGTCCGGCGTCGCTCACCGTGTGATGCGGCGCGCGGAACGGACGGCAGCGCAGAAGCGGATGTTTGGAATCCAGAAGTCCGAGCACACTGTAGACGCGGCTGGTGTCAAGAGTCTCCTCCTCCGTCATCGGGGGAAGAATTCCCGGAAGGCGTTTTGCAAGCATGGATTTTCCGGTTCCCGGAGGACCGACGAACAGAACATTGTGTCCGCCCGCCGCCGCAATCTCAAGCGCGCGTTTCGCCTGGAACTGACCTTTGACATCGGCAAAATCGGGAATCTGACTCCAGTCCGGCTCCGCAAACACGCCGCCCGCATCAGACTGAACCGGCATAAGCTCCCCGTTCACCGCCGCGACGGCCTCCTGAAGACACGACACGGCGAAAACACGCGCCTTATCCGCCGCGACTGCCCCTTCGGGAGCGTTTTCCGCAGGCAGAATCAACGTTCTGATCTGCGGAGCAAGTTTGCGCGCTAGAAGAGCAATCGGCAGAGCTCCTTTGACCGGGCGCACCGAACCGTCGAGCGCAAGTTCTCCGAGAATCATCGTGGAAGCCAGATTTTCGCGCGGAACGATTCCGTTCGCCGCGATCAGCGAGAGCGCAATCGGCAAATCAAACGCCGCGCCCTCCTTCTTCATATCCGCCGGAGCGAGATTGACGAGCGTGTGTCCTTGCGGATGACCGTATCCGCAGGAAAACAGAGCGGATTTGATGCGGTCGCGGCTCTCTTTGATTGCGGTGTCGGGCAGACCGACTATCGCGACAATCGATTCCTCTCCGCGACCGGTTGCATTGAGTTCAACCTCCACGGCAACGGCATCGACTCCCGCGAGCGCGCCGGAAAAAGTTCTGGTCAGCATAATTTCATAAATCCCCGATTTGATAAACTCATTCTTTTACAAATACACGAATCCTGCGTATTTTACAAATGCGTAAACAAAAAAAAAATCAAAAATCCGGAGGGAATCTGCAAATTCCCTCCGGAAGACTTCCGTTACGGAAGAAGAACCATATCCATGAACTGATCCGGACGCTTCGGCTGCTGACCGATTCCGGGCGTCAGTTCAATCCAGCCGATACGCTTCTGTCCGTCGTTCATGTTGACGATGAAGTTGAAGCGCGTCGCCGAGCCCGGCAGCAGTTTGAACGGGCTGATCGAAACCGGCGGAAGAGCGAGTTCGTACACCACGCCGTCCGCGGTTTTGCGGATCGCGCAGTCGCCCTGATCCGTCCGGCCGAGCGGCTTCGGAAGCGAATCGTAGGTGCTGGCGGAACCGGCCTGACGCATCAGCAGCGGCTTGCCCTGATAGAGCGAAAGCGAGTACTCGAAATCGTCGTCCTGATATCCGGCGGTTCCCTTCGGGGCGTTCGCGATCGTATCCAGCGCGAACTGAATGCCGTCACCCTGCCACGTCGAACCTTCGCCGAGCGTATCCACCGGATGGAAACCGTCCTTCCTCACTTTGATTGCGAGATACAGGCGGTCGGAGCTCCATTTGCCGCGGAATTCCACTGTATTCTTCTTCATGGCGTCGCTCCAGGGCGTGTTCTGAACCGAATTTTTCACCGTCAGAACCACCGGTGCGACATCCTGCCAGTCGGAAAGGTCGCCGTCAATTGTGATTGCTTTTTCCGCCTTCGGGACGAACAGCGCACGTAACGGAACAGAGACTGTCTCGCTCTGCTTGATTGCGGGAAGTTCGACTTTCAGTTTGGCTTCACGCGGAATCATGCCGATTTCCGGAACGGTGCGGAACGCAACACTGCGGATGCTTTCCCCCGGAATGTCGCGGAATTCCAGCTTCTGAGCACCGTCGACAAGACCGGAAGTCAGAACCGAGACCGAACCGGAGAGCGGTTTTGCTGTGAGATTCGCAACCTCAACCGCAAAGCTGTGCGGTCCGGTGATTTTCACGGAGGTCCGGAACGCCTTGTCGGTGATATTCAGTTTCGCGGAAGCGATCTGCTTCGCAAGATCTGCGGCGGATTCTTCGGTTTCGAGATAGACGGGACACTCGTTGAGTTCAAATGTCGTTCCGTCGATCCGCGAACCCATGAAATCGTAGGCGCGGAATTTCTTTGCGAATTCGATTTTCTCCGGCTTGCCGTTCCACTTCCAGAGAACCGCGGTTCTGCGCGTTCCGAGGTCGAAGATATAGCAGCGGTAGTTCGCACCGAGTTTCACCTGACCCGCCGGTTTCCCGTCCTCAATCCGGTCTGCCGCCGCACGGACGGCATAGAGATAGAGCGACGGCATGACGGTATCGCCGTTCTCCGCATTTCCGGGGCGGATGCATCCCCATGCGGTCTGGCAGTGTCCGCTGCCCATTGCAAAATGGAAGTAGATTTCCACGCCGTTTGCGAATCCGATGATTTCATTGCGGATGTCGCGCGCCGTGTTAACGACCGCTTCCGGGAAGATGCGGTTGTCGGGATATGCCTGCGGGAAAACGCGGCCGGCCTCGGTCGAGAAGAAACGGAAGTTCGGTTTGAAGCGTTTTGCCATCTTCTGAAGACTCTGCATATCCTCGCCGTAGTCCGGAAGCTCGGGAAGCTGGCGGTACGGATGCTCGGAAATGATGTCGAGCCGTTCCGCCACGCCGGGCTTGGAGATCACCGTCTCAATCCACGGAACAGTCGTTCCGCAGGAGTCGGGACCCGCGATTGTCGCATTCGGGTCTTCCTTGCGGATGACGTCCGCCGTGACATTGATGCAGCGCGCCACCGAGTCCGCATCCACAACCACCAGATTCGCCGGGTCCGGATTGGCTGTGCGCCCCGACCAGATGTTCGGCTCATTCAGAATCTCATACGTATCGACCATGCCCTTCACCGAACGGATTTTCTCCGTCAGATACGCTGTCCATTTGGAATAATCCTTCGGCAGGAAGAACGTTTCTTTTCCGCGCAGAACATTGTTCAGGCAGTACAGCGAATAGATTCCCGCCTTGTGAAAGAGCGGAACGCTCTCAAACCCGGCTCCGTCGAAATCCCAGATTCGGGCGGAACCGAGACGGAACTGTTTCATCAGCTCAATGCTGACGTTGATGTTGTGGTCCCGCGCACTGGAAACGTTGATTCCGAAACGGCGGACCATCGGGCGCGGACGCTCGATCACGCCGAACGGGAGCACATGCTCGTCAAGGCGGTCTCCGGTCTTCGCGGTCACATAAAGCGTCATCCAGCCGCGCGCAGTTTCCGGAATCTTCACCAGAATGCTCTCTTTCGCGGGCAGGTTCAGCGTCTTTTCCGGAGCGGAGGCAATCACCTTTCCGAAGACGTCCTTCACACACCAGCCGAGCGACGTTTTTTCCGCTTTCCCGGCGGATTCGAAATTCAAATTCGCAACAACTGGTTCATCTGTGTAATACGTCGTGGAGTTCTTGTTCAGGATTCCGGAAATCCACACCGCGGAGTCGTCACGGAATTCCGTATTCAGACTCTGACGGCAGGAAAGGTCATCAATCCAAACGGTGGAATTTTCGGGGACGTCGAAGCGCGGGAACACAAGACCGTACTGATCGCCGTAGCCGCTGCCGGGGCTGCCAACGATCCGCACGCCGTCAACCGGCTTGCCGTAAGCGGGGATGTTCAGCGTAAATTTCTTCCATTCCGTCCCGACCGTAATCGGTTTTGAATAGATCACGCCGTTGCAGGGAAACAGCGCCATATAAAGCGAAGTCGGTTTGTCGGCTTTCAGCCATGCGGAAAACGAAACTGGCTGATTGCGTTTCACCGGAACCGGGAACAGGTAGAGCTGGTTGATGCTGTTCGCCGGAGCCGTCACCTTGAACGAACGCTTTCCGGAATGCGCAGTCGTGGAATCCGATTCGACTTTCAGCGTGCCGGAAAAACCGACGCCGCGATAGTCGTAATGCTTCCCGTCCTTGTGCGAACCGAGGAATTTGATATCAGAATATGCAATTCCGTAAAGCCCGCGCTCCGCACCGCCGTTCGCAATGCGTTCCGTGACGCCGTCGATCTTCTCCTCCGCAACAACCGGAGTGAACTCGCACGCGCCGATCGTGTAGACCCCCCGCTTGCGGAACGTCAGACGCAGGCCGACATTTTTCAGCGTTGCCGGCAGATTCTGTTCAAACACAAATTTCTGTGACTCCTCCGACGCCAGGCAGATCTTGGAGCGCCAGTAGTGCTCATCTTTGCCTTTCGGAACATCGCGTCCCTCGAAATACATTTCGAACTGCGCATTCGGAACAGCGCTCACTTCCGCAGTCAGACGCGCCCGCTTGTCCGGAATCATGCCGGAAACGGGAAGGCGCACTGTGATTTCCTCTTTGGGATCCGTTCCGAAAAACTTGCGCGTGTCAATCACCAGTTTCCCGTCTTTGACCTCAATTTTGACAAGGTCTCTTTTTTTCGCCGGAATCACGGAACACCCGCCGGCATATTTGCCCGCCGGAGTTTTCAGAGCTCCGTAATCCGGAGAAAGCGTGTAGCCGTTCCAGTCGGAAACAAATCCGAACACGGAAACCGAAAACAACGCCACCAGTAAAGATAAAGAAAATTTCATCGCCTGCATTCCTTGTTACTTTGCGGGAACCTCAGGAAGAAAATCACACGCTCCAACCGTATACACCGCGGGCGCGCGGAAGGTCAGACGCAGCCGGACGTCTTTCACCGTTGCGGGGAGAAGCTCTTCTATTTCAAATTTCTGCGCGGATTCTTTTGCATTGCATTTTCTGGCTTTCCAGAAATGCTCTCCCTTGCCGTCGACAACATTCTGTCCTTCGAAAAAGAGCTCAAACGGAGTTGCGGGAACCGATGACATTTCCACTGTCAGACGCGCCTTTTTTCCGGGAACAACACCATTAAGCGGAATCCGGACGGTCACTTCCGTTGCAGGGTTTTCGCGGAAAAATTCGCGGACGTCAATCACAAACTTTCCGTCCTTGATTTCCAGTTTCACCAAATCGGCCTTCGCCCTCGGATCGATATGAATATTCCCGAAATATTTCTTTTCCGCTGTCTGCAGCCATGTTTTTTCAGGAGCGATTTTGATTCCATTCCAGTCGGAAACAAATCCGAAGGCGGATGCGGAAAGCATCAGGGCGAATGCGGGGAGAAGTTTTTTCATTTCAACTGCCTTTCTGTGTTTTCAGGTTTTTATTGCAATTTTGTGTAGTACAAATCCTGCTCCGGCGTGGTGCCGTCGTACCAGGTTGGCCGGAATACCTTGATTGCCGCCGCATGACCGTCAAGCATCAGCATATTCGTGTTCAAACTGTGGTTCCAGCCCATTTCATTCGAGCTCCAGAAAACCACCTCTGCGGTGGCTCCGGAAAAACCGCAGGCGGCCTCTCTGCTTCTTGAATTGTCCACAGGACGCTTTCCGGCGGCGTTGTTCTCCGCAAGAAGAACCGCCCTGGACGCAGCCTTGATCTTGCCTGCACGCCTCGCATGAACAGAGGAATCCGTAAGATCAACCCACGAATAAAGCATTGCATAGCTGCGCGGCGAACCGATTCCGTTCTCAACCAAACGCCCGGAATCCGTCGGACACTGGAACACCTTCCACTTGTTGTCCGGCCAGCCGCCATCCCCGGAACGAACCTTGTAATTGAGAAAGCTTTTGCCGAAAACATAGTCCCAGTGATACTGTTGAGTGTACAGATGCGGCGCCCTTGCTTTATTGTTGTCGATCGGAGGCGCGATATAATCATCAAAAGTGGACTGATACATCATTTCCGCCGTCCCGAGCTGTTTCAAATTGGACATGCAGGAAATCGCCCGTCCCTTTTCCCTTGCGGAATTCAGCGCGGGCAGCAGCATACCGGCCAAGATAGCAATAATCGCAATTACCACGAGAAGTTCTATAAGGGTGAATCTCCTGGACGCTTTCCCTGCGATGCAGAATGGATTGAAGATTGATTTCAGTTCCATAATGCTGTCCTTCCTTTCATTGTATCTTTTCAAAGTTTTGTCTGTCAAGTGTTGAGGGGTGAGCGGGTTTCCTGTTTTCATCTTGCAAAATCCTTTCTGAGCAATACGTTTTCCCTTTCTTCGATGACTGTTTCATAATACGGGTCTCTGCACTGTTCGCCAAAGCGGTCTTTTAATGCAGCAGAACTCACGAATTCCATCGGCAGATAACAGGTGCGGACCTGCGGTTCCGGTTTCTCCACCATCTCAATCAGACGCTCGATCAGACGCGGAACCTTTTCTTTGAACGGCTCGAACATCGCCCCCAGAACATTCGGAGCCTCAAAATAATCGAACGGCAGAGAGTAACTGTTAATCAGCGGCGGAATGTTCCGGATTTCATTGCTGTAACAGTAAATCTGGAACTTTCTCGCAACGATGCTGGACAAAAAGAAGAGACACGCCTTCCGGTCCTGCGCAACGGCAAGGATTTGCGGAGCCGATCCGAACCGGATGAAATCCACTGCAACGCCGCATTCGGTCCCGCACTTCTTCGCAGCTCCGATCGGCATCTGGTCGCCGACAATCACAAAAAGGACATTGCGGATACCCTTTTTCACAAGCATCGCAAACGCATCGCGGAAACATTGGCAGTAATCCCGCAGGAACATATTGCATTCCGGATGCTCCGTTGTCAGAAGGAGGGGATAGTTCCGCACATAATCCGGCAGAGGCTTCTCGGGATCAAAATCCAGCGTGTAAAGAATCCCGTCCGCCTGGCGGTTCATAAGATTCTGCAGACACTTCTGCTCTTTTTCCTTGTTGAACCGCGTCACGGAAATCAGCAGCTGATACCCGTGTTTGTCCGCCTCGTCAAGCAGCATCTCCGAAGAGAAGCCGGAATAGACGCTTGCAATATCGGCAATGACAAGCCCGAGCGTTTTGCTTTTCCCTTATCTTCAGCGAACGGGCGGTGGCCGAGGGCTGATAATTCATCTCGCGCACGGCCTCATCAATCTTGCGCTTCGTATCTTCCGACATTCGAGCGAGCGGATGATCGTTCAGATACATCGAAACAAGCGCAGTCGAGACGCCGACCCGCTCCGCTATATCTTTAATTCTTGTTCTCATCCGACCTCCGCTGGTTATATGCTGTATCGTTTCAGCACTTTTAATTATAGCACATTTCCCTTGTTTTGTCAACCCCCTGTTTTGAAAAAAAAATCAAAAAAAAACGGAAGACACGGCGCCCTCCAGACGCATCTTCCGTTTCCATTACCGGAAAAATCTCTCAGATAATTTCTATTCCGGAGTGCCCCGCCGGACATGCGAGCTCGCGTCCGCGGAAAATCAGCCGGAACGGCTGAATGCAGTCAACCGAAATCCGGTCGTTCTCCAGAACCAGCGAAATCCGGTTCCCGCCAAGCGGAAGATTTTTCATCCCCATCCTGCCGCTTCCGCCGGGAAGCCACTCAATCCGCTGTTCCGCCGCATCCATCCGGACCAGACCGACGACATTTTCGATCATCAACGCAATCGGACCCAACGCGGACCAGCCGCAGAAGTCCTGACGGACAAGTTCATTCACCTTGTTCGTCGAAGGTCTGTACGCCGTCGGCGAATAGCACTCCCAGATCGTGTGCGGAGAGAACTCGCGGAAAGTGCGCTCCATCATCTCGACCAGACGTTTCGCAAGTTCCGCCGCGAGTTCGAAACGTCCGTATTCCTCGCACGCCTTGACGGACATGTAGGCGACGGGCAGCCAGATTCCGCCACGCCAATATGCTCCCTCCGGACGAAAATCGGGATCGTCGTGCGCCACGCTTGCGAACGGGAAATCGCCGCCGAGCTTCCGCGGATCGAGCAGAGAACGGATCTGCGACTCCGCCTGCTCCCTTGTCGCGCAATGCGCCGCAAGCACCCAGAATGACGCCGGAGTCAGCACGCGGCAGAACCCGCTTCCGTCACGGTAACGGTCCAGAAAACAGCCCGTTTCCGGATCGAAATATTTCGCGAGCAAAGCGGTTTTTTCAGCGTATTCCCGCTCAAAATGTTCCATGGCGGCGCGGTCGCCGGCAATCGCGCCGATCTCGGCGATGCAGCGGGCGGAAAGAGCCTGCTGAGCCGGAGCGTCCACCCAGTGAATGGCGTCGTAACGGCCGCGCCCGCGCGGGGTGTTGTCCATGCCGGAGGGACAGCCCGCCCAGCAGTAGCCGTCGCGCTCGCGACGCCAGACCGGACGTTCCGCCTGATACGGCATGCGGTCGGGGTCAAGATTTTCGAGCCAGTTGTAATGGGAAATCAGGACGGGGAGAATCTTCTTCAGCCGCGCCTCGTCGCCCGTCTGACGGTAGAGCAGGAGTTCGGTCCACGCGAACAGCGGCGGATTGTCAAGGTGGTGGATGTTGATCGGATACCCCGAACGCCCGTCGCGCAAGGCGTAGAGATTGTCGAGCGTGCTGCAAACGGGATACACATCGGCCGCATAGCGGCAGAACATGCCCATGAGACAGGAATCCCAGATCCAGATGCGGTCCCGTTTGCAACCCTCTCCGATGTACGGAGAGAAGGGAAGGGATTCCGTTTCATAGATATGTTCCCACGCCTGCTTCCACGCGAGATAATAAAAGTCGACGAGAGCGGGGTTGGCGTCATAAATGAGTTCCGGCACGAGTTCCCTGCGGAACGGACGGCTGTTTTCGGTGTAGTGCACTGTTTCCGGCATGATAAGAATCCTTATCTTAATGATTCAAGGGCTTCGAGAATCGAGAGCTTGCCCGGCGTCAGCGGCTGAAGACGCGTCAGCGCCTCCGCATAAGGAACACCGAGCTTCTGTCCGTAGAAAATGTTGATCTCCCTTTCTTCCCGGAAGAGCCAGGCGGGGGACTGCGAGCGGTAGAGGTCGATCATCTCCTCTTTCCGCTTCATCTCCTCTTCGTTCAGCGGGACGAAACAGTTCGGAGAATCGGCCATGCTGTTGCGGAGATAATGATAGAAGAGGACTTCGGGCCAGGAACCGGTCATCTGCCCCTCGGAGAGTCCGGAAGCGATGCGCAAAGCCTGAAGAGCGGTGTCCGCGGCCGCGGTATGATCAAGATGGCGGTCGAGCGGCCACTGAGTGATGATCGCGTGCGGAGGTTCCGCGAGATAGAGCTCCGCAAGTTTGCGGCAGCCGGATTCGGAGGCGAACGCGGCGCCGTCGGCTTCATCCAGCCAGACGATGTCCGCGCCGAGCTTCCGGCAGACTTCGCTTTCTTCGGCGCTGCGCATTTTCGCGCACTCCTCCGGCGCGATTTTCCCGACGAGACTGCGCTCTCCATGCGTCAGATCGACGACATGTAGGCGGCAGTTTTTCTTCCGGCTCAGCTTCAGCGCCGTCCCCATGACGGCGCAGAGATCATCGGGATGCGCATTGACAAAATAAATATGTTCCATGACAATACCTCAAATGAAATCAGCGGGTGATGCAGTACGCCATTACGCCGCCTTTGAAAAGATCCGTCGCAACACGGAAACGGTTGTTTTCAACCCGGACCGCTCCCAGCTCATCCCCATCCGCGGAAAGTGCGGTGACTTTGACTGGACCATCCAGCGCGAGCTCCACTTCCGCGCTGCCGCGGCGAACCAGGAGCGGAAGGCTTCCGTAATCATCCACGATGCGGCAGTCCGGATCAAAAAAGGTATCGCCCGAGTTCGCCGTATCCGTGAGATGCAGCAGAAGGATTTTGCGGCTTTCGCGCAGCCCGTCTCCGTCCAGCGACAGCGCGGCAACGGTTCCGAAAGTATCCATTCTACGCACCGAAAGGATTCCGCCCGTCACAGCATCGCCTGTTCCCGTGAACGACTCCAAGCGGGGAGTGCACACCGTCATGTGTCTGCCGGCGAAATCTGCGGTGATTTCCCCTGTGGAACTGACCGCGCGTCTGCCGGCGAGACTTTCCCGCCAGAGTGCAGAAACCGCTCCGGAAAGATTCGCTTCGCTGAACTCCCGCATTTCTTCCGGCAGACTCATTCCCTTCCGGTGCGAACCCGTGCGGACCAGAAGTCCGAGTTTCGTGAACGGTTCGGGAAACTCAAGCGGCTCCCCTGTGGTGAGAATGTTTTCCGAAACGGCAAAGGAGTATCCCTCTTCCGCCGGGCGGACGTCGCCCCGCAAAAACATTGCCGCCGTAATCCGGTCCGAAAGCTGCATGACGGGATCTGCGACCGATTCAAAGCAGCTGAATGCATTGCGGTTCTTCATGTAGAGGAGAACATTGTGCGAGTAGCAGAAACGGAAAATTCCCGTCCAGTCCTGCAATGCCGGATACGCGCCCATCACCGGCCCGGTCTCCGCACGGAAACGGTTCGGGCGGCAATGATTGTATTCCGTCACAAAAAACGGCTTGCCCGGAATGCGGCTTGTCGTCAGAACCGCGGGCAGATCCAGCCCCGTTGCAATCCCGGCCAGCTGATGATGCCCGTTGACCGTGCGTCCCTTGATGCGGACATCCACGCGGTGGTCGTGATAATAGTGGTCGTCTGTCACATCGAATTTTTCGCGCAGAAGCGTAAAGATTTTTTTCTGATGCCAGTTGATGCTTGTCACATTCGCCTGAAGTTTCAGTTCTTCTTTGACAAACGCCGTCAGTTCCGCGAGTTCTCCGCGCTTCAGCTCAAAAAGGAAACGGATGAAATCCCTGTCGCCCGTGTCCGCTTTTGCAGAAGAGCAGCCGTTTTTCTTTTTCCATTCCGCAAAGAGCTGAATGTGGCGGTCGCGCACCGCCGGTTCCGTATTCCAGTCCCAAAGCGGGTCATCCTCGTTGATCAGATTTACCATCACCAGAGCGGGATCCTCCGCCCAGGTAAGTCCGGTATACGGGTTGCGGTGCGTCAGCCATGCCCGGACGAACGCTTTCCAGTTCTCTCTTGCGCGCGGGTCGCTCTGAAACGCGCCCTTGGCATTCCGGTACGGCAGGTTGTCGCCACTCCGGAAACGGCGGCTGGCGTAGAGGTCGGTGACAACATAAATCCCCTGTTTTTTGAATGCGGCGAACAGATAGTCCAGACGGTCGAGATTTTCTTTGTTCAGCGTCACAGAATCTGCGGAAGCGGGATCGACAAGCCCGTCGTCATGGTGATGAAAGCGCACTGCATTGTAACCGTTGCGCGCAATCTGGCGGACAACAGAATCTGCAACTTCATGCGCGGGGAAGTTCATCGTATTGCAGAAATTGGTTCCGAAAAGACGCAGCCGCTTCTCCGGAGCATTCCGGAAACGGAGCGTTCCATCCGGCGCGGGAACCGCCGCACCGTATTTTCCCGCCGGAGCGTCCAGCAGTCCCGAAAAATCCAGCGGGCTGCCCGGACGCGTCGAATTGCGGAACTCCAGCGGGAACCACTCCTTTCCCGCGACAATCTTAACCGAGCTTTCCTGAGCGGGAAAGAAAATTTCCCCTTCAGTAAAAGTCATGCCGAGAATCAGCCAGATCACCTGGCTGCTGTTTGTATGGAAAGTCACGGAAACCGGATTTTTTCCCGCTGGAAAAGGAAAAGTCGAACAATACACACCAAGCATACTGTCCGACCGCATTCCCGTCCATGCGATTGCCGCATTGGGCAGCGGGCGCGGCCCCACCCAGTTTCCGCAGTCCCGGAGCCCGCTTACCGGAAAAGTCTTTCCGGAACCGTCGGAAAACTGAATCCGGACTTCCCCGAATTCATCCGGCGGGGTCCACGCGGATGTATGAAAAAGATTCAGTGCGCGGACCGGACGTTTCATTGAAACCGGAATGGTCATTGAGGCGGGAACTCCGCCGCGTTCTTTCCCGCCGACCGCCGCCGCTCCGCGCGGAGAAACCGCAAAACAGATTCCGAGCGGATTCACCTCCGTCTCCCGGAACATCGAAAGCGAAGCATCTTCCCCCTGAAGCGTCCACACCGGAAGCGTGCCGCCCGCGCGTCCGGAGAACGCGCGGTTGATAAACGGCTCCAATGCAACCGGATGAGAAGCGACCGGCTCGACAGAAAGATTCAGAATGAGCTCCGATTTTGAAAATCCCGTTTTTCCGGTACGGAAGACAAAGAACACGGCAATGCTGTTGCTTCCATACTTTCGGTTGTCCTGAATCATCACATAGTCGCACGTCTGCGGCTTGACGACCAGCTCCTCCGCGCCGATCCCGCGCAGACGCACGGTTTTCGGATGTCCGAGATAAAGACGGGGGCTTCCGTTCTGCTTTTCCGGAATCGCAATCTCTTTTCCATCCACGGAAACCGCACATTTTCCAGCCGGCAGGGTAAAGCTCCCCGAAACACGGTTCAGCTGACAGGGCTCCTGCATGTTCAGAGTCGAACGGAACGCAATCGAACCGTTTTCAAGCGGAGTTACAGTTTCGGTAATTTCGCCGCGACCGCTTCCGGCTTCCGGCAGAACAAATCCGCGGAGATCCACGCCCGCTTTGCCGGATTTCCCGTCTCTCTCCTGCCAGTCCTTATTCGCAAACGGCTGCCATCTGGCATTCGAAACCGTGATTTCAAACGCAATTCCGTTGAATGTAAACGTCCCGTCCGGTTCGGTTTTCAGCGACGCCGGCAGCTGCGGCGCAGCTGAAACAAACGCGCAGAGCATGGACAATACAGCGGCAAAGATATGTTTCATGACTGAGTCTCCTTATTCCTCTGAATTACCAGTGTACTGCCGTGTCTTTCAGAATATTTTTGTAAATGAATTCCGAACCGACGACACCCGGCACGCGGCTGACAATGCTGCCGACATGGCCGTCCGCAAACGTAATGTTCACCTGCGTGTTGTTTTTGTGCGCAACCCACAGAATCCCATTCCACGAAGTATTGAAATCATACGGCGGGCAGAACGAATATTCGCCGCGCGTGATGACTCCGGATGCAACATGTGCGCTGTCGGCAACAAGCAGTTTTTCAGAAGGTCTCGTCACGCGCGCTTTTTTACTCGGGGTTCCCCATTTCCCCGGCATCATGCGGTAGGGAACACCGTAATCCGTATCGCGCCATGCATCGCGATAGGGTTCTTCGCTCGAAAACGGCATGGTCAGCAATCTTTCCTTATAGACTCCTGTTTCACCTTTTCTACCCGCGCAGAGAAAGATTTTCACGGTTGCATACTTGCTGTTTGCGAACTGCCAGCCCCAGTAATCCTCTTTGGAATTATCCGTCGGGCGGGTATAGCTTGAATACGGGAGGAAATCATCGTTGTCCCCCACGTACATATCCATCGCCGTTCCGAGCTGCTTCAGATTCGATACACACGACGACGAATACGCCGTATCCCTCGCCTTGTTCAGAGCAGGCAGAAGCATTCCTGCTAAAATAGCAATAATTGCTATTACGACCAGGAGCTCTATAAGCGTGAAACGCTTCTTCGCACCGTTCCGTTTTCCGTTCTTCTTTGTTCTGGTAATCATACTGCGTCCTTTCTGTGTTATTCTGTATTGTTATCCTGTAAAACCTTTTACCGGTCCAGATCTTCCTGACTGACATTGTCCGCGCGCTCCTGCACAATAACGCTGTAATAGGGATCCGCTTTCTGACGCTCATAATACGCACGGACTCCTGCGCGATCCATAAACTGCGCGGGAACCGTCTCCTGGCGCAGATCTTCCGGATTTTCGATCATCTCGATCATCCGCCGCATCTCCCCCGCGACATGTTCCCGGAAGGGACTCACCAGAGCGCCGATCACCCGCGGATGCTCGAAGTAATCGTACGGGAGTGTATAGCTGTTCACGACAAGCGGAATCTCACGCACCCCGTTCTCCTTGCAGCAGAGCAGAAACCGGCGCGCGTGAACGCTCGAAAAGAACACAAGGCACTCCGCGTTCACCCGGCGGGCCTCCTCCAGAATTCCCGCAAGATTTTTATCCGGGAATTTGCAGCCCGCAAACACGACATCCTCCGGAACGATCCCTTCGCGGTCGGCGGCGGCAAGCGGGTTTTCATCTACGGCCAGCACGCGCCGGATTCCCCGTGCGCCAAGCTCGGCAAACAGCTTCCGCATCCCCTCCCGGTAGCTCACCGTGAACGAATTGCACACCGGATTCCGGTAATGCGTCAGCAGTATCGGATAGTTGCGCAGATACTCCGGAAACGGCGTCGAAGCCCCAAGATAAAGCGTGCACAGAATGCCGTCCGCCTGACGCGAAAAGAGGTTCTGAAGACACTTCAGTTCCTGTTCCCGGCTGTAGCGCGTGAGGGAGATCAGGAGCTGATAGTCATACTTCTCCGCCTCCTCCAGAAGCATCTGTGAATAGAAGCTTGAGTAGACTCCCGCGATTTCGCCGATGACAAGCCCGAGCGTTTTGCTTTTCCCTTTCTTCAGCGAACGCGCGGTGGCCGAGGGCTGATAGTTCAGTTCGCGCACGGCTTCGTCTATCCGCTGTTTCGTCTTCTCCGCCATCCGCGCGGAAAGCGGGTGATGATTCAGATAAAGCGAGACCATCGTCGTGGAAACTCCCGCCCGTTCCGCCACATCTTTGATCCTGACCCGCATTTCCATCTCTCCTGTTAAAATGTTACATCGTTGTAACAGTATTAATTATAGCACATCCCCCCGATTTTGTCAACCCCCTGTTTAAAAGATTTTTTAAAAAAAGAGCAAATTCCGCGCTTTTCTTAAGACGATTGAATCGTTTACTCTTGACTTTTTTAAATTCCGTGGTATTTTAAACGCGTGCAAATCCGGAATCTTCCCTGATTCGGGATAGGATTGCATGGGATGTATTACGATTCTTTGGCAAATAATAAGGAGGTCGCACATGGCTTCAAATGCGGAATTCAATCTGAAACGGTTGGAGAAGACAACTCTTCCCATGGATTTCGTCCGTGCACACTCCGGTGAGTGGGATCACCAGGCGTGGCTTGAGTTCTGTGCTTCCCTTGAAGACAAAGGATACACGCCGATCGACCTCGATCAGGTCGGGCTCCTTCTGGAACAGAAAAAAATGGAATACTGGGCCGAAAGGAACTCGAAATAACCGTGGCGGATCGGGATACCAATGTCCGGGACGCGGCAGAAGCTCCCGCAAATGCACCATCATGCGGGAGTTTGTCAATCGTCGCAACCCCCATCGGCAATCTGGAGGATATCACCCTCCGCGCCCTGCGCGTTCTGAAAGAAGCCGACACCATTCTCTGCGAAGACACCCGGCGCACCCGAATCCTCTGCTCGAAATTTGAAATCTCCTCGCGCCTCGAAAGCTACCACATCTTCAACGAACACGGACGCACTCCCGAACTCATTCGCCGCGTCCGCTCCGGCGAAAAAATCGCCCTTGTGTCCGACGCCGGAATGCCCTGCATCGCCGATCCCGGTTTTCTGCTCGTCCGCGAAGCCGTCGAAGCCGGAATTGAGCCGGAAATCGTACCCGGCGTCTCCGCCGTCATCTTCTCCGTCGCGGCAAGCGCCCTGCCGTCCGACCGCTTTGCGTTCCACGGCTTCCTCCCCGTCAAATCCGGAAGACGCGCCGCACGGCTTGAGGAGATCGCAGCAACAAAGCTGACCGCGGTTGTTTTCGAATCGCCATACCGTCTTTCCAAACTCCTCAATGAAATTCCGCGGTACTTCGGTCCGGAAGTCCCGGTGGTCATCGTCCGCGAAGCCACGAAAGTTCATCAGGAAATCCTGCGCGGCACAGCCGCCGAACTCGCGGAAAAACACGGAAAACGCACATGGAAGGGTGAATGCGTCGTCATCATCGGCGCCGCATCCGGCGATGCGGAGAAAGACGGGCGCGCAGAAAACGGGGAACACGATGAATAAGGCTTTCTTCCTTGACCGCGACGGCGTCATCGTCGAAGAGGAACACTATCTTTCCGATCCCGCGAAGGTCCGGCTCTGCCCGGGATGCATCGAAGCGTTCCGCAAGATCGCCGGAGCCGGATATCGGATCATCGTCACCTCGAACCAGTCCGGAATCGCGCGCGGATACTTCACCTTTGCCGACGTCGCCGCCGTTGAACGCCGGATCTGCGACTTGCTGGCCGCCGGAGGCGCACCGCTTCCGCTCGCATGGTATTATTGCCCCCATCACACAAAAGGAACCGTCGCGGAGTATGTCTGCGACTGCAACTGCCGCAAGCCGCATCCGGGAATGCTGCTGCAGGCGGCGGAAGACCATGACATTTCCCTGGCGGACTCGGTGATGATCGGCGACAAGCTTTCCGATCTGCGCGCCGCGTTTGCCGCAGGCTGTCCCGCCGCCGCACTCGTCCGCACCGGTCACGGCTCGGAGCAGACTCTTGAAAAACTCGACCGCGATTATGCGGTTGCCGACCATATTCTTGATGCCGTGAATCAACTGCTCGCGCTTCGGAAAGGAGTTCCGCAATGACATTTGAAGACCTCAAAAACAGACTGGAGGACGGAACCGTTCTCGTTTTCGGCAAGATTCTGAACGCAACGCACAACGTCCGTGGATGCGGCGCGATGGAACTTGACCACCGCAAGGGATTCCGGATCGTCGAACAGAGCCTGAAACAGATCCGCAAAGCCGTCACGGCGGACGGCATTCTGATTCTCCAGATCCGCGAGGACCGTCTGACTCCCGTCTGCTCCTTCGGCGAGGAAGTTGTCACCGACCTTCCGGAAGAGCTTGAGGAAGAGACTCTCCAGAAGCTCCCGCGCTTTGATTTTTCCGCGAAAGTCCACGCCCAGAAAGTTCTGAGGAAACTGGGCTACACCGTCTGACCCGTCACCCCTGGAATTTCCGGCGGTACTGCAGAGGCGTTTCGCCGTTTACGCGGCGGAAAGCGGAACAGAACCATGCACTGCAGCAGTAGAGAAGCTCGTCCGCGATGTCGGAGACGGGCATATTCGTCTGTTCCAGAAGCCGCTTCGCCTCCTCCATGCGCAGATCCATGAGATACCTGTTCGGCGGCGGAAGCCCCGCCTGCTTCCATTGTCTCAGGAAAGAGCGGTAAAAGAGGCCGGGCTGCCGGGCCAGGCTCTCCCAGTGGATCGGTTTCTTGAAATTGAGCTGGAGCCAGGCAACAATTTTCAGGATTTTGCGGGAATTCACCGGAAGAGGATTCTCTTTTTTGTGATAGACCAGCAGAAATTCCTGCACGAGCCGCCAGCAGAGCATGTCTATCCGGTCGATTGTTCCGAACTCATCCAGATGCCGGGCTTCCGTCTGAATCTCGCGGAAGATTTCATAAAACGCCGTTTTCCGGGGGAGTTCACAGCAGATAAAATCATCGCTGAACGGCGAGCTTGCCAAATACTACATTCTGCGCCTGAAGCAGTTCGGGATGAACGCGCTCCGTCTGCATCATTTCGACAACGGGATCACCAAACCCGGAGCAGGCATCACATTCGATGAAGAGAAACTCGACCGTTTCTTCCGCCAGATTGCGGAATTCAAAAAAGCGGGGTTCTACATTACTCTCGACCTCTTCACCTCCCGCAGAAACGGTCTTCCCAAAAGTATGCGAAAGCCGGACCGTTCGAAACGAAGATCCTTGCGCAGATTGATCCGGAAATGCGGGAAAACATGCTCGATTTCGCCCGCGGCATCCTCACGCGCAAAAATCCTTACACGGGAATGCCTCTCGCCGGAGACCCCGCGCTGCTCAGCGTTGCCCTGATGAATGAAGTCCAGCTGATTGACCACCCGACCGTTCGCTACAACAGTCCGAATCCGCTTCTGCGCGAAGCACTCAACAAAGCATAATCGTGTAT
Source organism: uncultured bacterium (assembly GCA_900549415.1). Taxonomy (GTDB): domain Bacteria; phylum Verrucomicrobiota; class Lentisphaeria; order Victivallales; family UBA1829; genus UBA1829. Next base: position 38,370 of record URNX01000009.1, read on the forward strand.
GGCATGAACATTTTTCTCGGAGGAGGCGCATGGAACAGCAACCGCTTTGTCCGCATGAGCCAGATTGCAAAGAAAAACAACGACTGGGAACCACAGGGGGCACTCAGCAATGTCATTCTTCTCGGAGATAGCTATCTCGCGGAAGACGTGTGGAAATGCCAGTTCGCCAGACTCAACGCAGGAAACACCAACAAAATTCATCTGCGGCACAACAACCGCGCAAACACGCTGATGTGCGACGGAAGCGGACGCGCCCTCTCCAGCGGAGCCATCGTCACCACGCATAAAGGCAGTCTCGGCGGGATCGTCGACGAACAGCTGGTTCCGCTGCAATAACAAATTCAAAGCTGCCCGTAAAAACAACCGCCGCCGGACTGCTTTCATAAGCAATCCGGCGGCGAATTTTTTACCATCAAAGGGACGGGTTATTTCCGCTTGTCCATCGCATCGTCGAATTTGATTTTCGAGGGGATGAAATCGATTTTCTTCACAAATTCAAACGCATTCTGAGCGCCGTATTCGCGATCCATACCGGAGTCCTCCCACTCGACCGAGAGCGGTCCCTGATAGTCGATGCGGTTCAGCTCGCGGATGATGCTTTCAAAATCAACGTCGCCGTGTCCGGGACTGCGGAAATCCCAGCCGCGGTTCGGCTTGCCGAAGTCAAGATGCGAACACAGAATGCCGGTCTTGCCGTCCAGCGTAACGGCGGCGTCTTTCACATGAACATGATAAATCCGCTCCGGGAATTCCTTCAGGAAGCAGACCGGATTCATCATCTGCCACTGCAGGTGGCTCGGGTCGAAATTGAAGCCGAATTCCGGACGGTTTCCGATCGCTTCAAGCGTGCGTTTTGCAGAATAAATATCAAACGCGATTTCGGTCGGGTGAACCTCAAGAGCAAATTTCACTCCGCAGTTTTTGAACTCATCCATGATCGGATTCCAGGTCTTGGCAAAGAATTCGTAGCCGGCGTCGATCATGTCTTCGGTGACCGGCGGGAAGCTGTAGAGCATGTGCCAGATCGGCGAGCCGGTGAAGCCGGTGACGACTTCAGCTCCGAGATTCGCGGCGGCGCGGGCGCTGAGCTTCATCTGTTCGATCGCCCATTTGCGTTTCGCCTCTTTTTTGCCTGCGAGCTTCGCAGGAGCGAAACGGTCGGTGCGGCAGTCGTCGTCGGGGTCGCAGGTGAGCTGACCGGCAAGGTGATTGCTGATCGCCCAGAGTTTGAGGTTGTTTTTCTTGAGTGTGTCAAGAAGTTTTTTGCAGTATTTCTTATCGGTTGCGGCCTTGTCGATATCGAGGTGGTCGCCGGAAGCGGCGAGTTCGAGTCCCTCGTACCCCCAGGATGCGGCTTTTGCGGCCATCGTCTTGAGCGGCAGGTCAGCCCATTGTCCGGTAAACAGAGTGATTGGTCTCATTCTTTCAGTCTCCTTCCGTTAAATTTGAAGTAACGCTGAAATGTATTCCCGAATTGCGCGATTGTCAAGTTCGAATTCGAGGGAAAACCGATTTTTGTTGCCCCCCGAAGCTCCGGTCAGGCGCGTTTTTTCTCCTGCGGGGCAATCTCCGGCTCGGAGAGACGCACCACAAAGTTTTTCGGGTTGCAGCGATCCCCTTCTCCGGATGCGAGAATCTTTTTGTAATAATCCTTTTTGTATTTCAGAACCTGCATCTGCTTCCGCAGATTTTTGAGCTGGTCGCGCAGGATTTTTTCCTGATTGAAAATCAGTTCCGCACGCTGGGGAATCGTGGAATCCCCGATTTTGCACATGTCAATGTAGCTCTTCACTCCTTCGATCGAGAGTCCGGTGGAGCGAAGACAGTGTACCAGCTTCAGCCAGCTGATGTTGTAATCGGAAAACAGACGGATGTTGCCGTCCGTGCGGTCGACAAACGGGATGAGCCCGATATTGTCGTAATAGCGGACCGTGTAAGGGGAGAGCTCCATCATCTCCGCGACTTCTTTGACGGTATATTTCGGCGTTCTGTCGCGCAGGAAATCGAACTGTTTTGTTTTCGGCATGGCAAGATCCCTTTCATATTAGAGTTGCTCTAATTTATCCACGAAAACATATTTTTCAAGTTTTCTCCATGCAAAAAGCTGTTTTCCTCTGCGGCATCTGCCATTTTTGAGTTCAAAAAAATAAAATTAAAATTTTTTATTTTTCCCTTTGACTTAGAGCTGCTGTAAAGATTATGTTACAGGTATAAACAAAAAAGTGAAGCGTGGCGCTTCGCGAAAACAGAAGGAGGATCAGTCATGATGAAAAAGAAAATTGCTGCTTTGGCACTTGCCGCCACCGGAACAAAAAGCCGGATTCAGACTGTCTCCCTTGCCCTCGAAGCCGGAGGCGGACCGCACATGCTTCACAGGCATAAGCACGCATAGAAAATAAGTATTTGCTATTTTCTCAAATGCGGATATTGTAAGTCTCAGATTGGAAAATATGGAGGTGAATCTTGAACGGATATCCCCAAACGGATTTTCTGCTGAGGCGGAACCTGAAGGACGCCGGGTTCGGACCAAAGGGAACTGAAGACTTCCTGCGTCTCAACGGCAATGTGCGGGAACAGCTCGTGCTGCTCGTGCGCCAGAGGCTCGCATTACTGAAAAAGGTACATGACAATCAGAGCCGGATCGACTGTCTCGACCATCTGATCAACCAAATGAAAGGAATGCAATTATGAAAACCAGACTCAACATTCTCGCAATGGCGGCCGCAATGTTCGCAGCAGGCGGATGCGCCGCAGACAACGTCTCAACGGAACACGCAACCGCGGAATCTGCGAAAATCCTCGTAGCCTACTACTCCTACAGCGGAAACACCCGTTTCGCGGCGGAGGAAATCCAGAAGGCGACCAGCGGAACGCTCTTTGAGATTGTCCCCGTCAAGGCGTACTCAACCGATTACAACGAATGTGTCGCCGAGGCAAAGAAAGAGATCCGCGCGGGCGTCAAACCGGAACTCAAATCAGTGACGCCAGATCTCTCAAAATACGACGTCATCTTCGTCGGCACTCCGAACTGGTGGAGCACGATGGCGCCTCCGGTCCTGACCTTCCTCTCCTCGGGCAACTTCGCCGGCAAGACGGTCATCCCGTTTGTCACTCATGGAGGCGGCGGAATGGCGAACTGCGAACGCGACATGCACAAAGCTCTCCCGAACGCGAAATTCGCAAAGGGCGGCGCATTCTCCGGAAGCCGCGTCCGCAGTTCCGGCGACGCAATCCGCAGCTGGCTCAAGGATGTTATCACAATCAAAAAATGAGGTGACGCATGAGAACTCTGCTCGGAATTCTCCTCGCTCTGTTCTGCACTGCAACTTTTCTGGAGGCAAAAGACATGAACGCATTGAGCACCAATGAACGCAATCTCGCCGCCATCGCCGCAAACACCGCGCGCGGCGATATGGCAAATCTGAAAACCGCCCTGAACAAAGGTCTCGACGAGGGACTCTCCATCAATGAAATCAAAGAGGTTCTGACTCAGCTTTACGCCTACTGCGGATTCCCGCGCAGTCTGAACGCGCTCGGCAACTTCATGAGCGTGGTTCAGGAACGCGCCGCAAAAGGAATCAAGGACAACGACGGCAAACTGCCGGGGCCGCTCCCCGCCGGCAAGAGCATCGACTTCGGAACTGCAAATCAGACAAAACTCTGCGGACGCGAAGTCAAAGGAGCTCTGTTCGACTTCGCTCCAGCGATCGACTTCTATCTGAAAGCGCATCTGTTCGGCGACATTTTCGGACGTGACAATCTGGACTGGAAGACGCGTGAAATTGCGACAATTGCCGCTCTCGCCGCGCTCCCCGGAGCGGATTCCCAGCTCAAATCACACATCGGCATCGGCAAGCACAACGGCGTGACCGATGAACAGATCCGCGAAATTCTCGTTCTCGTCACTCAGAATGAATACGGCGTGCCGCGCATCAGCGACTTCCCCGTCGGACAGGAGAACACCGCGTATGCGAAATACTTCAGCGGCAAATCCTACCTTGCCCGTCTGGCGAAGGACGATCGCCTGAACGTCCCCGTCGCAAACGTCACCTTCGAGCCCGGCTGCCGCAACAACTGGCACAGCCATACGGGCGGACAGCTTCTGATCGCAGTCGGCGGAGTCGGCTTCTATCAGGAACGGGGCAAGGCCGCGCGCAAACTGCTCCCCGGCGACGTCGTCGAGATTCCGCCGAATACGGATCACTGGCACGGAGCCGCGCCGGACAGCTGGTTCTCGCATCTCGCCATTGAGTGCAATCCGAAGACCAACAAAAACACCTGGCTCGAACCCGTCAGCGACGCCGACTACGCCGCGGCGACGAAAGGCGGATAACCGCCGCACCGTCCCGGAGACGGTGCGGTCCGAAAGCCTGCACATCATGAAGCCGGCGGGACGGCAAAGCCCCCTTCCGGCTCCGCAGCTAAAAAATGTCTCTCCCCGTATTTCTCCAAAGATTGCATTTCAGGATTTTTATGATATATTGAATCAAAAATTATCTGAAAGGAATTTATTCCATGCATGCTTCGCAAATAAAAAACTTCTGCCGCGTCCTGGCGTGTCTGCTCGCCGCAATCATCTTCTCCGGCTGCTCGTCCGAAGATAAAAAGGAAAACCGCGGGGAAAGAGTCTACCGGAAACTCAAAAACTATACGCTCAATCTATCCATCATCTCGACAAAAGGCGAATACCGGAGGACGGAAGCGAATCCGGTGCTGCGGTTCTCCGTCAAAAACGAGGGGGCAAACCAGCTCGCAATCCATGAGTGGAAAATGCACGAACAGGAGAATATCCGCGTGCTCTATGCGCCGTGCCCCGTGCGCGGTTCGACAAAGGATATTCCAAAGGAGCAATGGAAAGTCTCCGAGCGCGTCATGCTGAAAAATTCCGTTCCGCGATACCCGCTTGAACTCGCGCCGAACAACGCGGTGCTTGTCGATGTGCCGCTGCTCTTCCTCCGGACCATCGAAAAGCCCGGACGGTATGCCGTGAAGGGCGAACTGGATCTCCAGTCCGTCTCCGCGCAGAGTCTGCCCATTGAAATCGAAATCCGCTGAACAGGAATGAAATCATGAAACCAATCCAGACCCCCGCACCCGGAATCCATCAGCTGCTCTATACCGGCGATGTCTTTCAGGTCACGCTCAAAACCGCTGGCGCAGGACGCGCATTTCTCCGCACCAACCTCGGCAACGCCGCCGTCCGCCGCGCCGAAACGATCTCCGTCGTCGACCGCGGTCTCGCCTCTCCCGGACAGGACTGGCACGACATTCCCATGACCGATCTCGGAAACGGCGAATTCACCATCCGCCTCGCACTCGTCGAAACCGGACACTTCGAGGCAAAAGCTTATTTCATTCCCGCCGATTCCACCACAGAACTCTGGCCCGACGGTCAGAACGTCCATGTCAACGTCTCCCCCGCGCCCTACTGCTGCGCCAATTCCATCTACTGCGCATTCATCCGCCAGTTCGGTGAAAACAAAACACTCGCTTCCACCGACCGCTCGATCCGTCCGTTCCGCGCAATGGCGGAAAATGAACTCGATCATGAAAACTACACCGTTATCCCCTCCTCCGGAACATTCCGCGCGCTGATCCGCGAACTCGACCACATCTTCGACCGCATGAAGTGCCGCATCCTGCATCTGCTACCCGTCAACCCGACCCCGACCGTTTACGGGCGCATGGGACGCTTCGGCAGCCCCTACGCATCGCTCGATTTCACTGCAGTCAACCCCGAACTCGCCGAATTCGACAAGACAGCAACTCCGCTGGAACAGTTCCTCGAACTCGTCGATGCAGTCCACAGCAAAAACGGCAAACTCTTCATCGACATCGCCGTCAACCACACCGGCTGGGCGTCAAAAATCCATGAAATTCACCCCGAATGGCTCAAACGCCGCGATGACGGAACCATCATCTCCCCCGGCGCATGGGGCACGGTCTGGGAGGATCTCACCGAACTCGATTACTCAAAAAAAGATCTCTGGAAATATATCGCAGACGTCTTCATCATCTGGTGTCAGCGCGGCGTGGACGGCTTCCGCTGCGATGCCGGCTACATGATCCCCGTTCCCGCGTTGGAATACATCATCGCCCGCGTCCGTGAGCAGTTCCCCGACATCATTTTCCTGCTCGAAGGACTCGGCGGCGACCCGGCGGTCACCACACGCCTGCTTGATTACGCCAACATGAACTGGGCCTATTCCGAACTGTTCCAGAACTATTCCAAAGAGCAGATCGAAGGGTATCTGAACTACGCATGGCGCGAATCCAACGGAAACGGGCTCATGGTTCACTATGCGGAGACACACGACAACTCACGTCTCGCCGCCGTCTCCGAAAATTATGCGCGGATGCGCACTGCACTCTCCGCGCTCGCTTCCGTCAACGGCGCATTCGGATTCGCGAACGGCGTCGAATGGTTCGCAAAAGAGAAAATCGACGTTCATGAATCGCGCGGACTCTCCTGGGGCGCAACCCCGAACCTCGTCGAATTCATCGGCAAGCTCAACACGCTCCTGCTCACCGTTCCCGCATTCCACAACGGCGCAAACATGGCGTTCCTCAACTCCGGATCACCGAACGCTGTGCTCTTCCGCCGCACGGACGCCTCCGGAAAAGGAACGGTTCTCTGCGCGGTCAATCTCGACTGCGAACATCCGGCGCTCATCCAGTGGAACGCCGGCGACGCCGGAGCCTGCGGGCTCGCGGCTTATGACCTCATCTCCGCCCGGACCGTCGATGTCAAACCAGCGGGAGAAATGCGCTTCCAGCTCGAACTCGCCCCCGGCGAAGCGCTCTGTCTCTCCGGCAATCCGGAGGATCTCCTCCGCATCCGCGAAGCCAGCGCAAAGATTTTCGACCGCTTCTCCAAGAGCGAAGTACAGGAGGCGCAGGCAATGGCGCTCAAATGCATCGCATTCCTCCGCCGCTCCGTCGTCCTTCAGCCCGGCGATGACCAGAATGCCGCGGCAAAAGCGCTCCTCGAATCCCCGGAAGCATATCTCAGAACGCTCCAGCCGGATCTCAAGGATCATCCGTATGTTCTCTGGAACTGGCCGGAAGACGCTCACCGGAAAGTAATGGTTCCGCCTGGAAAAATCATCCTCGCCGTCGCCCCGTTCCGCTTCCGCGCTTCGCTGAACATCGAAAACGGGAATCCGCAGGAGCATAACAGTCTTGTCGATGCGCGCGGACGCCATTTCGCGATCTTCTATCCGCAGACGCAGGAGCTGCCGCACAAACGCGCCGTCATCCGCTTCTCCGCGTTCTCCGGCGGAAAAGTGCAGCGCTCGGAAGGACATCTCCTGCTGCTTGCGCCCGACATTCTCGCAACCGCACTCAGCTACTCGCATGACTACATCCGCAAATACGCCCCGCTCACCTGCATGCAGGCGAACGGACGCGGCGCACTCATGCATCTGCGTCTCGACCAGCCGGACGTTTCCTCGCGCTACGACGCAGTCATGCTCGCAAACCTCAGCCCGGATCACCCGGAAGACCGTCACATCATGTTCCGCCGTCTGCGCGTCTGGGTGCTTCACCACGCACGGACTCAGGAGGTTTCGCTCGTCTGCCTCCGCAACTTTGAACGCGCCGCGGACGGCGGCTGCATCTGGAATTATCATGTCCCGACCGGAAACGGACTTTACACAGACATCAGCCTCAAGATCGAAATGGTCGCAGGCAAAAACCAGACCAGAGTTTCATTCCTCCGCCGCGATACGCACGGACGCGAATATCTGGAGCCGGAAAACCCGGTGAAGCTCATCGTCCGCCCCGACGTCGAAGACCGCAACTTCCATTATTCGACCAAGGCGAACGGGCTGGAATCCGTCTGGCCCGGCAAAGTGAACTTCCGCGAACGCGGATTCGATTTCACACCCGCCGCCGGACGCACGCTGACCCTGACCGCAGGTTCCGGACGCTTCATCCCCGCCGCCGAATGGAACTACATGCTCTGGCAGCCGAACGAAGCGGCGCGCGGACTTGATCCCTACTCCGATGTGTACAGTCCCGGCTACTTTGAAATCAATCTGACCGGCGGCGGCTCCGTGCAGATCGCGGCCTCCATCCTGACCGATGCGGAACCCGATGCGCTTCCGCCCGCTAAAGTCACCCCCGCCGACTTCCGTGCCGCAACCGATTCAGGAATCGAAACGAATATGCTCGACGCCATGCGCGCATTCGTCGTCAAACGCGGCAATCTCAAAACCGTCATCGCCGGCTATCCGTGGTTCCTCGACTGGGGACGCGACACGCTCATTGCGGCGCGCGGACTCATCGCGGCACGGGAATTCCGCGACGACGTCAAAGCCATCATCCGCCAGTTCGCCATGTTCGCAGATCAGGGCACGATCCCGAACATCATCCATGGCGACACTGTCGGCAACCGCGACACGAGCGACGCACAGCTCTGGCTCTTCACCGCCGTCGAAGACCTCTGCAAGGCCGAACGTTCCAACGACTTCCTCAAAACCGAAGTCCGTCCCGGAAAAACCATTCTCGACCAGCTCGAGGAAATCGCTTCCGATCTCATCGCCGGAACTCCGAACGGAATCAAAGCCGATCCGGAATCCGGACTCGTCTTCAGTCCGCCGCACTTCACCTGGATGGATACCAACTATCCCGCCGGAACGCCGCGCGAGGGCTACCCGGTCGAAATCCAGGCGCTCTGGTTCGCCGCACTCCGCTTCCTCTCAAGCGTCTCCGCAACTCCCGGACGCTGGAAGACGCTTGCGGAGAAAGTCCGCACTTCCATCCGCACCCTGTTCCTTTCGGACGACGGCAAATATCTCTCCGACTGTCTGCACTGCACCGCCGGAACGCCTGCTGCAAAGGCGGTCAAAGACGACCACATACGCCCGAACCAGATCTTTGCAATCACCCTCGGCGCGATCGATGACAAGGAGCTCGGACGTTCGATTCTGGACACAGCAGCCTGTCTGCTGATCCCCGGCGCAATCCGGAGCCTGGCGGACAAACCGACGCGTTATCCGCTCCCCGTCCGCGGCATGAACGGCAATCTCCTGAATGATCCGTCACATCCCTACTGGGGACGTTACGAAGGGGACGAGGACACGCGCCGCAAACCCGCCTACCACAACGGAACCGCATGGACCTGGCCCTTCCCGTCGTACTGCGAAGCCTACGCGATGATGTATGAAAAAACGGGCGCGGCGGTTGCGCGTTCGCTGCTCTCCTCATGCGAAATGATCATGCGCAACGGCTGCGTCGGCCATCTCGCCGAGATCCTGGATGGTGATTATCCCCACACCCAGCGCGGCTGCGACGCTCAGGCATGGGGCATCACGGAGTACTACCGTGTCTGGAAACTGCTTCACCGCTGACAGGAGTAAAAATCGCGGGGGACGCCCGCAAAGAGGCTGAAAAGGAACCGGAACGGATGATTCCGGAGGAAGAATTAATCTTTTTTGCTCTTCCCCGGCTCCAGCACGGCTTTCATATAGCCGAAAATATTGTGTCCCTCGTACAGCAGAGGTACCGGAACGGTCCGGATGTAAGCGCCGCCGGTCCGGTCCGTCCGCACCATCATCATCCGGAAACGGTCTCCGGCGCGGGGTCCGCGGTTCCACCACGGACCGTACTGTTCCGCCAGCGGAATGGAAAGCTCGACGGCATACCCGTCTGCAGTCCGCCGCGCCGCACACTTCGCGGCTGTGGGGAAATCATCGCAGATCCGGATCCACGAACCGCGGGGATCGTTGATATGAACCAGACTCCAGAGTTCGCTTTCCGGATTAACCAAGTACTCATAATAAAGAAGAGATTTTTCATCCAGACGGACAAACAGTTCAAACGCATCGCCGAGATAGAGCGGGGTTTCGTCCGGCGTATCAAAACGTCCGCGGTATGCAGCGACTTCCGAATCCCGGAATTCCGCAGCGACATAAAGATTCTTTCCCGACCAGCCGACCCGCCAGATGCTCCGGACGTCTTTCAGCGGCTCCGTCCGGTTCAGCAGATATTCCTTGCAGAAAACAAGCGCATCCGCCCACTCCCGTTCTCCGGCTCTCCCGTCAATATCCGGCGGCGTTTCCAGATACGGAATTGAAACTTCCGCGACCGGAATTTTCCACTGCAGACCGGTCTGCACCTCATCGTAAATCCGGGCAAAAAGCCGGACGGCGGAGGCATGACGCGGATGACGCGGATTTTTCACCCGCTCCGCAACATGTTCCCAGCCGCCGCGAAGCTGCGCGGAGTAACGCGCCGGAGAATCCAGCGCACCGCGGCAAAACGCCGGGTCTGCAAATTCCAGCGCCTTCCGCATCTCTTCCGGCGAAAAGCCCTCCTCTTTGCCGGACAGGATGAAGAATGCCGAAAAAAGAAACAGAACCACGGCGTATTTCATCATCGTTCAATCTCAATCTTCCAGAGCCGTTTATGCGTTCCCTCCGCCGCGGGAAGCGTGCAGAGGACGGCGCCGTTTTCATACCGGAATTTCAGCGAACCCGCTTCGCTCCGGAGTCCGCGCGGAGAATACGGAAGCGGGAAAACCGCCTGTTCACCCGGCGCGGCAAAGAGATTCACTGCAGAGTCTGTTATCACAAAAGCGCCGTTTCCGGAAAATTTGCCGCAGCCGGAAATCACTCCCGCCGTCACGCCGGAGCTCCGGACAAGAAAACCTTCCGGAGCAATCACGATGTTCCCTTCCCGGAGCGGCTCGCCGCAAAGATTCGCAATGACGGAAACATCTCCGTAAACGGCACGGACAACTCCCGGCTCCATCCGCTTCCCGCGTTCATGCGAAAACGACACTAGTTCTTTTCCCGTATATCTGGAGCAGACCGCTTTCTGGATGCAATCCAGCCAGCGGAACCACCCCCGTCCCGCCGGACTCAGAACATCGGCGCGGCTGACCATGCTGTAGCCGAGCGCAAGAGTCCATGCAATCCGCGCGGAATTGCTGACGTCTCCCGCAAGATCGTGATGAGTCAGAATCAGCTTGTCGTGCGTCAGCCCCTGCAGAACGGGGAAGAAATTCCACGTCTCCTCCGGCCATTTGTTCCAGACGCTTCCCTGCCATGACATGAACTGGCAGATTCCGCCGCTGAAACCGCAGACCATGAACTCCGAATCGACGAGTCCCCACCAGCACTCTTCCGTCGCAAGCGGAACGCGCTTCGCATCGCGGCGCACCTGCGAGAGAAAACCTTCGGTCACCGCATGGGGCGCGGGAGACGCCGGATTGCGGTCATAGCCGGTCGCCTTCTGCCAGCTCACCGAGAAGCACTGACGCACTCCGCTCTGATCCTGGAAAACAATATCGGACGGCAGATCTTCCATAAACTGGCGCAGAAGCGAGTCGTTCGCCCGCCGCACCGCCGGATGCCACATGCAGATCTTCCACCCGCCGTTGCCGGCATACGCCTCTTTCATCGGCTTCCCGCCGAGGTCCTTCTGGAGAGCCTCCTCCCCTGCCGCAAGGAACGTCGGTCCGCGCGGATTGTCGCACCACCAGGTGTTGTTGGTATACGGCATGAACAGAAGTCCGCGCTCCCGGATTTCGCGCACAAGGGAACGGAATCCATCCATCGTTCCCCACCACTTCGCCGGAGGAAGATGATCAGGATACTGTTTGTCGAATCCCCCTTTCAAATATTGTGAGATATGAACGATCGTGTTTTCCGGAAGGTACGGCAATGCCCGGCGCGTCCACTTCTCCGAAGTTCTTCCCTGCCGCGGATGAAACATCACGCCGCGGCTCACCGCGCGCAAAAGCTCCGCCGAAACCTTCTCTTCTAGCTTTTTCTCAATCCGGTTGTCCTCCGCAAACGCCTTCAGCGATTCCAGCGCGTTCTTCCGGAATCTCAGACGCGTCACCGGAGTTTGAAAACTTTTGCCTTTTTCCGCATAAATCATGAACGCACGTTCAAGGAAACCTCCGCGAACGCTTCCTCCGAGTTCAAACACGGAAGGAACAAACACAGCTTTCCGGTCTTTCTGTCCCGCAAACGGTTCCCACGAGACAGGCTGAACCGCATACAAAGCGGCATTCCTCCCGTTCAATTCGAAGTGAAAGAAATCCGCCAGAGCGCCCGGAACTCCGTTCCGCTTCGTCGTCATATACTCCTGCACGCCGAGCTGATAATAAAAACTGTAGCCGCTGCCTTCGAACCAGTATCCGCCCTCTTTCACAAACCGCTTCAGATCATCCGTCATCCCGACGAGATCCTTTCCGGGAAGCGGAAGACAGAATTCGTTCCCCGGATTTACGATCGCCGCCGTTTCCGGCGAATGCAGCGCCCGCTCAAGCTCTTCCGGATTCCGGATCAGTTCCACATCAACCGACGCTTTGCGGAACGCCGCAAGCCATTCGCGAAGCTCCGGCTTCGGTGCTCCGATTCCGTACGGCAGAAAAATCAGCGCAACCCGTTTCCGCGGCGATTCCACAACCTCCAGCCGGTGCTTCCGGATCATCCCGACAATCACCTCCATAATCTTCCGGCAGCTGGCATTCGACGGCTGAAAAGTCCCCGTCCGGAAGAAGAGCCCGCTCCCGCCGAAGCGGGTTCCACCCATCACCACTTTATCTTTGTATTTGAGAAGCGCAACTTCCGCCTGTCCGTCACCAAACGGACGCGACGGCGTAAGGCGGATTTCCGACAGAAGCTTCATGTCTTCCGGAAGCAGCCACTTCGACGCCTCCTCCGTCACGGTCAGCGGAATATCCCTGTAGTGATTGCCCAGATTCAAAAACGGCGAACCGAAAAGCTTCCGCACTGCCGCCTCTCCGATCACCTTATCCTTTTCCCAGATCAAATCCTTCCCCGCTTCCCGAACCGGACGGAAAAACTTTGCATTGAAACGGCTCCCTATATTCGTCGTCACATTCGAGTGGCAGACAACGCCGTCAACGGCATCCGGTGAAAACTCCAGCCGTCCGGGAACAGAAAATTCGATCACATCACCCCTCCGCGGCGTCAGATCCGCCTGAAAATCGACGAAATCTTCTTCTGCCGTTATCGTCACCGATACCGGAAGCGCACCGTCTTCATACGAAAGAACCAGAAGCTTTCCGTCCCGCACAATCTTTGATATTTTCCCGGCGGAAACAACGGAGCCGTCCAGCAGACGCGCACTCCAGAGACCCTTTTTCCCGCTCGCAAGTGTAAGCTCTTTCCCGTCGATGCAAACGGATTCCACCGCCCCCGTTGCACCGTTCAGACGGAGTTCATAGCCGCCTCCGGAAACGGAAATACTCTCATTCACTTCCGCAAAACAGAACACCGGCAGAAGCAGAAACAATGCAAGAAATTTTTTCATAGCTCGCTCCCCCGCTGATCAAAGGTTGATGAACTGCATGCTTCCGGTGTAATAACGGGTGACCGGAAGAAGCGCATTGCCCTCCAGCCCGGTCCGGTCCATGCTGCCCGCGTGTCCGTCCGCATATCCGAGCCCGACCCGTCCGGAATGACGGAGATACAGCGCGTTCTGCTCGCTTCCGTTCCGCTTCGGACGCCAGTTCGCCGCGCCGCAGTTCGTCGAAAGAGTGAATGAATCCCCGACAAGGAAAGTCGACGACGCCATCTTCATTTTCGCCGTGTTGTGATAGATGCTCATGTCCTTCGCCCAGACGCTGAAGGATCCCAGTGCGGAATGCTGAAGATTGACCGCCGTCGTGCTTCCATCGTGCTGCGGACGGTACATCCCGTACGTCGAATAAAGTCTCCAGTTCGAAGTTCCGTTATCCGTATCGGAGGGACACCGCAGGCTTTTCGAGGTGATATACTGCCGATTTGCATGAGCATTCCAGCCGAGCGTCCCGTTCCGGTTGCTCCCGTTTCCGTCCGTCATGACCGCCGTCCACCGCGTGTACGCGCCCTCGCGGTAAACGACGACCGGCATATGGTTTTCGTAATCGTCCGCATAGAACTGCAAAGCGCTCATGCTCTGCTTCAGGTTGTTGGTACAGGCGATGCTCCGCGCCTTTTCCCGCGCCGAGTTCAGGGCGGGAAGAAGCATGCCGGCAAGGATTGCAATGATCGAAATTACGATGAGGAGTTCTATAAGAGTGAACTTGCGGAATCTGTTCCTGAAGTATGGAACGGGTTGACGGATTGCATTCATTTTCATTTCTGTGTTCCTTTATTTTAATTTTTGAAATTGTTCTGTTCGGAGATCCAGCAGTCTCGGAGTCTGGAGCATCAGCACGCCCGGAGCATCCGGATTCGCAAGCCGCCAGACCAGCATTTCCACCGCGCGCTCCGCCATGACGGAGAGATTCAGATCAATCATCACCGGACTCGGAAAGAAACCGCTGAGCATCAGAGATTTGTCGCAGACCACCACACGGTCCGGCGAATATTTCCGCAGCAGCCCCAAGCTCTCCAGCGCGCAGCAGAGCTTCACTCCGCAGAGGGCGTTGAAACCAAAAAAACCGATCTTTTCATCGCCCGATTCAATCAGATTTCTCATCCGCTCCGTGAAATCCGGGTCTTCACGGTCGAACGGCATCGGTTCCGCCTGAATTCCGAGAGCTTTCATCCGGCTCAGAAAAAGAGAGATTCGCGGATGATCGGGAATCTGCACCATGTTCCGCTGCCAGACCACCGCCGCGCGGGTCACTCCGGCGCGGCGAAGCTGCCCGGACGCAAGAGAGACAACTTCATCGTCGTTCGCGGTAATCCGGTCAAGCGCTTCCCCGCGCGGATCCCAGCCGAAAACCTGAACCCCGGGGAACTTTTCCGGCAGCTGAAACCCCTGAAGATCGTTGCAGAAAACAATCGCCCGGAATTCCGAAAGCAGTTCCGGCTTCTCCAGCAGCCGGCTCAGGTTCACATACCGGTGCTCAATCCCGTAACGGCTCAACCCCTGCGAAACAACCGGCATGACGCCATCCCGCACGGGGTCTTCCTCGCCATGATCGTTCATCAGAAGCATAACCGTCCCGGTCACCGGCTTCACAGCGGTTTTCTCTTTTGCCCGGCGGGTATAGGAGCGCGGCGAAAAACCCGATTCCGCCGCCGTACGCCGAATCCGTTCGCCCACCTCGGCCGAAAGCAGCGGCGAATTCCGCAGAGCCAGCGAGACCGTTGCCGCCGTAACATTCAGCTGTCTGGCAAGGTCATTCAGATTTCTCGGTTTCCTGCAAAGAGTCATCTTTCATCCTCAAACGTTTCTATGCCTTAAATTATAACACAAAACCGTTTTTTTGTCAACGGCACTTTAAAATTTATTTGAAAATTAATTTTAAATGAATTTTTAAATAAAACGTCCTTCTCCGCAACTTTTTCCCGTTTGATTTGTCAAAAAATATGACTATATTACCACATCTCAAACAAGGAGGAACCATACAATGTTTTTCGACCCCGTTTACCTGCTCTTTATGATTCCCGGGCTCATCATCGCCGGAATCGCATCAATGCTGACCAAATCCACTTTTGAAAAATACTCCCATGTCCCGGCGCAATCCGGAATGACCGGCGCCCAGGCGGCGGCTAGAATGCTCGCCTCGGCGGGAATCCGCAACGTCCGCATCGAGGCCGTGAACGGTTTCCTCACCGACCATTACGATCCCTCCTGCCGTACGCTCCGCCTCTCCGAAAGCGTCTACGCAAGCTCAAGCCTCTCCGCGATCGGCGTCGCATGTCATGAGGCCGGACACGCCATTCAGGACGCCGCGGAGTACAAGCCCATGTATCTGCGCAGCGCGCTCGTGCCCGTCACGAACTTCGCTTCAACATTCTCCTATTTCATTCTGATCGCCGGATTCATCTTCCAGTCTTCCGGACTCGTCCTCTTCGGCGCAATTCTGTTCAGCGCGGCGGTGCTCTTCGCCATCGTCACCCTTCCCGTCGAGTGGGACGCCTCGTCAAGAGCGAAAAAACTCATGGTCCGGTGCGGAATCGTCTCCGCAAGCGAACAGGAACAGGCGGGACAGGTGCTCAACGCGGCGTTCATGACCTACCTCGCCGCCGCAATCAGCTCTCTGCTCACGCTCATCTACTACCTCTTCCGCGCCGGAGTCTTCGGCGGAAGGTCCGATGACTGACGCCTTTTTCCGGATTTATTCCGATTCGCATTTGAATTCATGCCGTTCGCGTGATATTCTATAAAGATTGGTGATTTCAATCGCCCGGACTGTTGAAATCACACCAGAGACTGGAGAAAAATAAATGGAAATGTTATACGAAGTACAAGTCGACAGCGGCGTCCGCTACCGTGCGATCGGCGACGATTCTCTCATGCTCAGGCAGGAGGATTTCTGCGTCGTCCGCAAAGATTTCTATCTGGACATCGCGAAAGTCGTCCGCATCTGCCGCGAGGCAACCCCCGAGGATCATCATCAGGAACCCCAGGGACCCGACAAGAAGACCGAAACGCCCGTCATTCAGCGCAAAGCCACCGTCATGGACCAGAGCAAGGCCACCGAAAACGCGGTCCGGGCAAAGTCCGCCATGCGCGTCGCAGCCCAGCACGTCGAACTCCTCCAGCTTCCCATGAAGCTCATCAATGCACATTATTCTTTCGACGGAAAGCTCGTCACCGTGCAGTTCAGCGCAGACGGACGCGTCGACTTCCGTGAACTCGTCAAACAGCTCTCCAACGCGCTCAACACCCGCATCGAGCTCCGTCAGATCGGCGTGCGCGACGAAACCGCCGCAATCGGCGGAATCGCCCCCTGCGGACGCGTTCTCTGCTGCCGATCCTTCCTGCGCGACTTCGCCTCCATCAACGTGAAAATGGCGAAAGAACAGGATCTCTCCCTCACGCCCTCCACGATTTCCGGTGTCTGCGGACGTCTCAAATGCTGTCTCAAATACGAGCATGAGGGCTATCTGGAAATGGAAAAAACCATGCCCCGCCGCGGCGACTGCTGCGAATGTCCGGAAGGACGCGGGCGCATCGTCGACCGCAACCTGCTCACCCAGACCGTCGTTGTCGCTCTGGAGGACTCCGGACGCAACGTAACCTTCTCCAAAGACGACGTCCGCGTCGTCTATCCGGAAAAGCACAAAATGCCGAAGAAAGACGGAAAGTGCTGCGGCAACTGCTGTAAAAACGACGGCGGCAGAAAACAATGAAACCGGGCGATCCAATCAAGTGCCCCCATTGCGGAGCGGATTCTTTTCTGAAGAAGGAATCCGTCATGGACGGCTGGACGAAAGTCGGGGAAGTGCTGAAATGCGTCTCCTGCTCTGCCGTCATCGAGGACTGTTCAAAACAGGAAAACGAGTGTAAAAAGCCGGATTTGACGGATCGTTTCCGTCAATTTCTCGGTTCTGACGGAGAAGAATCCGTCAAAGTTGATTTGTCCGAAAAGGACTGCCGTTTCTGCAAGGACTGCGCGAACATGGTTCCGCACCCGTTCCAACTCCGCTGCGCGCTGACGGGCCGATCCGTCAATCCGATGGACGACTGCGCTCATTTCAAGAAGAAATGACGGATTGACGGATACGCAAAACGGCGAAAAAAACGGAAGCATCCGGAGACGCTTCCGTTTGCACCGGCGGTTAATCCGCGTAAACGATGCGGACGTTGCGGATCCAGTAGGCGATATTCCGGTCCTTCGCATTCAGGCCGATGCGGAGAGTCCGGATCTGTTCCGGATTCAGATCGTCGCGGAGCAGGGAAACCGAACGTTCCTCCCATTGTTCCGTCGGAGCGTCGACGTTCAGGTGAACCGACTTGCGCTTGCCTTCCGCATTCACAAACACGGGAATGACAAGCATGAACTTCACGTTCTCCGCCGGCACGGCCTTTACTTCGAATCTCAGCTCCACCGCGTTTTTCATCGACTCCGCAGGAAGATTCAGCGAAAATCCCGGATAAACCCAGAAATCTTTGACATCGTCGCGGAAAACGGGCGTAAATTTCATTCCGCGCGCTTCGCTGTCATAGGCGATGTTGAGTTTTCCCGGCACATTCCGATCCCACGCGGAAGGGTCGTTCACCCGTGCGAAGTCCACAGTTTTTTCCCCCGCGAACAGTGCCGCCCCGATGGACAGAGCGGCCATTGCTCCGATAATCTTTCTCTTCATTTTCACTCTCCTTATTTGTTGTAAAGGATGCGGACATTCCGGATCCAGTAGGTGATCGAATCGGTGTTCGGATTCAGACCGATGCGGATTTTCACGATCCGCTCCGGATTCGTTTTGCTCAGGGAAACCTGACAGGTCTTCCAGTCGCCCGACGGCTTCGGCATCCGGAGATGGTCCGTGCGGAACTTCCCCTGTTCATCCTGTGTCACAGTCATGGTGAGCATGAACAGCACCTTGTCCGACGGTTCCGCCTTCACATCGAAGACAATGCTGTTCGCGTTCTTCAGAGATTCCTGCGGAAGCTGGAGCTCGTAGGTCGGATAAATCCAGCGGTCGCCGCGAGCGGAAAATTTCGTTTCAAACCGGATCGCCTGCTCCGCATGGTCGTTTGTGATGGTCATGCGACCGGAACTGTTACGCTTCCAGTTTCCGGCGTCCTGCATTTCCGGATAGATCACCACGCGCGATTCCGCCTGACGCTTTGCGCTGTTGAACATATCCATCTCCAGCGGACTGACCGCTTTGCCGTTGAAAGTTCCCGCAACCGTCATGGTCGCGGTGAAGTCTTTCCGGAAAACGGGCACGACTTCAAGGGGGAAAACCGCTTTGCCGAACGGCTTCAGCGTCACGGTCTGCGGAAGACCGGAGACTTCAACGCCCTCCGGATGAACGGTTCCCGTTTTCGGTTCCGCCGAGAGGTTCCAGACTTCCAGAGTCAGTTTCGCTTTTTCTTTCGTCACGTCAACCGCGTCTTTTTCCGAACTCAACCGGAAATCTTCCGAAAGCGCGACGCGGTAGACGATTGTGCGGTCGTACGGAGTTTCCGCCGGGGCGAAATTTCTTTTGCCGCGCACAAACGGAACGGAAGGTTTCAGCCCCGCGAGTCCGCTGATGTAAGCGGGCATGCGCGTGGAATTCAGTACCAGTTTCCCGTTCTTCGCCTCCGTACGGAACGGCGTGCCGAAAATATCCGTTCCGCTGTAAACCCCGTCTTTGGCGGCAAGAGTGAGCGTACGGCTGAAGGGGTCATCCGTAATCTCCGGACGCTCGCCGCCCTCATCGACTTCCGAAACGCTCCAGAACGCAACCGTCTGCAATCCGTCCGGCTGACGGAACAGGAACGCTCTGATCTCTTTCCCAGCCTCCATCTTCCCCTCAAGGACAGCGGAGCCGAGCATATCGGCAAGGTTTGAAAACGCCGTGTATCCGGGCTTGACGGTGTAGTCGCGCCGCATCAGCCCCCAGTCTTTGGCTCCTCCGTTTTCATTGTATGCAGGAAGAACAAAGAAAAAATCGCGATCCGCACCGAGGTTCTGCATTCCGATCATCATTTTCGGAAGATATTCGGCTACAACGAGTTCCTGACGCGGAGAATGGCGCTTGACTCCGCGGATCCCGCTCTCCTCCTGCGCGGCGCCCTCCGCGCGGCACCCGCTTTCCGTAAACCAGAGCGGACGCTCCGAAACGCCGTACTGTTTCCGGAAAGCTTCTATCTTCGCAAAGATTTCCGGATAACGGTTAAGCGGCGCGTAGGTGTGAACATTGAAAATGTCAAAATAATCCCGGAGTCCGTTCTTCAGCATGGAGTGCGCATAAGGCGACACGGTCCGCGCAAGCCCGCCGAATGCAACCGGAAGCGACGGGTCGCCGGCTTTGAATCCAAGATACGCGGCCTTCATCGCGGCGGCATAATCCCAGGCGCCTTCCGGAGCGAAACCGATGTCCTGTTCGTTCCAGAACTCCCAGTCCGTCATTTTACCTTTGAAAGCGACTGCGAGCGTTTTGCAGAATTCATAGACGGCGCCGAGATCGGCGGGAAGTTTTTCATTGCCGCCGCGGTTCCAGACCGGCGTATCGTGAAACATGCCCGAAATCCCGATTCCGCGGGCGGAAAGCAGTTCGGCATTCTGCATGTAGCGTCCCCAGGAGAATTCTCCCCGCTTGCGCTCGCAATCCGTCCAGCGCAGACGGTCACGGATAACCGTCATGCCGCCGCGCCTCGCAGCTTCCGAAACAATCCCGTATGCAGCTTCGGGATGGATTACGTTGCGGCGGTTCGGTTCCGCAAGCCAGCTCTGGGCGCTGTCCACCGCATAGAACATCTCGGGATTGTGCGTGCGTTTCGCCGGATCGGGAACGACAGTGAAGGTGCGGACGCCGGAGAACACCGCATCGGACGACGACAGTTTCAGTTTGTAATATCCGTTCGGCAACGCCTCCAGGGCAAGAGTTCCGTCCGGAGCGAACATTCCGCTGCGCAGTTCGATGTCCTTCCAGTCGAGCAGACTCCATTTCACTTCACCGGGATTCCGTAATTTCAGCGTGAACTTCAGCGGTTCCCCCTGAATGAAAACCGTTGCGGGGGCATGAACCGTCACCGCACGCGCAGCATCCTCGGCCTCCGCATGAAACGGAGCGAACAGACAGCCTGCGGCAAGCGCGGCGAAAAAAAATGTTTTTTTATGCTTCATCATTGTCTCCTTTATTTTACTGCAGTTGAGAATCATCCGGACTGGCGCCCCAGAACCAGGAAACCCAGCGCGCTCCCGCGTTTGCCCAGACGCGCGCCCGCTGATTCGCGACATGACCGTCACCGAACGTGTGATTCGCCGTCAGCACGGGATGCCGAAACGCGATTACCCCCGTATTCTTCCAGCCCGAAGGAGCCCATTCACCGCTCTCCTCATAAGAAATCATGTGCGCATAGCCACGCTCCGACTTCATATCCGCATAGAGCAGACGCTCCGTCGGACGCTTCAGCGCGGTGAGGCGCCAGCGGTGCGCATAGGATGCGCTGTCCGCTGAAAACATGAAGCGGTTGGGTCCGATATGCTGATTCCCGACCGTCGCATAATCAATCCATTCGGTAACAGCGGGGCATCTCATGCTTGCAAGTTTCGGACGGTGCAGTCCGTCATTGTTCCGCTCGATGAAGTCTGCATTTCCGTTGATCGCTTTCTTCGCAACATAACTCCAGAGCAAAGTCATGCAGACCGGTTTGTACATTCCGACCTGGTGTTCAATCGGCAGGAATCCGGCATTATCGTCCGCATACATGAAAGTATAGGTTCCGAGCTGTTTCTGATTCGACGCGCAGCTGATCGCTCTCGCCTTGTCACGCGCCTTTCCGAGCGCAGGGAGAAGCATCCCGGCAAGGATGGCGATGATGGCAATTACCACAAGGAGCTCTATAAGGGTGAATTCGTTGAAATTTCCCTTGAAATATGAAATATTTCTTCTGGCTGAATGAAGTTTCATTGTGTCACCTGCCTTTCGTTTTCTGGTTCCGGTTAAGTTCGGGAGAATCTCTGAAATAGAAATTTGTCATTTCGTATTTCCTCTGGTTTTGCGCGTTTTCCGCAATGTGTTCCATACGGAACGGTGATTTCCGTTTCATTCTGCCGCCTGCCTTTCATTTTGTCTTTTGTTATTTTGCGAAAAATATATACTCTGTTCATTGCTCAGCGCCGGAGCTTTCGGGTTGTCGCCCGTTCGATGATGCGTTCACTGAGTTCCGCACGCGTAACTGTGGCGCGGGGAACGACGCCGCGCATCAGACGGTGCAGTTTGCCCGCGGCGGCATTTCCAAGCAGCTTCAGCGGAACCGCGACCGTGCTCAGGGCGGGCGACATGTACGCCATGACCGGGAAGTCGTCACAGCTCAGCACGGAAATATCCTCCGGGACACGGACGGAACGGCGTTTCAGCGCGTCGATCACGCCGAGCGCAGGCTCCAGCCCGGTCGCAAAAACCGCGGTCAGACCGGGAGCGCGCTCCAGCAGCTTTTCAACGCCGAGCACACCCGCAAGAAAACCGTCCGGCTTTGCAAGCTCCAACTCTTCCTCGCGGACGACCGCCGCATCGGGATACACCTCAAGGAAACCGGAAAGACGTTCCTTTCCGCCGCGCGCATCCGAGGGAGAAACCAGTATTCCCGTTTTCGTGTGACCGAGTCCGCGCAAATATTCCCCCGCCGTTCTGCCGATTCCGGAAAAATCAACCGAAACGCTCTTCTTCCTGTCCGGCGCCGTTCCGTTGATGACGCAGTAGGGAAAACGGTTCTTCTCCAGCGTCTCCAGATATCCGCTCTCCACGTTGGTGCGAATGGCGAGAACGCCGTCGATCCCGCGACGCCCGAGCTCCTTGACAAGGTCGTAGCGGGTCCACTCCTCCGCCGATCCGGAAATCAGAGTCATGGTCAGCTTTTCCGCATGGCAGTACTCCGCGACGCCCTCCAGGACGCTGCTGAGATAATAGTTGAAATCCAGCGGAATGTTCTCATACTGCTGGACAAGCACGCCGATGCACGGAATTTTGCTGCGGACCGCGCGCGGACGGAAATTCATCTCCGCCGCGATCTTCTGAATCTCCCGCCGCATCTCCTCGCTCAGCTCCGGCGAATTCTTCAGCGCCTTGCTGACCGTGGAAGGCGAAACGTTCGCAATCCGGCTGAGTGTGTATATCGTCGTTTTCATGCTCGTCTTTTCCGAAAAATAAAATTGTTTCGATTTGTTTCTGCTTTAATTATAGCATAAAACACTAAAAATGTCAAGAGGGAAAAATGAAAAAAAAGAGGATTTTTTCAGAAGCGTCTGGATCGGCGAAAACCGGAATTCTCCTTTCAGCGGTTCAGATGCGTTTCTTTGCCGGACCGGCAATGCGGATTGCCAGGTTTTCCAGACGGCGGCGGACCACGCCCTCCGTCACAATCGCGCCGATCGCCTCGAATATGGCGTCGAACACATCCGCCATCTTCTGCGGAGTGAAGCATTTCTCATTTCCCAGCGCGCGAACGAGAAGGCCCGTCATTGAAAACGCCTGCGGTAGCGCAGCGGCGTTTTGCCGGTCATACGGCGGAAAACGACGCTGAACCATGCGCTGTCGCAATACTGCAAATCTCCGGCGATGTCGGAAATGGACATAGCAGTTTCGGTCAGAAGACGTTTTGCCTCCTCCATGCGCAATTCGGTCAGAAACCGGTTCGGAGGCGGAAGCCCCGTCTGTTTCCATTTGCGCAGAAAAGAACGATAGGAAAGACCGTGCCGCAGAGCAAGTTTTTCCCAGTTTGGCGTTTCCCTGAAGTTGAGCTGAAGCCAGGAAACGATTTTCATGACCTGCCGGGATCCGGCGGAAACCGGATTCTTTTTCTGCCTGTATACAAGTAGACATTCCTGAAGGAGTCTCCAGCAGAGCATGTCGAGCCGATCAACTGCCCCGAATTCATCCAGACGCTCCGTCAGAATTCGGATCTCATGAAACGTCTCATAGAGGCTTTTTTTCTGCGGCAGTTCGCAAATGACGAAATCGTCAGCAAAACCGATTTCATGCAATCTCTCCGCCATGCTCTTCGGATACGAGAAAAAGAGCGATTGCCTGTAAACGGCTCCGCGGGATTCATGGAGCTCCCCGGGTCTTTTCAAAACGAGATACGGATAATTCGCTGTATATGGTTTCCCATTGATACGGAAAGACATTCCGGCAGAATTTCCATCAAACCGCAGCGCGAAGCCGAACACCTCCAGCGTCTGCTTTTCCGGCTGCGCCGTATCGCCGTAAAGCCCCACGGAACGGATCTCCGGCACAAGATGCACAGAGCGCGCAAAATATTCTGTATAAAGTTGTCGTTGCATACCGTTATTATATATCGCAACGGGAAAATTTCAACTGAAACAGAAAAAATTTCAAAAGAATAATTGGCGAAAAACCAAAGAAAAATGGCGAAAACATCTCTTGTCAAAAAACTGTTTTATGCTATAATATATCCATAGGCAGACAAATGATTCAGAAACATCCCAAAACTTAAAAAGGAAACGGCGACAATGAACAACGGAAAAACAGGTTCGGCTACTTCTGGAAAAAGAAATTCGAGACGGTCCGGAAAATTCACACTCGTAGAACTTCTAATTGTAATTGCGATTATTGCAATTCTCGCAGCGATGTTGCTCCCGGCTCTGGACAAGGCGCGCAGTAAAGCGCAGGGAATATCCTGCATGGGAAATCTGAAGCAGCAGGGGCTTGCATTCCGCATGTACGGAAACGACAACGATGACTGGGTTGTTATTTTTCAGGGATCGGATACAGGAGAAAACAGCTCCAGATTTTTGAAATGGCAGGATCTTCTTCTTGTTTACATCGCGGGGAAGCCGGCGGTCGCTCAAAAAAGCTGGATGACAAATTTCTACAAGAACGGCACGGCGGTCGACATTATTCCCGTTTTTCAGTGTCCCGGCAACCAGAAGAAAGATGACCCGGGGGGAACTTATGGAGTAAATCAAAATCTCTCTCGACCCGATCTGACAGAAGCCTACTGGCGGGATCGCTACAGATTAAAGTATTCGCAGGTGAAAACACCGTCCGTACGTCTCCTGGCCGGCGATTTTTCCTGGAGCGCCCAGCAGCGCGCATCGGACTGCCTCGGAGGCGACATGTATTACAAGTACGATCTTGAACTTCCCTTCCGTCATGGGGGAGGAGTAAATCTCCTGTTTGCGGACGGGCATGCACGGAGCCGGACAAACCGTCTGCCGGCGCTCCCGGAGTTCAGCGGAACCCTGGTCACCAAGGCAAGCGCGGAAAACCGCGTAAGCACATACGGCCAGGAGTATTACATCTGGGGATTCGGATTCAACAACTGAACATTCATACAAGAAAGGCAACAAAATGAAGAAGAACATCATTACTGCGGCACTGCTGTTCAGCGCTCTCACGGCATTCGCTGTTGAGGCGGTGACAGTAAAAATTGCGGCGGACGGAACCTATGAACGGAACGGGAAAAAAATTTTCCTGATCGGCC
The DNA here is from genome assembly GCA_900549415.1 of uncultured bacterium. GTDB lineage: Bacteria > Verrucomicrobiota > Lentisphaeria > Victivallales > UBA1829 > UBA1829. The sequence goes on from URNX01000009.1 coordinate 63,174, forward strand.
CCTTCATGAAAAATTTTCTTGCTTATCCCCAGCTCCGGGAATACAAGAACAATCCATGCCCGGAAAAGCTCAACTACATCTACAATGAAATTCCGAATGCGGAAAACCTGCGCAAGATCGGATTCAATACAATCTGCACCATGCCGGACGACACCATGTACCGCGTCCTGAGTCCGAATTACAAAGGGTTTGCGGCTGAAAACGCCTTCGAAGGATATAAAAAATTCATTGACAGCGATACGGACCCGAACTATGCGAAACAGAATCGCTGGCGCGTTCATTTCCCGAACAACGAAAACTATTACATTGACATTTACCGCAGGGCGCGCGAATTCTTCCGCAGCATCAAAATGCCCATCTACATTGAAACCTCCGCGGCCAACTTTATTTTCAATCAGCCCTCCGTGTATGCAAAGTTCTTTTCGGACGGCAAGGCGGCATTCAACACGGATCTTTCCGGAACGGTATTCAAGGTAGGCTTCAACCTCTATACAAAATCCGGACGGGATTTTTATCTGAAACTTTGGAAGCATGTCGCGGAAGATTTCACATCGGCAGGAGCCGATGTGCTCTGCTACGAACTTTTCAACGAAGTGAAATGCGTCGACTACTCCCCGTCCGCCCGCGAAGCATTCGCAAAATGGCTTGAACGCAGACACGGAGACCTTGAAACCCTTAACCGCCGCTGGCATACTTCGAAAAAATCATTTGAAGAAGCCGCCGCATTCAAAACCACCTGGTCGCCGCTCGGTCTCCATGTGGACTGGAAGCTGTTCATGCGCGACACTCTCATTGATTACATTAAAGAAGGACGAGCCGTCATCCGCTCCGTCGATCCGAATGCGAAGACCTGCGTTCAGATGAACGGACGCGACATGACCCGCAACGGTATCTGCAACATGGAATTCTACCGTATTTCCGAAGCCATGGACGTAGTGAACTCCAATACGGGCGGCTCGGAATACGCTATCGACACAGGCAAACCGGAAACCTCGCCGATTGCCGAAAACACCAACGTACCGCTGCAGGTTTCAGGTTCCATTCTCGCAAGCCGAATGGCTCTTTCGCTTGCACAGGGGAAACCGATCATCAACAACGAATGTTACGCCGGAACAAATTATGAATCCTGTTTCGGACGTTTATGGACGGAATTTGCGCGCGGGCGCAACGCCACCTATCTGTTTCAGTGGTCGAATGGCAGACATTGGAAAAAAGGCATCTCTCTGCAGGAAACGGCGATGACTGCCCCGTGGACCATGCGCAACCCCTATGCGTTCGACCCCGCCGGAATGTACGCCATTGCGGATGCGGAACGGGAAATCAGCCGGGTCGCCGACCTCTTCATTCCGCGCGCCAATCATCCCGCCGCAGAGATCGCGATTCTCTTTTCCAACCCCTCCACTCGTCTGGAAAACCGCGGCGGCGACAGCAATATTTCAGAGGAGATCTACACTCCCGCAATCGCCCTGGAATATGCACATTATCCGTATGACATCCTCTTCGAAGAACAACTTGCGGAACGCGCGGGAAAATATAAAATTATCCTGGCGCACGGAATACGCAACCTCTATCCGGAAAGCACCCCACTCTTGAAAAAATTCGTGGAAAACGGCGGGACTCTCGTTGCCGCCCTCGGCAAAATGGATCTCGACGAATACAGCAACCCGCTTCCGCAACCGCTGCTGGATTTCAAAACGAAAAAAACAGAGCGGAAAATCCGTCAGACGGAATTCGGGAAAAGCATTCCGTTCTGCGAAACTGTACCCGGCGGAGCGTGGAAGCGCCGCAATTCCGCCATGCTGGAACGGAAACTCGGGAAAGGAACCATCATCTATTTCTCCGATTTCACCTCTCAGTACGGGCTCATGCCGTGGTATGAACCGCTTTTCCGCTCCTGCGGCATCAGACCGCTTGCGAATCTGCTCAAAATCAATCGCGACGAGCGCACCGGAAACGTTGAAATGCGGAAAGCAAGCGCAGACGGAATCACCGGCTTCTATCTGATGAACGCCGATCCTTTTCCGAAACTCGTCCGACTGAATTCTCCCGAACTTTCCGGAAATACCGCCGTGGAAATCTTCGATGCGAAAGAACAGCTTCCGCGGGAAAACGGCATGGTCATCGCACTCCTTCCGCCACGCCGGCGCACAGTGATCCTTGTCGGGAAAAAGGAAAAATTTGCGTCCTTCAAGCAGGCGACCCGCGAAGAGCTTCAAAAACGCTTCGATGAACTCAGCAAAAAAATCAGCAAGAAAAACATCTCCGGCATTCCGGTCAATTTAAGGAAATTCGCAAACAAAGGATTCGACAACCAGCAGAATTTCCCCGTAGGGATCGCCTGGTTTGAAGGAAACGAACCCGCCCTCCGAGGAATCCCCATTGACCCAATGCATCTCGACGGGGTTTTCTGCGACCTCATCCGCTTCGACTTCAACGACAACAAAACCACCATGGCCTTCCGTTCCGCAAGACTCCCCGACGGTCTCACGGAAAGCAGGAATATCCCCGCGAGAGGATTCCTCCGCTCAATCTCTTTCTTTCATGCGGTGACTCATGCGAAACCAGGGGAACAGGTCCTGACGTACCGAATTCACTATGCGGACGATTCCCATGAGGACATTCCCGTCGTTGTCGGAAAAAACATCGACTCCTGGAAACTCGGAAACGCATCGGAAACCATGAAAAAACACATCGCATGGCAAAATCTCGCCAATCTCGGTTTCTACCGCTGGGAATGGATCAACCCGCATCCCGCAAAAGAGGTCGTTTCTCTGGACATCCTGCGCGTCAACGGGGAAAGCGACTGCACGCCGCTGGTTGTCGGCATCACGGTCCATGAAGCCGATGAAACGGAAACTCTCGCACGCATGGAAATTCCCGCTAACTGGAAGTCCTCCATTCCGAAAAACGCCGACGGCAGCTTCGTCATTCCCCCGGCGCACTCCCTCTCGATTGCTTCCCCCGACCGCACACCGCTTCCACTCTCCGCAGAACAGCTTTCAGAAGCCTACATCTGCTTTGAATACAATGTCGGCAAAGACAAATGGGGCTCCGTTCCGAGCATCCAGATTTTTCTGGCGGAGGGATACTACATGAAGAACGGCAAAAAAACAGACTGCCGCGGAAGAGAAAACTTCCGCTCGTTCTTTGCGAAGAACTTCCCGTTCGATCAGGATCCCGAATCCTTCCAGAAAGCCGCGATTCCGCTGAAACTGTTTCTGACAGACGATGAGATCCGCGGTCTGGTCGAATTCCAGTTCCGACGGAGCGCGGAAAACGGAGACATCATTCTCCGGGATCTCCATATCAGGTACAAAAAATGAAATCCCTGAACATTGCCGACACGCGGATATGCTGCGGAAAATGAAACTCTTAACCCTCTTTAATGAAAAGGACCTTGTATGAACAATGATCTCCCACACTCAATGGTGCGCAATTTCGATTCCGCGCCAATCTCCATCAAGTCTGTTGCGAACCGGACCTTCGCTTCGGATTCCGCCTGGAAAGGCTGGACCGATCAGGGACCGGAAAACGATATGCGGATCTTCCGGAAAGAGGAGTTGCGCGTAAAACAATTCGCTTTTGAGATTCTTCCCGAAGGCGGACCGCAGTGTCTCGCCCTCTCAAAACGCTTCCCCGGTTTTGCCCGGACCGCGGAAACAGAGACCTCAAACCGGATCGGAAACTATATTCTACTACTCCACACCGGCGCATGGCTTGAAACAAATTCCTCCTGCGGATACCTGACCGTTGAATATGCGGATTCAACCCGCGAAGAATTTGAAATTCTCAAAGGTCGCGATCTCCAAGACTGGCACCAGCCGAAAACGGCAGTCAACTACAAACTTGCATGGTACGGCATGGACGGCCAGAGCTACCGCAATCTCGGATTTTCCGCATTTCCCGTCCGCCCGAAACCGATCCGTTCTCTGAAATTCACCGCGGGTCCCGGATCCATCTGGCTGGTTGTCGCAGCAGCCTGCGCAACGGGTGAAAAAAATCCTGCGGAAACCATTTCCGCTCCGCATCTTCTGGATGCGGATCCGCAAACGTTCTACAAGACCGCCGACCCGCTTTCCGGCATTCCCGGTGCAAAATTCCTCGGACTCCTGAAAACAAAAAACAGCTCGGAAATCCGCAAATCCATCGTCGGCGTCGGTTTCGAAACACTTGACCGCGAGACCTTCGATCCGGAAACCGTGTACGATGTACTCGGCGAATCCGGCATCAAACACGCCCGCGTTCAATGCGGATGGCGAAAATGCGAAAAAAAACCGGGCGTCTACAATTTCTCCTGGCTGGACGGCATCGTCGACAACCTTCTTCGGCGAGGCGTCGAAGTCTGGCTTCAGCTGTCCTTCGGAAATCCGCTCTATACGCCGAACTCGAAATATGACGCATTCAAAAAGGAGCATCCCGGCGAGGAACCTGTTTCAGGATTTCTGCGCGGATTCGTTGCCGACACTCCATTCTACCATGGTCCCGAAGCGATGAACTCATGGCTCCGTTTCGTCTCCGCGCTAACGGAGCATTACAGGAACCGCATCCGTGATTATGAAGTCTGGAATGAACCGGACGGCAACTTCTTCTGGGCAATCAACAGCGTTCCCCCTTATTCCGACGTCTCCCCCGAAGAGATGCAGAAACGGACCGCCCGCGATTTCTTCGAATTCACAAAGCAAACCGCTGAAGCGGTTCGAAGCGTCAGACCGGACGCGCGGATCGCCATTTGCCCATCAAAACTCCACGGCGTCTATATACGCGAACTTGGAAAACTGGGGATCGGCAAAGTCATCGACATTCTGGCGTGCCACACCTATGACGCCACGACACAAGCCTTCGACCAAGCACATTACAATCAGATCCGGGCAATCATCCGCCCGAAGGAAATGTGGATGGGAGAAGGCGGAAGCCTTTCAAAGGGTGATCCGACCGCCATTTCGCTCAGTGGACTTCTTTTCGCCGCAACGGAACTGTCCCAGGCAAAGCACAACGCCCGACGTCTGACCACAGACGCCGGATGCGGAATGCGCCTGTCGTCAATTTACACGATGAGCGATCTCAAAAGCTACTGGTCTAACGGGAACGATTCCTCCGCCGGGATCTACTGTCGCAAGGAGCGGCGTCCAAAGCTGGCGTATTACGCCATGCAGTCTGTCGCAACGCTGTTCGACGGCATGGAAATTGCGCCGGATCTCGGACTTTATCCGGAGATCCCGCTCAACAACACATCGGTTCTGGCGAAAAACGCGCTTCAGTGTTTCGCCTTCCGGAAAAACGGCATTCCGCTGTTTGCGGTCTTCTCGCCGGAAATCATACTCTTCAACCCGGAACCGATCCGCTGCGCCGTTGAATGTTCAATGGACGGACCCGAAATCAAAACCCCCGTCGTCATTGATCCTTTGCGTCAGAAGGTCTACAGCCTCCCCGCCTTGTACAGCGAGGGGGGCCTCTCCATTCCCGTTCTCGATGTGCCGAATTATCCTGTTTTCATCACAGACCGTTCCGCAATCGAATTGCAGTGAAAACGAATGGGGACAATCCGAAACGGGATTGTCCCCATTCATCGCCGGGAGAACGCAGAGAAAAATCAAAAAAGATTTCACCGGGTGAGACTTTTTTGCTTGACAATCCTCAAACAGCTATTTTATAAACAGAATTCGGGATCGGAATGCGATGTAAGGGTACTCGTAAAAGCCCGATGTTCAAACAATCACACACATTGGAGAGAAAAAATGAAAAAAACGATTGCTCTGGCTTTGCTTTGCGGACTCACAATGGGATGCTTCGCCGCAGAAACCATTTATCGCGGCGATTCCAAACAGCCGAAAGACGTCATCTGCTACTATCAGGAAGGAAAGTTTTACAGCGATGCCGCCCGAAAGCAGATTCTTTACTCTCATCCAGGAAACATGGTCGCCAAAGGAACTCCGACCGCTTCTCCCTCCAACAGCATTTTCCGCCTGATGGGAAACCGCATCTACAAGGGATTCTCCATTGACAGAAAAGATTGTTTCGCCACGCTTCTCGAAACGAAAAGACAGCGCGGCAATATTCTTGAAGCCATCATATACGACGGTTTTGTCACATTTAAAAACACCGAGGAAAAGCGCGAAGCCGGCGGAATCACCATCCTTACCCAGCACACCGTTCTGGGGCTGAAGGACAAGGAAATCCCCGGCAAGGTGCTTTACACCATCAAAAACAACAAGATATACCGCGGCGCTTCCACCAACGCCAAGGACTGTCTGCTGACCTACACGGGAAGCTTCCCCAGTTCCCGTTTGCTGTTCATGGCCATAGAATTGGCGAAATAACCATCCGGACTCTATCCGGAGCCCCTCTCCGCAAGCGGGGATGGGACAACCGCTGAAAAACAGCTTCAGGGAGCGCCCGGTTTTCCGGGCGCTCCCTGTGTTTTCAGAGACACTTTCTCTTCAAAGCGGATGCCGTTTCTTTTCTCCGGAGCCGCCCGGGGAAAAGGAAGTCCGCAAGCCGGACAAATCGCCCGCCGTCCGCGGATCTCCGTTTCAATGCGGATCGTCCGATCCGCAAGATCCGCCGCTCAACCCCGTTTCTTCGCGGGTCCGGCAATCCGGATCGCAAGATTTTCCAGACAGCGGCGAGCGTCGGAACCGGTGACAATCGCCCGGTTCGCCTCGAATATGGCGTCGAACACATCCGCCATCTCCCGCGGGGTGAAGCGTTTCACATTTCCCCACATCTTGAATGCGCGGAACGGATGCAGAGAAACAAACGAATTCTTCACGCCCCGGCTTTTCAAATCGGCGAAAAGCGACTCGAAAAACGACGGGCCGGCATTGTTCGGAATCGAATAGCGTTCGCCCTCGCATTTCAGGGTCAGAAGTTTTTTGAACTCCGATGAAACCGCCCCCAGGATCGCCAGTTCCACTTTGCCCGAACTGCCCTGTTCCAGCGTTCCGATGATCGCCGGAATCAATGCGATCGCCTTCGGGGCGTTGCGTTCGGCAAGCGCACCCGAAAACTCCCACGAAAGAGCTTCCGGAGTCACCGTGCAGACCGCATGGCAGTCCGCAAGCGTTATCCCCGGCTGCCCCTCGGTGTACGCAAGAAGTTTGTCGAGCTCATTGCGCAGACGCGGCAGGTCGCCCGCAGAGGTTTCCGCAAGGAAAGTTGCCGCATCGGGGGCGATGCGTTTATTCTCCGCCGCGCACATGTCCTGCACCCGGCGGGTCATGGCAACGCCGAAGTCGCGCGCTTTCGGGTCGATTTTGTCGAACCAGTTCAGCGAGCCGTTCTCCTTGCAGACCGCCGCGCAGACCTTGTAGAACGTGCGCTTGCGGTCGATGCCGGGTCCGTCGATGACGACAGTGATGCCGTCCATGATTCCGTCTTTGAAAAGCCCGGCAAGATATTCGAGCCGGTTTTTCCGTTTTTTGTCGGAAGACTCGGCAAAGGCGGCGTCAAATTTGTCGAAATGACGGAGCCAGATGATCTTTTCGGGCGTGAGAAACGGCGGAGTCGTGACGGAATTGATCAGTTGATCGAGCAGCGCATCATACTTTTCGGTGTCGGAATCGCCGCGGATGATCTCCAGCGCCGGGTTGTCCTCCGGCGAATCACCGCAGAGTTTTCGAATGAACTTCGTGACACTCTCCTTGATGGAGAAGTTGTCCGAACCGGAAAAGATGTGAAGCTGTCCGCTCATGTTCAGTCGATCCCCGGAATGAAGGTGCTTGTTTCATCAAGAGACATGATGGTGTCCGCAATGAGTTTTGCAGCGTTCTCGGCGTCGCGCAGGTCGCACATCTCGATCGGTGTATGCATATAACGGTTCGGAATGCTGACGAGCGCGGTGGCGACTCCGGCGCGGGAGAGCTGGATCTGTGCGGTGTCGGTTCCGCCGCTTGCACGGTGGCCGGCTTCAATCTGCACGGGGATTTTGCCCTTCTTCGCGGCGGCGAGAATTTTGGAATAGAGCACGGGGTTGATATCGGCGTTGCGGCAGATGATGGGACCGCCGCCGAGGGTGACGTCGCCCCACTGCTTCTTTTCCACGCCCGGAACATCCGTCGCAAAACCGACGTCGACCGCGATTGCGGCCTGCGGATCGATGGCGAACGAACTGGTCTTGGAACCGCGCAGTCCGAGCTCCTCCTGAACCGTTCCGACGGCATAAACGCCGAGTTTGCATCCGCGTTCCGAGAGGAGACGGAAGGCCTCCGCAATCACAAACGCGCCGATCTTGTCGTCGAGTCCCTTCGACATGATGCGGTGCTTGCCGAAGCGCGCGGCGTTGACGCGGAACGCAACCGGATCGCCGATGGAGACGAGCTTTTCCGCCTCCTCTTTGCTTTCAGCGCCGATATCGATCCAGAGTTCGTTGATCTCCATGACCGTTTCGCGCTCTTTCGGAGTCTGGAGGTGAATCGGCTTGCGTCCGATCACGCCCGGCACCTTGCCGTTCGCCGTGAGGATGTCGACTTCCAGCGCGGGAAGAGTGACCTTGTCGATGCCGCCGACTGCGCGGAAGGTGATCAGCCCGTCGTCGGTGATGTAGACGACCTGGAAACCGATCTCGTCGTAGTGTCCCGCAAGCATGATGCGGAAGGGGGAATCGGGGTTCAGAATCCCGATGGTGTTTCCGGTGACATCGGTGTAAACCTCGTCCGCGAAGGCTTCCAGACGCTCCCGGAAGACCTTTGCTGAAGGAATTTCGAACCCGGACGGACCGGAAGTTCGTAATAATTCATCAAAAAACTTTAAACTTGCGGCATTTAGCATTATATTACTCCTTTCGTAAAGTTTTTGCTTTCGTAACGCCTTCGCGGCTTAAAAAACCGCGGGGAAAAATTTTAACCCATGGAAATGTACCATGAATTTTGAAGAATTAAAACTGAAAACGACAGAAATTTCAGAAAGAATTGCTTATTTGGCAAAATTTCTGAAGATCGCCGACCACCGGAAGCAGGTCAAGGACCTCGAAGAAGTCATGGCACGTCCGGATTTCTGGGATGACAAAGAGAAAGCCCAGGAGACCGTCCAGAAACTCAGCTCCGAAAAAAACATCGTCGAACCTTTCGCCGCACTGGAAAAGCACGGTGAGGATTTCGCCGCAATCGCGGAATTCGCCGCGGAAGACGAGTCGTTCCTCGCCGAAGCCGACACTGCGCTCGTAGAACTCGAAAAAGAGATCGACAAGATGGAGCTGCTCAGCTTCCTCTCCGGAAAATTCGACCGCATGAACTGCTTCTTCTTCATCCACGCCGGCGCAGGCGGAACCGAATCCTGCGACTGGGCCTCCATTCTCCTGCGCATGTACCGCCGCTGGTTCGAGCGCAAGGGCTACAAAGATGAAATCATCGACATGCAGCCCGGCGATGAAGCCGGAATCAAGAGCGCCACCCTCCGCGTCGAAGGCGACTTCGCATACGGATACCTCAAGTGCGAGCGCGGCGTCCACCGCCTGGTCCGCATCTCCCCGTTCGACAGCAACGCCCGCCGTCACACCTCCTTCGCCTCCGCCGACGCCTTCCCGGAGCTCAAGGAAGACCTCGATATCCAGATTGACGAAAAAGATCTGCGCATCGACACCTACCGCGCGAGCGGCGCAGGCGGCCAGTACGTCAACCGTACCGACTCCGCCGTCCGCATCACCCACATCCCCACCGGAATCGTCGTCTCCTGCCAGATGGAACGCTCCCAGCACAAGAACCGCGCGATGGCGTACAAAATGCTGCAGGCGCGTCTGTATGAAGCCCAGGAGGAACAGCGCAAGCGCGAAGCCGAACAGATTGCAGGCGAAAAATCCGAAATCGGATGGGGCAGCCAGATCCGCTCCTACGTTCTCCAGCCCTACCAGATGGTCAAAGACCTCCGCACCGGCTGCGAAACCGGAAACACCGCTGCTGTGCTCGACGGCGACATCGACCAGTTCGTCGAAGCCTACCTGCGCTTCTGCAAATAACGGGGAAGGACGGGAATCATGCGGAAAACACTCACCGTTGCGCTCGACATCGGGAACGTCTGCGTCCGGCTGGAATACGAAAACGTATTCCGCGCCGCCGGGCTCGAACCGGGCTCCGCGCTGCCGGAGGACGCCGACCGCGCGTTCTGCGAACTCGAATGCGGACGCATCGAAACGGAAGAGTGGCTCGACGTTCTCTGGAACTCGCTCGGAAGACGCTTCTCAAAAGAGCATCTTCTCAACGGCTGGAACAGCATTCTCGCCGAGCCCTTCCCCGGCGTGGAAAAATACATCCGCAAATACACGGAGAGCGGCGTGAAATTCGTCTACCTCTCCGACATCTCCCGTCTGCACCTCAGCAAAGTCTGCCGCATGCTGCCGTTCGCGCACCTGATTTACGACGGCATCTACAGCTTTGAGGCGGGCGTCCGCAAACCCGGCGCCGCAATGTACGAACTTTTTGAAAAGCGTCACGGCGTTCCGGATTTCTATTTTGACGACAAGCTCTGCAACATCGAGGGCGCCCGGAAACGCGGCTGGAATGCAATCCAGTTCACACACGCGGAACAGCTCGACCTCATCGGAGACGCATTATGACTTTGCGCGAACTCGGCGAACATATCGAACAGTACTTCATCGAAGTCATCCGCGAACGGCGGAAGGGGCCGTTCGATTCATTTGTCAAAGGCTTCCTGTTCGTCGCATCGCGCTTCTACCTGCGCGCGATCAACACGCGGATCTGGCTTTACGACAACCGAGTCATCCGCAACCGCGCAATCGGATGCCTCGTGGTCAGCATCGGCAACCTCACCTGCGGCGGCACGGGCAAAACCCCGATTGTGGAAATCTTCGCCCGCACACTCTCCCAGAAGGGACGCCGCGTCGCCATCCTCAGCCGCGGATACCGCAGCCGCGACAAGCGCGGGTTCTTCGAGAAGCTCGGCAAACGCCTCTTCTCCAAGAAAATGCAGGTTCTGCCCCGCGTCGTCTCCGACGGCAAAAACCTGAAGCTCGACTCCATCACTGCAGGCGACGAGCCCTACATGCTCGCCTCCAACCTCAAAGACGTCGCCGTCCTCGTCGACAAAGACCGCGTCAAATCCGGCCTTCACGCCATCGACGAATTCAGAACCGACGTCCTGATTCTCGACGACGGCTTTCAGTATCTGCGCTTGAAACCGCACATCAACATTGTGCTTGTAGACTCAACTTCGCCGTTTGACAACCACCATGTCCTCCCCCGCGGTCTCATGCGCGAACCAATTGAACACATTCAGCGAGCCGACTATATCTTTCTGACCAAATCCGACGGATCGCCGCGTCTGCGTCACCTGAAGGAGTTCATCCACAAGCACAATCACCGTGCGGAAATCATCGAATGCTGTCACCGTCCGAAGTACCTGGAAGCGGTGTTCGATCGCGGCCGCCGCTATCCGCTCACCTCTCTGAAAGGGAAAAAACTCGCTTCCATCTCCGCGATTGCAAAACCGGCGAGCTTTGAATTTTTCCTTGAGGAACTCGGCGGCGAACTGGTTTTGAAGCGTCATTTTGCCGACCACCACCGCTACCGCCAACAGGAGATGATCGACTTTATCAACGATGCGAAAGCCGCCGGAGCCGAACTGATCGTCACCACGGAAAAGGACGCCGTCCGCATGCCGCGCCTTGACCGCCGCGACATTGACATTCAATTTCTGCGGGTGGAGATTGACATTCTGAGCGGACAGGAAAGTTTCGACCAGTGCATTTCCCGTATCTGTTTTATCTGAAAAAGTGACGGAATGACGACCCGTCACTCCGTCACTCAAGATTCTTGTAATATTTTTACTTTTTGAGCTTGTAATTTTTTAATCAGGGTATATATTAAATGCATTATCTTCAATCGGGATATAGCGCAGCCTGGTTAGCGCGTTTGTCTGGGGGACAAAAGGTCGCGAGTTCAAATCTCGCTATCCCGACCATTTTTGTTTTAAATCCGAATTCAAATTACTCTTCCGAAACCTCTTGAAATCCCTTTCTGTATCAACTCCTCGATAGTCTTTGCATAACAACCACTTAATTTCAAGAACATGCATTGCCGATATGCTGTCCTCTACATTTATCCTGGAGCATCAAAAGTTCTGACATGATAACCAATTAGCAGCATTGCAAACAGAAGTAATTGGCTGCCGCCCGATGCTCATGCACGGCCGAAGGATTACATATTCTATCTGCAGTCCGCAGAAAGAATCTTGAAAAAGCGCTTGTTCCTCTCTTTTATAAAAAAACATACTTATTTTTATCCGTCACTTTCATCGGTCAATCCGTCGTTTTTTTGTTTTCAAGTTCAAATTAAACTTGAAAAATCCGGTTTTCCGGTTTATATTCTAACAAACAACCACGGGGGAGGTATACCATGATCCATTCAAAAATCAAAATCGCTTTTTTCGACACGAAGCCCTATGACCGCCGTTTCTTTGACGAGGCAAATCAAAACGCCCGGTTCGGATTCGATATCCGGTACTATGAAACACGGCTCGCTCCCGCATCGGCAAAAATCGCCGAAGGTGCTCAAGTAGTCTGTGCATTCGTCAACGACGATCTCTCAGCAGAAACCATACGCACACTTCATGATGTCGGTGTGGAACTCGTTGCGATGCGGTGCGCGGGCTACAACAACGTCAATCTCACCGAGGCGCACGGCAAGCTCCGCGTGGTGCGCGTGCCCGAATACTCGCCGCATGCCGTCGCGGAATACACGCTTGCGCTTCTGCTGACACTGAACCGCAATCTGCACCGCGCCTATTGCCGCGTCCGAGAAAACAATTTCTCCATCAACGGATTCATCGGATTCGACGTCTACGGAAAAACCGTCGGAATCATCGGAACTGGTAAAATCGGGCGCACCTTCGCGGAACTGCTTCAGGGATTCGGCGTTAAAATCCTCGCGTACGACCTCTATCCGAACGAAGCGGAGGCAAAACGACTTAATATTGAATACGTTCCGCTGGAAGAACTCTTCCGTCGCAGCGACATCATTTCCCTCCACTGCCCGCTGACGCCCGAAAACCGACACCTCATCAACCGCGAAACCATCGCCATGATGAAGCCTGGCGTCTTCCTCCTGAACACAAGCCGCGGCGGACTCATTGATGCGGCGGCGCTCATCAAAGGACTGAAAAAGAAGCTCATTGGAGCCGCCGGCCTCGATGTCTATGAGGAGGAGACCGAATACTTCTTCGAAGACCGCTCCGACTCCGCGATCGACGACGATATTCTCGCCCGTCTCATGACTTTCCCGAACGTCCTCATCACCTCGCATCAGGCGTTTTTCACAAAGGAAGCAGAGAGCAATATCGCACGAACCACACTCGACAATATTCTCGACTATTTCTACAAACGTCCGCTGGCAAACGAAATCTGCCGCGACTGCGACGGACACCTCTCCTGTCCCGCCAAACAGGAAGCACACAGCAAAGCAAAAGTCTAAAATAAAGAATCAGTATTAAAAACTTGAAAAAGATTGCCGAAAAGCAATTTTTTTCAAGTTTTCTTTTAAAAATGCGAAAAAGAGGTATTGCTTTTTTCGCATTTTTTGCTATAATTAAAGTACGGCGGTGCTGATAAATATTCGGCAGGCCGGTGTCTTCTTGATGGGATTAAGTTGATAGGTTTTCGTCAGATTCAGGAGAGTCTGCGGGGATGTGCTTTTCCTCGCGGATTTCGGCAAAACGGGAGGGTGCCGTTTTGCCGAATATTAAAATTTTCCGTTCCTTATTTCCAGTATTTTTCAACTGCGCTTACAGCAGTCACTTCACCGAAAACAATCTTGTGGAAATCCTTCGCCGGATACCAGTCCGCAATGGCTTTCGTATCAATGAAACACTCCGGTTTCATCCAGTCGGCATAAGTCTTGCGGCATTCGATCACCAGTTCCGCTTCAGCGATTGCGGGAGCGGCGACACTCTGCGCGGCCTCAGCGGTCAGCCCCGTCTCCTTGAACTTGTCGAACTGAGCGCCCGATTTCGAGCCGAAAAATTTCAGTGCATCCTTATGCTCCGGACCGAACGCGCTCAGCGTAAAGCTGTCGCCGTTGTCCAGGAACGGAAGCGTGTGACGCTGCGGACGAACCACGACCATTGCAAACGGTTTCCCCCAGAGCGTGCCGAACGAGCCCCAGCTGATCGTCATGCCGTTGTATTCACCCTTCGCGAAATCGCCTGCGGAAAGGATGAACCAGCCGGTGTTGAAAATTTCAAACGGCTGAGTTTTGAGCTGTGAAAAGGTGATTGGTGTGCGTTTCATCTTATTTCTCCTTGATTTTGATGATCATGTCGTTGGAATTGGCGCGCAGCGCCGGGGCATAAACGCCGCGTCCCGTCGCGGGAAGGGCGGTGTAGGAGCCGTCAAACCGCGCGCGGATGCGGTAACGAACCGCGGAAACGCCGCGCGTCAGATTGCGCAGATAAAAATGCGGTCCCTCCGTCCGGAACTCCGCATAGATTGACGGGAAGTATGAAATATAGCCGCTCTTCGGATTCACATACTCAAAACCGGCGGGCAGGCAATCCGCAAATTCAGTGTAGTCATAATCGTTTTTCGCGGACGGAATCAGTTCCACTTCCACAATGTCGCCAGGTTTGACGGATGAGAGATCGTTCAGCAGAATCCTTTTTTCCGCCTCGCGGCGCACGGAGACAGACTGTCCAAAGCGGCCGGGAACAGTTCCGGCGTTCTGAGCCGGTTCAATCAGCCAGTAACGCCGCTGAAGGGTCAGCTCAAGCCCGGCGGCGGAAATGCGCGGTTCACGCGTGAAATACGAAAGCATTCCGTAATACATGACTGCTCCTTTTCCGGTACAGGATATCTCCACTTCGTGCGCGCCGGGAAGCAGCTGTTCCGCCGGAACAACCGCGCGGAAGTCGGTCTTCCAAAGATTCTCTTCCGTTATGCGGAACGAAGAAACCGTCACTCCGTCAATTTTGACGGACACTTCATTATCTGGCGTCCCCTCCCCCGAAATTTGAATGTAGCGGGCGAGCACCCCGACAGCTTCACCGAGAGCCCGCAGCGATGTACGCGACGGAGCGTTGCGCAGGTTGATCGTCAGATAACGCGCCACAGCTTCCGTCAGACGGCTCTCCGGTTCCGTGCGCAGCAGGAGTTCAAGATATGCCGTCTGAGTTGCCGTATCGTTTCCGCACCAGCTGAAACGCCAGGCAGACGGAATATTCAGATACGCGGTTCCCGTCTGTTCCTCCTGTTTCAGCAAACCGGACAGCTCCTTCAAAACCGTTTTCTGTTCCGGCGAACCATCCTTGAGCGCGAGCCCCAGAGTAGCCAGACCAAGCGGAGAAAGCTGTTCCCGCTCCTTAAAGACCAGTTTTTCAAGAGCCTCAGAACGCTTTCCCGCGCGTGCCAAAGTGCGCAGCACCAGAGCATCGGAATTTCCGCAGACAAACTTGCGGGAGGCGGCACGGCTTCTCGCTTCAGCTTCGAGCCATGCAATGCCGCGCGAAAGAACACGGGCATCAACCTCCCCGCGTCCCATCTCTTTCGCATCGAGCAGGGCGTTGACAACCGCGGCCGTAGTATCCGGCCAGGAGCGTTCGCCGTAACCGCTGAACCAGCCCCAGCCGCCGTCGGAGTTCACCATTCCCTGAATCATTTTGAGGGAAGATGCAATCACACGCTCCATATTTTTTTCCAGACTGACGTTTTTTGCAGAAGAACGGTAACTCTTGTAAAGTTCCTTCCGTACATCCGCACGGCGGAGCGCTGTTTCAAGTGGAATATTTATTCCCCGCAATGCATATGCCGCCTTCAAAGCAGGCAGGAAACGGGTGACAACACCGAAAACATCTTCCGATTTATCCGTCAAAAGTGACGGAAGCAGATCAATCACTGCCGTTGCCGCTCCGGGAGCAAAATCAATTGCAAGCTCAGCTCCTCCGCGAATCTCCGAAGGAACAGTGCAGTGGATCGTCGCGATCTGATTCTGAATCCGTCCGGCAAATGGCACATGCTTCTGAATGCCGCGAACCTTCACCGGAAGCGAAAGAGAAACACCATCCGCCAGTTTGCCGTCAATGCGGACTGCCAGGGTCGGTTTCACCATTCCTTCCTGCTCCGCACGGATATGGAACGGCAGAGTCACCGATACATCCGGTTCGATTATGACGGTTCGGCTCTTGGAAATGACGGATACCTCTTTTTCAGGAACTGTGAGTTCAACTTTTACGCGGACCGGCCGTTTCGAGTAGTTGTGAACCACCGCAAGAGCATCCGCTGTATCACCTTCCGTCAAAAATGACGGCATTTCAAGACGCGCGATAATCTCTTTGGAAACCACAAATTCCGCCCTCGCCTCGCCGACACTGGTACGGCTGCCGATGCTCCATGCGCGAACCACCCACGTCGTCAGATTGTCCGGAACCGGAACCATCACGCGAACACGCCCGTCACTGTCGAACTCGTGCTGCCCGATCCAGAAAATGCTGTCAGCAAAATCGGAACGGATAAACGCCTCATCCGCTTCCGCCCCCGCACCCATGCCTTCCGGAGCCATTGCCGCCGAAGCCGCTTTTGATTTATACAGAACTCTGTTCGACCTCAACATTCCGGGACTCATATCAGAATAGGCAACGGGACTTCCAAAGCCGTAAAATCTCTGCATTGCATCTTTGGAGTAAGGCCATGAATCTGCAAGAATTCCACTCTGCAGGTTCAAATAGAAAAACCGTTTCCAGCTCCAGAAGAACTGCTGAATCGAGGGAATGTTGTTCCCCGCAACCGCCTCCAGGGACTTGTCATAAACCGTCAGAGCGAACACCCCGGAAACAGGCTTTCCGTTCAGATCCGTTATCGTCAGATCCACCGGAACCGTGGAGCGCGGACGCGACGGCTGTTTCGGAACATCCAGTCTCACATTCAGCATGCGCTTTTCCGGCGGAATGCAGATCTGTTTCGTCACATGATGCACCGTGCCGTTGCGAATAGTTGCTGCAGCAGCGAAAATGTTCGGCTGATCCGCTTCCGTAACTTTGTGCGTCACAAGCGCGGAATAATCTTTCAGTTTCAAATGACGCATTGTTCCGCCAAGACAGAGATAAACATCGGCATCCGGACGGTTGGCGGAAATCAGAATCTTCACAGTTTCGCCGGGCTGATACATCGGCTTGTCGAGTGATATTTCTATCGGCAGCTCGGAGAACATGCCGTCAGCGCCGTTATCTTCCGTAATACGGATAATGCACGCGGCGGAGTCTTCCCAGCCATCCTTTCCGCGGAACTCAGCAACTGCGCGGTAAACACCCGCACGGTTCGTCACAAATGACGGATTTTCACCATTCTTGAACGGAATTGAGCGTAATACAGGTCCGTCATTTTCATATTTCAGGTCGTCAGACAACTTTGCGCGGTACAGCCGGATCAGACCCGTACCCTCCACAGGCTTTCCGTTCGGATCGACGGCCTCCACTTTCAGAGTTGTCACTTCATTCGGCCGGCGGAAACCGTTGACCGCATAAATAAAGAGCTCAAACGGCTTTGCCGCCGCAATCAGCGAACCGGAAGCGGAAATGACCTTGCGGGAGGAATCCGTAACTTCCGCCTTGATGCTGTAACGGTAATTCCGCTCTTTCCGGTCTGCGGAAAGCTTCGTCGGAATGCGGATGGAGAATGTCCCGTCAGCAGCAGTCTTTCCGGAAAATTCCGTTACAACCTCCCGGTCGGAATACCACGGGAAACATTTCCAAGTGTAACAGGTTGACGGCAGTTCACAGCCGTTGCCGTAAAGCCAGGAAAACGGGGAAACAAGCGGAATGTAGCTTCCGGAAACCTCGCGGATCACCGTTCCCCTCACCTCCGCCCCGGAAACGGGTGCACCGAAATAATAATCCGCATGAAGCGCAGCCGTCACTGTTTCGCCAAGACGGACCGGTTTTGACGGGATATCAAGCTTCACCTCGTACTCCGGCTTCTTATACTCTTCCACACGGAATGCAATGCTGCCGAACTTCTCCGCTCCAATGCTGTAATGACCGAGCGCCGCCTCTTCCGGAAGCGTGAATCTTCCGGAAAACGCTCCCGTTTCGGGGCTGACAGGCATTTTTGATGTATAGAGAATCTTTCCACGCGGTTCACGAACCTTAACCGTCACAAATGACGGATATTTTTCCGTCATTTGCGTGTAGGAGGCAAGACGGATAAAGCCGGAAAATTTCACCTTATCTCCCGGCTTGTAAACCGGACGGTCGGTCAGCATGAATGCGCGTGAACGTTCATAAACGCCCGGATTTCTGCCTGAAGCCGGACTCCATCCGCTGTAAAACGCATATTTCCCGTTGAACTCCGCAAACGCCCAGAAGTTATTCATTTTCTTTTCCTGCGGCAAATCCACCGATCCGTCATTTGCGGAAATGACGGACAAATTCTTCGTCACAATCCGGACACGTCCGTGTTTTTCCATTTCCTCCGGATTCCGCGAATAGATATTGCGGAAAAACCGGAAGTCAACCTTTTTTCCCGTAATCGGTGCGCCGTCCGATGCGCGGTTCAAAAGCAGTTTCGGAGCCAGCAGGTTTGAACTGGTGAGGGTAAACATGTAATCCGTCATCCAGACAATGATCTGACTGGTATTGCCGTTTTCGAGCGCAACGGTGACAAGCCACGCTCCGGCGTTTTTCAGCGGCAGCGCAATCTTTGTCTCCGTTTCCGCATGGCGCGGTAGAGGATTGAGTTTCAGCGGAATCTTCGCAATCACAGGTCCGAGTGAACCGGAATATTCCTTCAGAAGATGCGGAACCGGAAGCGAATAAAGATCATAAACCTCGTTTTTCTGCGGTTTTGAATGTGCGGCAAGCAAGGTTTTCATCAGTTTGGCTTCATCAATACGCTGAATCGAAACCGTGCCGGCTCTGGCGTTACGGAAACAGAATTTGAGTTCAGGTTCCGTCCCTGCGGGAAGAATGCGGAGCGGCTCAAGCGAACCGAAATTGCCGGAAATCTGCCGCACAAGCTCCTTCTCTCCGGCGCGGCGCGCCATCTCCAGAGCCTTCTCCATCTGTCCGCGTCCGAGGTAAATATTCGCGAGAGTCCGCCAATCCTTCAACTCCTTGTAGAGCAAAATAAAATTGTGTTCATCCGGCATCCGGAAACGCATGATTCCATTGGCAAGCTGTGCAATCGTTTCGGAATCGGAAAGAGTTTCAAGAACACGGCGGCTTTCCGCGTCGTTCCGTTCCACCTGGAACTGACGGGCAAGAAAATCAGCGTAAATTCTGTCAGCTTCAATGTTTTTCCGGTCATGCGCGAGCTTGCGGAAAAACTGAAAACGTTCCCCGTCATTTGCCGCATCATCATACGATTTCGGCGTATTGTAAAAAACCGGAAGACCGTTTTTGCCAACCGGCGGACGGGAAAAGGAAGAATCTTTCCACATATTCTCTTCGTAATCGGGCAGCGAATTGAGCGCCGTCTTCTGCTGAAGTTTCCATGAATTGGAATCATTCCGTCCGGTAAACCAAAGCGCGGCGAATTTCGCGTAGAATTCCGCCGGGAGCGCATCCGGATTTTTGCGGTAAAGGTGATCGAACAGGCGCAGCAGCCGGACGCGGTCGCGCTCCGCGCAATTCAAAAACACACCGTATCCGCCGCGGTTGTTTCCGCGCGTAAAACTTTCACCGATGCGGTATCCGTAACTGGGAATCACATTCGATTTATCGTACAGGGCAAGAACAACCGGCACGCTCTCCGCGTACTTTGTCCGCACCAGTTCCAGCAGAAAATCAAACTCCTCCGGCTCATTCATCCGGGAAAGCCGCTGAAGCGCGGATACGAGGTTTTCCGCATTCTGTTTTTCCGTTGCTCCCGGAGGCGGATTCTGAAGAAGTTTTTTGTAATACGGGTAATTTTCCGTTCCGCTTTCCGCCACAACCGGCTTGATTACCGGAATATTCAAAGCGTGAACACTTAAAGCCAAAGGGAAAAGCAACGCCAGCAGATATTTCATAAAAAAAGTTCCTCCGTATTTTTTATATACAGAGGAACTCTATCACGCTTTTCCGAAAAAGCAAGTGTTATTTTGCTTCCGGCTCAACTTCCACTTTTGCCGTTTCCGCTTTTTCCCCGACCTTGCCAAGATATTCGGGAAGATCGAGTCCGGCCATATTAGCCACATCATGCAGCGGCGGCAGGCTCTTGATCATGCCGCTGAGAAAATTGGAGGTGGCAGTCTTGCCGTCTTTGGAATTTCCGCCGTCCCAGACAGTGACCTTGTCGATCTTGATATTCTTGATTGCCTCGGCCTGGAGTTGGACAACCTGTTCGAGTTTTTCGATGATGAGCATCTTTGCCGCGGCGTCCGGATCGTTTCCGCAGGCGGTGACGATCTGGTTGAAGCCCTCGCCTTTCGCCTTCAGGATGGCGAAATTACCTTTTGCTTCCGCTTCGAGCTTGAGATAAATCGCGTCGGCTTCACCTTTTGCTTCGCGGCGGAGCTTTTCGGCTTCCGCTTCAGCGCGGATGACGGTCTGTTCCTTCTCAATTTCAGTCTTGACGATGTCTTCCGCTTTCTGACGTTCCATTTCCATCTTGGCGCGGGCAACCTGAGCGGCAGTTTCAGCCTCAAAATCAGCCTGTTTGATCTTGGCTTCCGCTACGCGTTTTGCAACTTCTCCCAGACGGAACGCCTCCGCTTCCTGAGAGATTCGCGTGGCGTTGGACTTTGCAATTTCAATCGCGGAGAGGTTTTCGCCTTCGATTGCGCTGGCATCCGCCTGCTTCACGGCAATACGGCGGTCGCGGTCGGCATTCGCTTCACCGGTCTGCGCTTCCGCGTCGGCGAGACGGACGGCGATACGCCGTTCCTTGTCGGCATTCGCCTCACCTGTCTGTGCTTCCGCGTCGGCCTGCTTGATGGCGACGCGCCGTTCCTTGTCGGCGTTCGCTTCACCGGTCTGCGCTTCGGCTTCGGCGAGGGAGACGGCGATTCGCTGGGCTTTGCGCGCTTCGGCTTCACCGATTCCGCCCTTCCGTTCCTCTTCGGCAACATCGATACGCGCCTTGTTGATGGCTTCCGCCGTGGCGCGTTTTCCGATGGCGTCAATGTACCCGCTCTCATCGGTGATGTCGGTGATATTGACGTTCAGGAGCTGGAGACCGAGCTTGTTGAGTTCTTCCGCGACGTTCTGTTCGATGTTGCGGAGGAAGGTTTCGCGGTCGGCGTTGATCTGTTCGATCGTCATGGAGGCGATCACCAGACGGAGCTGACCGAAGATAATATCCTTTGCGAGATCCGCAATCTCCTCCTGCGAGATTCCGAGCAGACGGTTTGCCGCGTTGCCCATCAGGGAGTTATCCGTGCTCACGCCGACCGTGAAGACCGACGGCACGTTGATTCGGATGTTCTGCATGCAGAGGGCGTTGGTCAGATTGACTTCAATCTGCAGCGGACGCAGGGAAAGGAATCCGTAATCCTGAATCACCGGCCAGATGAACGCCGCGCCGCCGTGAATACACCGCGCCGCCTTGTCGCCCTTCGTCTTACCGAAAATGACGAGCACCTGATCCGACGGACACTTTTTATAGCGCGCCGCAATGCCGATCAGGACGATGAAGAGGATGAAAAGCAGAAAAATCGTGACGAGGATGCCCCCCGCCAGGAAACCGCCGGACGATGCAAGAATCAAATTCATGGATACAACTCTCCTTTTCTGTTTTTTCGATACATATAATCACAGAAAACAGATTTTTCAAGCGGCGTTTCATATTTTATGCAAATATTTTTTCGCGACCGGATGTTGCCGGACAGCCCTCCGGAAAGCGGCTCAGCGCAAATCCGGATTTTCTTCAGGAAAAAACTTCTTATACTGAAAAAGTTAAAGAAAAAATTCAGTAAACTGTTTGACTTTTCAAAATTAGACTGTATCTTTCCTGTGAGCTGAAATCGACTGCAATTTCAGAAACAATAAAATCCTCCGGGAAACGTTATATGTGCAGCAACCAAAAACGGAGGATAACGGTGAAAAGAAGAATGTTTTTTACTCTGACAGAGCTCCTGACGGCCATCGGGGTCATCGCCTTGCTGGCCGCTCTTTTGCTGCCCGCATTGAACAAGGCCCGCGAAAAAGCAAACAGCATCAGCTGCAGAAGCAATTTGCGGCAGATCGGCATTGCGTTCAAGTCGTATTCCAACGACTTCCAGCGCATTCCGCGCGTCTGCATCATGCCCTCGAAACGTTCCGCCGCACAGGCGACCCCGGGCTCGGAGGAATACGAACCGAGCATCGCGGAACTGCTCGAAAATGAACTGCCGAAAGGCAGCCGTGTCTTCCGCTGCCCCTCCGACCGCGGCGCATCCGAGGATGTAATCGGCAAGTTCACAAATGAGGAAGACGACGACAAGCTCACCGAGATAGAGAAAAGCAATTACGTTTCCGACGGCAAGACCGACTTCGAGCGCGAAGGCTCCAGCTATGAATTCAACTCCTTCATGCGGCGCGTCACCGACCGCACCCGCGCCATGCTCATGCACGACTACCGCCCGTACCACGGGCTCGCCGGAAAATCCGGTTCCTGCAACTACCTTTTCGCCGACGGTCACGTCGGTGATATGATATGAGGAGGCGCATCATGACCGGAATGTTCAAAAGCTGGAAATTCTATGCAATTGTTGCGCTGCTCCTCTGCGGACTCGTCACAACCTATGCAGTCACCCGAAAACCGCGCCCGAAATCGGATAAACCGGAAGACATTGCAAGATTCGTGGCGTCCGACGGTTTC
The DNA here is from genome assembly GCA_900549415.1 of uncultured bacterium. Lineage (GTDB taxonomy): Bacteria > Verrucomicrobiota > Lentisphaeria > Victivallales > UBA1829 > UBA1829. Next base: position 85,885 of record URNX01000009.1, read on the forward strand.
AAAAAACTCTCCGATGACGAGCAGAAAGCGTATATGCGCCAAATGCGTCCACCGCGCGGCGCAAACCGCGAGGACATGCGAAAACGCATGGATTCCCTCACAGAAGCGGAACGGCAGGCCATGTTCAGGAACATGCATGAACTGCGCGAAAGAGAACGGATCGCGGAACTGAAAAAATACTTTGCTCTCTCCAAAGCGGAGCGCGAAAAATATCTCGATGAAAAAATTGCGGAAGAAGACCGCCGTTTTGCCGAGTTTGAAAAACGCATGGCTCAGCATCGCGCACAGGCGGCTCAAAACGCCAAGAACGGCGAACAGCCGCAGCGTCCGCCCCGTCCGTCAGAAGCCCAGCGCGCCGCCTTCATGAAGGAGCGGATTGAGACCACGCCTCCGGAAGTCCGTGCTGCACGTCAGCAATTTCATAAAGATATGCAGGCGCGCAGAAAAGCGACTGGAAAAGAGAGGAAGCGTCCACAGCGCCCGCCGCGCGGATAAAAAAGGTTCTTTGAAAAAACGGGTGCCCGGACAACCGGGCATTTTATCTGAATTAGGACAGAGAAAATCCGGCTGCCGCGGTGACCGGCGGAAGAAATTCCGTCAGTTGCCGGGCGCCTATTTAATTTGTTCTGAAAGAAAAAATGAAATCCGAACGACCGCAGCTCCGGGGATGAGTGTTTAGAAAGAATTCACGAATGTTATGGCATCCGCCGGAGAACGGAAGGACGGCGATTATTTTTTTGCAGATAAAATGCTCCGGTCCCGGGTGCTCTTTTTCGCGGAGATGCATGATCCGAACACTCATGCATCTCCGCTTTTTTATTTTAAAAGCTTTCCGGAAGAGCTCCGGTTCTTCCGCTCCTGTTCGTCCAGCATCCGCTGCATGGCGCGGGAAATCTCGCGCAGCATCTGCTCGTCGGAGGGAACAAGCGGAACATCTTTTTTCGGGGAAAGCGCTTCAATGATCCGGTAGATCAGCGGATTTTTCTTCCGGCTGACACGCTCGAATTCATCGCGAACCGTGTAGAGGTTCTGCGGCGGACGGCGGCGTTCGCCGATATTCAGCGCAGCGCGGTAATGGTATTTTGCTCTGGAATATTCGCGCAAAGCGGAAAACGAACGCGCAAGATAGACACGGTACAGAATATTGTCGGGAGCCATCGCAACCAGCCTCAGAAAAAGCTGGACAGCCTCTTTGAACCGCCGCTCCAGATAAAGTCCCCTCGCCTCGCGCCATGTCACAAAAACAAGAGTCCGCTCCAGATCCCTGAACAGCGTCATGAGCGTGGCGTCTTCCGGCGGTTTGTTGCCCACAATCAGCTCTTCCAGCGTGTCGTCCGACTCGGAATCCATGATCGTTTCAACGGAGGGCGGACGGCTTGAGACTGCCGCCCGGATCTGAAGATTGTATGCGTACCGCTTTTCCGGATCGGAAAGAATGTTGAACGCCTCGACCAGCAGCTTGAACTCCTCGTTCTTCTCCGGCGAATTGCCGAACAGATCGGGATGGCAGGTGCGCACTTTGCGGTAATACGCCTTCTTCAGGGCCGTAAAATCGCAGTTCTGCGCGACTTCAAGCCGTTCGTAATGCGTCATAAGAGCGAGAACAGCACGGTCGCGCGTTTATAAAGACGGAGCACTGTAAGACGGAAACCGGAAATCCGGTGTTTGCGGACGGCATTTCCGCGTGTCATCCATTGCGAATTGCCCACGGTAAGCAGAGAATAAACGCAGATCCATGTCAGGCAGGGCAGACTGTAGAGTCCGAACGCAAACGCCCATGCCGCATCCAGCCAGCCGTTCCGGCGCACGCAGATCACAGCGGGAATTCCCGACCAGACCAGAGCCGTGAGTGTCGAATAGAATATAAACGGAAGCGGTGAAACAACCAGACACGTCAGCCAAAGCGGAATATAGAACAGCGGAAGAAGCAAATTCATGCTCAGAAAAATCATTCCGAGCTGGAAAGAGACAAGTTCATAGTTGAACGGTTCGAAGCGGCGCAGAACCACGCCGAGCATCACCAGATTCTCCCGGACGTCGCTCCGGGTCCAGCGGATCAGCATTTTGCAGAGCGTGCGGTAATTGACCGGCATTTTCGTGTATGCCTCCGCTGAACTCTGGTACTCCACGCGCCAGCGTTCGCGCAGAATCATACTGGTGATCGCCCGGTCCTCGCCGATCCCCGAAGGACGCCCCATGAACGTCTGGTTCACCCACTCGTCCAGCAGCGGACGGATCGCGGAAAGACGGTATGCGCTGAGCGCGCCCGGCGTGCAGAGCACCGAACCGATGAAGCTTTGGGCGCAGCGGATCATTTCAAAACCGAACCCGAATGCGGCCTCCATAATCTTCGGAATAAAGCCTTCGTCGCAGTTGCTTACGCGGATATTTCCCGCGACAGCGCCGACCTCCGGACGCTGGAACGGAGCCACAAGCGCACGGATTGCATTTTCCGTAATTGCGGAATCGCTGTCGACCGTTACGGCAATCTCACCGGAGGCTATCTGGAATCCTTCATAGAGCGCCCGCCGCTTGCCGCCGTTCTGCAGCAGATTCAGCGTCCGTATTCGTCCGGGGAACTCATTGGCGCCGCGTTGAATCCAGTCCCAGGTATCGTCACTTGATCCGTCATTGACGGCTATGATTTCAAGCTTGTCTGACGGGTAATTTGAGTTCATGACACTGCGAAGAGTCGTCAAAACATACTCGCCTTCATTAAATGCCGGAACAATGACGGAACATTTCGGCAAGCCGGAATCTTTCTGCTGCGGCATTTCACGGTAGAAAAATGCAAAGACAGCCGTCACCAGAAAATAAAGGAGCGACGCCAGAGCCGCGCAGAATCCGAGAACGGTAATATCGGCATTCACTTCAGAAAGCAGCGGTTCGCGCCAGTCGAAATCAAAATGGAAAAACGGCATGAGAATTGCAGCAATCACCGCACCTCCGGCCAGACACCACAATCCGGTCTTCACCGTATTTTCTGTATGCTTTTTCATAAGATAATTCTCTTTTTCAATTTTTAAAGGTTATAATTTACACCGGAAAAGCAATAATTCAACGCAGCAAAGCAACAAATCCGGAAAATATACCGGCAGCGCATGTTGAAGAGGTGTTCATAATCTGTCGAAAAACTGTTCAGAAAAACTGAATAACTTTCCGCATGTCAATAACAGCTTTTTCATCCACAGGATTCCTACAAATTCTGCACATGGAGAAAACATAAAAAAATGAGTGTATTTTGATCGTTTATGAACATTTAAACAGCCCCTACTGCTATAAATAAATGAATAAAATAGAAAAAGTACAGTAGTAAATCTGTGCATAACCGGCGCCGCATGAAAAATCCGCTTTTTTCGGAATTTTGAACTCTAATATGTCAACAG
>URNX01000010.1 GCA_900549415.1 uncultured bacterium
TTGAGTAAACCTGTCTCCGTCCAGATTTGACCTAAATCGACCCCGTCCGCCCTGCGTAAACCTCTTTCTTCTTTATAGCTGGAAGAGCTGGGTTGCTCCTCGCAAGAGGAGCATGTATTGAAACTTCACCTGCGTTCTGCTCTGATGAGCAAAACTCGTTGCTCCTCGCAAGAGGAGCATGTATTGAAACGACTGATGCAGTCAATCATTGGCAAGCGGGCGAAGTTGCTCCTCGCAAGAGGAGCATGTATTGAAACGCTGACACCAACGCGGCAATTACCAACGCCGCGCTGTTGCTCCTCGCAAGAGGAGCATGTATTGAAACGTGCGGTATAATCCCTCGTCAACGTAGTTAGATTGTTGCTCCTCGCAAGAGGAGCATGTATTGAAACTGATTGCCTTGAGAACGTCTTTATGTGGCTTGCGTTGCTCCTCGCAAGAGGAGCATGTATTGAAACTTCCGCAAGCGTCAATGTCCAGTCTTTCAGGAGGTTGCTCCTCGCAAGAGGAGCATGTATTGAAACTTTTCCGGCAGTTCCCGGCTCAACCGGCTCTGCGGTTGCTCCTCGCAAGAGGAGCATGTATTGAAACTCAACGCCGATTCGAGCGGATTCGAAAAGCTTGAGGTTGCTCCTCGCAAGAGGAGCATGTATTGAAACATATCCCGCCGGGTGAACATGCCGACGGAGAAAAGTTGCTCCTCGCAAGAGGAGCATGTATTGAAACTGAAATGATGCAGAAACAATTCCGAGGGAACTCGTTGCTCCTCGCAAGAGGAGCATGTATTGAAACTGAAATGATGCAGAAACAATTCCGAGGGAACTCGTTGCTCCTCGCAAGAGGAGCATGTATTGAAACTGCAAAAGATTCAGCGAGACCATCGCGAAGTGCGAGTTGCTCCTCGCAAGAGGAGCATGTATTGAAACGATGTATTACGACGGGACGCAAGAGAAAATGCAGTTGCTCCTCGCAAGAGGAGCATGTATTGAAACTACACGCCGCGAGGTCTGCGACGTATACAACAGTTGCTCCTCGCAAGAGGAGCATGTATTGAAACGGCGAGCTTTCATCGAGTGCGGAAAACGAGGGCGCGTGTTGCTCCTCGCAAGAGGAGCATGTATTGAAACATGAGCTGATTATGTTTTATCTCTAAAAGAAAAAGTTGCTCCTCGCAAGAGGAGCATGTATTGAAACAGTGGAAGAAAATTTGGAAGAGAGCGACGGCGGCGTTGCTCCTCGCAAGAGGAGCATGTATTGAAACACCGCTGCCGCCCCCGGCGCAACGGCCAAAACCATGTTGCTCCTCGCAAGAGGAGCATGTATTGAAACTAAAATTATTGCCGATGATTTGCATCAGTGGGTGTTGCTCCTCGCAAGAGGAGCATGTATTGAAACCGTATCAACCGTAACAAGCGAACTGAAGGAGTTGTTGCTCCTCGCAAGAGGAGCATGTATTGAAACAATTCCGGAACTCCATGAAGTCTACATGCGCTTTGTTGCTCCTCGCAAGAGGAGCATGTATTGAAACATCCGATTCCGAGCGGTGCGGTTGAGCACAAATTTGTTGCTCCTCGCAAGAGGAGCATGTATTGAAACCGAAGGGTGCGAAAGGCGATACAGGCGCGGCGGCGTTGCTCCTCGCAAGAGGAGCATGTATTGAAACGTATTGGCAATGGCACAAATGTATAGTGCTCCCAGTTGCTCCTCGCAAGAGGAGCATGTATTGAAACTCGTCCCAGTATGATTCACCCATTTTGCTCCTGTTGCTCCTCGCAAGAGGAGCATGTATTGAAACCCGCCTCACCTTTGATACTCACCGCCGCCGGGTGTTGCTCCTCGCAAGAGGAGCATGTATTGAAACATCACATGTGCTGATGACGCCGCCCGGGGCGACGGGTTGCTCCTCGCAAGAGGAGCATGTATTGAAACCAGATCATCTTCCATTGAAAGGACCGCACCATGAGTTGCTCCTCGCAAGAGGAGCATGTATTGAAACATCATATCCATCCCCGCTCAACTCATCTCGTGGAGTTGCTCCTCGCAAGAGGAGCATGTATTGAAACTGCGAGGTAAGATTTGAGGTTTGCGGACATGGAGGTTGCTCCTCGCAAGAGGAGCATGTATTGAAACGTCGATGATGCGCAAAGCTGTTTCCGTTTTGCCGAGTTGCTCCTCGCAAGAGGAGCATGTATTGAAACTGTCTGGAGCGGGGGCGCATGCTTTGCAATCTTGTTGCTCCTCGCAAGAGGAGCATGTATTGAAACTTAGGTAACTTGATTTTTTTAGAGGGGAGCTGTTGTTGCTCCTCGCAAGAGGAGCATGTTGAAACCGGAAAACGGATGATCTGCGCGCGGCGGAGCGGCCGTTGCTCCTCGCAAGAGGAGCATGTATTGAAACCGAAGTCGCCGCCCCAGCCGCCAAAGTTGCTCCTCGCAAGAGGAGCATGTATTGAAATAATGTGCTCTCTTGGGAGACCTAGATAGGATGCTCCTTAATAAGAGAAAATATAGGGGAAACGTTTCCTCGGTTGAAAAATATTGCTAACCCTAAAACAAGAAAGGATCAGGGTATATGAAGGCAATCATCAATGGAAAAATCTACAACACCGAAACGGCAACCAAACTCGGAAACTATGAATACGGAATATGCGGGGATCTAAACCACGTTTACGAGTCCCTCTACCGCACGAAAAAAAACGCGTATTTTCTCGCCGGATCGGGCGGGGTAAATACTCGCTATTCACGTTCCTGCGGAGACAACACCTGGTGCGGAGGCGAAAAAATCATTCCGGTTGAGGGATGGGAAGCTCGCAAATGGATGGAAAAACACTGCGCCGCGGAAGAGTATATAGTTGCATTCGGCGAGCCGGAGGAAGCGTAACGAGCTCCCCTGCAGAGCATGACATCCCGCGCCGTGCTCTGCAGGAAGAACATGTTACAGCAATAAAAATCTCCGAATGGCACTTTCTTATAGCCCTTTTGCAGGTATTCATCGTCTATGTACTAACTGCTCCCACCGGAAACGGCGCGTCACCGGAAGGCGTATGAGGTGTCTCCTCCGGAAGGATCAGGAACCCGGGAATGTCCGGACGATCTGAGACGGTCAGCTTTATGCCGGATGAGGTTTCAGAAAACGGAAATACAGTCGCAGATTGAGTCGTTGTACGTTCATCGAATGAAGCGCACGATAAATTCCGGTTTCAGAACAACTTCTCGGAAGTCCGGACGCGTAAACGAAGGTTCGAACCCGCCGGGCGCACATCCGCGCGGCTAAATCGCCGAACATGACATGACTGTGCGAACAGAGTCCGGCAAAATTTTCCAGAAGCGTGGTCTCGCCGTTATGGATCCATTTGCACCAGCCGGGGAACTTTTCCTGAGTGAAAATCCGGAACGTTGTGTTTTCATACCCGTAATCAGCAAATACTCGCGGGGCAAATATCGCCCCGGCAATTCCAACGTCCGCAATATACTCGTCTTCCCGTTTGCGGTCGAGAAGTGCGACGGAAAGATGAAATTCGGTATCGTTGCAAAGTCCGAATGCGGCGGGCAGGGCCAGTACGTTTTTTGTCTTTTGCCCACGAACCGCTGTCGTTGGAAAAGTGTTTGCGGAATGACTCCGCAACTTCTGCGGTACAGCCGCCGGATCCGTATGGAGACCATGTGCCGTTATCTGCATTATTCGGACAAAACGATTGACGAGATCGCTGTGCTGACTGGCTTTTCGGGTCATTATTATTTCTCGCGTGTATTTCGTCAGTTACAGCATTAGCCTCCCGCGGAATACCGTTGCGCGCAGTGAAAGGGGGAGGGCTGTTATAGCCTTGTATCGGGAAACAGATGCAGGTGATGTGTTATTGTAAGTTTGAAAAAATGCAACCCTGTTATGGGAAAATGTTGCAAGAAAAAATTTTTTACATTTGAAAAAACAATATGAAGAGTTATATAGAGAGAATAAGAGGAGATGTTAAAGAATAAAGTAAAAGCAAATGGATTGAGCAGAACCATGTACGTTGCAAAACAGGAAAAAGCGTTTCAAAAACAAAACAACAGAAGGAGTTGATTATGAAGAGAAACTTTTTTAAAATTTTCACGGCGGCAGTGATATTGGCTGTATCTGTAACTGGGTGCGGCCCTTCCAAAAAAGATATCGCTGAGAAAAAACTGTTAGAAGAAAAAATTGCAGACTTGGAAAGCAAACTGCAAAAGGTCTCGATTATTGAAAACTCAAAAACCGCGATTGAAGAGTTTGTAAAGAAAGATGCACCTCCGGGAGGAACTGTAAAATGTCTGTCTGTTGTCTTGAATGACCCGTGCGGACAAAATGAATGGCTTGCAGAAAGTGATATCTTTTATATGGCTCCTGGCATGCGGCCGGAAATAGAAGGATTGACCGGTATCAAGGTCGTTTATAATCCTGAGAATAAATCTGTTAAAGCAGACCTTTCAAAGGCGATACCGAAAAAAAACTCCAGAAGAGTGGAACTTGCATGCACATCAAATTTGAAGATGCTTGGGGTGGCGTTGCAACAGTATGCAAGCGATTTCGGTGATAAATATCCATCAGTCCGCGACTTGAACGCCTTAATAAAGAACAACAAAATTAACAAGTCGATTATACGATGCCCCGGTAGTGAACAGCCGTATGTTTACGTGCCGGGATTGCGTTATGGCGGTCCTGCTAAACTGACTCTTGCACATTGCAAGTTCCACAAGGAAAATGGAGAGTTCTTACAGGTTCATGCCGATGGTTCTGCCGGTTATGGGAAAATACTCCTGCAGAAACATTTGGACCAATAAAACTCTTGATTCATTGATGATATTTGCCATCAAATCAGACAAAAGGCTGAAAACGCCGGCGATGAAATGAAAAATGACCGGCATTGCCGCTTAATAATCTGAAAAATGTCAGACGGCTGCAATGCAGGTCAACCTTTTACTGCGACTTCAATGTATTCTGCAATTTTATTCGAGTTCATTTTCTGAAGTTTTGTGACGGTTAAGCTTTGTATTCTCGCGTGCGGACTATTTTTCTTCCTGTGGCATATTCCCCATAGAATCTGTTTTCTTTTGTTTGATTTTTGGGGCAGCAATACTTGATTGAAAGAGACTTTCCAAGTTTTTATCCCGTCAAATACGCGCAATTTCCCGGAGTTCGCTGCAATAACGGAAATTTTTTCCGTAAAAGAACTTGCAAGAACGCTGTTTCGGGAGTATCTTATAGGATGATAGAAAAACCGAAAGGGAGAATGTCAATGAAAAAAGTTCTTATTCCGACGAAACTCGACAAAGTAGTTTCCGAAATCCTCACAGCCAAAGGCTTCACCGTCGTTCAGGACATGGAGACCCCGTTCGCGGATCTCGCAAAAGCGAACTCCGATGCGGAATCCATCATCGTCCGAAGCGAAAAAGTCACTCCGGAGATCATGGACCTTCTCCCCTCGCTCAAGCTCGTCGTCCGCGCCGGAGCAGGTTATGACAACATCGACATCAAGTATGCCCGCCGCAAAAACATCGATGTCATGAACACCCCGGGCGCAAACTCCAACGCCGTCGCCGAAGAAGTCGTTGCAATGATCCTCGCGGCTTACCGCAAGCTCATTCCCGCCGACATCTCCACCCGCGCCGGAAAATGGGAAAAGAAATCTTTCATGGGCCGTGAACTCACGGGCAAGACCCTCGGTATCATCGGTCTCGGTCATATCGGCCGCCTGCTCGTCAAGCGCACCTCCGGATTCGAGGTCAACGTCCTGGGCTTCGACCCGATGATCACCAAAGAAATGGCGGATGAAATCGGCGTCAAGCTCACCTCCGTTGAGGAAATCTTCGAGAAGGCCGATGTCATCTCCCTTCACGTTCCCGAAAACGACGCCACCCGCGGCATGGTCAATGAAAAGCTCCTCGCTCTCGTGAAAAAGGGCGTCATGATCGTCAACTGCGCACGCGCCGGAATCATCAATGAAGATGCTCTCCGCAAGTTCAAAGCGGAAAAAGGCATCATCTACTGCAACGACGTCTACAAGAAAGACGCGGAGGGCGAAAAATCCATTGCCGATGTCGCCGATGTTATGGCTCCGCACCTCGGCGCCAGCACGAAGGAAGCAAACTTCGTCGCCGCAAAACGCGCTGCCGAACAGACTGTCGCCTACTTTGAAAACGGCGTGACCACCTGCGTTGTCAACAAGGGCGTGCCCGATGGACTCAACGCCGAGTACCAGCACCTCGCTTCTTCCCTCGCCAAGCTCGCAAAAGCAGCGATGGGCGATGCAAAGATCAACAAGATCGAAACCAGCTTCTACGGCTCTCTTGCCAAGTTCGCAAAATGGATGACTGCTCCGATCTGCGCCGGACTCAGCGGCGACTTTGATCCGTACCTCGACGCCAAAGATGCTCAGGAATTCCTGACGACCCGCGGAGTCGAGCTCGTCAACCGTCCGGCTGACGATGCCAAGAACTACGGCGAATCCATCACCATCGACCTCGTTTCCGCCACCGACAAGGTTTCCGTCCGCGGAACGATCACCGAAGGCAAAATGATGATTTCCCGCTTCAACGACTTCGACCGTCTCTATCTGGAGCCGTCCGGCAACACGCTGTTCTTCGAGTACACGGATGCTCCGGGCGTGATCGCGAAGCTCTCCGGCGCTCTGAGCGCGAAGGGTGTGAACATCATCGACATCCGCGCTCCGCAGAACCTGAAGAGCGGCAATTCCCTCGCCGTCATCAAAGTCTGCTCCGATATTTCGGATGCTGACCTGAAGGCGATGAAGGAATCCGTCGGCGCTGTCAAGGCGTTCAAGTTCAACGCGTAATTTCCCGCGTTTCCGGAAAAGCTCCGCCCCGTGCGGAGCTTTTTCTTTTCAGGCAGAGAGGTTCGTTCAATGTCACACAATCCCGTTCTTCTTTCCTTCGGCGGCAACCTCGGTGAGGTTGCGGAGACCTTCCGAACTGCGCTTCTGAAACTGGAGCGCGGCGGATTCCGCACGCTCAAGATGTCAGCTTTTTTTCACAGCAAGGCAATGGGCTGCGAGGAGGGCGCACCGGATTTCCTGAATCAGTCGGTTCTCGGAATCTGGGACGGCGAACCGATGGATTTACTGAACCTGCTCCAGCGCATCGAAGTGGAAGCCGGACGCCCCGCCGATCACCCGCACTGGGTGTCGCGTCCGCTGGATATAGACATCGTTTTGATGGGGGATTCGGTCATCCGCTCTCCGCGTCTGACCGTGCCGCATCCGGAACTTTCGAAGCGTGATTTTGTTTTGGTCCCGAGCGCGGAAATTGCGCCGGACATGGTTGTTCCCGGTTTGAGCCGGAGTTTGCGCGATTTGTTAAAATTCCATTAACATTCCCTTTCCGCTGGATTCAGGGGTTGAAATTCTGCATTTTTCCATTATATTTCCGTTGAATGCAATTAAAACACGGAGAAGAGAAAATGGCAGAAAATCTCGCACTTGGCATCGACCTCGGAGGGTCAAAAATCTATGCAGTCGTCACCGACCCGGACAACCGGGTGATCGCTGACGCAAAATCACCCACCGACCCCGCCGCAGGTCCCGAAGGCACCGCGCTTGCCATGAAGGAGACTGCGCTCGCCGCCTTGCAGAAACTTTCGCTCACTCTCGATGATATTTCTTATTTCGGCGCCGCCATTCCTTCTCCCATTGATCCGGAGACCGGCGATTGTCTTCATGCCGTCAACCTCGGCTGGAAAAAAGCTTCCATGCTTCAGATTATGAAAAACGCTTTCGGACGCGACTTCAAGCTCGGAAACGACGGCAATCTCGGTCAGCTCGGCGAACACTTCGCCGGAGCCGCCGCAGGGTTCCACTCCTCGCTTGGATACTATGTCGGAACCGGCCTTGGCGGCGGAATCATCATCGAAGACAAGCTGCTGACCGGAAACAAGGGGCTTGCGGGCGAGCTGGGGCACTCCATCATCAAGGTCGGCGGACGCCGCTGCGGTTGCGGACACCGCGGGTGCGCGGAGGCTTACTGCAGCAAAAAAGCGTTTGTCAAAGCTCTGAAAAAAGAGATTTTCAAATGCGGAATGCGCACGCTGCTGCCGATCGAAAAATTCAATCCTGAAACGGTCAATATCAAGAGCAAATATCTTGCGCGCGCCTACAACGAGGATGATCCGGCGGTCCGCAAAGTGATCGACAAGGGATTCCGCATGCTCGGAATTGCCGCGGCGGCCTCGTGCGCGGTTGTCGCTCCGGAATGCATTGTGCTTGGCGGCGGCGTCGTGGAGGCGCTCGGCGACCAGATCGTGATTCCGTTCAAGAGCGCATTCAACCGTCATCTGTTCGGAATTTCCCCGGCGGACGTGGAAATCCGTATTTCAACTCTCGGCGACCATGCGGTTGCCGTCGGAGCGACACTCCTTGCCAGAGGAACCGGACGCAAATGAAATCCATGCTCGCATCCATCGACATCGGGGCGCACTCCGCCCGTCTGCTGATTGTCCAGGTCGACAAGTCCAGCGGCACTTACGAAACGATTGAGGATCTTGAAATCCCCGTTCCGCTGGGCGCCGACGTCTTCCGCTCCGGGCGCATCGGCAACAAATCCGTTGCGATGCTCTGCGAGATTATGAAGAAATTCAGCTTCAAAATGCGCGAGTACCGCATCAAGGAGTACTGCGCTATCGCAACCAGCGCCGTACGCGAGGCGGAAAACGCGGATATTTTCCTTGAACGCATCAAATTCCTTTCGGGAATCGATGTCAAAATTTTCACCGGACCGGACGAGGCGCGTCTCGGTTATCTTGCGGTGCAGTCGGTCATTCCCGCGAATTTCCATTTCGAAGAGCAGTCTCTGCTTCTTGCCGATATCGGCACGGGGGCGTGCCAGGTCAGCATGTTCGACCACGGAATCATGTGCTTCACTGAAACCATCAAACTCGGAACGCTCCGCGCCGTTGAAGGATTTTCAGACGCCTCCTCCGCTGCTACGCGCATCGAGCAGCTGGAGCCGGTCATCGACTACGCGTTCAGCGAACTGGAATATCTCTCGCGGAAAATGAACTGCACCGGCGTCATTGTCACAGGCGCCTCTTCCCGCGCCATGCTCGCCATGAAAAAACAGCGCACCAAACGCGGCATGTTCGAGCTGAAAGCCGAAGAGTTCAAACAGCTCCGCCAGATCGCCGAATCACACACCGTCGAGGCGCTGGGACGCGAATACAATATCAAATCCGATCTCGCGGAAGCTGTTCTGCCGTGCTGCATGATGATTTCCAATCTCCTTAAGCTCACCGGCGCGAAGATGATCTATGCTCCGACCATCTCCACAAAATATGCGCTGATTGAGGACTTCATCAACAGTTCCATGCACCGCCGCGATCCGTTTGAACCGCAGATTTTCGGCTGCGCTACGCAGATCGCCGAGCGTTATTCCAGCGATATGCGCCTGATTGCGGCAACCGTCATTCTCGCGGAAAAACTCTTTGAAAAACTTGCGCCGCTGCACGGGATGGGGCACGAGGAGCTGAAACTGCTCAAAGTCGCGGCTCTGCTTTACAAAACCGGACTTTTCGTGAACAACCAGGCGTACCACAAACACAGTCATTACATCATTCTGAATACGGAGATTCCGGGAATTTCGCAGGCGGAACGGCGGATCATCGCAATGGTCGCGCGTTATCACCGCAAGGCGGTTCCGAAACCGCAGCACCTCGATTACATTGCGCTGCCGGTGGAGGAACGCCACGTCATCAGCAAACTCGCGGCGATTCTGCGTCTCGCGTGCGGTCTCGCGGTCATCTGCAAACCGGATGAACGCATGACGGTCAGGATTTCCCCCGGACTTGTCACGGTTAAAATCGGCGGAATGGGACGTTCCGCCGGCTTCGACTGCATCGACACCGACATGTTCAACTACGCGTTTGCTTCTAAAATCATTTTCCTCTGACGGAGAAAGGATCGGCTATGACAACTCCAGTCGAAAACGAACAGTATATCAACCGGGACATCAGCTGGCTTGAATTCAACGCCCGCGTTCTCGGCGAGGCTACCGATAAAGGCAACGCCCTGCTTGAACGTCTGAAATTCATCGCAATCTTCAGCAGCAATCTTGACGAATTCTACATGGTCCGCGTCGCCGGCGTCAAACAGCAGCTCGGCGAGCCGTTCAAAAAAGTTTACGGCGACAGCGGCTACGTTCCCGCCGAACTGATGGACCGGCTCGACACCCGCATCCGCGCGCTCGTCGACCGCCAATACCGTCTACTTTACAAGGAGGTCCTTCCCGAACTCGCGCAGAACGGAATCAGCCTGCTCGCATGGAAGGATCTGACGCAGGAAAAACGCGATGCGCTCCGGAAGCATTTCATCTCCAACTGGCTCCCGATTCTTACACCGATCGGTATTGACAGCTCGCATCCGTTCCCGCAGGTTCCGAACCTCGGACTCGAACTTCTCGTCCGTCTCAGCAAAGAGAACGACGACCGCGAGCGTTTCGCCATTCTTGAGGTCCCGTCGCTGATTCCGCGCTTCATCGAAGTGGAGGTTTACGGACATCGCGCTTCGTTCATCACCAGCGAGGAGCTGATCGCGAACAACCTTGATCTGCTGTTCAGCAAATGCACGATTTTTGAATGCTCGGCGTTCCGCATTACGCGCGACATGGATTTCTCCATCGACGAAGAATCCATTGCCGACCTGCTGACGGAAATGCAGATTGCGCTCCAGAAAAAGGCGCGCCGCAAAGTCGTCCGTCTGGAAATCTCCTCCACAATGTCCCGCGCTTCGCGCGAATGGCTCGCGGAGATGCTGAAAACTTCCACGGAATCGATTTTCTCCATCAGCGGAATGCTGAATCTGAAGGATCTCTTCCGTCTTGCCGGACTCAAGAATTTCCCGGAGCTTGTGGACAAGCCGCTTCCGCCGCTGGCGTCGGTGAACCTGCCGAAGGGATCGGACATCTTCCGCGTCATCCGCGAAAAGGGCGGTTTCCTGCTGCATCATCCGTATGAATCGTTCAGCCCGGTCATCCGTTTTCTTGAGGAGGCTGCGAACGATCCGAATGTCCTTGCAATCAAACAGACTCTCTACCGTGTCAGCGGAAATTCGCCGGTCGTCAACGCCCTGATCCGCGCCGCGCGCAGCGGAAAACAGGTTTCCGTGCTCGTCGAAATCAAGGCGCGGTTCGATGAGGAGAACAACATCAACTGGGCGCGCGAACTCGCAAACGCGGGCGCTCACGTCGTCTACGGAATCGCCGGGCTCAAGGTGCATTGCAAGGCTCTGATGGTTGTGCGCCAGGAGGAGGACGGCATTCACCGCTATATGCATCTCGGAACGGGCAATTACAATGACAAGACTGCACAGCTCTACACGGACCTCGGCTTTTTCACGGACGACAAGTCGATAGCCGATGACGTTTCCGCACTCTTCAATGTCATTACCGGATTTTCGAGCCCGCCGGACTGGAACAAACTCTGGGTCGCCCCTTTCAATATCAAGGAGAAACTCATCTACCACATCGACAGAGAGTCCGAACTCTCCACTCCGCAGAATCCCGGCTCCATCACGATGAAGGTGAATTCGCTGATCGATTACGAGATTATTGATCATCTCTATGAAGCGGCGCAGCGGCATGTGAAGATCAATCTGATCGTCCGCGGCATTTGCGGCATCAACCCGTTCAGCCTGCCGAAACAGTTCGCGAAAAACATTACAGTCGTCAGCATTCTCGACCGCTTCCTGGAACACGCGCGGATCTACCGTTTCGGCAACAACGGCGATCCGGTCTATTACATCGGCAGCGCCGATGTCATGCAGCGCAACATTCGCCGCCGCATTGAAGTCCTTACGCCCATTGAGGCGGAAAATCTTCGCCGCGAACTCGATTTTATTCTCGATTGCGGTCTGCATGACAAACGCAAGGGGCGCCGTCTCATCGGCGCGAACAAGTTCTCGCGTCCCACGGCGTCTGCTGCGGCGGAACCTTCGCGCAGCCAGTACAAACTTTATGATTTCTACAAGACGCGTCTCGAAAAGGCGCGGGAGATGATCGGACGCGATGAAGCGCTGACCATCTTCACATCCCCGGAAAAAGGAGAAGAAAAATGAACGAAAAGAAAGCTGTCGTTCTCCTGAGCGGCGGACTTGATTCCGCCACCTGTCTCGCAATTGCCAAGTCGGAAGGCTTTGCAATCCATACACTTACATTCTCTTACGGACAGCGTCACAAAGTGGAGCTCGACTGCGCCCGCCGTCTTGCCGAGGCCGCCGGAGTGGTCAAGCATCACCTGATCTCTTTTGATCTGCGCGAATGGGGCGGCTCCGCGCTGACTTCCGATTCCATCGACGTTCCCGATGCGGGCGGCGAGGGCATTCCCGTTACCTATGTGCCAGCGCGCAACACCATTTTCCTTTCGTTCGCAACCGCGCTCGCTGAAGTGATCGGCGCGAAGGACATCTTCATCGGCGTCAACAGCCTCGACTATTCCGGCTACCCGGATTGCCGCCCGGTTTTCGTCAAATCTTTTGAACTGACTGCGTCCCTCGGCACGAAAGCGTCGGATGAAGGCTGGGCATTCCGCATCAACGCCCCGCTTCAGTATCTCAAGAAAACGGAGATCATCAAGCGCGGACTTGAGCTCGGCGTGGATTACTCCATGACGCACAGCTGCTACAATCCGAATCCCGACGGTTCGCCGTGTCTGAAGTGCGACAGCTGTGCTCTGCGCGAAAAGGCTTTTGCCGACCTCGGCATGGTGGATCCTCAGGTTCTGAAATACCGCAAATGACCTGTTTTGACACGATCATCATCGGCTCGGGACCGGCGGGACTCTCCGCCGCGCTCGCCGCAGCCGAAAAAGGGGCGCGCGTTCTGCTCTGCGAGCGCTTGCGCACCTTCGGCCTCAAACTCCTTGCGAGCGGCGGTTCCAAATGCAACGTCAGCAACGTTCTGGACGAATCCGCATTCATGTCTGCGTTCGGCAGGGAAGGGCGGTTCATGAAGTCCGCTCTGGACAACGCCTATCATGACTGGCTTTTTGCATTTCTGAAATCCCGGAACGTTCCGCTGAAATGTGCGGATTCCTTCCATTATTTTCCGAAATCGGAACGCGCCCGCGACGTTCTGAACGCCTTCTCCTCCGCTTTCCTCGCGCTCGGCGGAACCATGCGGAACGAATGCCGCATCGACCGGATTCTGACGGAGTGCGATTCCGTTTCGGGCGTGGAAACTGCGGACGGCGAAATCATTCCGTGCCGAGCCGTTGTCCTTGCCGGCGGCGGAACCGCGTGGCCGACGCTCGGCGGGAGCCGTCACGGACTGAATCTCGCCGTCGCGCTGGGGCATACGCTCGCGCCGCTCTATCCCGCGATGGCGCCGCTCCTGATCCGCGAACGCTGGGTGCGCGAGCTGACCGGAATCGCTCTTCCCGACTCCGAACTGACTTTTTCACGCGGACGCCTCCGTTTCCGCAACCGCGGCGAGCTTCTGTTTACGCACGACGGGCTCTCCGGTCCATGCGCGATAGACCTCGCGGGCGATCTCGCCGAAACTTGCGTCCGCAATGGGGGCGACACGGAACTGGTTTTCCGTCCGGACGCCGCAAAGGACGCCGCCGCGTGGCGTTCCGTCATCGACGGCTGGCGCGTGAAGGAGGGACGCCGTCAGCTCCGCACGGTTCTCGGCTGGTCGTTTCCCCGCGCTCTTGCGGACGCCTTTTGCGCGCTCGCGAACTGCGGCGATGAGAAACTTTGCGAACTTCCCTCTGCGGTGCGCGACCGTTTGGCGTCGGTTCTCGGAGGAGTTTCGCTGACGGCTTACGGTTCCGGACCGATTGAGCGTGCAATGGCGATGAAAGGCGGAATCCGTCTGAAGGAGATTTCGCCCGCAACCCTGGAGAGCCGCCTTGTGCACAGACTGTATTTCGCAGGGGAAATCATGGATTTGACGGGGCCCTGCGGAGGCTACAACATTCAGTGGGCTCTTTCGAGCGGGCGTCTTGCCGGTTCATCCGCTGCCGGTTGAAATATCAGGGCATTTCAACTCGTACCGTGCTTCCTGCAAGTGTATCCGTTCCCTGCGGCAGATTTACGGTTTTCCCGTTCAGCGTCATCTGCTTGAGTTTCTGCGTCGGATCGGCGGCATAGACAGTATCCTTGCGGATCAGGAAGACTCCGGGGGAATCCGTGACGAACCCGCCGAGCCGTCCGGGTTTGTGAAAAACGGCGCCGATTGTTCCGTCTGCAAAACGAACCGCCTGAATATCGCCGGAGTTCATGAGAATCCGGTCGTTCCGCAAGTTCTTTGCCGATTCGAAATTCACGCCGGGCACGATCATGACTGCGTAGCTGCCGTCTTTTATTTTTTTGCCGTGGGGAACTGTGAGTTCAAACAATTCCATTTCCACTTTCTGCGGTTTTGCGGCTCGAACCATCGTGCGGGGATCTCCGGCAAACCGAGCCTGACGGGCATGCAGATTCGCTCCCAGATACGCGATGCCGTCATGCCACACCAGATTCTCTGCCGTGCGGACAGGGCCTCGGGCGCGGCAGACGTTGACTGTTGTCGCGACCTCATACGGCGAAACACTTTCTATTTCCGTGCCGAGCTCGATGACTGCGTCCGCATCGAAGAAAACGGCTTTTTTCGCTTTCACGCCGTCGATGTCCTGCGTGCTGACAGCTGCCGCGAGGTTTCCGTCGGAGACTCCGCCGACGAACTCCGTTGTTCCAAGCCTGCGTGCGGGGAGCCCGAATGAAGTGAACGCCGGGAGTCCGCCCGAAATCCTGATTTCCCGTTCCGCACAGGTTTTTTCATCCAGCACCGGAGTTGCGGGAAGCGTGGTTCCCGGCAGCCTTGTCCAGTCCCAGCAGAGCGTGACGCCGTCGTATTCGTCGCCCGTCCGGTAGATCAGACACGCGCCGTCGGAGAAGTAGCGCCCGAGGGAATTGTCGCCGTTGATGTTGTCCTCCAGCGGACGCGTCCGCACGGAATTTGCGCGGAAGGAGGCGAAGAAGCGGTCGCGGCGGCAGGTGAGATAATCGGAATTCCAGAACCAGCGGGTCCCGGAGAACTTTTCCTGTTCCGCGCGTCTGTATTCATCCGCCCGTGCGGGGTCGAGCTCCGCGAAGATGCGGAAATTGCGGATGCAGTAATTCCGTCCCCGGGTGAGCGCAGCGTTTTCCCTGAGCTGGCGTCCGATGGCGAGCAGATCCATGCGTCCGTGGTGGAGCACCCGAGCGAAGCCGTCAAAGGCAAGATGCGATATGGTTTCGAGCTGTTCCGGCTTCAACGCAAATTCCGTTCCGTGCCAGACGCTTCCCCAGAATGCGATGCGGCAGAGAAATTCTCCTCCGTAATTGCCGAATTGAACCTGCGGTCCGTGCAGCTGATAGGAACCGTCCGCGCGGATTCCTCCGAAAACATCTTTGTCACAGGAGACATCCAGCGGAGCGGGACGGATTTCTTCGGTCAGCACCGCGGCCGCATCGCGCATGACTTCGATGTTCCGCGCGAGAAGTCCGCGGTAAAAGATGTTGGAGGCAATGAAGACCCGGTTGTTTCCTGTGTAGCGCGGTCTCTGCATTGCCTGCAGACAGACTTCGAGCGCCTGTTTGCGGAGCGGGGAGGCGAACGGGAAAACCTCTTCTCCGCTCAGCAGCAGAACCTGCGCCATGCGTTCCGGAACCGCCATTTCGTTGTTCCACCAGTTGCTGTTGACGGGACGTTTCCGCACCCAGAGCTCCACGCCTTTCCGGAGCGCATCGTCAAGTCCCGGAAGTGTTCCGTGGAGTGTGCGGTACCTGGCGAGCAGATTGAGATGTCCGAAGTGTTTGAGCGTTTCCCATGATCCGCGGTCCCGACTGTCGTAGTTCACGTCGGGAAACGAACCGTCCGGTTTCTGGCGGCTGATCCGGTTCAGACAGTCTTTGCGGGCTGTCTCCGGATTGCGGAACGGCGGCGCAAGCTTTTTCCGCAGACGGGTTCTGATCCATTCGAGTTCCCGTTTCTGCTGTTCCGTCAGCGGTTTCGCTTCCGGATCGGCAGGATAGCGGAATGCGCCGTATTCTAAGCTGTCAAGCTCAAACTCCGCACGCCCCGGGCAGCATTGCAGACCGATGCGGAATACTGCTTCAACGGCGTCGGACGGCAGAACTTCATCCAGTTCCACCCGGACAAACTCCTTCGTCCCGACTGGAATTTCAGCGGGTTGATAATAATGCGCTTTGCCGTCTTTCCCGGTGACTTTCAGCTGGAATTTTACTCCTCCGAACCGGAATGACGGAGTTCCGACATCCGCGCACCGCATCCGGATTGACGCTCCGAAATGCTTTCCTGCAAAGGGCTTGACGTCAATGGTTTTCAGATGAAAATTCGCTTTCCGCGCGGCGGAAGACCCCTCCGGCGCGTCAACGACCAGAACGTGGGCGCCGTTCCGAGTTTCCGTCCGGATTTCCGCACTGAGCGGAAGCGCCGCAAGAGCCGCGGCGAGCGTCAATATGCAGGCGTTAATCATTGATTGTGATCTCCCTTCCGTCATGACTGATCGTTTTCGTGATCTTGTTCGCCGCTTTGGCAAGGCCGTTGGCGTCCAGCGGGGAGACATGTCCGTCCATCGCCACCATGTTTGCGAGACGGTTGTGGCGGGTCATGAGGCCGTATGAGCCTTCGTAGGGTATCAGTTCCGTGCTTTTGAATCTGTTGCGGCAGAATCCGAATGCAGGACTCTCTGCAGTGAATCCGGTATCTCCGAGCAGATAGCTCCGGGAGGGCTGACGCGCTTTCTTGTACGCGACAATCTTCTGATTGGTGCCGGTTTTGTCAATGACCTCGCCGATGGCCCCGAGGGTCGGAATGACTGTGCCGTCCATGTAGTTCGCCGAGTAGGAAACTTCCTGAAATCCGTAGGCGTATTGGGTCGCCAGTTTTCCCGAGAGCAGCATTCCTTTGCTGGAAGGACAGGTTGTCATCCGGACATTGGAAAGATATTTGTTCATTCCGAGATCGTGCTCAATGCTTGAATTGTTGCAGTAGTTGGAAGACAGAATGTCGTTCCAGCTGACCGTTGTGGTTCCCGTGCCGATTTCCATTTTTCGGGAATAGAGAAAATAATCGCCGTTGTCGCCGCAGTACATGGCAATCGCGGTTCCGGATTGCTTCAGATTGTTGATGCAGGACATCGCCCGCGCCTTTTCCCTTGCCGAATTGAGCGCAGGCAGCAGCATGCCCGCAAGGATTGCGATAATTGCAATTACTACGAGGAGTTCTATGAGGGTGAATTTCTTTGACTCATGCATTAAAGGATTGTGTGGTGTGCGTGGTTTCATCGTCTGGTAGCCTTTCTTCTTTGGTTGAACAATACTTTAGAATCCGTCTGCGTTTAATTATAGCACAGAATGCTGATTATGTCAAGAGGGAAAAGAAAATTTTTCCGGAAAAAAGAGGATTTTTTTTCCAGATCCGGATGTTTATTCAGGGGCGTTCTTGCGGATGTTCAGGAACAGACGGATGGCGTTGGCAAGTTCCGGGAGCGCCTGGGAGAGCGAAAGACTGTCGTTTTCGATGATGTATCCGACTCCGGTTTGAACAAGCGTGGTCAGCTCCGGGAAACCGAGTTCGTATTCCGCCGTCATCGCGTCCATTTCGGTGAGAAACAGACGGTCGCGCGGGTCGGAAAGGTCGATGGATTTCTGCGCGGAGGTCTTGCGGATCGGGATTCCGTATTTCTCTTCCGCGATGTAGTCCTGCACTTTTTCGGAGAGCATGAAGCGCAGGAATTCGAGGATGAGGTCGCTGTTGACGCACTCTTTTCGCACGCAGAGCAGGTCGGTCGCCTGCGCCATGGCGGCGGTTCCGCCGGGGATGTGCGGAAGGGGGAGAACCTGCCAGTTCCGGTTTCCGCTGTGTTTGAGCTGACAGAGCATCTCCCGTTCGGAGAGCGCGAACGCAAGTTTCCCTTCCACGAAATTCATGTAGTTGTCGTGCCGTATGTTCGGACCGAGAGTCCGCTTGAGGCGGCGGATTGTTTCGACTCCGCGCATGGTTTCGGGAGAATCCAGCTGAACCGGGTCTTCCGCCGCCGGGTCGATGAGTCTTCCGCCGCAGCGGAAAATGAAGCTGCTCCAGAAGTAGACCGCATAGGAATAGTTCAGAATGTTTTCCGGCGGATAAACGGCTTTGAGCTTTGTGATGACCGCGAGGAAATCGTCAAACGTCCATTCCGGCGGGGGCAGGGGGATTCCCGCCTTCGCGAGCATCTCCGGGTTGCAGAACATCACGCGCGGCGAGAAGATGAACGGAATCCCGTAGATGGAGCCGTCCCCGTTGCGGAATCCGCGGAACGGGGGCTGGAAGAACTCCCCGCCGTCTCCGTAAATTTCGCGGAAATACGGCGCAAGATCCAGATATTCATTGCGGTACTGCTGCACATGCAGAGTGGTTCTGAGTTCGAACATCCCGCGTTTGAATCCGGGGGAAAGACGCAGATCCGGAAGTTCCTGTTTCAGGAGTTCCGCGAATCCGGGAACCCACGGACGGTCCGGTTCAAACAGAACGAGATTTGAGGGAAGCAGACAATTCTGCCATCCCTCCCGGACGGTGCTGCCCTGACGGCTGACCGAGCGCAGAATTCCTGCCTGGACGAGTGTCGCGACGGCGTGCTGAATCATTGCGAATGATGCATCGACTTCCTGTGCGGTTTTCCGTGCCGCCGGGATCGCTTCACCCGTTTTGTATTCCCCCGACTCCAGACGGTCGAGAATGTAGTCGCAAACCTGAGAAATCTTGTCTTTCATAATACTACCTGCTGTTTTCCGGAGTAATTATATCACACTTTTGTGATTATGCCAATTCGGAAAACATAAAAAACGGGAAAAAAACGGCATGGATTGAAACTTCGTCTGTTCCGTGGTATATTATTGTCTTCAATCAGAAAAGGAAATGCAAAATGATATACGACAGACCGCTGACGGATGAGCAGCGCCGGGTTTCTCAGCTCAACTACAACCTCTTCAACATCGTCAACGGAGCTTCGTACATGTGTCTCGGGGAGACGGTCATCATTCTGTTCGCGGTGAAGCTTCATGCGCCGAATGTGATTGTCGCTGTGATCGGTTCGATGCTCTTTCTCGGTTTCCTGCTTCTGCCGCTGGGCGTGGTGCGCACGGCGCAGGTCGGCGCGGCGCGGAGCCAGGCGGATTTCTGGGTCTGCCGCAACGTCGCCGCTCTGCTCGTCGCCGTGAGCGCGCTGATCCAGCCGTTGAGCCAGTATCTCGCGTGGGGATTGCTTCTGCTCGGCAGTTTTCTGTTTTACGGCTTCCGCGCTGCCGGCGTGGTCATGTCCCAGCCGCTGATCGGCGACATCACAAACAATATGGACCGCGCCCGTCTGATTGCCCGTTCCACCGGACTTTTCTATGTTTCCGGGCTCGTCGCAATGGTCACAATCAGTCTGGTTCTCGGTCATTACGACAGTCTCTGGGTGCTGGTCGGCATCATTGTCGCGGGTGCCTGCTGCGGCGTAACGGCATCGACGTTTGTGCGCAAGATAGATGAAACTTCCGCGATCCGGCGTTCTGCACAGGCGCCGCTTCTCCCGCAGCTTAAAACGGCGTTTTTCGATCTTACCCTCCGCCGTCAGATCTGCGCCGGATTCATGGTCAATCTTGCGATCATCATGATGGCGCCGATTGCGATTCTCACGATGAAACGCGGCTACGGCGTCAGCGATACGCAGGCGATTCTCTTCTCGATAGTCCAGTTCGCCTCCTCGATTGCGGCAACGCAGATCAGCGGAAAAATCACCGAGAAAATCGGTCCCCGCAAAGTCGCAATCTACTCATACATGCTGATCTTTCCGATCTGTCTCTTCTGGCTGTTCGCGCCTGCCGCGGTGTCTTCGGTCTGGATGTGGGGACTCTTTATCGTTCCGTTCATTCTGATTGGCGCAATGATGGTTTCCGCGCAGAATGCAATGGTTCACTACTTCCTGATGGCGGTTCCTAAGGAGCGGCAGGTTGCAAGTTCGATGTTCATCAGCGTTGTGACGGGCGCGGCCGCAGGTGTGACCGGCATGTTCGTTGCCGGCGGTCTCCTGAAGCTTGCGGAGCGTTTCTTCGGTTCCGGGCTCCCGATGTACCGCGCCTACTTTGTCGCCGCGGGAGTGCTCTTCCTTGCCGGGCTGACACTGGTTGTCCGTCTGGTTCCGGTGATCGACACCTTCCTGCAGGAGCACGGCATGGAGAAGACCCGTTCGGTTATCCGAGAGATCGTTCCGCACAAATAACCGGGTTGCAGAGCTCCTTTTTCGCGTCTCCCGCTTGACATTTGCTGGAGACGCGTTATTTTTTATGAATTTACGGATTCAAGGAGAATTTATGAAAATAGAACTGCCGTCAACCCCGCTTTTTTCAGAGGCTGTGGAAATTGTCGCTGAACTCAAACGTCATGGTAAAAAAGCGTTTCTCATCGGCGGATGCGTGCGCGATATGCTGCTCGGCGCCTCCCCGCATGATGTCGATATTGCAACCTCCGCGACCCCGGAGGAAATACAGCGGATTTTTGAGAAAACCTATGCAGTCGGCGCCTCCTTCGGCGTCGTCACTGTTTTGCGGAACGGTCTCAGTTTTGAAACTGCAACCCTGCGAGAGGAGCGCGACTACATGGACGGCCGCCGCCCCGAAACCGTGCATTACACGGACAACGAAGTTCTGGATGTTATCCGCCGTGATTTTACAGTGAACGGGCTTCTCTGCGATCCTGCGTCCGGCGAGGTGTTCGATCATGTCGGCGGAATTGACGATCTGCATCGCGGAATCCTGCGTACCATAGGCGATCCGGACCGCCGTTTCTCGGAGGATTATCTCCGGATTCTGCGGGCGGTTCGCTTCACCGTCCGGCTCGGTTTTGAACTCGATTCAGGCACGCGCGAGGCCGCCCGGCACCATGCGGGAAAACTTTCTGTTCTGTCCGCTGAACGGGTGCGCGATGAAGTGGAGAAAATGCTGCTTGGTCCGCATCCCGGCCGCGCGTTTGAACTGATGCGCGAGCTTGGCATTCTGCGTGTCATCCTGCCGGAAATCGATGCGCTGCATGGTGTTGAACAGCCCCCTGCGTTTCATCCGGAGGGCGATGTTTTTGCGCATACCATGATCATGCTGGAACGCATGTGCCACCCGACGCGCGAGCTTGCGTGGAGTGTTCTCCTGCACGATGTCGGGAAGCCTGCGACTTTTCACATCCACGAGGACGGCGTGATTCATTTTTACGGACATGAAGCCGTCGGCGGCCGGATGGCGGAGTCGATCTTGACCCGTCTGCGCTGTTCAGCTTCGCTTGTGAAAAACGTCTCGGCCGCAGTCGCGAATCACATGAAATTTGCGTCTGTAGACCGGATGAAGCGCTCAACCTGGCTGAAGATGATTGCCGCTCCGACGTTCCCGACGGATATGGAGCTGAACCGCGTCGATTGCGCCTCGTGTCACGGCAAAATGGAAGGCTGGCTTCTGATGCTTGACCGCTGGCGTGCGCTGGATGGCGCCCCTGCGGTCCCGCCTCTTCCGGTGAACGGCAGCGACCTGATTGCCCTCGGCTACACACCCGGACCCGCGCTCGGACGCATGCTCAATACCTTGCGGGATGAATTTCTGGAAGGGCGCTTGCCCGTTCAAGATGCGCTTCTTGCGTTCGCAAAAGAGCATCTTGAGGCGCATTAAACGCGTTTGATTTGTGTGTAAAACCGCCGGGAGGAGGCTGAAACACGAAAAAATATGCGATTTTGTTTGAAAAATGATTTGCAATTTTCAGAAAGTGTTGTACATTATGCAACACACCAGATATCAACCGGGCGTTGCTCGGGTGGCGGAATGGCAGACGCGCTAGCTTGAGGTGCTAGTGGAGCGATCCGTGGGAGTTCGAGTCTCCCCTCGAGCACCATTTATCCGCTGTTCCGGTGTAGGCTCTTTTGAGGACTCGGTAAAGTGAATTACCGGATAAATGAGTTTGAAAGTAAGATTTTTTCAAAAAAAATCTGATATTCAATTTGAAATATAGCGGAAACGCTGTATATTATAAACTCGTTTGCTGATTGGTTCGCCAAAACGGCAAACAGTTGCGCCCACGTGGCTCAGTTGGTAGAGCACGTCCTTGGTAAGGACGAGGTCACCGGTTCAATCCCGGTCGTGGGCTCCAGTTTTTTCTTAAAACTGGAAGTAGAACTCAAAACGCACGTTACATAAACGGTAAACAATAAGCCATTACTAGTCACCAGAAGGAGGCCCCGAGATGGCAAAAGAAAAGTTTGTAAGAGAGAAGCCCCACGTCAACGTTGGAACAATCGGTCACGTTGACCACGGCAAGACCACCCTGACCGCTGCGATTACGCACGTCCAGAACCTCAAGGGCCTTGCGGATTACATTCCGTACGACCAGGTTGCGAAAGCCTCTGAATCCCAGGGACGTCGTGACTCCACGAAGATTCTGACAATCGCTACCTCCCACGTTGAATATCAGAGCGACAAGCGCCACTATGCGCACGTTGACTGCCCGGGACATGCGGACTACGTCAAGAACATGATCACCGGTGCCGCTCAGATGGACGGTGCGATTCTCGTTGTCAGTGCGGTTGACGGCCCGATGCCGCAGACCCGCGAGCACATCCTCCTCGCCAAGCAGGTCGGCGTTCCCAAGATCGTCGTCTTCCTGAACAAAGTTGACCTCGTTGATGATCCGGAACTCCTCGACCTCGTCGAAATGGAAATCCGTGAGCTCCTCAGCAAATATGACTTCGACGGCGACAACACCCCGATCGTCAAGGGTGCTGCTTATCCCGCTCTCCAGGCGACCGATCCGAATGCTCCGGAATGCAAATGCATCCAGGACCTCATGGACGCCATCGACAGCTGGGTTCCCGAGCCGCAGCGTGAAGTTGACAAGCCGTTCCTGATGCCGATCGAAGACGTCTTCTCCATCGAAGGTCGTGGTACCGTTGTTACCGGCCGTGTCGAGCGCGGAGAAGTCAAGGTTGGCGATGTTGTCGAAATCGTTGGTATCAAACCGACCGACAAGACCACAATCACCGGCGTTGAAATGTTCCACAAGGAACTCGATAAAGGTCAGGCTGGCGATAATATCGGCTGCCTCCTCCGTGGTACCAGAAAAGACCAGGTCGAGCGCGGACAGGTTCTCGCAAAGCCGGGCACCATCACCCCGCACACCACCTTCACTGCTGAAATCTACGTCCTCTCCAAAGAGGAAGGCGGACGTCACAGCCCGTTCTTCAGCAACTATCGTCCTCAGTTCTACTTCAGAACGACCGACGTTACCGGCGTCATCAAGCTGCCGGAAGGTGTCGAAATGGTTATGCCGGGCGACAAAGTCTCCATCGAAGTGGAACTCATTGCCCCGATCGCTATGGAAAAGACCCAGCGTTTCGCTATCCGCGAAGGCGGCCGTACGGTTGCTTCCGGACGCGTGACCGAGATTCTGAAGTAATCGGAACACCATCGGATTTATCGGACGCGGCGTAAAAACCGCGTCCGGAAATCTGGATTACGGAGCTTAAAATGCGTGAGATTATCACATTGGAATGCACCGAGTGCAAGCGCAGAAACTACACGACGACCAAGGAGAAAAGAAACACTCCCGGACGTCTTGAGAAGAAAAAATACTGCAAGTTTGACCGCAAGCACACGGTTCATAAAGAAACCAAGTAATCGGTACATACAGTAAGTACCAAACGAACTTGAAAATTACAGGGGTTTAGCTCAGTTGGTAGAGCAGCGGTCTCCAAAACCGCAGGTCGGGAGTTCGAGGCTCTCAGCCCCTGCCATTATATTACAGAACAAAGAAGAGAAGGGTTGGCATCATGACAAAACTGGTCGCTGGATTGCGTTCTTTCATCCATTCGACAATTGATGAAATGACCAAATGCACATGGCCGGACAAGCAGCAGGTGCTCGAATCCACTTTGCTGGTTATCATCGCCCTTGTTATCACCTCTATCTTTGTGGCAGGCGTGGATCAGATCCTGTTCCATGCCGTTCAGCTCGTAATAACCTTCTGACAAAATCCCAGGGAGTCACACAATGGACAGAAACGCTGGACAGTGGTTCGTGCTGCACGCACTCTCCGGACATGAGAACAAAGTCAGAGAGAATATTGAGACGGCACTTCGTCAGGAAGAGGCCGCTCTTCCTGTTTACGAGGTGATGATTCCTACTGAAAAAGTTTCCGAATTCAGGAAGGACAGAAAACACACTACCACCCGCAAATTCTTCCCGGGTTATGTTCTCGCCCGCATGGATCTCTACAAGCCCGACGGAGCTCTTGACGAGCGCGTCTGGTACTTCATCAAGGGCATTCAGGGCGTAATCGGGTTCATCGGTGGCAGTGACCGTCCCCAGCCCCTCTCCCAGCAGGAAGTGGACTACATTATGATGCAGACCGCTGAGCCGGAAGAGAAGGCGAAACCGAAAATTCAGTACGAAATCGGTGAAACAGTGCGAATCAAAGACGGCGCTTTCGAAAACTTCGAAGGCATCGTTCGGAAAATCGACGCGGAGCGCGGCAAACTCGAATTGGAAGTCTCCATTTTCGGTCGCTCAACTCCCGTGGAATTGGAATTCTGGCAGGTCGTTCGCGAACAATTATAATGTTCGGTTCGAAGAGTCGTTAATATAATAATGACGTCGTAGCGTGGGAGAGATCCTGACCTCTCTGACCACGTTTACGGAAACGGAGGAACAAATGGCGAAAAAGGTGACAGCGGAGATTCGTTTGCAGATTCCCGCCGGCGCAGCTAATCCGGCACCCCCTGTGGGTCCCGCGCTTGGCCAGGCTGGTGTGAACATCATGGGATTCTGCAAGGAATTCAATGCCGCAACACAGTCGCAGGCCGGAATGATCATTCCGGTTGTGATCACAGTCTACCAGGACCGCTCATTTACGTTTGTGACCAAGTCTCCCCCGGCGGCCGTTCTGATCAAGAAGGTTGCCGGACTGGCTGGCGGATCTCACAATCCCGGACGCGAAAGCGCCGGCAAGATCACCATCAGTCAGATCAAGCAGATCGTCCAGACGAAAAAGAGCGACATCAACGCCCGCAGTGAAGAAGCCGCGATCAAAATCATCGCCGGCACTGCTCGCAGTATGGGAGTTGAGGTGATCGATGGCTAAGAGAAGCAAACTCTACAAATCCCAAATTGCCAAGTACGACAAACAGACAGTCTACTCTCTCATCGAAGCACTGAAGACATTGAAAGACATGCCGGCAGTCAAGTTCGATCAGACTGTTGAACTGTCCTTCAAGCTTGGTGTGGACCCGAAGCAGACGGATCAGACCGTCCGCGGTGCGGTTCCCCTGCCGAAAGGCACCGGCAAGAAGGTCGTCGTTACTGTCATCGCTGATGACGAGGCACTGAAACAGCAGGCGGTCGACGCCGGCGCGGATTTCGTCGGATTCGACGATATCATCGCCAAAATCAAAGGCGGCTGGGTGGACTTCGACGTCCTCATTGCCACGCCGTCCGCGATGAGTCAGGTCCGTCCGCTGGGTCGTCAGCTCGGTCCGAAAGGTCTGATGCCGAACCCGAAGACCGGTACCGTTACCGACAAGATCGGTCACGCGGTCGCGGAGGCAAAAGCCGGACGAGTTGAATTCCGTGCCGACAAGGGCGCCTGCGTTCAGGTTCCCTGCGGAAAGCTTTCGTTTTCCGCCGAAGACCTTGCAGAAAACTGCACGGCTATCATCAAAGCGATCATCAAGGCGAAACCGGCTTCCGCGAAGGGTGTGTACATTCAGAGCTGCACGCTTTCCGCGACCATGACGCCGGGAATCAAAGTTGAAACCCGCGACATCGCGAAGGAGATGGCACAATGAGACCGGAAAAAATCCAGCTCGCCAATGATATCGCAAACCTGATCGTCGGGTCCCAGTATGTCTACTTCATCTCCTACAAAGGACTGAAGAACAAGGAACTCAACCAGTTCCGCGACAAACTGTTCGATGCCGGAGCTGTCTGCCACGTCCTTAAGAACCGCATGGTTCGCAAGGTTGCGGAACTGAACGGCCTGGAAGTCCTCGCAAACGCCAAGATCACCGGTGACACAGCTGTTGTTGTCGGTCAGGGCGATGCGAGTGCGGTGGCGAAAGTCATTGATGATTTCACAACCTCCACAAAGGGTGTGATCGCTCCGAAGTGCGGTTACTTCGAGGGCGCGATGTTGACCGATTCCGAAGTCAAGGCGATTGCGTCTATGCCTTCGAAGGATCAGCTGCGTGCGCAGCTGCTTGGACTCCTTGTTGCTGTACCGACTGGCTTGGTCAGAGTGCTTAACGCCAAGGCTTCCAGCATCGTCAACGTCATTAACGCTTACAAAAACAAGCTTGAAGAAGCAAACTGAACAGAAGTTCAATTACAAAATATACGGAGGACAATATAATGTCTGAGCAGGCAAATGTGGAAGTTTCGCAGGAAATGGAGCAGTTCATCTCCTACGTTGAGAAGCTCTCGGTTCTTGAGCTCTCCAAACTCGTTAAAGCGTTGGAAGAACGCCTCGGCGTGAGCGCTGCGGCTCCGGTCGCCGTTGCTGCGGCACCGGCTGCTGCCGGTGCGGCTCCTGCCGCTGCTGCTGAAGAGCAGACTGAATTCACGGTCATTCTCGCCGATGCCGGCGCCAGCAAGATCAACGTCATCAAGGAAGTCCGCGCCATCACCGGTCTCGGTCTCAAAGATGCCAAGGATCTCGTTGAAGCCGCTCCGAAGGCTGTCAAAGAAGGCGTTTCCAAAGAAGACGCTCAGAAGATCAAGGAGCAGCTTGAGGCTGCGGGTGCCAAGGTCGAGGTCAAGTAATTGCCTCGCATCTGGTATCTGTATTAAGACTTGATGATTACGGTGGGGAAATTCCCGGGAGGAAGCCCCCGCCGTTTTCTGCGTCTTAAATCATCCCCTGCGATGCGGTCTCCGCACCGCAGGATTTTGTCACATTGAAGATCACCCGATTTTTTGTGTGAACCGCTTACAACAGCTCCTCTCGAATCATTAGCAAGGTGGAATCAATGCCTGAACGTGTGAATTTCGGAAAATTGAAGGAAGTGCTGGAAATACCGGACCTCATCGGTATTCAGATCGACTCCTATAAATCTTTCCTGCAGCTCGACGTCCCGGAAGACCAGCGTAAAAACCAGGGTCTCCAGGAGGTTTTCAACGAAGTCTTCCCAATCGAAAGTTTTGACAAACAGATGGTCCTGGAGTTCGTCTCCTATTCCCTGGGCCTTCCGAAGCAGGATACCGTTGACTGCATCAAAGACGGAAATACTTACAGCGCCTCGCTTCATGTTGATTTCAGATTTAAAAACAAAGACGCCATTGTAAATGAAAACGTCTACATCGGTGAAATCCCGATGATGACCGAACGCGGTACTTTCATTATCAACGGCGCGGAGCGCGTTATCATCAGCCAGCTGCACAGATCTCCGGGCATCTGCTTCGAGAAGACCCGTCACTCCAGCGGAAGAACGCTCTTCTCTTACAGAATCATTCCGGACCGCGGCTCCTGGATGGAAGTCCAGTTCGATATCAATGACCTGATCTATATTTACCTCGACCGCAAGCGCAGACGCCGCAAGTTCCTCATCACGACTTTCCTTCGCGCAATCGGTTACGACACCAACCGGGACATCATCGGTTCCGCTTACGAACTCAAGACCATGACGCCGGGGCAGCTCCTCAAGCAGGATGACATCTCGGCTTATTATACCTTTGAACCCGTTCTCGATTCCAACGGGGTCACTGTCGTTCAGGAATTCCTCCAGCTCAACGAATCCCATGTCAAATCCATGGTCGAAGCAAAAATCAAAAACGTTGAGCTCGCTTACATCCCCGATGGAGATTCCTACCTTATCAACTGTCTCCAGCGCGATCCGGCTCATACCCCGGACGACGCCCTCAAGGAGATTTACCGCAGAATGCGTCCCGGCGATCCCCCGAGCGTCACCAACTCGAAGCAGCTTCTCAAGAGACTTTTCTTCGACGTCAAACGCTATGACCTCGGCATGGTCGGTCGTTACAAACTCAATGAGCGTCTGAAAATCGACGTTCCGCTGAATGAGCGTATTCTTGACAAAGTCGATCTTATGGAAGCGACCAAGTCTCTGATGAAGCTCCGCAGCAATACGGGCGGTCACACCGATGATATCGACCACCTGGGAAGCCGTCGTGTCAGAACTGTCGGCGAACTGCTTCAGAATCACTGCCGCGTTGGTCTCCTCCGTACGGAACGTCTGATCCGCGAGCGTATGGCTCTGCTGAATTCCGATGACACCGGAACAACCCCGTCGAAGCTCATCAACCAGAAGGCTTTCGCCGGAGTGATCCGCGACTTCTTCGCCCGCAACCAGCTTTCGCAGTTCATGGATCAGGTCAACCCGCTTTCCGAGCTGACCAACAAGCGCCGTCTCTCCGCTCTCGGACCCGGCGGTCTGAGCCGCGAACGCGCAGGATTCGAAGTCCGCGACGTTCACAACAGCCATTATGGACGTATCTGCCCGATCGAAACCCCTGAAGGTCCGAACATCGGTCTTATTTCGTCGCTCTCGCTCTATGCGAAGATCAACGAATTCGGTTTCCTCGAAACTCCGTATCGCCGCGTGGAAAACTGCCATGTTACCGATCAGATCGACTATCTTTCCGCTGACAAGGAAGAGCATTTCGTGATCGCTCAGGCAAACGCTCCGCTCGATGAAAACAACAATTTCATCAACCCGACCGTGATGTCCCGTCTGATGGGTGAGCCGGCCGAGCGTCCGCGCGAAGATGTCCAGTACATGGACGTTTCTCCGAAACAGCTCGTCAGCGCCGCCGCAGGACTTGTTCCGTTCCTGGAACACGACGATGCGAACCGCGCTCTGATGGGTTCGAACATGCAGCGCCAGGCCGTCCCGCTGATGGTGACGGAGTCGCCGTATGTCGGAACCGGTCTTGAAAAGAAAGTCGCTTTCGATTCCCGCGCGGTTACCGCTTCCAAGACGAATGGTATCGTTGCAGAAGTTTCCGCTGCTGAAGTTGTCGTGACAACCGACGGCAAGACGAGAAAAGAGACTTCCGATCCGAATCCGGCGGTTTACCGCATGGTCAAGTTCCTGCGCAGCAATGCCGGAACCTGCGTTAACCAGCGGCCGATCGTCCGCAGCGGTCAGGTCGTCAAGATCGGCGATGCAATCGCCGACGGTTCCGCAACGGATCACGGAGAGCTTGCTCTCGGCAAGAACGTTTTCGTGGCGTTCATGCCGTGGTGCGGATATAACTTCGAAGACGCTATCGTGCTCAGCGAGCGTCTTGTGAAAGAGGACGTTTACACCAGCGTTCATGTGGATGAATTCGAGATCACCAGCCGCGAGACCAAACTCGGACCGGAAGAAATCACCCGCGATATTCCGAACGTCAGCGACGAAGTCCTCCGCAACCTCGGACCCGACGGTGTTGTCCGTCTCGGCGCCGAAGTCAAGCCGGGCGATATTCTCGTCGGCAAGATTACCCCGAAGTCCGAAACGGAACTTGCTCCGGAAGAGCGTCTGCTTCGTGCAATCTTCGGTGAAAAGGCCGCAGACGTCAAGGATTCCAGTCTGGTTGTTCCGAGCGGCAAGGGCGGTATCGTGATGGATGTACGTGTGGAACACGCGAAAGACCCGTCCAGACAGTCCATGACCAAATCTGAGCGCCGCAAACAGATCAAGCACAGCAAGGATCAGTATAAAGAGCAGTATACTGTTCTGATTGATGAGATGACCGAGAAGCTCGAAGCTGTTCTGAACGGACAGAAGCTTCCGTGCCCGATCTATGATACTTCGTCCTCCCGCGACGATGTGATTCTTGTTTCGGCAAACCGCAAGGTTACGACCGCTTCGATCGCAAAACTCGCGAACAAGTACGATTCCTATCGTATGGAAGACTGCGAGATCAAGCATACGATTGACGAGATCATCGGCTCCTACAAATCGCGCTTCGAAAGCATCGAGCGCATGAAAGCCGAATCCATTGACGCTCTTGAGAACGGCGATGGCGACGATCTCGGCGCAATCAAGAAAGTTAAAGTTTACATCGCTTCCAAGCGTAAAGTCCAGGTCGGCGACAAGATGGCAGGACGTCACGGAAACAAGGGTATTGTTTCCCGAATCGTTCCGGTCGAAGACATGCCGTTCCTGCCTGATGGAACGCCGGTTGATATCGTTCTGAACCCGCTGGGTGTGCCGTCCCGAATGAACGTCGGACAGGTTCTTGAAACGCACCTCGGCTGGGCAGCCAAGATGCTCGGCTTCAAGGCGGCAACCCCGGTGTTCGACGGCGTGACGGAAGAGATTATCGTCGATATGATGAAGAAAGCCAACGAGAAGATCACCGAAAAGACCGGAGAGGACTTCAAGTGGGGCTTCCGCGAAATCAACGGCGAACGCGTGTTCGACGGCAAGACCGATCTTTACGACGGACGCACCGGCAACAAGTTCGATCAGCGCGTTATGGTCGGTCAGATTTATATGCTGAAACTCGACCACCTGGTTGCGAACAAGATTCACGCGCGTTCGGTTGGACCGTACTCGCTGGTTACACAGCAGCCTCTGGGCGGTAAAGCTCAGCATGGCGGACAGCGTTTCGGCGAAATGGAAGTGTGGGCGCTCGAAGCTTACGGCGCGGCGCACACACTTCAGGAAATGCTTACCGTCAAGAGCGACGACGTTTCCGGAAGAGCGAAGATTTACGAATCCATTGTCAAGGGACAGAATGTCCTGGAGGCCGGCCGTCCGGAATCCTTCAACGTTCTGCTTAAGGAAATGCAGAGTCTCGGCTTGGATGTACGAACTGTCAAACACTCGGAATTACCGAAGAATGAAACAGCCGGAGGGACTGAACAGTGATTGATAACAGCTATGTTCCCAAAGACAAGGAAATCCCTGCTCGTCAGCAGCAGGGAAATTCCGCTTTCGAGGCGGTCTCCATCAAGGTGGCTTCCCCGGAAGTGATCAGGTCCTGGAGCCATGGGGAAATCAAGAATCCAGAAACCATCAACTACAGAAGCTTCAAGCCTGAAAAGGGCGGTCTCTTCTGCGAGCGCATCTTCGGTCCCCAGCGCGACTGGGAGTGCAACTGCGGAAAATACAAACGTGTCAAGCATAAAGGCATTATCTGCGACCGCTGCGGTGTTGAAGTTACGCTGAGCAAGGTTCGCCGTGAACGTATGGGTCACATCGAACTCGCAGTTCCTGTCTCCCATATCTGGTTCTTCAAGTGTATGCCGAGCCGTATCGGTCTCATGCTTGATATGACGGCCCGCACGCTTGAGCGCATCATCTATTATGAAGACTGGGTTGTCACCGATCCGGGCGACACCCCGCTGACTCTCGGTCAGCCACTCAATGAGATGGACTACCGTCAGGCGCGCGAAGAGTATCAGGATGCGTTCCAGGCAGATATGGGTGCGCCTGCAATCCGTTCTCTGCTTTCGCAGATTGACCTTGAACCGCTCCGTCAGCAGCTCGAAGTTGAATTGACCGGAACAAAAAACAAGGCGATCCGCAAGAAACTCTCCAAGAGACTGCGTCTCGTGGAAGGTTTCCAGAGAAGCAATTCCCGTCCGGAATGGATGATCCTCGAAGTTCTTCCTGTGATTCCGCCGGATCTGCGTCCTCTCGTTCCGCTGGAAGGCGGCCGTTTCGCGACCTCCGACCTGAACGACCTCTACCGCAGAGTCATTAACCGCAACAACCGTCTGAAAAACCTGCTTCAGCTTCGTACCCCGGAAGTCATTATCCGCAACGAAAAGCGTATGCTTCAGGAAGCGGTCGACGCTCTTCTGGACAACGGACGCCACGGTCGTGCCGTCACCGGCGCCGGAAACCGTGCTCTGAAGTCCCTCAGCGATATGCTGAAAGGCAAGCAGGGACGTTTCCGTCAGAACCTGCTCGGTAAACGTGTTGACTACTCCGGACGTTCGGTCATCGTTGTCGGTCCTGAACTGAAACTCGCACAGTGCGGTCTTCCGAAGAAGATGGCGCTTGTTCTGTTTGAGCCGTTTATTATCCGCCACCTCAAAGGTCGCGGTTATGCTCACACCGTCCGCAGCGCAAAGAAAATGATCGAGCGTGGAGAGTCGGTCGTCTGGGATATTCTCGAAGAGGTGACCAAAGGACATCCGGTCATGCTCAACCGTGCGCCGACCCTGCACAGACTTTCGATTCAGGCGTTCGACCCGATCCTCATTGAAGGTTCGGCGATCCGTCTGCATCCTCTGGTCTGTACTGCGTTCAACGCGGACTTCGACGGTGACCAGATGGCGGTTCATGTTCCGCTGTCCCCGGCTGCACAGCTCGAGTGCAAACTCCTGATGCTCTCCTCGAACAACATCTTCTCGCCTGCAAACGGCAAACCGATCATGACCCCGACGCAGGATATTACGCTCGGTTCGTATTATCTGACGATTGAGCCGCGCAATCCCGCGAAGGCGAGAGCGTTCAAGGATGTTCACGAAGTGCTGTTTGCTCTGCACCTCGGACATATTCATATCCATGATGCGATCCGCATCCCGAACCCGGATTACGGAGTGGAAACGCCGCACGGCAATTCCAAAGACCGTTTCCTTCTGACGACTGCCGGCCGCTGCATTTTCAACGGCATCTGGGACAAGAGCCTCGGATTCTACAACGGCGTTGCCAAGAAGAAACAGCTCGGCTCCCTTATCGCGGAGGCTTATGCGCACATCGGTCATCAGAAGACCGTCGAACAGCTCGACCGTCTGAAAAACCTCGGCTACGAGTACGCGACTGTCGCCGGATTCTCCATCTCCATTGCGGACA
This sequence comes from uncultured bacterium, assembly GCA_900549415.1. Classification (GTDB taxonomy): domain Bacteria; phylum Verrucomicrobiota; class Lentisphaeria; order Victivallales; family UBA1829; genus UBA1829. The sequence goes on from URNX01000010.1 coordinate 32,809, forward strand.
TGGTGGTCCCGAAACAGAAAGGCGAACTGATTGCGAAGGCGCGCGCCGAGATCGACAAGATCAACGACCAGTACAACAAGGGTGCTCTCACCCAGCTGGAACGTTATCACAATATTATTGATACGTGGACCAAGACCAGTAACGCGGTTGCCGAGTCGCTGTTCCAGGAACTCGAAGGCATCAGCAAGAAGGAGATCAACCCTGTCTACTGCATGCTCGATTCCGGAGCTCGAGGCAGTAAAGACCAGATCCGTCAGCTTGCCGGTATGCGCGGACTGATGGCAAAGCCGTCGGGCGATATTATCGAACGTCCGATTCTGTCGAACTTCCGTGAAGGTCTCTCCGTTCTCGAATACTTCATCAGTACCCACGGCGCCCGCAAGGGTCTCGCAGATACCGCTCTGAAGACCGCTGACTCGGGTTACATGACCCGTAAGCTCGTCGACGTTGCGCAGGATATCATCTGCCGTGCGGAAGATTGCGGAACGATGAAGGGTATCTGGATCAGCGCAATCGTCGAAGGCGACGATGTGATGCTGCCGCTGAAGGCACGTCTGATCGGTCGCTGCAGCGCCCAGGATATCCGCGACCCGATCTACGAAGACGGACGTCTTCTGGTCAAGGCCGGACAGGAATTCACTCCGGAACTTGCAGACCTGATCGAGAAACGCAACATTCAGCGTGTTCTGATCCGCTCGGTTCTCACCTGCGAAATCGAGCATGGCGTTTGCGTGAAGTGCTACGGCCGCAACCTCGCCAGCGACAGAATGGCGGAGATCGGCGATGCTCTCGGTATTATCGCGGCACAGTCCATCGGTGAGCCGGGAACCCAGCTGACCATGAGAACATTCCACATCGGCGGTACTGCAACTTCCAAGTACACCAAGCCGGAAATTGTAGCGAAGACCGATGGAACGGTCCGTTTCGAAAACATCCGTACCGTTGAAAATGAACATGGCGAAACCGTTATCGTCAACAAGAACGGCTTCATTGTGATTTACGACGCCGCCAAGGCGAAAGAGCTCGAGGAAAAGGCGCGCGAGCGCGCAAAACTCGAAGCGGAAGTCATCGGCGCGTTCTACAACCGCGACTACGATTACTGGGCGGACGCCGTCAAAGAGGCGGAAATCGACCGCTATACGGCTGAAGTCGGAGCTGTTCTCTATAAGAAGGACGGCGAGAAGGTCAAGACGAATGACCGTATCGCCACGTGGGATTCCTCTCACCTCCCGATCATTGCGGAAGACGCCGGTACGGTTGAACTGCTTGATTTGATCGAGAACGTGACATTGAACCGTACGGAGCGCGGCGGCAACGAGGAAATCACCGTTATGCCCCACCGTGAAGACCTGCATCCGCAGATCGTCATCAAGGATAAAGCGGGCGAAGTCCTTTCCTACTATCCGCTGCCTGCCGGTGCGTTTATCATGACGAAGAAGGGCGTGAAGGTGCGTCCGGGCGTTGTGCTCGCACGTGTTCCGCGTCAGCAGCTCAAGAACAAGGACATCACAGGCGGTCTTCCGCGTGTTGCCGAATTGTTCGAAGCCCGTACCCCGAAAGAGGTTGCCGATATCGCGAAGATCGACGGTCTTGTTGAACTCGGAAAAGTCCAGCGCAGCCGCCGCCAGATCATCATCCGCGATCCGGACACCAACGAGTTCGAGGAGCACAGCATTCCGACGAACAAGCACCTGTTTGTTGCGAAGGGCGACTATGTGAAGAAAGGCCAGAAGCTGACCGGCGGATCGATTGTTCCGCAGGTGATGCTGTCGGTCTGCGGTTCCCAGGAACTTCAGCGTTACCTGGTGAACGAAATTCAGACGGTTTACCGGTCTCAGGGTGTGGAAATCAACGACAAGCACATTGAGATCATCATCCGTCAGATGATGCAGAAAATCCGTATTACCGAGCAGGGATCGACGCAGTTCCTTGCCGGTGAACAGGTTGATAAGTACGACTTCCAGCGTGCGAATGAAGAGGCGAGAGCCAAAGGACTCGCACCTGCGGAAGGCGAACCGGTACTGCTGGGAATAACAAAAGCCTCGCTGGAAACCGACAGCTTCATTTCGTCGGCATCGTTCCAGGATACGACACGTATTCTGACCGACGCCGCGACACTGGGCAAGGTTGACTTCCTGCGCGGTTTCAAGGAAAATGTTATTACCGGACACCTCATCCCCGCGGGAACCGGCTCGGAGAAATTCCAGCGTCTCATGCCTGAAAAACTGGCGGAACCGCTTCCGCCGGAAATCGACGTTCTCGAAGCTGACGAAGACGACGGTTACGAGAACGAGGAAGACCAGCTCCAGGAAGAGTACATTTACGATTCCGAGGAAGCCGGAAACGATCTGGAAGAAGAAACCGCCGTGCCTGAAGATGGTGCGGATGAGGAAGAATAAGGCGAAAAAAGCTGAAAAAATAAAAAAAAGTTTCCCTTATACTTGAAAAACAGCAAACAGTGCGTTATATTAAACGCCTGTTTGCTGTACTAAAGTGTAAAGGACACAGGTGAAGGAAAAAAGATGCCGACAATCAACCAACTGGTAAAGGCCGGTCGCAGACCGAAAGTCGCCAAGAGCAAATCGAAAGCTCTTACTAAATGCCCGCAGAGACGTGGAGTCTGCCTGCAGGTTACAACAAGAACGCCGAAGAAGCCGAACTCCGCGCTGCGTAAAATCGCGAAGGTTCGTCTTACGAACGGTCAGGAAATTACCGCTTACATCGGCGGCGAGGGACACAACCTTCAGGAGCACTCCGTTGTTCTCGTGAAGGGCGGTCGTGTTCGTGACCTCCCCGGTGTTCGTTATCACATCGTCCGCGGTGCGCTTGACAGTCTTGGCGTTGAAGGCCGTAAACAGGGCCGTTCCAAGTACGGAGCCAAAGTGCCGAAGGCCGGCGAAGCAGCAGGCAAAAAGAAAAAATAATCAGGATGAAGTGAAATGAGAAGACGTAAAATCACGAAAAGAGTGCTGATTCCCGATGTCAAGTACAACAGCGAGCTCGTTGCCCGCCTGATCAATACCATCATGCGCAACGGCAAGAAGTCTGTTGCTCAGAGCATCGTTTATGGTGCTTTCGATCAGCTCAAGGCAAAGAAAAAAGACATGGAGCCGCTTGAGGTCTTCATTCAGGCTGTTGAGAACATCAAGCCGAAAGTCGAAGTCAAGAGCCGTCGAGTCGGCGGAGCTACCTATCAGGTTCCCATCGATGTTCCGGCGGAACGTCAGGTCGCTCTCGCAATGCGCTGGATCACAACCTATTCCCAGGCGAAAAAGGGAAAATCCATGACGGATGCTCTCGCTTCCGAGCTTCTTGATGCATTCGACAACCAGGGCGCTTCCATCAAGAAGAAGGAAGATACGCACAAGATGGCGCAGGCCAACAAGGCTTTTGCCCATTACAGATGGTAATCTCAACACAACATGCTCATTGAAAGACTGAACTATGACAGCAGAATCAGAACATATCTGTAACGAGTCTCCGAAGCGCGTTGCCTCGATTCACGAAACGCGTAATATCGGAATTATGGCTCACATCGATGCGGGAAAGACGACTCTTTCCGAACGTATCCTTTTCTACACCGGCAAGACCCACAAGATCGGTGAGGTTCATGACGGTGCCGCAACGATGGACTGGATGGTTCAGGAACAGGAACGCGGTATCACGATTACTTCCGCAGCGACAACCTGTTTCTGGATGCGTCACGGCAAGAAACACAGAATCAACCTCATCGACACCCCGGGACACGTGGACTTCACTGCTGAAGTGGAGCGTTCTCTGCGCGTTCTCGACGGCGCGGTCGGCGTCTTCTGCGCGGTCGGCGGCGTTCAGCCCCAGTCCGAAACCGTGTGGCGTCAGGCCAAGAAGTATCATGTTCCCTGCATGGCATTTGTGAACAAGATGGACCGTACCGGCGCGAACTTCTTCAAAGTTGTTGAAGATATGCGCAAGAAACTCAAAGTCAATGCAACCCCGCTTGAGATTCCGATCGGCGCTGAAGCAGACTTCTCCGGTCTGATCGACGTCCTCGAAATGAAGGCCATCAAGTTCAACGGCGACAACGGTGAAAATCCGCTGCCGATCGACATTCCGGAAGACATGATGGATCTTGCCAAGCAGTATCATGACGAACTCGTTGAGAAAGTCGCCGATTTCGATGATGATATCGCAATGCGCTTCCTCGACGGCGAAGATATCCCCGCCGAAGAGCTCCGTCCGATCATCCGTAAGGCGGTTCTCGCCGGAAAACTCGTTCCTGCGTTCTGCGGTTCAGCTTTCAAGAACAAAGGTGTTCAGTCCCTCCTCGACGCAGTGGCTGACTACCTCCCATCCCCGGTTGACATTTGGGAAACCGTCGGACACAACCCCTACAACATGGAAGAGACGGTCTCCGTTCATTGCGGCGACGATCAGCCCTTCACCGCTCTCGCGTTCAAGATTGCGACCGACCCGTATGTCGGCAAGCTCTTCTTCTTCCGAATTTATTCCGGAACGGCGACCTGCGGACAGACGCTTCTCAACCCGCGTACCGGCAAGCAGGAGCGTTTCGGACGTCTGCTTCAGATGCACGCGAACTCCCGCGAAGAGCGCGAGCAGATCTTCTGCGGCGACATTGCCGCGGCTGTCGGTCTGAAGAACGTCACCACCGGTGATACTCTCTGCGATGAGAAGTTCCCGATCGTTCTCGAATCCATGCACTTCCCGGATCCGGTTATCTCGATCGCCGTCGAGCCGAAAACCACAGCGGACCGCGACAAGCTTTCCAACGCGCTGATCGCTCTCGCTCAGGAAGACCCGACCTTCACGATCAAGTCTGACCAGGAAACCGGACAAACGATTATCTCCGGTATGGGTGAGCTCCACCTCGAAATCATCATGGACCGTCTGGTTCGTGAGTTCCACGTGGAAGCAGTTGCCGGTCAGCCGGAAGTTGCCTACCGTGAAGCGATGCTCAAGCCTGCTTCCTACGACTCCAAGTTTGTCCGTCAGTCGGGCGGCCGCGGTCAGTACGGACATTGCGTGCTCAACGTCCAGCCGATGGAACAGGGACACGGTGTCACGGTTCAGAACAAGATCGTCGGCGGTGCGATTCCGAAGGAATTCATCAAGCCGATCGAGCAGGGTATCCGTGAAGCTGCGCAGACGGGTGTTCTTGCGGGCTATCCGATCATCGACTTCAATGTTGATATCGTTGACGGATCGTACCACCCGGTTGACTCCTCGGAAATGGCGTTCAAGATCGCTGCTTCGATGGGTCTGAAAGAGGCTGCGAAGAAGGCGGGACTCTGCCTCCTTGAGCCGATTATGAAAGTCGAAGTCACCTGCCCGGATGAAAACCAGGGCGATATCATCGGTGACATTACGAAACGTCGTGGTCAGATTGCGGAACTGACGCCGGAAAACGGTTCGACGAAGATTGTTGCGAACGTTCCGCTGTCCGAGCTCTTCGGTTACGCGACTGCGATCCGCTCCCTGTCCAAGGGCCGCGCATCGTATGTGATGGAACCGAGCGTGTTCGAACGAGTCCCGACTCAAGTCCAAGAAAAAATTGTGGAGAAGAATAAGAAATGAGCACAAAACCGAGTGCAAAAGCCGTACAGAAGATCCGTATCAAACTTCAGGCGTACGAACACCGTATTCTTGATCAGTCTGTTGCGGAGATTCTTAACACCGCCCGCAAGACGGGTTCGATGGTTGCGGGACCGATTCCGCTTCCGACCCGTATTCAGCGTTACACCGTGAACCGCTCTCCCCATGTTGACAAGAAGTCCATGGATCAGTTCGAGAGCCGCACACACAAGCGTCTTATGGATATCATCAATCCGACGGCGAGAACAGTGGATGAGCTGAAGAAGCTGAATCTTCCTGCCGGTGTTGATATTTTATTGAAGGTTGGAAAATAATTCCAATGAAAACACTCCGGTTCGGGGAATCCGTTCCTGAGCCGGAGCAAAAAAGCTTGGGCACCAAGGCCTTTTCCGAGAGGGCAAGTGCCCGGAAGGAGCAGAATGAAAGGTATTATCGGAAAGAAAGTCGGTATGACTCAGGTCTACGACGAGAAGGGAACACTTGTTCCGGTTACGGTCATTGAGGCCGGACCCTGCGTCGTTCTTGACGTCAAGACACAGGAGAGGGACGGCTATACGGCTGTTCAGGTTGGATTCGGCTCTCGCAAAGTCAAAAATGTCACGAAACAGGTACTCGGTACGGTGGTCAAGGCCGGATTGGAGAAGAATCCGCCGGCGGTGATCAAGGAGTTCCGCACAGAAGGCGATTGCAGCCTCGAAGTCGGCGCCGTTGTGAAGGCGGATATCTTCGCGGCAGGTGAATTCCTCGACATCACCGGAACCACCAAAGGCAAAGGCTACAACGGCGTTATGGTTCGTCATCACTTCAAAGGCGGACGTGACGGACACGGCGGCGGCTGGCACAGAAAGCCGGGCTCCATCGGTTGCCGTGAATGGCCTGGCAACATCATCAAGGGCAAGAAAATGGCGGGTCAGCTGGGCAATGCTTCCAGAACCGTCCAGAATCTGCGAATCGTCAGCGTCTCGGCAGAGGAAAACCTGCTGTTCGTGAGAGGCGCCGTCCCGGGACCGAATGGCGGAACTCTGTTCGTCAAGCAGGCCAAGAAGAAATAATCCGCGGCGGATAACCTCAACTACTAAACAACAGGTGAAACAATGTCCATGAATATTGACATCTTCAATATCAAGGGAGAGAAAGTCGGCGACTACACGCTTGATGATTCCTGCCTTGAATTTGACAAAGGTGCACAGGCAGTGCACGATACAGTGGTCGGCTTCCTCGCGGAACTCCGCGCAGGCACGGCGTCCACCAAGACCAGAGCGGAAGTCTCCGGCAGCGGCAAGAAGCCTTTCAAGCAGAAAGGTCTCGGTCGTGCACGTGCCGGCAGCACGAGAAACCCGGTCTGGCGTCACGGCGGTGTTGCGTTCGGTCCCAAGCCGCGCAGCTTCGCATTCAAACTCAACGCCAAGGTCAAACAGCTTGCTCTCAAGCGCTCCTTCTCCGAAAAGGTGAAAGAGGGTGCGGTCATCGTTCTGGAGAACTTCGAACTTCAGGATGCCAAGACCAAGAGCGCTGCAGCCGTTCTGAAAGCCTTCAAGGCGGATGCCGCCAAGGTTCTCATCGCGGTCAAGGAATATGAAGAGAATCAGCTCAGAGCTACGGGCAACCTGCCGCTCGCGATCCTCATCAAAGCCGCATCGGTGAATACCTATCAGGTAGTCTACTCCGATAAGCTGATGTTCACCAAAGAAGCGCTCGACGAATTCGTCAAGCGTCTCGCTTGAGCAGAGGAGACACGGTAAAATGTCCAAAGCTTTTGAAACCATTCGTAATATTCTCGTAACCGAGAAGAGCGCGGTTCTGAAAGAAGCCAACCAGTACGCTTTCAAGGTGGCTCCCAAGGCAACCAAACTTGAGGTCGCCGACGCGATCGAGGAAATCTATCCCGGCGTGAAGGTGAAATCCGTCAACATCATGACCTGCAAAGGCAAGATGAAACGTTCCGGCAGATCCCCCATTCCGGGCAAGCGCCCCGACTGGAAGAAGGCCGTCGTTTCCCTCGCCGAAGGCTCGATCGACCTCGCGTAAGGAGTTAACACATGCCTACAAAATCTTTTAATCCGATTACCAAGAGCCGCAGATACATCACGGTTCTGGATTATTCCGAACTGACGCGCACCACGCCGCAGAAGAGCCTTACCAAAGGCAAAAAGTCCACCGGCGGACGTAACAGCGCGGGCAGAATCACCACCCGCTTCCGCGGTAACGGCAACAAGCGCCGCTACAGAATGATCGACTTCAAGCGCACCAAAGACGGTGTGCCTGCAGTCGTTCAGCAGATTGAGTACGATCCGAACCGCTCCGCATTCATCGCTCTTCTGGCGTATGCGGACGGCGAGAAGAGCTATATTCTCGCTCCGGAAGGTCTGACGGTCGGTCAGACGGTTGTTTCCGGCGAACAGGCGGAAATCAAGCCGGGCAACGCCATGGCTCTCCGCAACATCCCGGTCGGTCTTGAAATCCACTGCATCGAGTTTGTCCCCGGACGCGGCGCCAAGATGGTCCGTTCCGCCGGACAGGTTGCGCTGCTCCGTTCCAAAGACGGCGACTACGCGCAGGTCAAGCTCCCCAGCGGTGAAGTCCGTCTCGTCAATCTCGCCTGCAAAGCGACGATCGGCAAGGTCGGCAACGGCGACCACATGAACGTCTCTCTCGGCAAGGCCGGCAAGAAGCGTTACCTCGGCAAGAGACCGCACGTCCGCGGACTTGCGATGAACCCGGTCGACCATCCGATGGGCGGCGGTGAAGGCAGAACAAGCGGCGGCGGTCATCCCGTTTCGCCCTGGGGTCAGCTTGCCAAAGGCAAGAAGACACGCTGCCCGAGAAAGAACAGCAAACGCTTCATCGTTGAACGGAGGAAGAAATAATGCCCAGATCTATCAAAAAAGGTCCCTTCGTGGACTATTACCTGATCGAGAAGATCGAGAAAATGGACAAATCCGGCAAGAAGGCCCCGATCAAGACCTGGTCCCGTCGTTCGATGGTGATTCCGGATTTTGTCGGACATACCTTCAATGTGCATAACGGCAAGTCCTTTGTTTCCGTGTTCGTCACGGAAAATATGGTTGGACACAGACTCGGCGAGTTTGCTCCCACCCGTACATTCAAAGGTCACGGCGTTGTCAGCGGCAAGACTGTCTGATGATCTCTTACTGATCGGAAAAACCGGTTCCTCTCGGGGAGCCGGTTTTTTTTTCACTTTCTCCGAAAACGATTTGAAACACTCATTTTTTGTGATAAATTTATGAGTTTTACCGAGAGGGATTGAGAATGAGTGCCTTATTAGACCGCGTGAACGGTCCGCAAGATATAAAAAATATGTCGCAGGCGGAGCTCCTGCAGCTCTGTGATGAGCTCCGCAGCAATATCATTTCCGTTGTTTCCAGAAACGGCGGACACCTCGCGCCCAATCTCGGAGTGATTGAACTGACGGTTGCGCTTCACCGAGTCTTCAACAGCCCGGAGGATAAGATCATCTGGGACGTGGGGCATCAGTCCTATTCCCACAAGATTCTTACCGGACGGTTCAAACGTTTCCCGACGATCCGCCAGTACGGAGGACTTTCCGGATTCCAGCAGCCCGTGGAGTCGGAGCATGATGCGTTCGTTACCGGTCATGCGGGAGTCGCGCTCTCTTCGGCGATGGGGCTGGCCGCGGCAAATGAGGCGGAAGGACGCAAGGACGCCAAAGTCGTTGCGGTCGTCGGCGACGGCGCGCTCGGAAACGGTGTTTCCCTGGAGGCACTCAACAATATCCGCGAGCTCAAACGGAATCTGATTCTGGTTATCAATGACAATAAAATGTCGATTTCAAAAAGCGTGGGAACGATTTCCACGCACCTGACGCGGATCATCACGGGACGCGGTTACAATCATTTCAAATCTTATGTCAAATACGTCCTCCGCAAACTGCCGTTCGGTTCGGCTGTGATTCATTTCATCAGCCGCGTGGAAGAGCTGACAAAACATCTGCTTGTTTCGAGCGTGTTTTTCGAAGAGATGGGGTTCAAGTACGTGGGGCCGATCGACGGACATGATTTGCCCTCCCTTATCAGCCACTTCGAGAAGATTCGCGAGATTACGGCGCGTCCGATTGCTGTTCATGTGATCACGGAAAAGGGACATGGTTGCAAGTATGCGATCTCCTCGCCGGAGAAGTTTCACGGGGTTCCCGCGTTCGATCCGGTGACGGGCGAACTGAAGGCCGGGCCGAAAAGCACCTATTCATTCTCCGCCGCGTTCGGCGATTCGCTGATTGCCCTGGCGGAGAAACACCCGGAGGTCGTTGCTCTGACCGCCGCCATGTCGAGCGGAACGGGGCTTTCCAAATTTGCGAAACAGTTCCGCGACCGCTTTTATGACGTCGGAATCGCGGAAGAGCATTGCGTCGCTTTTGCGGGGGGGCTCGCCGCAGGCGGGTTGCGGCCAGTCGTCGCGATCTATTCCACGTTCCTGCAACGCGCGCTCGACTGCGTGTTTCATGACATCTGTCTCCAGAACCGTCCGGTGATCTTCGGCGTTGACCGGGCGGGGGCGGTGGAGGATGGACCGACGCATCACGGAATCTACGACTTGCCGTTCCTGCTCGGAATGCCGGGACTTGCGATCCTCTGTCCGCGCGATGCAACTGAACTGCGTGAGATGCTGTTTGCCGCATACGAGCACAATGCGCCTGTCATGCTCCGCTATCCGCGCTCCGATGCATCGGATATTGAGGTTCCGCGCGCACCGTTCGTCTGGGGAAGGGCGGAAGTCGTGGCGGAGGGAACGGAAGTTTCCATCTGGTCGGACGGGCGTGAACTGCTGACCGCACTTGCTTCCGCCGCGCTTTTGCGGGCGAAAGGGGTGAGCGCGGCGGTCGTCAACACGCGCTTTCTGAAACCGTTCGATTCGGAGCTGCTTCTGCATGAGGCGGAAAACAAACTGCTGGTGACGATCGAGGACAGTCAGCATTCGGGCGGGCTCGGACGGATTGTCAATGATCTGCTGGTCGGGAACCCGAACAAGGGCGTGCTTCATTTCAGCTGGCCGAAGGGGATCCTGCCGCATGGATCCGTGCGGATTCTGCGTGAAAACAACGGGATGCTGCCGGAAAGCATTGCTTCCGCAGTTCTGAAAAAACTCGGGCGGGACGCATGAAGAACGGAGCGGCGGTTTTTCTGATTCTTTCCGGCGCGGCCGCGGCGCTGCTTTCATCATTTGTTTTTCTTTATTTCAATATGATCGGACTGGAACCGGCGTTTTTCAAAACGTTCTACACCGATCTGGTTCCCTCCGCGGCAATTGCTCCGCTGGCTCTGCTTTCGCTTCTCGCGGGATTCATTGTTCAGCGCAAGACGGAGGAGAAAGCTCCGGCGGTTGCACGTGCGGTGATGCCTGCGTGGCTGCTGTTCCCGCTTCTGCCGTTTCCGTGCTTTTTCAGCGTGACGGCATTTATTTTCATCGCGATGATTGTGACGTGGCGGATTGCGCAGGTCTGCGGCTGGCATTTTTCGGCATGGAAGCGGACTCCGACACTGCTTGTGCTTGCGGCCGGAACGCTGACGGGGCTCGCGTGGGGAATCTACATGCAGAACGAATCGTTCAACCGTCTGTGGTTCACTTACACCGACTGGACGGAGTATTACGAGGGATACCTGCGACTGCGGCATTCGCTCGGCAGACCGCTGATGTTCCTCTACAATGCGGGGCATTTCAATCCGCTCCCGAACATTCTGATCACTCCGTTCGTGGCACTGTTTCCGGATCCGCGGACTCTGTTCGTCCTGAATTCGATCTTTATCTATGTTCTGATTCCGATGTGGTACTGGCTGGCGCGGACGCTTGGATTCGGACGCTGTCCGGCGGTTCTGACGGCCCTGGCGCTGATGCTTCACTTTACTGTTCCGAATCTGAACCTGTCGCTCTTCTACGGGTTTCATCCGATTGTGATGTTTCCGGCGCTGCTTGCGGCGTTTTACTGTTTCTACCGCAAGGGGAACCGAACCGGCGCTGGCGTTTGCTTTGTACTGATTCTGCTTTTGCAGGAGACTACGGCGGTGTTCTGGTTCGGCTGGGGAATTTACCTGATTCTGAAACGGCGGTACTGGCAGGGGGTGCTGCTTGCGGTGTTTTCGTGCGCATGGTTCGCGTTTACGGTGAAGGTGATCTGCCCGGCGGTGAAACGGATTCTTTACGACATGCCGGAATCATGGAACAGCAATTATGTGCAGACTTTCCATTATGCAGAGCTTGGCGGATCGATTACAGACATTCTGCTTGCTCCGTTTGTGCGGACAGTTCCGTTTCTGGAGAAGCTCTGCAATCCGCTGAACTTTGCGTTTGCGGGAGTGATTCTGCTGGCGTTTTTCCCTCTGGCAACTGCGGCGCCGCGTCTGCTTGCGGCGTCCCTGCCGCTGCTGCTTGGAATTTTTATGATGGGCGGGGCGGATGCTCTGAATATTTCAATGTGGTATCAGACGGAAATTTTTGCGATTCTGGCGGTTGCGAGCGCGGCGGGGTATCTGAGTTTCCGGCGGAACGGGAATGTCTGCATGGTTCCGTTTGCGGTCGGAATTCCGAGGTATTCAAGGCGCAGACGTGCGACTGCGGCGGTGTTTGCTGTGCTTGCGGGGATGGTGCTGTGCGGCGTGTTTTTCGGCAGACTTCCGGTCGGAAAGTATGCGTTCAGCCGGATTCAGGAGCGCCCGGACTGCTCGGAACTGATTGCGGAAATCAAATCGAAAATGCCGCCGGATGCGTTTGTTCTGACGAACAAGCAGATGCAGATTCATTTTATCGGGCGTTCGGGGAACATCATGGATGCGGCGGAGCCGTTCCGGGCGGATTACGTGCTGACATATCTGGATGACCTGCATGTGGATTTTGAGAAGAACCGCGCTCTGTATGAACGGATGAAGCTTGAGCCCGGCTATGAAACGGTTTTGTCCCATGAGGTTCGCGGCTGCAATCTGATTCTGTACCGGAAGAAGTTAGAGGCAATTTTTGAATTCCGGCAGTTGTATTTTCTGAAATCCGGTGTATATTTCCGGTTGAAAAAATTCCGTTTTACACACCTACATTAAGGAGGAAAAAATGCAGTTTACTCACGAAGTCGAGCAGATGTGCTGTGTCGCGAAGGGTCCGAAGAACCCGCCGGCGCCGATTCCGCAGGAAGGCGGATGGACCCACGTCAAAGAAGTCAACCAGATCTCCGGTCTCACCCACGGTGTGGGCTGGTGCGCACCGCAGCAGGGCGCATGCAAACTTACGCTGAACGTCAAGGACGGCATCATTCAGGAAGCTCTGGTCGAGACGATCGGCTGCTCCGGCATGACGCATTCCGCGGCTATGGCGGCAGAAATTCTTCCGGGCAAGACGATTCTCGAAGCCCTGAACACCGACCTTGTCTGCGACGCGATCAACACCGCGATGCGCGAACTCTTCCTCCAGATCGTTTATGGACGCACCCAGACAGCGTTCTCCGAAGGCGGACTTCCGATCGGAGCCGGACTCGAAGACCTCAAGCAGCTCCGTTCCATCACCGGAACGATGTACAGCACCGCTGAAAAGGGCGTCCGCTATCTCGAAATGGCGGAAGGCTATGTCACCGGTCTCGCACTCGACGACGAAAGCAAGGTCATCGGCTACCAGTTCGTCAACCTCGGCAAGATGATGGAATTCGTCAACAAGTCCACCCCGGAAGATCTGGAAAAGATGAATGTCAAAGACTTCGTCGCGAAGTTCCAGAAGACCTACGGCCGCTTCGCCGACGCCGCCAAAGTCATCAACCCGCGCAAAGCATAAGGAGTCGTTACCATGGCACTGTTTGAAAGCTATGAACGCCGCATCAATCAGATCAACAAATTTCTGAACGACAACGGCATTGCTTCCATCGAGGAAGCGGAAAAGATCTGCAAGGCGAAAGGTCTCGACATCTATCAGCGCGTCAAAGACATCCAGCCGATCTGCTTTGAGAACGCCTGCTGGGCATACCTCGTCGGCGCGGCTGTCGCAATCAAGCGCGGCCAGACCGTCGCTTCCGAAATCGCGAAGACCCTCGGCGAAGGTCTCCAGTCCTTCTGCATCCCCGGCTCCGTCGCGGATGACCGCAAAGTCGGTCTCGGACACGGCAATCTCGCTTCCATGCTCCTCGAAGAAAAAACCAAATGCTTTGCGTTCTGCGCAGGTCACGAATCCTTCGCGGCCGCGGAAGGTGCGATTGGTCTCGCAAAGTCCGCAAACAAAGTCCGCAAGGAACCGCTCCGCGTTATCCTGAACGGTCTCGGCAAGGACGCTGCGGAAATCATCTCCCGCATCAACGGCTTCACGCATGTTGAAACCAGATTCGACTACAAGACCGGCAAGCTCAACGTCACCAAGGAGAAAGCTTACTCCAAGGGCGAACGCGCCGCCGTCCGCTGCTATGGCGCCGACGACGTCCGCGAAGGCGTTGCGATCATGTGGAAGGAAGATGTGGATATCGCGATTACCGGAAACTCCACGAACCCGACCCGCTTCCAGCACCCGGTCATGGGTACCTACAAGAAAGAGCGTCTTGAGGCTGGCAAGCCCTTCTTCTCCGTTGCTTCCGGCGGCGGAACGGGACGTACCCTTCACCCGGACAACATGGCTGCCGGCCCGGCCTCTTACGGCATGACCGACACCATGGGCAGAATGCACTCCGACGCTCAGTTCGCCGGATCCTCCTCCGTTCCGGCTCACGTCGAAATGATGGGTCTGATCGGCATGGGCAACAACCCGATGGTCGGCGCTTCCGTCGACGTCGCCGTTGCTGTCGCCCAGGCGATGAAAGCGTAATTCACGCTTCTCATAAAGCATTCAAGCCGTCCGCGCAGATTTTCCGCGCGGACGGCTTTTTTTATTCGTTTTTTTGTGTTTGTGTTCAGACGGAGAGATAGCTTGTGATTTTCTCCACATCGAAGTTGCCGCGGGTATCCTCGCGGATAAAGCGTCCGGATTCAATGACATACATCTTGTCGGCAATGTCGATGGTGAAACTGAGCACCTGTTCGGAGACCACGATGGCAAGGTCTTTCGAGAGCTTGAGGTCGTTGATCTGCCGGGCTAGATCCTTGATGATCGACGGCTGAATGCCTTCTGTCGGCTCATCCAGAATCAGCACGCGCGGCTCGGCGACGAGGGCGCGGGCGATGGCAAGCTGCTGCTGTTGTCCGCCGGAGAGATTTCCGGCTTTTCTTCCGCGCATTTTGCAGAGAACATCAAAGATGCTGTAGACTTCGGTCCGGAGCTGGACCCAGTGCTCCTTGATGCGCAGGCCTGCGCGGATGTTTTCCTCGACCGTGAGGTTGGAGAAGACGTGGCGTCCCTGCGGAACAAAGGCGATGCCGTTTTCGACATGCCGGTAGCTTTCCAGAAAAGTGACGTCGGTTCCGTTGACCTCGACTTTTCCGGATTTCGGGGGAACCATGCCGATAAGACTCTTGAGCAGGGTTGATTTGCCCATGCCGTTGCGTCCCATAACGGCGACGATTTCGCGCGGCTTGACTTCAAAACTGACATCGTGGACGATATGGCTCTGCCCGTACGCCACATTCAGATTTTCCACTTTCAACATGGGAGTTCTCCTTTCTCTCAGTGACCGAGATAAACGTCAATGACGGTTTTGTTGGTTTCAACGTCCTTCATGGAACCCTCTGCAATGACTTTGCCGTGATGCAGAACGGTGACGCGGTCGGCGATGGCGCGGACGAAGTTCATGTCATGTTCAATGACGAGAACCGAGCGTCGCTTGCGGATTTTGTCCAGCAGGAGCGCGGTCTGATGCCGTTCCTCAATGGTCATTCCGGCGACTGGTTCATCGAGCAGAATGAGTTTCGGGTCGGCGATGAGGAGCATTCCGATCTCCAGCCACTGCTTCTGTCCGTGGCTCAGCAGTTCTCCGGGAGTGTCGAGCTTGTCGCCGAGCATGATTTCGTCGGCGACTTCGCGGATGCGGGCTTCGATCTCCGGAGTTTTCCGGAAGAGAATCGAGCCGAGCACGGTGCGTCCGGCGGGGTAGGAAACCTCCAGGTTTTCGCGCACGGTCAGCTCCGGATAGATGGACGGAGTCTGGAATTTGCGTCCGACTCCGGCCTTGACGATATCCTGTTCCGCAAGCTTTGTGAGTTCAGTTCCTTCAAAGCGGATGCTTCCGGAGGTCGGCTTCGTCTTGCCGCAGATGAGGTCGAGAAGCGTGGTTTTGCCTGCGCCGTTGGGACCGATGACGACGTGGACCGTTCCGCGGGTGAGGTAGAAGGAGACGTCGTCCACGGCTTTGAATCCGTCAAACGAAACTGTGAGACGTTCGACTTCGAGAGCAAAGTTGTTCATAAGTCACCTCGCATGTTGTTTTTACCATTTCTGCACCAGGTTCCGAACTTCAGGAGCGGGGCGGGAAGGCGGACCTTCGCCGCAAGACGGTCCCAGAGTCCGGGAAGATATTCGTCAATCAGTCCGGAAAGCCCCATCGGGCAGAAGACGGTGATTACGATGAATACCGCACCCATGATGAACATCCAGAGTTCGGGGAACTGTTCGGAGAAGAATGTTCTTCCGTAGGATACGATCAGGGTTCCGTAGACGGCTCCGACGGGCGAGAGGCGTCCGCCGAGCGCGCAGAAGACGACCATGTAGACCGACGGTTCAATCGTCACAAGTTTCGGGGACATGAAGCCGACGTTCAGGGCGAACATTGCGCCGCCGATTGCGGAGATCATGCCGGCGATGACGAAGACGAAGATTTTGAAACTCGACACGTCATAACCGGAAAACCGCACGCGGTTCTCCATGTCGCGGATTGCAATGAGCATCTGTCCGAACTTGCGCGAAATCAGGAATTTGCAGAAGAGCACCGCGCCGAGCAGGAGCAGGACGGTCAGGAAGTAGAGCACGTACTGCGTGGTTTTGCTGGTGAGACTGCATCCGAAGATGACGCGCAGGTCGGTGATTCCGTTGATTCCCCCGGTGAGTCCCTGACGGGTGACGAAGAGAATCTCCATGATCCATGCGAGCGCCTGGGTGATGATGGCGAAGTAGACTCCGCTGACGCGCCGCTTGAAGATTGCAAGTCCGACGATCCACGCGATGATTGCCGGCACGGCGAACATGCAGATCAGAGTCAGCGGAAAGCTCTTGAACGGGTACCAGATGTAAGGCAGCTCGGTGATCTGGTTCCAGTCCATGAAGTCGGGGAGCCCGACGGTTGTGAGCGCCTTTGCCGTGTCGCTTCCGGCGTCTTTGGCGATGAGAGCCGCGGACTGGAGTTTGAGGTACGCCGCCATGCAGTAGCCGCCGAGTCCCCAGAAGAGTCCCTGTCCGAGACTCAGAATTCCCCCGTATCCCCAGCAGAGGACGAGTCCGACTGCCGCGAAAGCGAGGCTGAGATATTTTGCCGTCATATTGATTCGGAACGGGTCGAGCAGGAGAGGAAGAAGAACGATGAGGACGATCGCCAGGAGAGCGAACGACGCCTTTTCCCCGTTGCTCCGGAATACCGTGCGGCTGTTGTCAATCGGATAATCCATGGTAAACCTCCTTTATTTGCGCAGCTTGGAGCTGACGAGTCCCTGCGGACGGATCATCAGCACGATGATGACGAAGAGCAGAACGAGGACTTTCGCCAGCACGCCGTTTGTGAAGAATTCGAGAATCGACTGAGCCTGTGCGATGCCGAATGCGGAAACTACGGTTCCGATCAGGCTTCCCGCGCCGCCGAAGACCACAACGATGAAGGTGTCGATGATATAGAGCGAGCCAGCCGCGGGGGAGACTGAACCGAAGGTTGTGAACGCCGCACCGGCGACGCCCGCGATTCCGCAGCCGAATGCGAATGTCATGCGGTCGACTTTTTTCGTGTTGATTCCGCAGGCGTTCGCCATCGGGCGGTCAAGCACTGTCGCGCGGACGGAGAGTCCCCATTTCGAGTGCTGCATGAGCACATAGACGAGGATTGTCACGAACACTGCGGTTCCGAGCAGGAAGAGCCCGTTGAGCGGAATGTCGATGTTTTCCGTTGGGTTCCAGGAGCCCATGAGCCATTCCGGCATGGTCGCGCTGTCTTCGCGTCCGCCGAAGATCAGGCGGAAGCCCTGCTGCATGATGAGACTGACGCCGAAGGTTGCAAGCAGAGTGTCGAGCGGGCGGCTGTAGAGATGCCGGATGAGCAGGAACTCCACGAGTGCGCCAACGAGCGCGGCGGCGAGGAATGCCAGGAGCATGGCGAACACAAAGTAGTATGGAAGGAATCCCGGAGCGAACTTTGTGACGAAGTCGGAGCAGAGCACGGTTGTGTAAGCTCCGAGAGTCAGGAATTCTCCGTGCGCCATGTTGATGACTTTCATCTGACCGAAGATGATTGCCAGTCCGAGCGCCATGAGCAGAAAGATGGAGAAGAGCGTCAATCCGGAGAATCCCTGCATGATGAGTACGTTTTTAAGCTCATCAAGCTCATATCCTCCGATTGCCGCCAGAGAGAACATGTGAATCATAAAACAGCCTTTCGTTAGAGCTGCGGGTATAAAGAACGGTGCGGTGAGACAGAATCCGCCTCGCCGCACCGTCCAGAGGAGGTCTTATTTGTAACCTGCCGGGAACGGATCCGGCTTGATGAGGTCTTTCGACTGTTCAACGAGCTCGATCTGTCCGTTTTTCAGCATCCGTCCGATTTTCGCACGCGACCAGAGATGGTGGTTGGCGTCGATCTTGACGAGTCCTTCGGGACCGGTGAATTCGATTCCGGGAGAGGCTGCGACGACCTTGTCGATGTCAAAGCTGCCGGCCTTTTCCACGGCGAGCTTCCAGAGCCACGGACCGAGGTACGCGGCCTGCGTTACGTCGCCGATGACGGAATCCTTGCCCCACATCGCCTTGAAATCCGCAACGAATTTTTTGTTGACGGGGTTGTCGAGACTCTGCAGGTACTTGATGGATGAGTAGAAACCTTCCACATTTTCGCCGCCGCATCCGAGAATTTCATCTTCGGTGGTGGAGGTGGTGAGCAGGAGACGCTTCTGCCGGGCGAGGGATTTCCCCGTGATGCCCGCCGCCTTCAGCTGCTTGTACCAGGAGACGTTCGAGCCGCCGACCACGATGGAGAAGATGCAGTCCGGTTTTTTCAGCTTGATCTTGTTGATGAGCGAGTTGAAGTTCGTGTGTCCGAGCGGGTAGTAATCCTCGCCGACCACTTTGCATCCTTTCAGCACTTTCTCAATGTGGATTCTTGCGATTTTGTGGCTGGTTCGCGGCCAGATGTAGTCGGAACCTACCAGATAGAAGGTGCGGCAGCCCTGCTTGTACGCCCAGTCGAGTCCCCAGAGAATCTGCTGCGTGGCTTCCTGTCCGGTGTAGATTACGTTTTTGGAGGCTTCGAGTCCTTCATAGAAGGTGGGGTAGTAGAGCAGGTTGTTTTCCTTTTCAAAAACAGGAAGAACGGCCTTCCGGGATGCGGAGGTCCAGCATCCGAATACTGCGGCAACCTTGTCCTGGACGATGAGTTTCTTCGCTTTTTCGGCGAACGTCGGCCAGTCGGAAGCGCCGTCTTCCTGTACAATC
This sequence comes from uncultured bacterium, assembly GCA_900549415.1. Classification (GTDB taxonomy): domain Bacteria; phylum Verrucomicrobiota; class Lentisphaeria; order Victivallales; family UBA1829; genus UBA1829. The sequence goes on from URNX01000010.1 coordinate 51,949, forward strand.
TTGATTTGCCGTCCCAGGACGCCGCCGGATTTGTTGATCTGGTCGATGGCGAGACGTTCCGCTTCCACGGATCCGGTTTCGCTGATCGCCATTGTGCCTGAGACGGAGTGAAGCTGTCCGACCGTGACCGTGTCGTCGGTTACCGCAAGTCCGGTCGTGGAGACTTTTGCGGTGGGGTATTTGTCAAGAACGGGGTTGCCTGCGGAGAGAGCCGCTCCGCCGAAGAGGATCGCCGCTGCAAGCGCGGCGCGGGTGTGCTTTTTCATCAGATTCATCATAGGGAGAGTTCCTTTTGTAAACGCCGTCCGCGCGGGGCGGACGGTTTGCAGTGGGGCATGAGCGGCGGGGGGTGAAGGGAGGGTGACGCCCCGCCGCATCCGGAGCCTTACTGCTTGGGCATGGGACCAAGCTTCACGCCGTCCGGATAGTACTTCCAGCCGTCGCGGACCTTGATCTTGTCGTCCCACGGAAGTTTGTATTTGCCTTCCGCAAGGTCGCGTACCCAGGTGAGGTAGTTGGCTTTTTCGCCGCCGGGCTTTCCGACGTATGCGCGGCAGCCGAGGTTGAAGATGTTGTTCTCCAGCGCCCAGTTTTCGCGCGCCTTGTCGACGAGTCTCGGGAAGAGTTCCGCGGTGACGATTTCCCACGGATTGCGCTGTCCCTGCTGAATGACATTGCCGTCGTAGTTGCAGACCGTGCCTTCACCGAAGTAGTAGAAGACGCCGTCGTAACCGGCGAGGTTGACCGCGATGGTGTACATGAGGTTCTGCCATGCGTTCGTCCGGTTCGTCCAGATCCACTGGTCGTTGACCTGAGTGGAGTAACCGGAGATCCGGATGTAGACGTTGCAGCCTTTGTACGCCGCTTCGCGCGCCAGTTCGGGGAACATGCCGTCATGACAGATACAGACAGCAAGTTTTGAACCTTTCGGTCCGTCGCAGACGGGCATTCCGAAGTTTCCGGGAGACCAGGGCTCGATGGGAACCCAGGGCTGGAGCTTGCGGTAATGCAGCGCGAGCTCGCCTTTGTCGTTGATGATGATCGCGGTGTTGTAGGGAGGTTTGCGCGGGTCTTCGTTCTTTTCCATGATGGAGAAGACGCCCCAGACTTTGTTCTCTTTGCAAGCTTCCTTGAAACGCCCGACCTCGGGGCTGTCGATGGTGAGAAGCATCTCGTCGTAGGTCCAAATCGCCGTGTTCAGTCCCTGCGTCGAGTACTCGGGGAAGACGATCAGATCCAGATCAGGATAGCCGACTTTGGTATTCTTCAAAGCCTTGCAGATCTGGTTGACTTGAACCTGGATGTCTTCCGGTCCTTTGACAACCGGAACCGGATACTGAACCATTGCCACAAGCAATGCTTCATCCCATGCACTTACACTTCCTGTACTGGCCATTTTTGCACCTCGTAGTAGTTTTGTTTGTTGCCGCCGTCCGAACCTTCGTCCGGCTTTTGACAGGGTATATAGCAAGGCGCGTGCCAAACGCATTTGGAAGAACAAAAAAAATCTGAAAATCCGGAATTTGAGCGTAATTTTTCCCCTTGCTTCCTTTTTCGCAAGAAGTTGCAAAACAAAGACAATAACAAAAACAGTATTACATAAATGGATGTTGTTTCAAAAATGTAATTTTAAAGCGGGCGAATAAAAAAAGCCGGACTCCGCGGAAGGAATCCGGCTGAATGTGCGGGGAGGGGAAAATTATTTTTTCTTTTCGATCTCGCAGAGACCGCAGTGGCGGCAGTCCATATCGAGTGGAGGCTCGCATTTTTTGCCTTTTTTCTCCGCCTGGCGTTTGTTGTAGACGTTCATCAGGGCGAGGAAGCAGCCGAGCATCAGGAAGCCGCCGGGCGCCATGCCCATCAGCGAGAAGTCGGTTGTCCACGGCGTAATGACTTTCACGCCGAACAGCGTGCCGCCGGTCAGGAATTCACGGCAGAGACCGAGTGAAACCAGAGCCAGCGTAAAGCCGAGTCCCATGCCCAGTCCGTCGAGCAGGGAGCGGAAGACGTTGTGTTTGGAGGCGAACGCTTCCGCGCGTCCCAGGACAATGCAGTTGACGACGATGAGCGGAATGAAGATTCCGAGCGCATCGTAGATCGCCGCAGGCGCGTAGGCCTGCATGAGCTGGTCGACGACCGTCACGAATGCCGCGATCACGACGATGTAGCACGGGATGCGGATTTTTGCGGGGACGATGTTGCGGATGAGGGAGATCGCCATATTGCTGCACGCGAGCACAAACGTTGTGGCAAGTCCCATACCCAGCGCATTGGGGGCGTTGGAGGTGGTCGCGAGAGTCGGACACATGCCGAGCATCAGAACCAGAACGGGGTTCTCCTTCCAGAGACCTTTCAGAAAATCGTTCAGCATGATTATTTTCCTCCGTTTGCCGCGGCTTCAATGGCGGCTTTGTTGTTTTCAAATGCGGATGCGGCTTCCCACGCGGCTTCGCAGACGGCGTTCGAACTGATGGTCGCGCCGGTCACATGATTGACTTCGCCGCCGTTCTTGTCAAGTGCCCACGGCTGCTTCTTCCAGGAATCGGTTTTCGCGGCGGAGTGTCCGATGTACTGATCCAGAATCGGGTTTGCGGGAAGCTTGCTGTCCGTCTTCTTCGCAAAAAGATTGAAGATCGTTTTCGTTTCGGTGCGGTTGGTTGCTCTTGTACCGAGTCCCGGTGTTTCGTTGTGCGAGGAGATCACATAGCTGGTGATTTTGCCGTCGGGAGAGAAGCCGATGAGGCCTTCGACATTGCCGCCGTATCCGGAGCCGGATTTCGCCTGGGCGGCGTAACCGACGACTTTTCCGTTTTTCTTGGCAATGTAGAACTCGACGTCAGTGCCGGATGCGCCCTTGACGGTGAGTTTTGTCTTGACGAGGTCGTTGTCGAATTCGGGAAGAACGGCCTTGAGTCCGTTGTAGACTTTTTTCTCTTTTGCCGCGGCGATCGGGCCGGCGGTGGCGCGGGAGACGAGTCCCATCACCGCCGTGGCGATTGCGCAGAGCACGCAGAGGAAGAATCCGAGATAGAAGATATTGATTTTTTTCTGTTCGCTCATCTTGCACCTCCATGCGAATGAACCCAGCCGAACGGACGCTTGTAGCAGAGGCGGTCGATCAGCGGGACGAGCGCGTTCATGATGACGATCGCGAAGCTCATGCCTTCCGGGAAGCCGCCCCAGATGCGGATGACGCAGGTGATGACGCCGATTCCGGCGCCGAAGATCCAGCAGCCGCGACGGGTCAGCGGAGAGGTCACCATGTCGGTCGCCATGAAAAATGCGCCGATCATCACGCCGCCTGTCATGAGATGAAAGAGCGGACCGGGTGTTGCGGCCGGATTCGCGAGGTTGACGATCCAGGTGAAGAGAGCAACCGTTGCGAGAATTGCAACCGGGATTTCCCATTTGATCAGACGGAAGAGGAGGAGTCCGACTGCGCCGATCAGGAGCGCCAGAACGGATGTTTCTCCGAGTGATCCGCCCATGTTGCCGAGGAAGTAATCCAGATAATTGACCGGGAGCTGCGCCATCTTGTCGGCGTTTCCGGCAGCGGCTTTGGCGAGTGTCAGCGGGGTCGCTGTGGTGGTCGCCGCAGTGGCCGCATCCGCGGCGCAGCTGAAGAGCGGCGACGGGGTGACCCACTGGGTTGTCATGGGGCCGGTGAACCCGACGAGCAGCGCAACACGGCCGACGGCGGCGGGGTTGAAGGGGTTCTGTCCGAGTCCGCCGAACACCTCTTTGGCAATGATGATTGCGACGAATGCTCCGGTCATGCAGAGCCACCACTGCGCCTGCGAGGGCAGGTTCAGCGCGAGGATGAGTCCGGTAACCGCCGCGCTGAGATCACGCGTCGTGTTCGGGGTTTTCATCAGTTTGCACCAGAGGAACTCGAAGACCATGCTGAACGCAACGCAGAGCGCCATGACGCGAAGCGCATGAAGTCCGAAGAACCAGATGGCGGCGACGACCGCCGGGAGCAGGCAGAGCAACACCTGAAGCATGATTTTGGAGATCGTCGCTCCGTCGTGCAGATGCGGTGAGGAGCTGATAATCAGACTGCCCGGAACCGGCATTTTTATTTCTTTATTTTCTTCCATTTAATCACCTTATTTTTTACGCCGTTTTGCGAGGATTTCGGCTTTTGCGCGGCGGAAATGCTGAACGAGCGGACGCTTTGCGGGGCAGATGTAGGCGCAGGTTCCGCACTCCACGCAGTCCATCACGTAATTCTGTTCCGCCATTGCGAACTCTCCGGCTTCGATCATCGTGCTGAGAGTCGGAACGAGGAGGTTCATCGGGCATGCCTTCACACAGCGGGAGCAGCGGATGCAGGGGTTGCCTTCAAACTGTTCGATCTCTTCCGGCGCCATCAGCAGAACGCCCGAAGAGTTCTTGGCAACGGGGACGTCGATGTTCGACTGGGCAAATCCCATCATCGGTCCGCCCATGATGACTTTCGCCGGGTTCTCCTTTACGCCGCCGCAGAGTTCCAGCAGCTTGCGGATCGGGGTGCCGATGCGCGCCAGATAGTTCGCCGGGTCGACAACCGGAGTTCCGGTGACGGTGGTGATGCGTTCGATCAGCGGGTGTCCGAGGACAACAGCATCGTGCACCGCAGCCGCCGTGCCGATGTTCATGACGACGCAGCCGACGTCCATCGGAAGGCCGCCTTCGAGCACCTGGCGTCCGGTCAGCGCGTAGATCAGCTGTTTTTCCGCGCCCTGCGGATATTTGACGTGCAGGGGAACAACTGTGATCTTGAACTTCGCCGCCGCGGCGGTCATCTTTTCAATCGCATCCATTTTGTTGTCTTCCACACCGACGAAGATGCGGGAGACCTTGAGGATTTTTGCCGCGATGGCGATGCCGGTCAGCGCCTCTTCCGTGCGGGTGAGCATCAGGCGGTGGTCGGCGGTCAGGAACGGTTCGCATTCGGCGCCGTTGACGATGAGAGTGTCGATGTTTTTTTCCGGCGGGGGCGAGAGCTTGACGTGGGTCGGGAACGCCGCGCCGCCCATGCCGACGATTCCGGCGTCGAGGATGCGTTTTTTGAGAACGTCTTTTTCGGTATCCGCCCAATCCGGGATCGGGTCGAGCCCGGTGTCCCACTCGTCGGTTCCGTCGGCGATGATTTCGACGGCCTGTTCGGAAGCTCCGGTAACGCCGGTGATTTCAACGACGTCGCCGACGGTTCCGCAGACGGGGGAGTGGAGCGGAACGGAGACGAACCCGCCCGGCTCGGCGATGCGCTGTCCTTTTTTGACGGTGTCGCCTTTTTTGACGGTCAGGGTCGGGGGTGCGCCGATGCTCTGGCGGACGGGAACGATGTATTTGTCAAACAGCGGAGCGATGCGGAGTTCTTTTCCGGCGGTCAGCTCTTTGCCTTCGAGCGGGTGAATGCCGCCCTTGAATTTGTGTGCGCTCATGCGGCACCTTCTTTCTTCTTTGCATCTTCCCGCACGGCTTCAAGATGCTGTTCGGGAGTCAGCAGACATTTTCTCGGGCATTTCGCCGCTTCGATGACGGATTCATCCGGCGGGTTTGTGTAGACTGCGCGGATCATGAAGCCCTGGGGATTGAATTTATCGGGAGCCGCTTTCAGGCACTTGCGGCAGGCGATGCAGGAGGCTGTGCATTTTTTCATGCGGAGCGCGGGTTTCTCCAGCGAGTTGCAGTAGATGTGCACGCGTGCGGAGGCGGGAACCAGCTTGATGAGTTTGCGCGGGCATGTCTCCACGCACTGACCGCAGCCGACGCAGAGTTCCGGATGAACGACGGCAAGCCCGTCGATGATCTCAAGCGCTCCGAATTTGCAGACGTGTGCGCAGGTCCCGAATCCGATGCAGCCGAAACGGCAGTCTTTTCCGGCACCGTTGAGCTGAACGGCGGAACGGCAGTCTAGAATGCCGTTGTACTGCGCGCCCATTTTCGAATGCGAGAGCGTGCCGCTGCAGAGAACGACGGCGACTTTTTTCTCGCTTGCTTCGACTTTCTGTCCGAGGCATTCCGCGATTTTTTCGATGTTTGCCGCCGGGCAGGCGGGGCATTTGTTGACGGGAGCTTTGCCTTCGACGATATTTTTCGCGAGGTCGGCGCATCCGGCGAATCCGCATCCGCCGCAGTTGGCGCCGGGGAGCAGGGCGGCGACTTCATCGATGCGGGGATCGACTTCCACCGCGAATTTTTTCGCGGCAACCGCAATGCAGACGCCGAGCACCAGACCGGTCACGGCGACGACGAGAACGGAAAGAACAACCATATCCATTTTTTCATGTCTCCTTATCTGACGAGTCCGGAGAAGCCCATGAACGCCATCGCGAGGATTCCGGCGGTGATGAGCGCGATTGCGGCGCCCTGGAACGGACGCGGAATCTTGGCGATTGCAAGGCGTTCGCGGATGCTTGCAAAGAGCACGACGGCAAGCGCGAATCCAACGCCGGAGCAGAGTCCGAAAACCGTGGAAGCGAGAATTCCGCGGTCAAACTTGGAGTTGAGCTCCGCGGCTCCGAGCACGCAGCAGTTCGTTGTGATCAGCGGCAGATAAATTCCGAGCGCGGCGTAGAGCGGCGGGCTGAATTTCTGCAGCACAATTTCCACAATCTGCACGAGCGCCGCAATGACGACGATGAACAGAAGCAGCTTTGTGAAGCCGATGTCCACATTCTGCAAACCGAGCGCGGGAACGCTGAGCTTGACTTTCAGCAGACAGTTGTAGAGCACCGAAGCGACGAACGACGCGATCGTCATGACGAAGATCAGCGCGCCCGACATGCCCAGCGCTGTGGACAGTTTTTTGGAAACCCCCAGGAACGGGCAGATTCCCAGAATTCTCGCCAACACCATGTTGTTCACAAGGATGGCGCCGATGGTGATTGCCAGCCACTCGTTTAAGGTCATTAAACCTCTCCTCCTTTGGAATGATACTCTCTTATGCCGCCATGAGAAAACACTTTCGGGTCATGGGAAACATATATCTTCATAATTTAAACCGTTTTTTCTCTAAAATCAAGCGGACTTGAAAAAAAATATTTTCGTCTGTGAAGCTGTGAAAAGCGTTTCCGGATACGGATTCCGGGAGAAACGGGAAGAATGAAATTTATAATTGTGAAATTGTGAATTTCAGTGGAGGTTCTGCCGGACGAGCAGGCACATCAGCAGTTCTGCGAGCTGTTCGCAGGCGCCGACGGTGTCGCCGGTTGCCCCCCCGATCTGAAGACGGCAGATGCGGTCCCACGCAACCACGAAAAATACCAGGGGCAGAAATAGAAAGCAATGTTCGGTGAACCACCAGCTTGCTCCGGCGGCGAGACAGAGTCCAAGCAGAGCGCCCCAGTACGGGCGCCGCGCATAGAGGATCAGACCGAGTCCCTGCGGGCGCGCATAGTGCGAAATCAGAATGTAGAGTGTCAGCGCGAGGCGTCCGCCGAATGCGCAGAGCAGAGTCATTGCGGCGGCGCGGGCGGGTGTGAGCTGTGAGAAAAACGCGAACTTTCCGAGCAGAAGCAGAACAATCGCGGCGACACCCATCGTTCCGATGTGGCTGTCGTGCATGATTTCCAGCTTCCGCTCTCTGGGGCGGCTGCTGAGAAAGGCGTCCGCCGTATCCGCCAGTCCATCGAGGTGAAAGCCTTTTGAAATTGCTTCGAGGAGGACGAGAATCAGTACCGCTCCCGCAGTTCCGAACCATTTTACCGCGTAGAACGCCGGATAGTAAAGTATGCACCCGGCGACAAGCCCGATGACCGGAAACCAGTTGGAACAGAGCTGGAGATCCCGTTCCGACGGCATGAATTTTCCGGCAGGAAGACATGTGATCATGGTGATTGCGGCAAGAAAAGAACGTATCATAATCCCTCCTCCGTTACGCCGGCTGAAGTGAACGTTGACATCTGCGTCATGACGGCGCGGGCGGCGTCGAGCAGCGGCATGGCGAGCGCGGCTCCGGTTCCTTCGCCCAGTCTCAGACCGAGATCAAGGAGCGGCTCTTTGCCGAGCAGCTGCATCATCCGGCGGTGTCCGGGCTCCGAACTTGCGTGCGCGGGAATCATGTATTCCGCGGAAACCGGGGCGAGCAATTGCGCCAGCAGTGCTCCGGCGGTCGAAATAAAGCCGTCGACGAGCACCGGGCGGCGGCACGCGGCGGCGCCGAGAATGAGTCCGGCGATTCCGCCGATTTCGAATCCTCCGACTTTTGCGAGAATGTCCAGTGCATCGGAAGGGTCGGGCCTGTTGAGTTCGACAGTTTCGCGGATGACCTGCGATTTGTGCGCGAGCCGGGTGGCGTCAAGGCCGGCTCCGCTTCCGACGAACGGCGCCGGGTCGCTTTCTCCGGAAAGAACGGTGAGGATTGCAGAACTTGGTGTGGTGTTGCCGATTCCCATCTCCCCGGTCGCGAAAACATCGGTTTCCGGCGCGAGCTCTTCCGCAACTGCGATTCCGGCTTCCACTGAAGCCAGCGCCTGAGCGCGCGACATGGCGGGACCGCGCCGCATGTTCTCCGTTCCGAACGCAATTTTGCGGTGAATGACGCCCGGAAGTTCGCGGACATCCGCATTGACCCCGAGGTCGACAAGGCGGACGTCGGCTCCTGCATTTGCCGCAAGCACGCGGATCGCTCCGCCACCGCGGCTGAAATTCCGGAGCATCTGAACGGTGACACACTGCGGCTGCGGGGAAACTTTCTCCGCAACAACGCCGTGGTCGCCCGCCATCAGCACAATTTTCTTCCGTGCAACCGGAAAATCAATCCGGCGGGTGATTCCCGCCAGATCAACCGCCAGGTCGAGCAGACGCCCGAGCGCCCAGCGCGGCATGGTGAGCGTGCGGATATGTTCCCGCGCCGCCTCGCGCCATTTCGCGGACTGCGGTTCGATACGGGAAAGACATTCGGACAGATTCATTTTTCTCCTTTTATTTTCACCGGGATTCCGCAGACGGTAAGCCAGACTTCGCTTGCAAGGGCGGCGATGCGCTGCCCGCAACGTCCCGAGCAGTCCCGGAAACGGCGGGCAAGAGCGTTTTCCGGAACCACGCCGAGTCCGACTTCATTCAGAACGAAGACAACGGTTCCCTCCATCAAGCGGAGCTGCTGCTCCAGCCGGTCGCATGCACGGTTCATGGCGTCTTCATCGAATATGCGGTTTTCAGTTTCGGCGCGGTACATGAGGTTGTTGATCCAGAGTGTGAGACAGTCGACAAGAACGGCGCTTCCGGCGGGACAGAGAGCGAGGGCGCCCGCGAGGTCGCACTCTTCTTCGAGCGTAACCCAGCCGTCTGCCTTGCGGCGCTCTTTGTGGCGGCGCACGCGTTCCGCCATCTCTTCATCGAAGACGTGGCATGTTGCGATGTACCGCCGCTCGCCCGGACATGAAAGCGCAAGCTGTTCGGCAAACGCGCTTTTTCCGCTGCGGCAGCCGCCGGTGACGAGGATTACGCGCGCCATCCTTCAAACTCCAGCGGTTTGAGGTTGAAGACTCCGAAGCGTCCGGGCGGAAACTGCGGGTCGAAGTTGATGACGGAGAGACTGCCGCGCGAGGGCTGCCAGCGCCACATGCAGTCGCGCGGCAGATCCATCAGACGGCGGATCATGGCGGTAAGAACACCTCCGTGCGAGATGACTGTGATGACGTTCTGCGGCAGTTCGAGCAGCATTTCGGTAAATGCTTCGACGCGCAGGTTGAACAGCTGGACGGATTCGCCTTCGGGGAAGTGAATCTCGTCAGGGTGATCGTACCAGTATTTGCTGTATTCCGGATTGGCTCCTGCGATTTCTTCGAATGTGAGGTTTTCCCATTTGCCGAAGTCGATTTCGCGGATGGCGTCGTCTTTCACCGCCGGAACGGATCCGCAGATCAGTTCCGCAGTCTGAAGGGCGCGGAGTTTGGGACTGACAAAGGTGATTTCACTTTTCATCGCCCGCCAGATTCCCGCGAGCGCGCGGCAGTCCGCAATTCCGTGTTCGCCGAGCGGCGCATCGGTCGAGCCGACGAAGCGTCCCGAAAATTCCGGCGGGAGTTCCCCGTGCCGGATCAGAATGATTTTTTTTACAGCCATATTCCCACACTCCAGATAAAGAGAATAAAGATTAAAGCGGAGCGGAGCGCGAGCCGTTCCGCCGCGGAAAGATCGGATGCTTTGAGTTCGCTGCGTCCGTCACCCCAGAAGGGATACTCCTCCATGCCGTCCGGGTAGAGGGTCGGTCCGCCGAGGCGGACGCCGAGAGCGCCTGCGAAAGCCGCCATCCCCCAGCAGGAGTTCGGGCTCGGGTGGTCATGGCGGTGCCTCCATGCGCAGCGCAGAGTCCGTACGGGATGCCCGGAGGCGAGCGCGATTGCAAGCGTCGTCAGCCGTGCGGGAATCCAGTGCGCGAAATCGTCGATGCGGGCGGCGGCGCGTCCGAAGAGCAGATAACGTTCGTTTTTGTAGCCCCAGCAGGCGTCGAGCGTGTTGAGACAGCGCAGCAGGACGGTTCCCGCCGCCGCGCCGGGAATGCCTCCGAGCGCATAGCCGGCGGCGCACCAGAAGCATGCGCTTGTTACGGCGTCGATGAGATTTTCCCCGATGCTTTCAATTCCGCCGCGCACGGTTTCCGATTCGCTCAAGCCTTCCGTTTTGCGGCTGACGATCATCGCCAGCGCGCGGTTCGCAGATTCCGTGTCGCCGTTTTCAAGCGGGACGCGGATTGCGGCGGAATGGTCGAGCAGACTCCGCAGGGCGATGGCAAAATAGAGAAAGATTCCCGCCGCGACAATACCGCCGTATTTTGTGATGAGGAACGCCAGCGCGGTTGGCGGAAGTACTGCGCAGAACCATGCCGCAAGTCCGCTGAAAACGGATGAGCCGAGCTGCCGCCGCACAAAATTTTCAACGGCGCGCGCATAGTTCCCGAACAGCACGACAGGATGAAAGCGGCTGTGCGGATCGCCAAGCAGAACATCGAGCAGAAAGCCGATGAGGAAAATCAGGATCAGATTATGGACGGAGTGCACGGCTCAGCTCCTTTGCGAAAAAGTTGAAGGCTTCGGGTGTTTTTCCGAAATGGAGATGTATGTAGCTCCCGAATGTCCGGCGGATGCGGCAGCCGTTCCCCGTGGGGGCGGGCTTGTCTGCGGCCGTGAAGGCGGACCAGAGCGGAGTGTCCGTTTCCGGGGCGTCGGAGTAATGAAATTCGTGTCCGGAGAACGGGCCGGAACCGAACGGGCTTTCTCCTGCTGGAACCGCGCGACGGTATCCGAGGGAGCGGAGCTTCGGCGTCATGACCGCCTCGCACGGAATGATTCCGCACATGGAATAACGTTTCCCCGCAAAATCGGTGAGCGCGTTCATGAGGTACATATAGCCGCCGCATTCAGCGTAAATCAGACCGTTGCGCAGCGAGAATTCCCGGATGGAGTTCCTCATGGATTCATTCCGTTCCAGCTGTTCCGCAAAGAGTTCGGGAAAACCTCCGCCGAGATAAACTCCCTGAATGTTTTCCGGAAGTGCGGAACCTGTGAGCGGCGAGAACGGGACAAGCTCGATCCCCGCTTCCCGCATCCGCCGGAGCTGGTCGGGATAATAAAAATGAAACGCGCGGTCCTGCGCAATCGCAAGGCGCACAAACGGCGCAATGCATTTCCGTTCCGGAGCGGTCGGACGCGGAAGGCGTGTGAGCTTGAGGAGCAAGTCGAGGTCTATCAGCTCTTCCGCCGCTTCGCCGAGAGAATCGAGCCAGGAGTCGAAGACGGGATTTTCCTCTTCGGGAACAAGCCCGAGATGACGTTCGGGGAGGGTCCATTCTTCGCGTCTCGGAAAAGCTCCGAGGAGCGGCGGAAGGTTTGCGGCATCGAGTGCATCGCGCAGGATTTCCGCATGGCGGGCGGAACCTGTGCTGTTTGCAATCACTCCCGCGATGCGGAGTTCCGGATTCCAGTTTACAAAGCCGGAGACGAGCGGAGCGATGCTTCCCGCCATGCCTTTTGCATTCACCACAAGAATGACCGGAATGCCGAGTGCGAGCGCGACTTCGGCGGAGGAGCCTTCGAGCGTGCCGGAGGCCACTCCGTCGAACAGCCCCATAACGCCTTCGACGACGGCCGCCTGCGCGGATGCGGCGAATTCCTGCCAGTTTTGCCGGACACACTCTTTGCCTGTCATGCGGCAGTCCAGGTTGACCGACTCCGCATCCGCCGCGCGGCGGTGGAACGAGGGGTCAATGTAATCGGGACCGCATTTGAACGGCGCGACGCGCAGTCCGCGCCGCCTGAGAGCGCGCATAAGCGCGAGCGCAAGCGTTGTCTTGCCGCTGCCCGAATTCACTCCGGCGATGAGAAAGCCGGAAAAGTCATTGCCGGAATCCGCCATATTTCTCCTGATATCCCCGTAACGTATACATTCTTCCGTTCCGCACGACGGTGCGCGAACACCCGATGATTACAATAGTCGTCATATTGATTTCTTCAAACGGAAAATCGGAAATTTTCCCGATGGAGAACCGTTCCCCCGGACGTGCAATGTCATGGACAACCGCGACGGGCAGTTCATCGCCGCCCGCCTTGCGGAAGGTTTCGACGGTGAACTCCAGCAGATCGCGCCGTTTTGTGCTGCCGGGGTTGTAGAGCGCGGTGACGAAATCGTTTTCCGCCGCGGCGCGGATTCTCCGCTGAATGACCGTGCGGTCGGCGAGGAGATCGGAGAGACTGATGACGCAGAAGTCGCACATCAGCGGCGCCCCGACGAGCGCCGCCGCCGCGGAAGCTGCAGTGACGCCGGGAACGACCCGGATTTCAATCCCGCGGAACTCTTCCGATTCGGCGAGTTCGAGAAGAAGTCCCGCCATGCCGTAAATTCCCGCGTCGCCCGACGAGATGACCGCAACTTCGGCTCCGGCGTTTGCTGCCTCAAGCGCGGCGCGGCAGCGGTCGACTTCCTGCCGCATTCCGTTTGCAATGATCCGTTTCCCCGCAAGGAGTTCCGGGATCTGTTCCAGATAGGTTTTGTAGCCCGCAATGGTGTCGCAATGTCCGATGACTTCCCGCGCTTCGGGTGTCAGGAGCGCGAGAGAGCCGGGGCCGAGCCCGACCGCATAGACTGTTTTCATTTGAGAACCTCCGCAAGCGCGGCAGTCGCGCCGTTTCCTTTGATTTTTCCGGTGATCAGCGGACCTTTTCCCGAAGCGAGAATTGCCGCCGCCTCCGAAACTGAATTGATACCGAGTTTTTCCCGCGCCGCTTCCGACGGATGCGGAACCGCAACGGAATTCAGCTCTTCCGCGGCATACCCTGCAAGCGGAAGACGATGTTTCGCCGCGAGCTCTTTCAGCGCGGGCTCCTCCAGCTTCAGATTCGCCGTCGCGAGAACGGATATGTTGTCCCAGTCCGCGCCGGTTGTGTTGAGCGCTTCTTCCGCAACCGCTTCGAGATCGCGGAGCTCGGCGAGTTTGCGGCATCCCATCCCGAGAGCGAACTTGCGCCGTTTCAGAAACAGTACGGGCGCGGCGGAGGCGAACGGTTCTTCTTTGTCCTCCAGCAGAACTGCGGCCGGACAGGTTGTGACCGTTTGCACAAGCCGGTTGTTCGGATTCGCGGCAAATGCAAGCCGGAAGAGCGGTTCGGGCAGACGGAAATCAACCGTTCTGCCTTCGAGCATGGCGGAGGAGATTTTGACGATATTTTCCGGATTGAGGACGCGCAGGGCGTGCCGCGCGGCAAAGTCGTCGGCCGCCGTCATACCGCGGACGTCGCTTGCCGTCGTGACGACCGCCTCGCCGCCCGTGACCGCCGCAACGTCCGCCGCGAGCCGGTTCGCACCGCCGAGGTGTCCGCCGAGCAGACTCACCGCGTGCCGTCCGAGTTCATCTGTGACCACGACGGCGGGATCGCTTGTCTTGTGCGCGCAAAGTTCCGCGCAGGAGCGGACGACGATGCCGCTTGCCATCACCATGACGAATCCGTCGAACTGATTCCATGCGGACCGGAAGGCTTCATGGAACCCGCCGTCGGGATAAGTTTCGCGGCGTCCGGCAGAGACGAGACCGGAATATTTTTCCGGCAGAAAAACTTTTGCGTTGATGCCCGCCGCGATCTCCGCCGCTTTCATCGCTCCGGCGGAGGTGAGGGCGAAGACTGCGCAGGTTCCGGTGAATGTGTTCGGTCTCCGGTAGCCGTGCGCGAAACCGCGGTCATAGAGCGACGACATTCCGCCTTTGCGGTCGAGCACGTCGCCGATGATGATCATTGCCTGGCGCCGGATTCCCGCGTCATGCATGCGAGCCGCGATGTTTTCGATCGTGCCGCGCACAACTTTCTGGTTTTCCCATCCGGCGCGGTAGACCACGGCGGCGGGCGTGTCGGGACGCCGTCCGGCGGCGAGCAGTTTTGCTGCAACCGAATCCATGTTTCCCGCACTCAGAAAGAGACAGAGCGTGGAGCCGTGCGCGGCGAGTCCGGTGAGTTCTTCTCCCGGCGGAACGGGGGTGCGGCCGGCGTCGCGGGTCAGAATCGCGGTCTGGGAGATTCCCGGCATGGTGAATTCGGTTTTCAGCGCGGCGGCCGCGGCGAAAACGCTGCTTACGCCGGGGACGACTTCGTACGGAATGCCGCGTTCGTCGAGTGCGCGGAACTGTTCGCCGACGGCTCCGTACATCGCCGGATCGCCGGTGTGCAGCCGCACGACGGATTTTCCGTTTTTCCATGCGCGGACCATGACATTCACGACCTCATCAAAATTCATTCCGGCGCTGTTGTGCTTTTCCGCGCGGAGACCGTCGAGCAGGCGTTCATCGACGAGCGAGCCCGCGTAGATGACGACGTCCGCCTCTTCCAGCTTCCGTTTCCCGCGGATGGTGATGAGATCCGCCGCTCCGGGTCCGGCTCCGACAAATGTGATTGAACCGCTCATATCTTATTCCTTTTTGTAAACGGCGATTGTGATGGGGTTTTCCGCCCGCAGGAATTCCCCCGCCGCAGTGCGTTCCGCCCGGGAGACGTTCATGGTCAGAAGTTCCGTCCGGAATTCCCGGAGCGCGGCGGCAAGATGCGCGACCGTATCGACCAGCACGGCGGTTGCCACGAGGATTCCGCCGGGTTTCAGTTTTGCAAACGCCGCCTCCAGCTCCGAGGAGCCGCCGCCGAAAAAGATGCGGTCGGGATCGGGCAGGGCGGGAAGAGCATCGGCGATTTTTCCCTCCGTCAGACGAATTTCCACGCCGTGGCGCTCCGCATTGACGCGGATGTCTTCCGCGCGTCCGCTGTTCTGCTCCACGGCGAAAACCTGAAGCCCTTTTGCGAGCGCGGCTGCTTCGATTCCGACCGATCCGCTGCCCGCGCCGAGATCCCACATCACGCCGGGAGCCGGACGGAGTTTGGAGAGTACGACCGCGCGGACTTCGGGGTGGGTGATCATGTTGTTCTGGTGCGCATATTCCGTATCGGGCAGTCCGAGCGGAAGCCCCGGACGTTCCGGAGCGGGAAGAACTGCCAGAACCGAGAGCGCGGGAACTTTGAGCTGTCCGAGTTCGGCAAGTGTGCCGCGGATCACTTTCTCTTCAGGCGTGCCGAGCGCGCAGCCGATTGCCGCGGGACGGTTTGCGGAGGCGGGGAAGCGCAGGACCAGTTCCCGAGCAAGATCTGCTGCCGTGCGGTTGCGGTCGCCGTAGACCGCCGCGGTATCCGCGTTCAGGATTCTCCGCCATGGAAGAGGTTCTCCTGAGCCGTGGACACTGAAGAGCTCCGCCCCGTCCCACGGCAGAGCCAGACGGGCGAACAGAAGCTGAAATGCGGTTGGACCCGGGTGTATGACGAGCTGTCCGGGCGCGGCAAGCTTCGCGAGAGTTCCGCCGATTCCGAAATAGAGCGGGTCGCCGGATGCGAGAACGGCAATCTGTTCTTTTTCCGCGCGGCGCACCAGTTCGCGCGCCTGTTCGAGCGTGTGCGCTCCAAAGACAATTTGTTCCGCTTTGAGTCCGGACGGCAGAAGTTCAAGCTGCCGTTTCCCTCCCGCGATGACGTCGGCGGAGCGGAGAAGGGTTTCCTCCGGATGTTCGATGCTCATGACGTGAATCTGTCCGTTCATATCCGTTCTCCCCTGTCGTTGTAAAGTGCAAGTTCGGCGGAGGCTTTCCCCGCCCATTTCTGCAGATTTTCGAGCGCCCTGATTTTCAGTGCATTTAAAAGTTCCGTGTATTCGGCGGCCGTAAGATAAGAGGCCAGTTCGCCCATTGTGTCATATTCCTCCAGCGGCAGATCATCGCGGAGCGGAATGCCGAGCGAGCGGATCAGCGCGGGACGCAGTTTTGTTTTGTGCGCATGGGTGTTTTCGTCTCCGCATGCGTATTTCAGCAGTTTTCCCGGCATGCAGCCGATGATGATCCGCCGGATTCCCGCCGCCGAAGCGGCGCGGAGCGAGTGAGCGATGAAATCTGCAATCCGTACGACCTGCATCTTTTCCAGCACGGGAAAATCGCGGAGAACGGCGGTTTCCGTGCGTCCGCCAGTGACAACGGCGGCGGTGTCGAAGCCGCTTTTCGCAATCGTGCGCATCTGCAGGGCAATGGTCGCCGCATACGCCGCGTTTGAATAAGGCTTGACCACGCCTCCGCCTCCGAGAATCGAAATGCCGCCCGTCACGCCGAGCACCGGATTGAGCGTTTTCTCCGCCATGGCGCGTCCCTCGCGGACGGCGACGCGGAGCAGCCATGTTCCGGTTGCGCCGCAGCGGAGCAGATTGTTCATCAGCAGGCGGCGCGGCCCCGGATTGATTGCATGCTTCCCGACCGGGACCGCAAGCCCGGGGCGCGTAACAAGTCCGACTCCGTCCCCTCCGCGCACGATGACGGTCAATTCTCCTGCCGTTTCTGTGTAGTCCTGCGGCTGGGCTTCCGTGAGCTCTGCGGGACGGAACAGCACTTCAATGTGTGCTCCGTCGGTGGCGTCCGGATCGTCGCCGGCGTCTTTCCGGATGACGGCGGAATCATCTTTGAATGAATCGACGGGGATCGTGAGCGTGGAGCCGTCGGGCGTGATGACCTGCACGGTTCCGCTCTGCCGCAGAAAAACGGCGAGCGCCCCGGCGGTCATTGCCGCGCCTGTGGTGAATCCGCTCCGGAGACTGCTCATCAGAAATCCTCCATGACGGCATGGAGTGCGGCCACTGCGAGCGGGCTTCCCCCGCGCCGTCCCTCCAGAGTGATGTACGGGACGTCGACAAGTTTCAGCAGCTCTTTCGATTCGAGCACATTGACGAATCCGACGGGCATTCCGACGATCAGCGCGGGGCGCGGCCCTCCTTCCACAATCATGCGGATCATTCCGGCAAGTGCGAGCGGAGCGTTGCCGCAGAGAAAAATTGAACCGCCGAGTTCATGTTCATGCAGTTTGACCGCCGCGAGCGCACGGGTGATGTTTTCTCGTTTCGCCAGTTCCGCAACGTCGGGCGAGGCGACTTCGCAGAGAATGGAATCGCGGGTGTAGCCCGGATGAAAGCGTTTGAGCTTCGGAACGGAGAGACCGGCTTTGATCATGTTGGAATCGCTGTAAATCAGTGCGCCGCGCCGGAGCGCCGCGCGTCCCGCTTCGACCGGATCGCCGGAGAAGCGCAGGTGCGGCAGAATCGAAAAATCCGCGGTTGTGTGGACGAGCCGCCGCGCAATATGCCATTCGGAGGGCGAGAAACGCGCGCGCTGTTCCGGTGGAACTTCGGCTTCGATGCGGCGGAAGCTTTCCGCTTCGATTGCCGCTCCGGGAAAATCCCAGGTGACAAGGTCAAACAAGGCGTTCTGTTCAGGCGTCATGATTCATCTCCTCAGGCCCAGCCGGGTGTAAATGGCGTTCATGTCGACGCGGGAGCGGACGTGCGCGGCGAGAGCGTCGAGTGCGGTTTCAATTTCGTAGTGTGCGAGCACGCCGAGCTCCGGAAGGCCGAGCGATGCGCGGATGCGGTTCAGAAATGTGCGGCGGTAGACGTCGTCGTCGAAAATCCCGTGCAGGTAAGTTGTGCAGATTCTTCCCGCTCCGAACCCGACGGGCGAGCCGTCTTCGCGGATCTGAGTGACAAGCGCGGAATCGGCGGCGGAGGTTTCCCCGTGGTGGATTTCATATCCGGAAACCGGAATGTTACCCTCTCTTGCGGCAGTCCGGCGGAGCGTTTTCCCTGCGAGGAGAACCGTGTCGAGCGGAAGCAGCCCGAGACCTTGAACGGAGCCTGCGCGCGATTCGATTCCGAGCGGGTCGGCGATTGTCCGTCCCGCAATCTGAAGCCCTCCGCAGATTCCGACATACCATGCTCCGCGGCGGAGCGCATCGGAAATCCGCGTATCCAGACCTTCCGCGCGCAGTCGGCGGAGGTCTTCCGCGACATTTTTTGAACCGGGCATGATGATGACGTCCGGCGTGCCGAATTCTTCCGCGCGGAACACTTTGCGGAGCGAAACGTCGGGCTCCTGTTCCAGCGGAGTGAAGTCGGTGAAGTTCGCAATATGTCCGAGTGCTATCAGCGCAACATCAAGAGTTTTTTCGAGCTTGGGAAGCGGACGCGTCAGCGCAAAGTTGACGGAATCCTCTTCGGGGAGCGCGAGGTCGCGGAGGTAGTCGACTACACCGAGCACAGGTTTGCCGGTGCAGCGCAGAAGATATTCATGCGCGGGGGCAAGGAGCGTGGGATCGCCGCGGAAACGGTTCACGAGAAATCCCGCCAGAAGCGCGCGCTCCGTCGGTTCGAGCGTCATGTAAGTTCCGAGAAACGATGCGTAAACGCCGCCGCGGTCAATGTCGCCGACAAGCAGGACGGAGGCGTCCGCGTGCCGTGCCATGTTCATGTTCACGATATCGCCGGATTTGAGGTTGATTTCCCCCGGCGAGCCTGCGCCTTCGAGGACCATGACGTCCGTTTCGGCGGAAAGTTCGTCATAGGCGCGTGTGACGTCTTTCCAGAGTTCTTTTTTGTGTGCGTAATATTCGCGGACTCGCATGGATCCGATCGGTTTCCCGCGTACAATGACCTGGCTTCCGGTGTCGCTCGAAGGTTTCAGCAGAACCGGATTCATCCGGACGTCCGGTTCCATGCGGCAGGCTTGCGCCTGAACCGCCTGGGCGCGCCCCATTTCCCCTCCGCCGGGAGTGACGAACGAGTTCAGCGCCATGTTCTGCGCTTTGAACGGAGCGACGCGGAAACCGTCCTGCAGCAGAATCCGGCAGAACGCCGCCGCAAGCACGCTTTTCCCCGCATTCGACGATGTCCCCTGGAGCATCAGAGCCGGACGTTTTTTGTGCGTGAGGACTGCGGGTGCACCGTAAAAATCGCAGAGTGCGGAAACAAGCCGTTCATTTTCTTTTTCATTCCGGACGGCGACGCGGAAGAAAGAATCGGAAAGCCCGTCGTAATTGCCGCAGGAACGGATGGCGATTTTATGTTTTTTCAGCAGAAATTCGCGCGGGTCGCGTCCGTGCAGAAGCAGATAACACGCGTCCGAATGAAACACGCGCAGACCGGGAATCTGAGCAAGTTCATGTGCGAGTTTTCCGCGCAGCTCCGCGGTGAGTTCGCGTGAACGTTCCGCGTAATCGGATTCTTCGGCCAGAATTGCTTCCGCGACCGCTTCCGCCGGAGCGGAGAGCATCCATTCGGGCTGGAATTCGCGCAGTTTTTCCGCGAGCGTCCCGATGCAGCAGCCGAGACGCAGTCCCGGAATCGCATAAAATTTTGTCATGGAGCGCAGAACGGAAAGATTCTGTGGAAGTTCGTGTGCAAGAACGGAAAATTCTTCTCCGGCAAAATCAATGAATGCTTCGTCAACGAGAATTTGAGCGTTCGGATGAGTCTCTGCCAGTTTGCGCAGTTCGGCGGGATCGCGCAAAGCTCCGTCCGGATTGTTCGGTGAACCGAGAATTACAAGATCGTCCGTTTGGAGCCGTGCGGACAGAGCATCGAAGTCGAGTTCAAAATTTTCATTCAGACGGAACGTCTCGACCGGAACGCCCGCGCGTTCGCAGACGGTCCGGTATTCGAGATAGGAGGGGACGGCGATCAGCGCGCGTTTCGGTCTCAGCGCAAACGGAATGAGCGCGAGAAGCTGGTTCGAACCGTTGCCGAACAGAATCCGTTCCGTTTTCATTCCGAGTTTTTGCGCCAGGCGCGCGGAGAGCTTTTCCGCATACGGAGAGGGGTATTCGTTCAGCTTGTCGAAGGCGCGGTAATACGCTTCCGCAACGCATCCGGGCGCGCCGAGCGGATTCAGGTTGACGCTGAAATCCAGTATCTCTTCCGGTTCGCACAGAGCTTCGCGAGCTAGAGCTGTCCGGTCTCCGCCGTGTTTCATGATTTTTTCTCCTTCCGGATTATCAGCATGGAAAGATATTCATCCGGCCGTTCCCGGATCGCCGCCGGATCGGATGAGATGAACTGCTCCTTGAGTCCGATGTTCGAACCGTAGAGAATGTCGCATGATTCCCCCGCAAGGGCGTCGAGATATTCGTTGCGTGAATGATAGGTTTTCAGCAGAACCGCGGATTCGCCGGATTCGAGTATGCGGTGCAGTTCCGGCGAATCGGGAGGGAGGTGGCTTGGTATGACGCGCAGAACCGTGCTGTCCTCCGCGAGGGCGGTTCCCGAAGCGGCGGCGAGTGCGCTCCACGAGTTCACGCCCGGAACAATTTCGTATTCAAGTTCCGGCAGAATGCGCAGCAGCGCACGGAGAAGATAGCCGCAAGTGCTGTAGGTCATGGCGTCGCCGATGGTTGCGAATGCGCAGTCGTTTCCCGCACGGAGCTCCGCGGCGATGCGCCGGGCGTGTTCATCAATTTTCGCCAGACGGGTCGGAAAATCCTTCGACATGGTGAATTTAAGCTCTTCGCGTCGGGCGGTCACCCCTGGGAGCGCATTGATGATTGCTCCCGAAACGCTTCGTTCGCTCTGGCGTGAGGCGACGGTATAGACGACATGTGCCGCGCGGAGAATTTCCGCCGTGCGCAGGGTTACGAGTCCGGGATCGCCGGGCCCGAGACCGACTCCGTAGAATCTGCCGGTTTTCATTTCAGTTCCTTTGCAAACCAGTCGGCGACTGCGCGGTTTTCGCCGAGTCCCTTGAGAACGGTGCGGACGTCGAACCCGTGCGCGGTCAGAATGGAACGCCAGGAATCCGCCTCCTCTCCGGCAAGATCGTTGCGAGCGTGATCGCCCGCGACAATCAGGAAGGGGAGGAGCCAGACGCGTCCGGGTTTGAGCCTTGCGGCTGTGGATTCAAAATCCGGTTCGCCCTCCACGCACGCCGCATGAAAGTCCGGGTCGATTGCCTCAAGTTCCGCATTCAGAGCGGTGTACGCGAAATCGGAGCGTCCGTCTCCGTTGCCGTGTCCCATGAACAGAACGGATTCCCCCGGTTTCCGTTCGGACGGAATGAGCGCGGGGACGAGTTTCAGAAAATCACGGAGCAGAGACAGGTTTTCGAGCGGCGGGCGGTTCAGGTGAAGTTTCAGTGAGCGTCCGAACGCCGCGGCTGTGTTGGCGACAAGTTCGTATTCTTCCCCTGCGGCGAGGTAGGCTGCGACGATTTCCGCTTCCGTGAAGCCCTCCGTGACGAGCCGTTTCAGCACGGCGGAGAGCGACGGCACGGCGTTGTTGAGCTTGCGGCGGATTTTCCGCGACGTGTACGCGCGGAAAACCGGAAGCTCCGTCCGTGCGCGGATGGATTCTTCGAGCACATCGTAAGCCTTTGCCGCTTCGGGGTAGGTTGTTCCGAAGACCGAAAGAACCACTGCGCGTTTTGCTTCCGTGCGCGGAGCGTGCGGCTTTGCGTTTGCGAGTTTTTTCTGTGCGGCGAGGAGGGCGGCGACGGCGTTTGCACAGTCGGCTTCCGATGGATGTTTCATCGCCTCCATGACCCGCTCTTCGCGTTCGGGATTCCAGCCGTGCGGCGAAGTTGCTGGGAGGGATTTCATATGTTCGAGGTGCGCCTGCGTGTAACCTCCCTGGCAGATGAAGCGGACGTGAACGGTATCTGTTTCGAGCAGACCTTCCGCGCGGCCGAAACAGCGGAACGCGTGTTCGGAATCGGGCCATGCGCCGAGCGTCATGAAGAGTGCGGCGTCCTTGTGATGCGTGCGCTTCATGAACTCGATCATATCGCCGTCGGGCCAGCCGCGGTAGATTCCGAAACAGAATGTGATCAGATCGAATTTTTCCGGAGCCGGCGCTTCGGCTGCTGCAGCAAGAACTGCATCCGGAACGGCAGCGGCGAGGGCTTCGGCAATTTTGCGGGAGTTTCCGGTTTCCCGGCTGGAATAGACAATCAGAGTTTTCATTATGCGTCCTTTCTTGCCGAAGCGGTCGGCATGCAGTAGGGGAGTCCGTCTTTCCCTGTGAAAAATTCGGCTTCGATTTCAAAAATATCGCGGAGAATTTCCGGTTTCATGAGTTCCGCCGGAGTGCCTGCGTAACGAACCGTCCGGTTGCGGAGCATGACAAGTTCGTTGGAGCAGCGGACTGCCAGATTGAGGTCGTGCAGAACCATGATAACCGTAATCCCGAAGTTGCGGTTGAGTTCGCGGATCATTTCGATGATTTCAAACTGACAGCAGACGTCGAGGAAGGTGGTCGGTTCATCAAGCAGAAGCAGTTCCGGCTCCTGGGCGAGGGTCATGGCGATCCACGCGCGCTGACGCTCTCCGCCGGAAAGCGAAGGGATGCTGCGTTTGCGGAGCGGTTCCATCCGGGTCATGCGGAGCGCACGGTCGATTGCGTCGCGGTCATGTGTTCCGGAAAAATGCCCGGCGCGGCGGTGGGGGAAGCGTCCGTAAGCGACAAGTTCCTCCACGGTCAGTTCACCCGAAGCGTGGTGGAGCTGGGGGAGAATCGCCATTCTGCGCGCCAGCTCGCCGGTGTCATACCTGGAAACGGCGCGTCCGTCGAGCAGGACTTCGCCTGCGCGCGGCGAGAGAATGCGTCCGATGTTTTTGAGCAGAGTGGATTTCCCGCATCCGTTCGGACCGAGCAGAGTGACGATTCCGTGTGCGGGAATTTCCATGTTGACATTGTCGAGAACGAGTTTTGCGCCGTATCCGGCGCAGAGGGAGCGTACTTCAACTTTCATAGCGGTGCCTCCTGAGGAGCCAGAGGAAGAACGGAGGTCCCATCAGCGCCATGATGATGCCGACGGGCAGTTCGGAGGGATCGAGAACGAGCCGTCCAATAGTGTCGCATGACACAACCATCAGAGCGCCGAAAAGCGCAGATGCCGGGAGCAGAAAACGGTTGTCCGATCCCATCATCATCCGCATGATGTGCGGCGCAATCAGTCCGACGAATCCGAGCAGTCCCGCCACGCTGACCGCCGACGCCGCGAGCAGAGCCGCTGCGGCGATCAGCAGGAAGCGGACGCGCTCCACTTTCAGTCCGAGCCCGATCGCCACTTCGTCGCCGAGCGCGAGGATATTCAGTTTGCCTCCGAGCGAGAACGCCGCGAGAAACGCAAACAGCATATAGAGTCCGACCTGCTGGATCTGATGCCAGCTCCGCGCGGAAAGCGAGCCGATGGAGAAATCCAGAATTCCGCCCGCGCGTTCCGCGTTGAAGAGCAGAATGGTGCTGCTGAACGCCCCGAGCATTGCAGAGACCGCAACTCCGGCGAGAATCAGCCTGACGGGACTCACCCCGCGTTTCCATGCGAGCAGATAGACGAGCAGCGCCGTTGCCAGCGATCCGCAGAACGCCGCCGGGACGAGCAGCGCTCCGAATTGCGGTAGCACGAGCATCACGATAATTCCCGCGAGCCCGCCTCCCGCCGAAACGCCGATGATTCCGGGGGACGCCAGCGGGTTGCGCATGACTCCCTGCAGAATCGCGCCCGCAACGGCGAAGCATCCGCCGACCATCGCCCCGAGCAGAATGCGCGGAAGCCGGATGTTGAACAGAATCTGGTAGTTCACTCCCTCCGGGCGGTTCCAGAGCGTTGAAACAATTTCCTTCAGCGGAAGTTTCAGCGAACCGACCGAGAGACTCATCAGAACCGCGGCGGCAAGCAGAAGAAGCAGCAGAACGAGGAACGCGCCGCGTCCCGCCGCACTTCTGAAGACCGATTTCAGTTGCATGACTCAAAACTCCTTTCCCGGGTACAGCAGCTTTGCCAGTTCCCGGAACGCTTCGGGATAGCGCGGTCCGGGCATGTAGAGAAACAGATCAACCGGCAGAAAATGAACGCGTCCGTTTTTCGCCGCGGAGAGTGTCTTCCACGCCGGGCGATCCATGAAATCGCGCCGGAATTTTTCCTTCAGTCCTTCCGCATCGCCCATCGTTGTGATGAAAATGACGTCCGGATCATCCAGCAGGAGCTGTTCATAACTGAACTGCGTCCGCCCCGGCTGTTCGGTTTTGCGGATGTTTTCCGCTCCGAGCATGGCCGCCATCCGCCCGACGCTGAAGCTGGAAGATTCGAGAAGGAATCCGCCTCCGGATGCAAATATAAGCGCATAACGCGGTTTTTTCAAGCCTTTTGTTTTTGCACAGACGGATTCAACGTCGCGAACCACCTGTTTTGCTGCGGGAACGTCGGCGATTGTCCGCCCGTTGATGCGGCAGAAGAAGTCAAGAAGGGTGCTGAAGTCGTCGTAGGAGCCGTATTCCACGCAAACCGCTGTGATTCCCATCCGGCGGAGCAGTCCGGCCGCCCGGTAGTGCCGGTTCACGCGCGAAGTGAGGATGACGAGATCCGGTTTGAGCGCAACAATTTTTTCCACGCTGGGCGTTGTGGAAACGCCCACGACCGGCAGATGTTTCATGGATTCCGGAATCGCGGTTTTGTCCCGCGCGGACGAGACGCCGACCGCCTTTCCCCCCGCCAGATCCCACACCGGAGCAAGCGAGGCGTAGGCGACAATGACGCGCTCCGGTTTTTTCCTGATTGTGATCTCCAGTCCGTCCGGCTGGCGGTACACGATGTTTTCTTTGGTTTCAGAGACGACGCCCGCGGCGGCGAGCAGAGCCGCCCCGAGCAGGATGATAAACAGAAAATTCTTCATTTCACATTCTCCACGCTTCCGCGAATTTTTCCATGATTTCCGATCCGACAGCCGGACACGCAAAGCATCCGCGTTCCGTCAGGCGGTATCCGCCGAACTGTTCCGGGAACATTGTCCCTTTTGCGACTTGCGTATCCGCCGCCTCTTTGAGCAGCTCTGCGGCGCGTTTCCGCAGCGGTTCCGGCACGAACGGAAGCACCGAGCCGGGATGCAGAGTCATCTGGCAGTTGAGTTCTCCGCCGATGCGGGCGGACGCCGGGAAATCTCCGGGCATCCGTCCGGCCGCGGCAATCGGTTTTTCTCCGCGCAGAACCAGATCGCGGTAATCGGGCATCGACGAGGTCTGCTTGAAACGGAATCCGCCGAGACGTCCCGCCGCGCTGAGTCCGAACGGAATGCAGGGCAGTTTCCATGCGGAAATGGCGTTGTAAAGATTGCGTTCGCGGGTTCCGAATGCGTAGTGTTTGAAGGAAATTTTGTTCGCTCCGGCGGCGGTCATGCGTTCGGTGCAGAGACGGTACAGTTCAAAGCATGCCTCTTCCGGCGGAACCTGCGGCATCTGTCCCGCGCGGATTTGTTCCGCGAGACGGAGACCGGGGTGAACATGAAAACGGTAGAAGGAGAATCCGGAGATTCCCGCGCGGCAGACGGTTTCAAGGTCTTCCGCAAGATGTTCTGGCGTCTGTCCGGGGAGTCCGTAGAGGAGATCGACGGTAACCGCCGCCTGGTTGCGCCGTGCGGTGCGGGCGAGCGCTTCAAGAACGGTCTCTTTTGCGGAGGCGCGTCCGAGAGCGCGGCGGAGTTCCGTATGAAAAGTCTGAACGCCGACGGAGAAGCGGTTGACGCCGTTTTCGAGCGTGGCGTCGAGATGTGCATCATCGAGATCTTCCACCCGGGTTTCCCATGTGATCTCCGCATCATTTGCCAGGGGGAGGGCGGAGCGGACTGCGGAGAGAATGCTGCGGACGTCGCCGGGGGCGAGGATTCCGGGAGAGCCGCCGCCGAAGTAGACTGCGTTGACGGTTCCGCGGATGCGCGGTCCCCAGTCCCGGATTTCCCGGATGAGGAGCTGTGCGTAATCGGCGATTTCCTGTTTTGTTCCTGTTCCCGAATAGAAGTTGCAGAAGTTGCATCTGCTTCTGCAGAAGGGAATGTGGAGATAGACGGTGCAGGGCGATTCAATGGCGGATTCGATTCCCGTGCACCATTTCTCTTCCGGGTTTTCGACGGGCATGGAGGGAAAGCCCATCAGTCCGCGCCGGACGGGCCGTGCGGGCGTTGAGAGATTCTGTCTTTCTTGCATGATGTTCCTTTTGTGTTGCGCGCACAAATTTACGGTTGTCTTTTTCTGACCGCATGAGGATCTGACTTTCCGTTTTTCACGGTTCACAGTTGCGCGACAGTTCCCGATTTGCACAGGATTCACTGCATTGCGGCCGACGAACTCGCTAATATATCATGCCTGTGTTTATTTTCAAGGCGATTCCCGGGCGGGAAGCGGAGGACGGAAGAAAAAAAACAGCTTTTTTTTCAGAATCCGGACTTTATTTTTCCGGAAAATGGAGTATCTTATAAAGCGAGGTAATTTCAGAAGTACCGTCAGAAGATTTGACCGGCCCTGCAGGGCGGAACGTTTTGGCGGTTGCCTTGCAGGCAGCTGTCAAAAGACAGTTTGCCCCCCTCCGCCGAACTGATTTTCTTCTGGTGTTTTTGCAAATTCCCCGCAAAACAACTTTTCACTGGATGAAGAGAAATGACAAAACACATTTTCATTACCGGAGGCGTGGTTTCCTCTCTTGGCAAAGGGATTACCGCAGCTTCAATCGCCATGCTCCTCAAAAGCAGAGGATACCGGGTCGCCATGCAGAAACTCGACCCGTACCTCAACGTCGACCCCGGCACGATGTCGCCCTATCAGCACGGCGAAGTCTATGTGACCGATGACGGCGCGGAAACCGATCTCGACCTCGGTCATTACGAACGGTTTGCCGGAATCACCTGCTCGAAAGCCAGCAATTACACCACCGGACGCATCTACAGCTCCGTCATTCACCGTGAACGCGAAGGCGGCTATCTCGGCGGAACCGTGCAGGTCATCCCGCATATCACCAATGAAATCAAGGCTGCGATCGCCTCCATGCACTCCGAAGACGTGGATATCGCGATTACCGAAATCGGCGGAACGGTCGGTGACATCGAATCCCTCCCGTTCCTTGAGGCGATCCGTCAGTTCTACCACGAATTCGGCGAAAACAATTCCATCTTCATCCACCTCACCCTCGTTCCCTACATCAAGGCGGCGGGTGAACTCAAAACAAAGCCCTCCCAGCAGTCGGTCAGCGTCCTGCGCGGCATCGGTATCGTTCCGCATATCCTTGTCTGCCGCTGCGAAACACCCATGCAGGAGGATCACAAGCAGAAACTCGCTCTCTTCTGCAACGTCAAAAAAGAAAATGTTGTGGAGGAGCTCGATGTCAAGAACTCCATCTACGAAGTTCCGCTTGATCTCTACAAGCAGGGCGTCGACGCCTGTGTGCTGCGTCTGCTCGATCTCCCCGAGCGCGAAAGCGATCTCTCCGACTGGAAAAAAATGGTTTCAACCGTTCTCAATCCCGTGAACGGTTCCGTCGAAATTGCAGTGGTCGGCAAGTACATCGCTCTGCGCGACGCCTACAAGAGCATCTATGAAGCGCTTTCGCACGCCGGAATCGCAAATGCCGCAAAAGTCAGATTCCGTCCCGTTGAAGCGGAAGAGCTCGACAACGGCAATCTGGATGAAATCTTCAAAGGCATTGACGGCATTCTGGTTCCCGGCGGCTTCGGCGACCGCGGAGTTCCCGGAAAGATCAAAGCCGTGGAATACGCCCGTACACACAAAGTCCCGTTCTTCGGAATCTGTCTCGGAATGCAGTGCGCAGTGATCGAATTCGCCCGCAATGTCTGCGGCATGGAGAAGGCGAACAGCACCGAATTCGATCCCCACTCTCCATTCCCCGTCATCGACCTCATGGAAGCGCAGAAGACCATCACCGCGAAGGGCGGAACGATGCGTCTCGGCGCATATCCCTGTGTCATAAAGCCCGGAACCAAAGCGGCGGGCGTCTACAAAGCCGGAGAAATCCGCGAACGTCACCGCCACCGTTATGAATTCAACACGAAGTTCCGTGCGGACATTGAAAACGCCGGACTTGAAATCGTCGGCACATCGCCGGACGGCAAGCTGGTCGAAATGGTTGAACTGCGCGATCATCCGTGGTTCGTCGCCTGCCAGTTCCATCCGGAATTCAAGTCGACGCCGCTGAAGGCGCATCCGCTCTTCCGCGGATTCGTCAAAGCCGCGCTCGCACACCGCGACAACGCATAATGGCGGAAACGGAACACAACGGGGAAGCGTCCGGACATCAGAAGATGGACCGGGCGCTTTCCGCGTTCTGCGCCTACCTGGTGAACGAGCGCAATTCCTCCGCCCACACCGTCGACAGCTACCGTCTTGACATTCTCCAGTTCGCCCGCATGATGCTTGAAGCCGATGCGGAGGAACAGCAGGTCGACTGGAACAGCATCGACGTTTACGGCGCGCGAACCTATATCGTCCGTCTTCAGGATGAAGAGGGCGTTTCCAAAACTTCCATCTTGCGCAAACTTTCCGGAATGCGCACGTTCTACCGTTTCATGCAGCGGGAAGGGCTGGCGCAGAGCAACCCGTTCTTCGGGCTCAAAGCCCCGAAGCGCGAAAAACTGCTTCCCAAATACATGAGCGTCGATGAGGTCGGGCGTCTGCTCGATGCTCCCGCGATTCACTGGCGCGACGCATATCAGAAAGGCTATGCGAAGGATGAGGACAGCGCGCATTTCGCCGCCGCCCGCGACGCCGCAATTCTCGAGGTCATCTACAGCGGCGGACTCCGTATCAGCGAGGCGATCGGGCTGGACCTGGAAGACCTGGATTTAGTCTCTGGCATCATGCGGGTCCGGGGCAAGGGAAACAAGGAACGTCTCTGCGGACTCGGTCATCCGGCAATCCGCGCGCTGAAAAACTATTTCCCCGAGCGAACCCTCCGCACATCGAACACAAAAGGGAATGCGCCGGTGTTCGTCAATCAGTTCGGACAGCGTCTCACGCCGCGCGCATTTCAGGCGAACTTCAAGCTTTATCTGCGGACGGCGGATCTGCCGATGGATATGACACCGCACAAACTGCGTCACTCCTTCGCCACGCATCTGCTCGATGCCGGAGCTGACCTGCGCAGCGTCCAGGAGCTTCTCGGACATGCCAATCTCAGCACGACGCAGATCTATACGCACATCAGCACAGAGCGGATGAAGGACGTTTACAATATGGCGCACCCGCGCGCGTAATCAGGCAAGCGCAGGCGGCTGTGCGGAAATTTTTCTGCAGAGAATCCAGAGGAACACCGCGTTGACCGCCGCCGTGAGGAACCACGAAACCGGATACGAAACCAGCAGATTCTCCATTGTCCGGTCGAGCGGGAAGATGCAGAACACCCAGACCACACGCAGCACGCAGACTCCGAGCATGGTCACGATCGCCGGCTGAAGCGATGAGCCGAGTCCGCGCAGCGCACCGCTCACAACATCCATGATTCCGCAGAGCGCATATGTGGTGAACAGAATTTTCATGCGCAGGATTCCCCATGAAATCACCTCCGGATTCGTGTTGAAAATCGAGAGCACCGGCCGTGCGCAGAGATAGAATCCGAGCCCCATGGCGGTTTCAAGCACAATCGAGCAGATCAGACAGTACCAGATGCTCTTCTTTACGCGGTCCACGCGCCCCGCGCCGATGTTCTGTCCAGCAAATGTGATTACGGTCTGATGATACGAATATGCTCCGACGTAGACGATTCCTTCGAGGCTGAGCGCGGCGGTTGTTCCCGCAATCGCCATAGCTCCGAACGAGTTGATGGACGACTGGATCACAAGGTTTGAAATCGAGAAGAACGAGCCCTGGATTCCCGCCGGGAGCCCGATCCACAGCATGCTCTTCAGAATGATCGGATCAATGTGCAGATTTTTCCAGCGGAAGCGGCATGCGTCGCGCAGATGAATGAGATTGCGGAGCACCAGAAAAGCTGAAATCGCCTGCGAAACCGTGGTTGCAATTGCGACTCCCGCGACGTCAATGTGCAGTCCGAGCACGAACACAATGTTCAGAATGACATTGACGATTCCCGCAATCACCAGATAGAAGAGCGGACGCCGCGTATCGCCCGCCGCGCGCATCACGGCACTGCCGAAATTGTAGAGCAGAATGAACGGGAGCCCCGCACAGTAAATCCACATGTAGAGAGTCGCCATGCCGATGATGTCGTCCGGTGTGGACATCATTTCCAGCAGCGGTTTTGAAATCAGAATTCCGATGACTGCGAGTGCAACGCCACCCGCGAGGGAGACCGCGATTGCCGTGTGAACGGTTCGGCTGGTGTTCTTCCAGTTTTTCGCGCCGAGATAGTTCGCCGCGAGGACGTTTGTCCCGATGGAGAGCCCGATGAACACATTGACGATGAGGTTTGTGAGGAATGCCGTCGCCCCGACCGCTGCCATTGCCTCCGGCGAGGCGAAGCGTCCGAGCACGATCAGATCCGCCGCATTGAACATCAGCTGAAGGATTCCGGAAAGAATGAGCGGGACGGAAAAGAGGATGATCTTGCTGAAGATCGGCCCGCTGCACATGTCGATACTGTATTTGTCTCCTTGCATAAAATCTCCTTTTGAGGTATTATAACACGGAAGCGGGAAAATGCAATGTTTATCAGATGAATTTGCAAAATCGTTTTTCTGTGCTATATTGTTTCCCATGAGCCGCATCCATTAACCATTCAATTTCCGAAGCGGAGCAGGAGACCCTGCCGGTGTTGATAAACCGCAGGTGAAGTGTGTCCGCTCTCGATTTGCTTTCAGTCATGCGCCGTCCCGGAACGGCGCTGCTTGCCGCGTCCGGAGAAGATTCCGCGTGGGAGCTCTTCTCCGATCCTGTCCGGATTCTGCGGGCGCACTGCATTGATGAAGTGGAACCTCTGTTCCATGAACTCGAACGTTTGACTGCGGAAGGTTTTTACGCCGCCGGTTTTGTCGCCTACGAAGCCGCTCCCGCATTCGATTCCGCCCTGACTGTTCACGAAAAGCTGTCCGGGCTTCCGCTTGCGGAATTTGCCGTTTACGATCATGCCCCGCTTGCGGTCGGGGTTCCCGATGATTTGGGCGAACTCCTCCGCAAACCGCTGGAACCGGAGCTCTCCGAAAAGGAATACGGAAAACAGATTGCCGATGTTTTGCAGCATATTCATGCCGGCGACATCTATCAGGCAAATCTGACTTTCCGCTGCCGATCCGTTGAGCCCGTGCATGCGGAAGAGCTGTTTCTTAGTCTTGCCGCGCGTCATCCGGTTCCGTACGCGGCGTTCCTGAACTTCGACGAATGCCGCATCCTCTCGCTTTCGCCCGAACTGTTTCTGGAGTCGGACGGATGCCGCATTTTCAGTTCTCCGATGAAAGGAACCGCGAAGCGTTCCCCGATTCCCGCCGACGACCGCGCGGTTGCGGAATGGCTTGCGCACGATGAGAAGAACATGGCGGAGAATCTGATGATTACCGACATGGTCCGCAACGATCTTGGACGCGTCTGCGTTCCCGGCAGCATCTCTGTTGATCCGCTCCTGCATGTGGATACATACGGAACTGTGCATCAAATGATC
Source organism: uncultured bacterium (assembly GCA_900549415.1). GTDB lineage: Bacteria > Verrucomicrobiota > Lentisphaeria > Victivallales > UBA1829 > UBA1829. Next base: position 83,651 of record URNX01000010.1, read on the forward strand.
AGCACGGTTCATGGCGGGCTTCCGGAGCGGGTGAGCCTGTTTGAACTTTTTTCAGCGACGTTTCCGCCCGCTTCAATTACAGGCGCTCCGAAGGTGCGGGCAATGGAAATCATCCGCCGGAACGAAAAGAGTCCGCGCGGTGTCTATACAGGCTGTATCGGAGTGTTTCGCCCCGGAAAAGCGTTCCGTCTGAATGTCGCGATCCGCACGCTGACGGTTTGCGGAACGCATATTGAAACGGGAATCGGCGGCGGGATTGTTGCCGATTCCACCGCGGAAAGCGAATGGAAGGAGGCTTTGCTGAAACGCCGTTACGCTGAAATTGCTCCTCCTCCGTTCCGGATTTTCGAGACGATCCGCTGGTCTGTGCGGGATGGATGCGCGGATGCCGCCGCGCACATTCTCCGTGCCGTGACGAGTCAGCGTTATTTCGGCCGTCCGGTTGATCCTTCCGCAATCGAGCGCGGTCTTTCCGGAATTGATGCGGAACTGCGCCGCAAGGGGACGGAGAATGCAACGGTGAAATTTTTTTTGGATCATCGCGGGAATATTGAATTTGAATCAGGGCCCGGACGCGGAATCTGGAGGGCAGTTCCGCTCCGGGTCCTGGTTTCCTCTGACCGCACGGATGCGGACGATGTTTTTCTTCATCACAAGACGACGGTCCGGGAATTTTATCATTCCCGTTTAGCAGCCGCCCGTGCCGCCGGATTTGACGAAGAGATTTTCCGCAATGCGCGCGGCGAGTTCACGGAGGGGAGCATTTCGAATCTGTTCATCCGTCGTGGTTCCCGCTGGTATACGCCTCCGCTCCGCTGCGGACTTCTTCCTGGCGTGGAGCGTGCGCATCTTCTCGCTTCGCTTCCGGCGGAGGAGAAACTTCTTTTTGAATCCGATCTCCGTTCCGCGGATGAAATCCTTCTCTGCAATTCCGTGCGCGGCGCCGGAATCGTCGCGCACCTGTCGTGGAATTAAAGCGCGTTTTTGCACTTTGCGCTTCCGCGCTTCGCTCCTTCCTTGAAATACGCTTTGGCTTTGACGGAATCTTTCGGTCCGATTTTCCCGTCGCGGTAAACAGTGCCCAGAAGGTAACAGACATCCGCGTGTCCGTCCTGGTATGCTTTTTCCGCGCAGGCCAGGAATGCTTGGTGGTTGACTTCGCAGCCGTAGCCATTCAGCAGACATTCTGCAAGCTTGAAGTTTGCTTCTGCATTTTCGTCATTGATTTTAGAATTCAAATAACAGATGAACGCGCGGCGCGGCTCCTGAACGAGGTCCTGGAGATACCCCAGGCGCAAATTCGCCTCTGCGTGCTGAAGCTCGATTGCCTTGCGGAGATATGCCGCCGCCTTGTCCATTTCCGTTTCCGTTTCAAACAGAAGATAGTGCAGACGGAGCATTGCGCGTGGATCATCGTGTGCCGCGGCAAGTTCATACAGCTCTTTCGCTTTCTTCTGATCTTTGACGGTCTGCTCCATATATTGCGCATATTCGAATGCCACGCTGAATGTTTCCAGCTCCAGCGCCCGTTCAAAAGCCTTTTTGACTTCTTCTGCCGGAGTCTTCTTGAATATCTCTTCGTAGAAGAGCATCAGGGAAGCCATTCTCGCCGATTGGGGATCGTTGTATTCCGCGCCTTTCTGGAACCAGTCGAGCGCTTTTTTCAAATCTTTCTTTATCTGCGGATTTCCGTTGAGGTACATCCGACCCAGTATTCTGCAGGCGACCGGATGTTTGAGTTCCGCCGCTCTTTGAAGCAGTTCCACTCCGACGGTTGCTTCCGGATGCTTGTCCTCCTCCATCCAGCCGACGACGCCGAGTGCGAAGAGTGCATCCGGGGTGTTCTTGTCGGCGAGAAGACGGAGCCGGTCGTACTCCTTCTTCAGAATGTTCGTGAGCCATTGATCCGCAAACTTGTTGTTTTGGAGCACTCCTTCTGCGAACAGCGCCGCGGCGCGGACGAAGTGTTCATCTCCGTCGGTGAAAAGCTCTTTGAGAGCGATTTCGTTGCGGCAGTAATTCAGATCAAGCGCCATTCCCCTGACGTCCCAGAAGTGTCCGGTTTTTGGCTGGTTCAACTTTGTGTGGTACAGATCGGAAAGTTTTACAACCGCATTTTTTTCGTTTTCCTTTTCGAGCGAAGCGATCATGTAATATTTGATTGCTTCCGTAAAACGAGCCTTCTCTGCGAGCATTTCGCCTGCTTTGAGTGCGGCTTCGCGGAATCCGCTGTCTGCCGATTTGAGCATGAAGGAAAGTGCGGTATCCGTATCCTTCGCATCGGCAAGAATGCTGCCATATAGGAATTGAGCTTCCGGGTGTCCCGCTTCCGCCGCGAGCTTCAGCAAATGCCTGCCCCGGTCATTCATCCCGTTGAAAACAACCTTTTCCTTGGAGGCGTCAAGCAGAATGTCTCTGCTCCATTCCGCCGGACCGTTTGCCGCAAGAACTTTTTCCGCCAGGGCTGTCGCTTTGGAAATATTGACAGGAGTTCCCCGTCCGTTCAGAAAACAGTCCGCCAGCAGGATCATTGCATCGGTTGAATCGGGCATGGTCTGGCAGAGGGAGACAACTTCCGCGTAACGTTTCTGTTCGTAAAGGAATTTCGCATATGCGTTTCCGCCCTGCGGGGATTTGTGTTCAATTGCTTTTTTGAAATAAGTTTCCGCGAGAGCCGGATTGTAACAGCCGTTCTCTTCGTTGGCGTATATCTGTGCAAGATTGCTGAAAGCAAGCGGAAGCTCCTGCTCCGCCGCCTTTTTATACAGCTCGATTGCTGCCGGCAGATTCGCGGTGGTTCCGATACCGAACTGAGTCATAACAGCAAGCCCGTTGAGTCCCCACGGGTTGTTTTTTTCCGCCGCTTTGGAAAAATACTCGTAGGCTTTGTTTATGTCTGAAGGCGTTCCGATTTCCTGCAGATAACAGCGGCCCAGCCAGGCCTGCGCTTCCGGATTTCCTTTTTCCGCATATTCTTTGAAAATTTCAAATGCTGCGATGCCGTCTCTGTTTTCAAACAGAAGTTCTGCCAGATTGATATACTCCTGTTCATCGGATTCCTGTTTGTTTGCCGCCGGAACAACCGGAACCTCCGGCGTTTTCTGCGGCTGCACCGCGTTTCCGCTGAACGAACAGCCGGAAAGAACGAGCAGTGCGGATACTGCGGACAACAGCTGAGTGTTTTGTTTTTTCATGAGATCCCTCAATTTGATTTATCTTGCTTGAAACTCATCAGAAGAGCTTTGGAATAAAGAGAAGCGCGCCAGTAGGCGGCAAGGGACTTGAAGACCCCGGCGCCGTTCTGGTCGTTTTCGGCAGTTTCGAAGTCGCAGATCGCGGGCAGACACGGGATCCCGGCGCTCACGCAGTCACTGATGTTCTGAATCGCCGCTTCCCTGGCGTTGCGCAGGAGATGCGGAATGAAATCGTTGCTCTGGTCAGCTCCGTATATAACCAGAACCGCCGAAGCAAGAGTCAGTGCGCTGATTTGTGATTTCAGCGAAGCCTGAACATGATACGCCCGGTTGTACAGAGGTTTTGTCGAGTCTGGACTCAGCAGGCTGTGATCCTCCAGAGCCTGCATCTGCATCTCAACCGCGAAGCTGATAAAAGGATTGTCCTGCCATTCCTTTTTGACTGCCGTTTCTTCCTTGAGAGCGCTTCCCGCTTTTACGGACATGAAATCCTGAAAGTTCTCTCCTGCGACAGAGTTTGCGGCACAGCTTGCGGAATAGAACAGACGCTCCACTTCTTCCGCCCGTGAATTTGCATGGAGCCGCGGCAGCGCTTTGCCGAGCTTCCCGAGAAATTTATCCAGCTCTGAATTGTCCCTTGTGGCAAGATAGAGGAGCTCGAGGAGACTTTGCTCTGTTCTGGAAACTTCATCAAGCTCTTTTTCGGATGCCATGTTCATCTCTTTTTCCGGCATTCGTGTGTTGAAGAGAACCTGCATCCTCGCCAGAAATTCAACTTCTCTTGAAACCGGTTCCAGCTGTGCTGTAATTTCGCCGAGCCCTTTTTCAAACGGGAAGTATCCATGGTATTTTTCGTGCTCTTTCCCGAACAGCTTCTGGAAAAATGAAAGTTTTCTTTTCTTTCTTTTTTCAAAAAGAGCTTCTCCTTCCTTATCGAAAGCTTTGCGGAGTGCGAGGAGGATTTTCCTGTAGTGGTATTCCCGCAGATAGTGGATTTTGGACCAGTCAACGATGTTTTCCTGCAGGAATTTGTCCAGAAAGTTTTCCGATTTCTCCCACGCTTCCCATGCTTGCCAGGTGTGGAAAATCTGGAGCGTGGCGGGCAGCAGTTTCCCCTCCTGATAAAAATCTCTGGCGAGCGCGGGGGAGAGTTCATAGCCATCCATGACTGCGGGATACGATTTCAAGTCCGGATACTGTTTCATCTTTTCCGAAACTTTCTGCGAGAGCTCCCGGTAAACCGGAAGCAGAACATCTTCCACTTCCCGCGAAAGTTTTGTCATGCTGCGGATATTGATGTGCTTGCCGCTCTGATACGGCTTGTTGTGCAGGATCGCATACGCTTCCGCAATGTTTTCGACCCGGAACAGTTTCAGATTCAGTTCATCGGCAAGACGGCTCACATCGACTTCCTCGCCTTTGTAATTTTTGCAGATGCGCAGAAACGCGGGAACGAACAGCCGTTTGATTCCGGCCTTCGCCGCACCCCGCATCTTCTCCGGGATTCCGCCGACAACGCCGATTGTGCCGTCCGGCAGAATGGTTCCCGTCATGGCGAAATCGTCCGGAAGCGGCAGACCGTCGATCGCGGAAAGAATGGCAAGACAGGTGACTCCTCCGGCGCTCGGTCCGTCGACATTGCCGGAAAACTCCACGGTAATGGTTGTGCCGTGCATGGTATCGCCCCGGAGCATTGCGGCTGTTACGGCGGCAAGCCAAAGACTGCTGTGAAGGGATTGTCCGCTTCCGCTTGGTGTGTCGTCGCTGATCATCACCCGCAGCGGAGTGTTCTGCTTCGTCCGTGAAAATTTCATCGGCAGACGGTTGAGATTGCCGACAGGTTCATTGTCGCGGACCATAAGGCATGGAATTTTGTATTCGATAACCTCCGCGGTGCTTTTTTCCGTTTCCTGCATTGGCGCCGGTGCGGAAACCGGCTCGACTGCGGCAGGGGCTTCATCCGCCAATGCACGGCTGCCTGCCATGCAGATAAGCACACTGAAAACTACGGCTTTGTAAATATGTTTCATACGGCTGTTTCCTTTGTGGTAGTGTAATTTGCTTTATATTGGACTCTTTCTGTTTGTTTTACAGATAATTTAATATGCAGTTCTCTTTTTTTAAAATATTTTATCTGTTGATTTTGCAGAAAGAAGAATCCGATTCCTTTTTCCTGTTTT